>DAOTVC010000155.1:0-6887 GCA_034437215.1 Anaerolineae bacterium | reverse complement strand
TGTCTACCACTTTTGCAGCGTCATTCCGAGCGGAGGGTTCCTTTGAAAAGTGATGTCAATAGTACCCCAAGTATAGCTCCAAAAAGATTTCTACCGCTTCGTCATCCGTCGTGGGTGGGATCTCCCTGAAGCCCAGACCGTGGTAGAGCTGCAAGGCCTCCGTGAGGAACTCCGCCGTGTGCACCTGGACCCACCGGTAGCCCATCTCCCTCGCCGCGTCGATGAGCGCCGTGACCAACGCACGCCCCACGCCCCGCCCCCGGAACTCCGGACGCACGTAGAGACGCTTCAGCTCCGCCCGCTCCTGCGTCACCCGGCGCAGTCCGGCACAGCCTGCCGCCTCCCCCTCCTCCTGCGCCAGCAGCAGGCGCCCGTTAGGGGGTGCGTAGGCTCCGGGCAGCGCAGCCATCTCAGCTTGGAAATAGTCGTGGCCCATGTCCACGCCGTAGGTCTGCAGGATGAAGTGGTAGTATTCGAGGTAGAGCTCGCGGACGGCCTGCAGCTGCTCCGCCGTCTCGACCTGCACGATTTCCATAGAGATTACCTCCCCCCGGATTGTACTGAGGGGGATCTTACCTCAGAAGGTGTGACTTCGCCAGTCACGAGGGTGTTAGAGGGTGGGTAGCTTGTCACAGCTAGGAAAGGGCCCGGTACGCGGGCTTCGTACATTGTCCTACGTACCGGGCCTCGAAGACAGTTACTGTCGCAGCGTCAGGGGTAGGAAGATGTTGTACTCCTTGAGCACGGCGTACTCCAGCACCGCCGTGTCAGGTTCCGACTCGGACGTGTCGCTCACGGCCTTGACCTGGTACTCGATCCGGCCATCGCTGACCAGATGGTAGGGTACCGTGTACTCCGTCGCGCTTGCGGGCAGGGTGGCGATTACAGTGAAGCCTCCCTCCCCCTCGAATTTCTGCATCACGACGTAGCCGGTCTCGCCGGTCGCGTTGTCCGTCCAGCCGAGGTCGATGCTGTTGTCCGTCTGCTGTACGGCGACCAGGCCGGTGGGGGCGGCGAGGGTGAGGGCCTTGGTGGTGGCGTTGGCGGTGTTCGACTCGCTGGACTCCCCGCCGTCGTTCACGGCCGCGACCCGGTAGTAGTAGGTGCTGCCCGCCGTCAATTCGGTATCCTCGTAGGTCATCGTCGACGGGCTGGTGTTCCCCACCAGTGTGTACGGACCACCCGAGACCTCGCTGCGGTAGACGTTGAAGCCGCCCAGGAGTTCGGCGTCGCTCCCGCCGTAGGTCCAGTCCAGCGCGATCTTCTCACTGGAAAGGGCCGTGGCGATCAGACCCGTCGGAGTCCCGGGCGCGGGCGGCAGGGCGATGACGGGATCGGAGTAGCCGTATTCGGAGCTGTAGCCGGGGGTCGCGGCGTTTAGGGCCACCCCTCCGAAGTTGCCCACCGCCTGCACGCGCACGTAGAAGAGGGTGCTGGGCGGCAGCTGGGTCAGGGTCACCTGAGTGCTATTTGCCGGCGTCGTGGTCCAGGTAGCGCAGGTGCCCGTGATCTCGCAGATCTCCACGTTGAAGTTCGTCTCGTCCTCGCTGTTGTCCTGCCAGCTGACCTGGACATTCCAGGGCTGATCGAGCACCGGCTGGGCGAAGACGCCGCTGGGGGGCAGGAGCAGGTGGGCGGCCGTGATGCCTACCAGGACGCCGTCCGAGCGCGTCACGTAGATCGAGTGGTTGGCGATGGCGGGCGTGCTGCGCCCGTCGGTCGGGCCTCCCAGATTGACGGACCAGAGGGTGGCGCCGCTGCCCAGGGAGAGGGCATGGAGGCTGGAGCCGGCGGTCACGTAGAGCCGGTTGTTGTCCAGGGCCAGGGCGGCGGAGATGGGCGTGCCCAGATTGCGGCTCCACACGGCACTGCCATCGCGCACGGCGTAGACCCTGCCGTTGGCGGTGCCGATGTAGGCCGTGCCGTCGGGTCCCACAGCAGGACGTCCGCTGATGGCGCTGCCGGCGTCGAAGGTCCAGAGGGTGGCCCCCAGGCTGGAGGTAAAGGCGTAGAGCCGGCCGTTGTCCCCGCCGACGAGAATTGTCTCGTCCTCTCCCACTGCCGGCGGCGTCAGGTTGACCCCGGGTATCGTCTCCGGGATGCCGATGGTGAACCCATCCGGGCTGATGTAGAGCTTGTAGAGCTTGTCCCCGGCGGCCCAGACGGCGCCCTGCGTCATAAAGGCCGCCGGGCTGGTGGCAGCGCCGAGACCGCTCAGAATGTCCGGCAGCCCGCTGCCATTGATACGGGCCATGCCCAACGTAGTGGGCACCCAGATCGTGCCGTCCGGCCCCACGCGGGGTGCGCCGTTAGCCAACCCGCCGAGGCTGAACTGCTCGCGCAGGTTCAAGTTCTTGTCGTAGTTGTAGAGGGTCCCGCCCGAGACGACGTAGACGCCGTCGGTGGTCACTGCCGGTGCGTAGTCCACGTCGACGCCGAGCATGGCGCTGTCCACCTGCAGGCCCTGGGGATCGAACTTCACCAGGCGCCCTTCGGCGCCCACCAGCAGGTAGCCCTCGCGGTCGACCACCGGCGGCGATTGGGGAGCGTGGTCGTCAGCGGTCCAGATCCGCCCGCCGGATACGGGTCCATCGTCCACGCTGTAGCCGGAGGCCCACCAGTCGTTGCCCAATTGAGGCCACCCCGCCAGCGCGTCGGCCGGATTGCCCCAGTAGCTGTAGGCGGGATCGCCGAAGAGCTGTAGGGTTCCCATGCGCCAGTCGTAGACCCAGCGGGTCCGGTGACGCTCGCCGTTGGCGCCCCAGGCGGCGTCGCCCAACAGCACCGAGTTGGCCACGATGTCGCGGTTGAAGTTGCGCTGGAACTCGTCGACGGCGTGCACCGGTACGATGCTCAGCGCCCCCATCCAGGCCGCTGCCTTGCCCTCGGCCAGGAGACGGTTGGCGATGTTGTTGCTCCCCGCGATCCAGTCGCCCGTGGAGCAGGCGTTGGCGAAGAAGACGGAGGGGAGGGAGGCGGGCGCGGGGACGAAGGAGGTGCCGATGAAGCGGCGATCGCCGGTGATCTCGTAGCAGGCCTCGGTACAGCCGTCGGCCTGCGCCGGATTCACGGGATTCTCGATGCGCTCGTTGTCGTTGTAGTCGCGGACCCAGCTGGCGTGGTAGACACCCAGCTCGTTGCCGTGGCCGATGACGTTGACCAGCCCGTAGTCCTGTGAGGTCAACGCCGTCTCGAGGTTGCTCCCCAGAAGCGGGACGTTAAAGGTCTGCGCCGTGGGGATCAGGTCGGGGTCGTCGTCGGGCGAGAGCCCCTCGTAGAGGGTGAAGAAGTCGCGGAAGTAGGGGGCGATCTCCGGCCGAACCAGCGTCTCGAGTTGAATGGCCGAGTCGTCGCCGAAGGGCGGGTTGCCGTCCGAGGGCCAGGCGCCGCGAAGCTGACGTCCCTCTCCGACCTTGTAGGCGCCATCCTCCCAGCCGTTCCCGTAGTAGTACCACATCGCCCCCGCCAGGAGCGCGTCCCGCTTGGCGAGATCACCGCTGGCCTCGGTGCGGGCGATGGTCTCGAGGGCCCGGCGCACCTCGACGCGATCGTTGAGCATGATGCGCCCGATGCTGATCTCCGCCCTCCAGTCATCGCGGGTATCGGAATCGGCTCCGTAGGCGCCCTCCCGCAGGGGGCTCCCTTCCGGCGGGCAGCGACCGGGCAGGTCGGCGCCGGCGACGGGGACCTTGAACTCCCACGGCGCGCAGTAGAGGAACTCACCGTAGTAGCCGTCCCCGTCGGCGTCCCAGGCGTCGGAGTCCAGGTCGGCGTAGTACCAGTCCGTGACGTAGGCGGGGGAGGTCTCGGGATCGCGGTGGGCGTTGTC
The DNA here is from genome assembly GCA_034437215.1 of Anaerolineae bacterium. GTDB lineage: Bacteria > Chloroflexota > Anaerolineae > B4-G1 > SLSP01 > DAOTVC01. The sequence continues at coordinate 3,058 of DAOTVC010000155.1, read as the reverse complement.
CCCCTCCCAGCCCACCTGGCGTTCCGGGATCACATCGGTGTCCCCGATGAGCAGGGCGTAGGTGGGATAGGGGTCGTGGGCCAGCCACTGCGCACGCAGCCAGTTGCGGATCTTCTCCGCTCGATCGTAGCCGCTCGTGTTCGATTCGATGTTCTGCACCGTCTCGGCGGTGACCTGGAAGCCCTGCAGCCGCTTCATCTCGATGAGGGGCCAGAGGTCACTGTAGTTGACGGGCGGGCTGTAAACGATGAGGTAGTGGCGATTGAAGGCACGGGGGGTGGGACGAGCCCGGGTGTCGAGGAAGGTGGCGGTGGCGTAGGTGTGGTCGTCGTCCCTACTGTCGTAACGGATGACGTTGGGCGTCACTGCGCTCCCGTCGCCGCTCACGTTGGCGGAGACGGAGGTGTAGCCCGTCCGATCCTGCTGCTGCACCAGGAAGGTGGTGGGGATGCGGCTCTCGTGGCTGAAGGTGTAGGAGCCGTTGCCGTCGGTCGTGGTCGTGTCCAGGAGGAAGGTACCCGCCGCAGAGGATGCGAAGAGCTGGATCGTGCTCCCGGCGATGCCCGATCCCGTTCCCTCGTCCAGGGCGTAGCCGTCGAAGTTATAGGTGTAGCCGGGGCGTTCGTGGGCCGAGACGAAGACCAGGCCCCAGGTGGAGGGCCGGGTCTCGATCAGCGCTCCGGGCCAGGAGAAGTCGGGATTGTCCGCCCGGTCCTCCACGAAGCCCATGCCCAGGCTCTGGGACCAGCCGGGGGCTATCCCCAGCAGTTCACGGCTGAGGCGGAACTCGGCCGACCAGGTGAATTCGGGGTCGACGTGGTGGGCCGCCTCCCAGGCACCGGTTGCGGGGGAGAAGGAGGTGTAGCCGCCGCTGCCGTTCCCCTCTTCGGCGTTGGTGTTGCCGTCGATATCGATGGTGAAGCGGTAGTCACCGCTGCCGGCGGGATCACTCTGGCTGTTGTCGGTGTCCACGAGGACGTGCGCCGCGTAGTCGGGCAGCTGCTCCAGCCCCGCAAAGCAGATGTAGACGTCGTCGGCGTCGTGCTGCATGTGCACGGTAGCGAAGCCGGAGCGCTCCAGCCCCGCCAGGCTGTATTCCGAAGCCTCACACTGCCCATCCACGGTGACGACAGCGCTGCTGCTGCCGAAACTCGTGTGCCGGGGTAGTACACCGCGAGGCGTGAAGCCCGCGTTCCCTTCCAGGACGCCGTCGTCACTGTTCCCGGACCATGCCCAATCCTCCGCTGAATCGTTGAAGCGCCAGTAAGCGACCAGACCGGTGTCGCTGCCGAAGAGCTCCCGGCGCATGTCTTCCTGAATCTCGGCCTGGGTGCGGACCCGATCCCAGAGGCGCACCTCGTCGATGAAGCCGTCGAAGTTGTTATGCACAAAGGACGTCTCCGGATCGAAGCCGATGCCCAGATCGGAGTCGTTGTCGGTCAGCGGGCCGTTGTTGGCCGTGCTCTGCAGGTCCAGCTCCCCGTTGACGTAGTAACGGCGGGTGACGCCGTCGTAGGTGACGGCGATGTGGGTCCAGGTCCGCGCCGGGATGGAGGTGCTCCCATCGACGGCGGTGCCGGACCCGGCGGCGTAGAAGCGAATCGGGCCGTTGCAGAAGCCGAGCCAGTAGGACTCGGTGTAGTTCTTGCCCACCACCGTCTCGCAGCGGGCGTTACTGTCGCGCCAGACCCAGGCCTCGAGGGTGAGGGCGTCCGTGGGGTTGAGCGCCGGGTGATCGGCCACCCGTACGAAACCATCGCCGTTGAGGGAGAGCGACTGCCCCGGCAGGAAGGTGGACGCCAGCACCGCCGTCGGGCCGGAGCGGATCGCGCCCATAGAGATGATCAAGAGCGCAAGGAAGAGGGTCAACCAGGGCCCTCTGCGCAATACCAGTAACTTTTTATCCGACATCTAGGTAGCCTCCTCTTCGTTTCGTAAGTTCACGTCTTTGTAGAGCATCCCATCACGCCCCTGATCCTCCAGCATGGTGAGGAGCAACTCGATAAGCGTGTTCCATTCGCGAAAGTGGTGGGTGTCACCGCTGAGCACGTGCAGCAGCCGGCCCCGCCACTCGGTTCCACCGGCGCCCAGATCCTCCTGCCACAGGCGCAGGGAGAAGAGATGCGAGGGTGGGTGCTTTGAGTCCTTTGAATGCATGGAACTTTCCTCCCTCCTTGCGTCGCTCGAGGCAGGGGCCTTCGCCGTGCATGATCATCGTAGCAGGAGGAGCGTTCCCCAGGCGTTCCCTGGGGTATTGGGGATAGGGGTAGCAGGCGTATGAGGCTCTGGAGTTCGTGCGCGGGGGAAGAGAAACCTTGAGAGTGGGTGCCGGCACCGTGCAAGCTCCGGCATTAGCAAGGAACATCGGTCCTTGCTGTGAGGCTGAAAACGCAAACTACTTCAAACCCAACGGCCGCTCCGTGCTTCTTAGGGTCTGTAAAACTATAACTTCCTGCCAGCAAGCCGAAAACGAGCGTTGCAAACCGGCTAGATCGGGAAGTTATTGAGTTTTCGGCCCTTGCGCCAGCGCTTCGAGGAGGGCTTGGGCGGCCTGCAGATCCGGCGAATCGTGCCCTTCGGTGAAGGTGGCGTAGAGCTCGGCGAGCATCTGGCGGGCTTCGACAGGCCGCTCCCGCCGCCACAGCAGGCAGAGGCGCAGCGTGGCCTGGAGTTCGAAGGAGCGTGCCTCTTGCTCCCGCGCGACTTCGATGGCCTGCCGGTAGGCGCTCTCTACCTCAGCGGCTGCCGCCCCCTGCAGCTGCAGGAGGTCCCCCCTGACCCGCCAGGTCATGCTCTCGAAGGCGCGCAGGCCCGAAGCTGCCGCGTCCGCCAGGGCTTCATCCGCCGCGCGAAGACCCGGCGTCGCGTTGCCTGCACGTCCGTGCGCCTCTGCCAGAAGGGTGTGGGTGTAGGGGTTCAGGTCGACGCCGAGGGCCGTCAGGGTGTCCAGCCCGCGGTGGGCCTCTACCAGCCCCTTCGGCGCCTCTCCCCGTTGCGCCAGAGCCCAGCCCCTGAGGATCTGCGCGATCCCCAGCCAGTAGGGGAATTCGTACTCGGT
>DAOTVC010000154.1:0-13215 GCA_034437215.1 Anaerolineae bacterium | reverse complement strand
CCTGAGGTCCGAACCGACAGAATTCCGATCGAGGAATTGAAACTTGGTGTCCTATGGTTAGCAGTCAATCGGCAATCATGTCCGAACCGACAGAATTCCGATCGAGGAATTGAAACCTGGAGACTACTGAGTTCGACTTCGTGGTCCTCGCCCGGTCCGAACCGACAGAATTCCGATCGAGGAATTGAAAACCAGGACACTTGTCCGGTATGCCTCCCAAAAGTAGAATGGGGTAAATCCCCAAGGAGGTTAGACAAGTGTCAAGAACTACCACCCAAGAGCGCCTGGCGCTGAAGACCCCGGAAGCGGCCTTTCTCCAGGTGCTGAAAGAAGAGTTTCGCTTCTCCCCACGCGTCTCGCGGGAGCTCCTGAACACCGCAAAAGAGATGCTGCTGGGCAGTATGCCGCTGACCGCGCTCCGTCCCGGGCAGGTTAGGCTGGTGGCCCCTAGTACAGCGCGGCAGAAATCCCTCCCCAGATCATACAGTGAGCGGCTTGCCGGCATAAGTCCACCGAAAAGGTTTGGCTAACAGTTGATTGAAGTAGTCAATGAAGTCCAGGATTTGCTGCCGCAAGTCGCTGGTAGAGGTAAAGTTGCGCACTTAAGCAGCCGCCGATACAGAATACTAAACCAGAGTTCTATCTGGTTGAGCCACGACGCATGTTTCGGCGTGTACACGAAGCGGATGCGGTGGCGCGGGTCTTCCAGATACGCGCGCCGGGTGGCTTGCGACTGCAAAATTCCTCGGACCCCTTTTTTACCCAACTCCTGGGTGTCGCCGCATTGTTGCGCTACCCAGGTGACCAGCGAAGCCGAAAGATGGATGTTGAGTTGATCCGTGATGAAAATCCAGGTTCCTGCGGGGTCGGAGGCTACGGTCTGGGCCATAGGGGCGACAAAGTCCGTCTCGGTGCGCGTGGCCTGGATGGTCGGTCGCAAGATTTGGCCCGTCGCCACTTCACAATTGGCGATGAGGCATTGCGTGCCGTGGCGGGTATACTCAAACTCTCGGGCTCGACGTGCCCCGGACGCATGGGCAAGGTAGGCTGCTGCCGTTCCAGCGCCTGGATCCCGGTTTTTTCATCCGTGCTGACCACATGGACTCCCAGGGCGTGCAGCGCCAGCGCGCTCAGGTAGAGAGCGCAAATGTGCCGCACTCCATTCTCGAAGCCTTCCGGGTCGGTGAGCCGCTCCATCGCCGTCAACCAGTAACGACTGCGGTGCGGTTTGAGGTCTGCCTCCTGCCACAACCGCCCCACCGTGCGCACGGAAATGGCGGGCACAATACCCCGCTTAACCACTTCCGCCGCCAGTTCGCGTGGCGTCCAATGGGTGACGGGCCGCCCACTGGCGGCGGGGGCTTCACAGGCTACGGCAATGATCTCTACCAGTTGGACGGCACTGAATTTGCCGGGGGAGCCACTGCGCGGCGCATCGGCCAACACGTCCAGGCGCAAAGCATGCAACTCCTTGGCGGTACACGGTATGGTTTCAGCGGCTTGCAACCGCGGCTGTGCGGCTTCCCACCGCGCCTGCCACAACTGGACTGTCTGGCGATCTTTGCCCACGCACCACGCAATATGGCTGTTGGTCTGACCCTGCGCCGCGCGCAACACGATGTTAATCGGGTGTGTTTCAATCCAGTTGTGAGCTATCCATGGCTGAAACGTAAAGCGTGAAACGTGAAGCCCTCACGTTTTACGTTTCACGTTTCACGCCTCGGTTTAACTCAAGTGAAACACACCCATATTAATCCGCCACCCAGGCATTGCGGCAAGGTCGGCTGGCGACGCAGTTTTTCAGCGTTTTCCGTTGGCGCGGACTGAGAATGACGCGCGCCACGGGGGATGGTCCGGGCATTCTGCTCCTCCTACTCAGGATGAAGCATGCATTATACCGTAACCCTATCTGGGTAGTGACTTATGCCAGGCTGTACTAGGTAACTAATCCCTACGGCTCCTCTGATCCGGCGCGCGCCCCGCCACGACCGCGACGCCGCCCTCGCCGGGCGCCCTGAGCCCCCGTGTGCCTCCATACTCTCCCCTTCCCGAACTTGTCGACTGTCCAAGCCCCTGATCCCTGATCCCCAATCCCTTTTCCTCTCCCCTCCTCTCATACCGTCCTTTGACCATTCCCCGTCTTATCCTATACTGTAGCGACGTCGTGCTGTTGCAATCGTTTCGCGAGCGACCATCCGCCCTCAACGTCCGTGTTCTTTTTCAGAGAGTGCTCCCATCTGTTGCGTTAGGTGCAACACGCCCTCTCTATGCTGGAGGCAAAACCCACAGCATGGAGGTGGCAGATGCCTTTCTGGAGCAAGAAGCGAGCGGAGTTCGAGGAGATGGACGAGGTCATCCGGGAGCGGCCCGGCATCAAGCCGGCAGAGATTGCACGGGAGGTTGGTGTGTCGCGGTCCACGGTGTCGCGGCGTCTGCCCAGCCTCGAGGAGGCCGGTTACCTCTACAGCGAGGACGACCGGGGCGGTCTCTGGCCCTTTGGACGGAGAAAGTGAGATTGGTGCGCGCCTGTTGCGGGATTTGGAGACACTATCTGGTAGAGTGAGGATAATTACGATCAAAGGAGTCGTCCATGGCAAAGAAAGCAACCGGTAAGGCCGCGAGGCTGCTGCAGATCGAAGCGCTGCTGTTGGCGCATCCCGAGGGGCTGACCCAGGCGGAGATCGCGCGGAAGTTGCAGGTCCATCGTTCTACCATCGGGCGCTACGTTCCCGACCTACCGGGACATGTTTACATCGACGACCTGGACGGGGACCGGTGGAAGATCGATCGGGATGTCTATCTCGTCAACGTGCGCTTCAACGTGCACGAGGCGCTGGCTCTGCACCTGGCGGCCCGCTTGATGGCCACGCGGACCGACAAGCACAATCCCCACGCCGCCGCAGCCCTGCGCAAGATCGGTATCTCTCTGGAGGCTCTGGCACCGCTCATCTCGGACCACGTCAAGGCGTCCGCCGACGTCATGGACGACCAGGCCCGGCGTCACGATCCCGTCTATCTGGACGTGCTCGAGACGTTGACCCGCGCCTGGTCAACGGGACGCAAGGTCTGGCTCAAGCACCAACTCCCCGATCAGCGGGTCTTCGAGTACACCTTCGCTCCCTACTTCATCGAGCCCTACGCAGTGGGCCAGACGGCCCACGTCATCGGATGGCGGGAGCCGCCCGACGCCCTGCGCACCTTCAAGATCGAGCGTATTCGAGCCATCAAACTCCTGGACGCGCCTTACACCGTGCCCCCGGACTTCGATGCTCAGGCGCTGTTGACGAGCGCCTGGGGTATCTGGTACACCGAGGAGGAGCCTGTGGAGGTGCTGTTGCGCTTCCATCCCCGGGTGGTCCATCGGGTGCAGGAGACCCGCTGGCACCCCAACGAGAAATTCATCCCTCAGGAGGACGGTTCCCTGCTTTGGACGGCGCCCGTCGCCGAGCCCCGGGAGATGCTGCCCTGGATTCGGGGGTGGGGCGCCGACGTCGAGGTGCTGGAGCCCGAGGAATTGCGTGAGGCACTTTTGCAAGAGACGCGGCGGCTGGCCTTACTCTACAGTGTGGGAAACATAAAGCCTCCGCCCCTCTACCAACTTTTGTGGGCGAAAACAGATCAGAGCCGCAAGACCGGGGAAACCCACGCGCTCATTCATCACATGATCGACGTTGCACAGGTGACAGCAGCGCTCTGGGATCTGGCCCTGCCGGAGGCGACGCGACGGTACTTCAGCGGTAAGTTGGCGGTCTCCCCCGAGATTGCGCGGCGGTGGGTGGTCTTCGTTGCTGCACTCCATGATCTGGGCAAGGCGAGCCCGGTTTTCCAGGCTCTACATCCTCCCAGTCGGCACTTGTTAGAACGCCAGGGGCTCACCTTTCCTACAGTCCGAGTTAAGCAACGGAGCCCACATGGCGTCATAACGACGCGAGCGCTCAAAGAGCTGCTTACCCAGCTTCTGGGATGGGACCGTTATATGAGCGAGCAGCTGGCTCACGCGGTAGGGGGGCATCATGGCAGTTTTTTCTCTCTCCTGAACGTGAACGAGATAGGCCCCGACCGGAGGGGAGGGGAGGACTGGGACGGCGTGCGCCGTGCGCTCTTGGAGGCCTTGCTCAAACGCTTTGACGTCCAAGGGCTTGCTCCCTGGCCCGAAGCGCTGCTCGACGATCCGCCCTTCTGGACCCTGCTCGCCGGTCTCGTCTCCTTCGCCGACTGGATCGGCTCCATCGAGCACTACTTCTTCCGCCTGGACGCCCCCGATCTCGAGTCTTACACGACCAAAAGCTACGAGCGAGCCGTGGAAGCCTTGCAGCAGCTGGGCTGGGCGAACTTTGCGCCTCCGGAGCAAGCCGCAGGCTTTGAAGAACTCTTTCCCTTTTCTCCCCGTCCTTTACAAGCGGCTGCTATCGATCTGGCTCCCGAGCTTGCGCCCCCGGCGCTGGTTATCGTGGAGGCGCCCACCGGTGAGGGCAAGACTGAGGCTGCGCTCTATCTGGCGGATCGCTGGCTGCAGGTAGAACAGCAGCGCGGCACCTACGTCGCGATGCCCACACAGGCTACCAGCAACCAGATGCTCGGGCGCTTCCGCGACTTTCTCGAACGCCGTTACACGGATGGGCAGGTGGATCTACTCCTGCTGCACGGCAACGCGGCGCTTTCGGCAGAGATGAATGAATTGCGTCTGGCCGCCGTTAACCAGGATGAAACCGAGGAGCAGAGCACTGTCGTCGCCCACGACTGGTTCGTGACGAACAAGAAGCGCAGTCTGCTGGCCCCCTTTGCCGTCGGCACTGTCGATCAGGCGCTGCTCAGCATCCTGCAGACGCGCCACTTCTTTGTGCGCCTCTTCGGACTCAGCCACAAGACTGTGATCTTTGACGAAGTTCACGCTTATGACACATACATGTCTCAACTCTTCCAACATCTGCTCCGCTGGCTGGCGCGGATGGGTACGAACGTCATTCTGCTCTCCGCCACGCTGCCCAATAGCACACGCGCCGATCTGATCAAAGCCTACACGGGCCGCGAGAGTGACGTCGAGCCGGTCTACCCGGGTATCTACTGGGCCGACCAGGAGGCGGAGGATTCCATTCCTTTCGAAACCAGCGCCACTTCGGCCCGTACACTGGCTCTGGAGTGGATCGACTGGGCCGAATCCGCTGTCGTCGAGAAGGTGCGGGAATATGTGGAGCTCGGCGGCTCTGTCGCTGTGATCTGCAACACAGTGGCGCGGGCACAGACGTTGTACGACGCGCTCCGCGAAGCACACCTGGTTCCCGACGAGGACTTGATCCTCTTCCACGCACGCTTTCCCTTTTCGCACCGCAAGGCCATCGAAGAGGAGGTCCTGGCTCGTTTCGATAAGACGGGCACTCAACGGCCCGAACGGGCCATCGTCGTGGCGACCCAGGTCATCGAGCAGAGCCTCGATCTGGACTTCGACGCCATGATCAGCGATCTGGCGCCGGTGGACCTGCTCTTGCAGCGCGCCGGACGGCTGCACCGCCACACGCGAGCCATCCGCCCGGAACATCTGACAACGCCAACCCTGGTGCTCACACGTCCCGGGATCAAAGATGAGGTGCCGCAGTGGGGCAACGACCGCTACGTGTACGAGCCCTACGTTCTTCTGCGCTCGCTGCTGGCGCTGCGGGGTCGGGAAGTGATTTCGGTGCCGGGCGACGTCCCCCATCTCATTGCCGAGGTGTACGACTGTGAGGACGCCCCCGAGGACGTCCCTCCTCTCGTGAGCGAAGCCCTGGAAAAGAATCGCCAGGCGATGGAACGCAATATGGACAGGGACGCCTACAAGGCACGCCGCAATCTTATAACCTGGCCTCACGATGTTGGCGGTCTGCTGACTCCCAGCCTCCGGTTGGACGAGGACAATCCCGAGCTCCACGAAGCCTGGCGGGCACTCACCCGGCTGGTGCCTCCGTCTGTGACGCTCGTCTGCATCCATCGCCAGCCCGACGGACGGACGACGCTGGATCGCACCGGCAAGCATCCGGTCGATCTGAATGCGGCGCCGGGTCGTGACACGATCAGGGCGTTATCGCAGGAGACGGTCCACGTTTCTTCCCGCCCCATCGTCAACCACTTCCTGGCCCTCGATCCGCCTGCGGGATGGCAGTCGCGCGCCGGTCTGCGCTACTATCGGGCCGCAATCTTTGAAAACGGGCGTTGTCCTCTGGAGGACGGTTACGTGTTGCTCCTGGACGAGCGCAAAGGGCTGCTCCTGGAAAAAACGTAGGATCTGATTATGGTGTTGAGCTGGTCGGTGACACGGTAGCCTTGATGCACATTGATGGAGCCCGCGCAGGGATGAAATCCCCGCGCTATCAGGCAGCGCCCGCTCAAGCGGGCTTCCGGAAGCCCCATTCATGGGGCGCTGCTCCTAGCCCGGCGATTCATCGGCGGGCGGGGGCCTTGGACTTTCGACCAATTTAAGGAGGTCACATGAACGCGAGTTTCAATCTGATCGATCAACCCTGGCTGTTGTGTGTGGACGAAGAGGGAGAAGCGGTGCGCCTCGGCCTCTACGATGCTCTGGCCCGCGCTCACACGCTGCGCGAGCTGCAGGGCGAGATCCCGCTGGCGACCGCAGCCCAGCACCGTCTGCTGCTGGCGATCCTGCATCGCAACTTCGGGCCGGCGAACTCCCGCGCCTGGCAGCGTCTCTGGGAGGGCGGGCGGTGGGACGCGGGCGTGCTGCAAGACTACTTCGAACGCTACTACGATCGCTTCGACCTCTTCGACGCCGCGCACCCCTTCTATCAGGTCCCGGAACCGCCCGGTGACCCGGAGCCTGTCAACCGCCGGCTCTCCCTGCCCCATGCCTACAACTCCACCCTCTTCGAGCACCAGCTCAAAGATGGCTCTCTGGCCATCTCTCCGGCCCGCGCCGCCGAGTGGCTCATCACCTTGCAGGCCGCCGGTATTGGCACGGGACCACCAAAGTTCCCTTACGCACAGGGGCCGCTGGTCAATTCACTGCTGGTGTTGCTCCAGGGCGAGAATCTCTTCGAGACCCTGGCTCTCAACCTCGTCGTCTACGATCCGCAGACAGACAAACCCATCCCCGCGCCGCGCCGGGGAGAGGATCGGCCCACCTGGGAATACGACGAGAATTCCTTCTCCCCGGAGCCCAAGACCTTCTACCTGCCCGGCTACCTGGGCTATCTGACCTGGCAGGTGCGCTCCGTGCATCTCTTCCCCACCTGGGAGGAGGAGGAGCTCTACGTGCGCGAGTGCGCAATTGCTCAAGGGGCGCGCTGGGACCAGGTCATTGACGATCCGATGAAGGTCTACCGCATGGCGAAGAGTAAGGATGTGGGGATGCTTCCGCTGCGTCTCAGTGAGGATCGCGCCATGTGGCGCGACTCCGGCGCCCTCTTCCGCCTCCAGGATGGGGAGGAGAACGTCAGACCTCCACTGGCCTTCGAGCAGTTGGCGGGCATGATCGACGCGACGCCTCGGTTAGAACGTTCCCAGACCTACAACTACCTCACGTTGGGGTTGTGCAACAGCAACGCGCGGCTGGATTTCTTCCGCCACGAGCGGATGCCCCTGCCGCTGGACTATCTGGCCGACGAGAACGAGGCCCTGCGGGAAAAACTGATCCAGGCGCTGCACGCCGCCGAGGAGGTCGCGGGCGCGCTGCGTATGGCGGGGCGTGACTTCGCCCGCTGGTACGTCTCGCCGGAGGACAAGAAAAAGGCCAATCGTGACGACGTCAACGTCATCTTCGGACAGTTGGGTATCGAGAATCGCTACTGGCCCCATCTGGAAACCCCCTTCACCGGCTTTGTAACCGACCTTCCCCGGGACCGCCAGGGAGCACTGGATCGCTGGCTGGAGACCGTGCAGAACACCGCTCGCCGGGCCTACACCGAGGCGACGCGTCGCATGGACGACCCCCAGCGGGGCCTCAAGGCCCTTACCCTCGCCCGGGGGACGTTGGAGTACGGGATAGGAAAGGCGATTGTCAGAGACGCTCAGAGGGAAGAAAGTGGTAATGGCTGAGTGTAAGTGAAATTCACATTTCTAGGGAGGCTCCACATGAACAAAAAACCGCATCCGTTTGTCGAATACCTGGGGTCGTTGCGTGAAGATCGTGCCGCGCTCGCCGCGCTCCGGCGTGGCCTGGGGCAGCCGCCCGGCACGGTCCCGGCGATGTTCCCCTACGTCGAACGTTTTCTGCCCGAGGATGTCAAGCCCTGGCAGGAGCAGGCCCACTACCTGATCGCGGCCCTCTTTGCTTACCATCCCGATCCCGGAGGGCACGGCAACGTGGGCGACCACTTCGCCGAAGTGCGCCGCCGCAATCCGGGGAGTGACGATACCGCGCTCGAACGGCGCTTCACGGCGCTGCTGGCCGCCCATCGCGAGGATCTGCCCTTCTACCTGCGCCAGACGGTCAGCTTTCTCAAGTCCAAGGAGGTGCCTATCCATTGGGACCAGCTCTTCCGCGACATTCAACAGTGGGGCTACGAGAGCCGGTCCGTTCAAAAACGTTGGGCACGGGCCTTCTGGGGACGCGGTACGCAGCAGGAGGTCAAATCCCAGTAAGCAAGGATTGAATTCCCTATAGGGATGTACTCGTTTCTTGGTAAGAACCTCTCACTTTCCAGTAAGGAAACGAGCGGATTCCAGTAAGGAAACGAGTGGATTCCAGTAAGGAAACGAAAATTTCCTTACTGGAAACAGAGCAGGACCTGGTACCTTTTCACTTTGATCTATACAAAAACCAACATACCATTCAGGAGGTAAAGAACCATGTTTGTCGAATTGCACGTCATTCAGAACTTTGCGCCGTCCAACCTCAACCGCGATGACACCGGCAACCCGAAAGACGCCGAGTTTGGTGGGGTTCGCCGTGCCCGCGTCTCCTCGCAGTCCTTCAAGCGGGCCATCCGCACGGCACCTGTCTTTGCCAAGACCACCGGTGTGGATCTGGGAACTCGTACTCGCTGGGTGACCCGCTTGTTGCGCCGGGCTCTGGGGAAACACGATAAACCTGACGAGGAGATCCAGACGGTGCTCGATAACTTCATTCCCACGTACCTGAGCAAGTTTGATAGCAAGTTCAAGCCTGAGGAGGACGCGCCGGACAAGAACCGTACCGCCGTGTTGCTCTACATCGGCTCGGAAGAGCTGCAGGCGATTACAGAGGCACTCTTGGAGAACTGGGAGGCTCTGGTTGAAGGGGACAACAAGGTGATCCGCTCGGTGACACGTGATCTGTTCAAGGAACATCGGGACGTGACCGGCGCTCCGGACATCGCGCTCTTCGGGCGTATGTTAGCCGAGAAGCCCGAGCTGAATCTCGAAGCTGCCTGTCAGGTCGCTCACGCTATCTCCACCCACCGGGTCACAATGGAGATGGACTTCTTCACAGCCGTGGACGACATGACTCAGGGCACCGAGGAGGCCGGCGCCGGCATGATGGGCTTCACGGGATTCGACAGTGCCTGTTTCTACCGCTACGTGCGGCTGGATTGGGAGCAGCTTTTGGACAATCTCGGGGGTGATGTCGGTCTGGCACGTCGCACCGTTGAGGCCTTCCTCCGCGCCGTCGTCGAAGCCGTACCCAGCGGCAAGCAGAACGCCTTTGCTGCCCACAATCCGCCCAACTTTATGCTTGCCGCCGTCCGCGATGGCAGTTTCGCCTGGTCTCTGGCCAACGCTTTTGAGAATCCGATTCGGCCCCAGAGCGAGGGGTTGGTTGCACCTTCTGTCTCGGCCCTCGACACCTACTGGGGACGCCTGACCGGTGTCTATGGAACCGGGTCTCTGAAGGCCGTCGCGGCTCTACCGCTTGACCCCGGGTTGTCGGTGACTGCTTTGGAATCTGCCACCCTCGAGACGCTGGATGGTTGGATCGACCGGGTGCTGGAGGCTCTGCCCCAAGAGGAGGCCTGAGATGGATGTCCTGTTACTGCGCCTCTCCGGCGTATTGCAGGCGTGGGGTACTCAGAGCAACTTCGGCGTGCGGGATACAGGGCAAGAGCCCTCTAAGAGTGGCGTCTTCGGCCTGCTCTATGCGGCACTGGGATATAGTCGTGACGTCCCGTTCGATGAGGATTGGGCCAACCTGCGCATGGGTGTACGTGTTGATCAGGAGGGAACGGTCCTGCGGGACTTCCATACTGCCGGCATCGACGGCATCCGCTCTACGGATGGGCGAAAGGTGTTGACGAAATATCCGGTCGTCTCCAACCGCTACTATCTGGCTGACGCACGTTTCCTTGTCGCGCTCGGAAGCCCCAATCTCGAATTCTTACGCCGTCTTCATGCCGCCCTGCGCGCTCCTGTCTGGCCTCTCTACCTGGGCCGGAAGTCCTGCGTACCCGGCGAACCTGTTTGGTTGCGTGACGGTCTCTATCCAGGATCTGACCTGCTCACCGTCTTGTCCGCCTATCCCTGGCTTGGGTGCGAACCCGACCGTGCTGCCGAGCGTCTACGCCTCGTTATCGAAGATGAAGAGGGTGTCGCGATTCGACCCGACCAACCCCTCTCCTTTTCCGAACGCCGCTTCGCGCCCCGCCGAGTCACAACGCTGTTTGTGCCTACACCAGAAGCTACCATGGAGGATCGGCTATGTATCTCTCCCGACTGATACTCAATCCGCGTCAGCGGCCCGTCCAGCGTGAGCTCGCCAACGTCTACGAACTCCACCGCACCCTCATGTCCGCCTTCCCCGACGACCTCCCTCCCAGCGAGCGCGTTCTCTTCCGCGTCGACACCGACCCGCGCACCGGCGTGCCCGCTCTCCTCGTCCAATCCCACACCCGCCCCGACTGGTCTCACCTTCAGGAGCGGGAGCGCTTCTTGCTGCCGGAGGCTAACTGGCCTCCAAATATCTTCTCCAATCCCGCCGTCAAGGCCTTCGAACTCGACTTTGCGCCGGGTCAGATCCTCACCTTCCGCCTGCGCGCCAACCCGACAGTCAAACGGGAGGGCAGCCGTCACGGTCTCTACAAAGAGGAGGAGCAGCGGGAGTGGCTGGCCCGCAAGGGCGAGCGTAACGGCTTCCGCCCGCAGCGCATCACCGTGATCCAGGAGGGCGACCAGCTCTCCTGGAAGCCCCGCAAGGATGGGGGGAAGCGTAAGTTGACCCACTTCGCCGTCCGCTTCGAGGGCCTGCTGGAGGTCACCGATCCCGACAAGCTGTGGGACGCCCTACAGAGCGGTGTCGGGCCCGCCAAGAGCTTCGGCTTCGGCCTGCTCTCCCTGGCCCCCGCCTGAAACTGGAAGCTGGAAGCTGGAAGCTGGAAGCTGGAAACTGGAAGCTGGAAGCTGGAAACTGGAAACTGGAAGCTGGAAACTGGAAGCTGGAAACTGGAAGCTGGAAGCTGGAAACTGGAAGCCGGAGACTGGTTACCTCTCAGTTCCAGCTTCCAGTAACCAGTAACCAGTATCCAGTAACCAGTAACCAGTAACCAGTAACCAGTATCCAGTATCCAGTAACCAGTATCCAGTAACCAGTAACCAGCTTCTAGCATCCGTAACGAGGTGAACCATGCAAGATCTGCACGAACTGCCGAAGCTCTCCGACAGCCTCTCCTACCTCTACGTCGAGCACGCCATCATCGAGCAGCAGGCGCGGGCCGTTGAGGTGATCGACAAGAGCGGGCGGACGATGATTCCCGCTGCCGCCCTCACCGTCCTCCTTCTGGGACCCGGCACGAGCATCACCCACGCGGCCATCAAGTCCCTGGCGGACAACGGTTGCGGGATCGTCTGGGTGGGGGAGGATGCCACCCGCTTCTACGCCTCCGGTACCGGGGAGACACGCCGCGCCTACCACCTCCTCCACCAGGCCCGCCTGGCGAGCGATCCCCGCCTGCGCTTGGAGGTCTGCAAACGCATGTACCGCCGGCGCTTCGACGAGGAGCTCGATAGCGACCTGACCATCGAGCAGCTGCGGGGGATGGAGGGCGCGCGGGTGCGCACCGCCTACGCACAGGCCAGCCTGCGTTACGGTGTCGAGTGGCACGGGCGCCGTTACGAGCGCAACAGCTGGAACAGCACCGATCCTATCAACCGCGCCCTCTCCGCTGCCAATGCTCTGCTCAACGGTCTCTGTCACGCCGCCATCGTCTCCGGCGGCTACTCCCCGGCTCTGGGCTTCATTCACACCGGCAAGCAGCGCTCCTTCGTCTACGACATCGCCGACCTCTACAAGGTTGAGGTGACCATCCCCGTGGCCTTCCAGATCACCGGGCGCTCCACCCAGCGGTTGGGTCCCCGCGTGCGGGAGGCCTGCCGTGACGCCTTCAAGGAGCACCGCATCCTGCAGCGCATTCTCCCCGACATCCATGCCCTCCTCGACGTATCCGGCGAGACTTTGACGGCGGGCACCGAGACGGACAGCGACCCGGCGCGCCCGGAGCCCCTCTGGACGCCCTCCGATGAGGATTCAAGAACGTTGTCGCCCGCAGCTGCCGGTGAGGACGCCTTGGAGCTGTGGCATCGGCAAATTGAGGCGCCCAATCCGCCGGCACAGCCCGCACCCCCGGTGCCACCTTCCGCCGAAGAGCCGGAGGCGAAGATGCCTATGGAAGCCGACGAGAGGGCACTCTACTTGCGCAGGCAGCGGGCCGAGACGGGGCTCGAGAAGGGTTGGAGGGTACAGCAGACGGCTCCCGACACCTGGCACGTCGTCACCCGCCCCGGCAGCGCCGGATATACCATCCGCCAGGAGGGAGGTCAACTCTCCTGTGACTGTCCCGACTTCGTCAAGCGGGAGCTGGGTGCTTGCAAACACACCCTGGCGGTGGAACTCGTGCAGTCTCGAGAGACGGAGGGGAGGTGAATGTGGTCGTCATGATTCTGGAGAAGGTCCCCGCAGCGGTGCGGGGTGAGCTCACCCGTTGGCTGGTCGAGGTCCGGACGGGCGTCTTCGTCGGTCACGTCTCGGCACGGGTGCGCGACAAACTCTGGGAGAAGTGCCGCAAGGCGAAGCGCCTGGGGGGCGTCACCCAGATTTGGAGCACGAACAACGAGCAGCGTTTTCAGATGCGGATGAGCGGCGAGACCCAACGGGAGCTGATTGACCTGGAGGGCGTGCAGCTCATCCGGATTCCGCATGGTGAGACCGGGCGCGCGGAGCGCCTGGCGCGCCGTCTTCCTCACGGCTGACCTTTGAAGTTCCTTCCCTGATCGGGTATAATGCACCTTAACAGGCGAATAGTTGTCAGACAGGTG
>DAOTVC010000153.1:0-69674 GCA_034437215.1 Anaerolineae bacterium | reverse complement strand
GCGCCCACCTCGGCGGCAGCGAGGGCGACGTTCTGTGTCCCCAGGCCGTTGACGCGGTAGGCCAGCGCCGGATCGCGCGCGCAGCCCTCCACGTCGGTCATCGCCGCGGGGTGGAGGATGAGATCGGGCCCGAAGTCCCGCGCCAGGGCCGAGAAGCCCTCCCGGTCGGTGATGTCGTGCTCGGGCAGATCGGCGCCCTGCACCTCGTGATCGGCAAGCAGCGGCAGCAGCGTCCGTCCCAGCTGGCCCTTATGTCCCGTGAGCAGTATGCGCATCGCGTTGCCTCCTCTCGCTTCGGTGATCGTGCTGAGTCTACCATACTACCTCAATTTCGCGACACCCGTTGTCGTTGACTCTCACGTAAAGGGCTCAGCTTCTCAGCTACGCGGTTGAAGGCTGAACAACTGGGGATTAAATGACTACCAGAGCACCTGACTGACGACGGCCTATGGCAACCGCCCTACCGGCATCAGGTAGAGGGGCACCTCGTCGTTCGCCATCCCGGTGGCACGTCGCACCTCGCCCTCATCGAAAGCCCCGACGGTAACGGTGCCCAGACCCAGAGCCTCGGCCTGCAGGTAGACGTTCTGGGCGGCGTGTCCCACCTCCATGTGGACGTACTGCCGGCCCCGCGCGCCGTACTTCTGCGTCGTGCGCTCGTAGACTGCGGCGAAGGCCAGGACGACGGCGCCGTCCTCGATCCACGCCTGGCCCAACGCCGCCCGGGCGAGGGCAGCTCCGGCGTCGCCCTCGACAACGGGAATGAGGGCGTGGGATTGGGGCCGGTACCGGTAGACACCGGAAGTCAGGTCCTCGACGTTCCCGGCAGCGACGTAGAGTTCGAGAGGATAGAGCGCGCCCGCGGAGGGGGCCGCCCGGTAGCGCTGATTGTCACCTGTGATTCCCTGGGCGGCCCAGAGAAGCTGCCCCACCTCGGAGAGGGTAAGGGGGGCGTCGCTGTACTCGCGAACGGAGCGACGGTTGTTCAGTGTCGCTTCGACGGAGATTTCGCTGTCAACACGGGGCTCGGGCAGGGCGATGCTATCGGGGCTCAAGGACGGCACGGGTTCCTCCGTTTCTTCCCGTCGCAGCAGCACGAGCAGGGCAACTAGAACGGCACCAAGGATGACCACCAACAGCACGTAACGGAACCACTTGGCCATATTATACACTCCGATAACTCTATGGAGGGGGGCGACGGACGTCGACGCTCACCAGAGGCGTGAACTGGGGATTCCGCTGCTGCAAGGTCTCCTCAATCACCAGCCGTAGGTGAAGCTCCGCAGCCTCAGGGGCCAGCGGAGCGTCGGGGGCGTACTCGATGATAACGTCGGTTATCAAGATGTTCTCGTCGCTCACGTCGGGGGCGGTGAAGCGCGCGTTGACCTCGACGGCTTCCCCCAGCCCGCTGTCCCTGACCATCTGCTCGATGAGTTGGGCTGCACGCGCACCCTCACTGGAACGCTGCAGACGCAGATCATCCGAAAACTGCCATGTCAGAAGCCCCGCCAGGATCACGGCGCTGGTAAGCAGACCGATGAGAAAGACCGTGCGTTGTCCTCGATCATACCGCTGGAGGTTGTAGGTGATCCCGTAAAGACGGAAGATGACGGCGCCTCCGATGTTGATCCCCACCAGCTGCAGCAGGAGCACGAAGCCCATGTTCATCACCACGTCCCAGAGCCCCATCACGAGCGCCATCCCCAGGAGACCGGCGGGCGGCGCCAGGGAGGCGGAGACGAGAATGCCCACGGCGGTGCCGGAGACGAGGCTCGAACGCTCCGACTGCACGAGATTGAGGGCTCCGGCTACACCGCTGACCAGAGGCAGCAGGATCGCCACGCTGGAGACTTGGCTGACGTTGACCATCACCGCCGTCACGGTGTCCTGCCTCAGAAGCCAGGTCAGGGCTGCGGTTGTGCTGACGGTGGTGGCTATCGCTACGAGGTAGCGTCCAATGTTACGACGGAAGAGGACCCTGTCTCCGCTCGCCGTCGCCAGGGCCAGATTCATGGCAGGTCCCGCGAAGGGGGCGATGAGCATAGCGGCGATCAACAAGTAGACGGTGTTGGTGAAAAAGGCGATCCAGGTGACGACCGCGCCGGCGACGGCGTAGATGAGAAAGCTCTTCCAGGTACCGATGCTCTGGAGCCCCGCCAGGAAGATCTCGATGGGGCTCCGGGGCTGCACGTTCGTCATCTGCCGGGGCGCCTCCGAGGGGGGAGGTTTGAAAGCGATGACCTCCTGGGGAGGCAGCGTGACGTGGACGGCGTAGAGCTCCTGCAAGACGTTGAGAATATTCTCCACCCGGTCGTTGGGCAGATCGATCACGATGAGATCGTGAGGCCCATCAAAACCGCTGGCCTCCATCACCGAGACATTGATGGCCTCGTGAGCCCGGGCGACCTGCATCACCTCGGCCCCGTTGCCCCTAGGTACCTGAACGAACATCTGCCGCATAGACTATTCTCCCCCTTCATCCGATCCTGTTCCTACTTCCGCGCCATAAACATCAGATTGAGCGAGAGGCAGGGCCAGAGACGATTCTGAATGTAGAAGCTCCAATTCTTGCCCACCATCACCTCTCCAAAGAGCTCGATCTCCCGAAAACCGGCAGACGCAAAGAGCCGCCGCCAACGTGAAGCCCGGTAGGTGGAGACGTGGGTTTGATCCAGAAGATTGGTGATCGCGGTGTGCACCCGTCCGATGAGCGCACCATTGTAAGGCACCGAGCCCACGAAGAGCCCGCCTTCTCGCAGAGCCTGCCGGATCTTCTCCAGAACGGGCGGTGGATCGAACAGGTGCTCCAGAACGTTGAAGGCGGCGATCACTTCGTAAGCTCTCTCGGGCAGAGAAGCCCGCTCGATGTCCCCACGACGAATATGATCCGCAGGCAGATCGGTGATGCTCTTCACGACGTAACTTGAGATGTCGATCCCCTCTATGGTGAAGTGCTCGTCCGCTACCCTCAGAAAATTCCCCTTCCCACAGCCGATCTCCAGCAGACAGCCTTGCCCGACGTAGCACCGAATCAGCTGCAACCGATTCCGGTTGCGCTTGGAGTTGCGCGTACTCCTCTGCAAGATGCTCTCGAAGTAGTGCCGGTCGTAATGCTTGGCCTTGGTCCCTAACTTGGGCACACTACTCGCGCCTTTGCCTCTTGGAGACGCGCCCACGGGAGAAGCTCTCGTAAGCGCTGGCGCCGGAAACTGTAGGATCGAAGTCGGGATTCCACAGCGTCTCGCGGTCGTAGCAGGCACCCCGCAGATTGCTCGCTTGCAGCAGCGCCCACCGGAGATCGGCGCCTCGCAGATCCGCTTCACGCAGGTCGGCGCGACGCAGATTTGCCCCCTGGAGATTTGCCTTCCGCAGATTGGCACGTCTCAGATCCGCACTTCGCAAATTGGCCTCACTCAAATCCGCCAACCGGAGATCGGCTAGGGGCAGCTTCGCCCCCTCCAGATCGGAGCGATGAAGGTCGACCTCCCAGAGCTGTGCCTTCTGCAGAAGGGCTCCGCGCACCGACGCCTTGCGCAGTCGCGCCTTACGCAGGTCCGCCTGCTGAAGATTGGCTTCATCGAGCGTGGCTCCCTCCAGATTCGACTCCCGCAGGTCGACCTCCCGCAGGTCGGCGCGACGGAGATTAACGCGCTGCAGCCGCAACTGGGCCAGATCTAATCCGCTTAAGTTCGCCTCCTCCAGATCCAGGGGAAGATTGCCCAGACGCAGAATTTCATTCTCTATCTCACGCCGCGTGCGTACCGCCATAGCTCCTCCTAAAGATCAGACGTTGCAAAGTGACTCACAGAAGCCGTCTGTTCCCCATCTCGCCCTTGAGGTGCAGGAGCTGCCCCTCACTACTCTTAGCTTTCCAGCTCCCCGGACTTCAAGGCTCCGGCGATCGTCCTGGGCGCTGGTACCTCTCCCCTGCCCGCGGGCCATCCCTCGCGCTGCAAGGCACGATGACCGTCGGTCTCCTCCGTCTGATCGTGGAAGAGGATCTGCCGGGTGGGGAAGGGCAGATCGATGCCGTTGGCGATGAGACGCTCCTTCACCGTCGCCAGGACGTGATCCCGGGTCTCCAAGACCTCCGCCCAGCGCGCCGGCTCGATCCACCAGCGCAGACGCAAGGTCACCCAGGAGGCGTCGAGCCCTATGACGATGACGTCAGGAGCCGGTACAGCGAGGATGTGCTCCATCTCCCCCAGTACCTCCAGGATCATGGCCTTGGCCTCCTCTATACTATTCCCGTAGCCGACCCCCAGATCGTACTCCACCCGCCGGTGCGGAAAGGCGGTGTTGACGGTGACCGGATTGTTAAAGAGATCGGTGTTGGGAATAACGATGCGCCGTCCATCGTAGGTCAGAATGGTGGTGGCGCGCGTCTCGATGCTCTCCACCGTCCCCTCGAGCTCCTGCACGATGATCTGGTCGCCCACGTGGAAGGGTTCGTTCAATAGGATGAGAATCCCGGCCAGGAAGTTCTGGAGAACGTCACGGAAAGCAAAACCGATGGCAACGGTGGAAATGCCCAACAGTTCCAAGAGACGCGACGCCGTGAAACCGGGGAAACTGATCACCAGAGCGACCAACAGTCCCAGGGTGATGACCAACCAGCGTACCAGGCGGCCCAGGATGAGAGCGACGTTGACGTGGCGGCTGTAGCGCGCCGAGAGACGTCTCACAAACGCCTTGAACCCCGATGCCAGGAAGTAGAAGAGGAGAAAGACGATCACGGCGACCAGAATGTTGGGGATGAGCCGGATGAAGTTATTGAGCATCTCCTCCAGCTGCTCCAACGCCTGCGAAAAGTCCAGATCCATCTTCTACCTCCTGTGCAAGCCCCTAGATCACCGGCTCAACGCCCTTCCTGAGCGTCCCGTATGAAGTCGTAGGGATAGGGCAGATCGGGCGCGCTCGCCTCGTTCAGGCGCTCCAGCTGCTCCGTCGAGAGGGTCCAGGTGGCCGCACCCAGGTTGTCCTCCAGCTGCTCCAGATTCCGGGCGCCCATGATGGGGGCGGTGACCCCCGGCCGCCACAGCAGCCAGTTGAGGGCTACCTGCGCGGGCGTCTTCCCGGCCTCGTCCGCCACCGCGGTGAGGACGTCGATGAGATTCCAGGTCTCCTCGTTGGCATAACGGCTCCACGCCTCACTCCAGCCCTCCTCCTCGGCCTTCTCCACGCGGCTGCCCGCGGGCGGGGCCTCCATCCCCCGGTGGTACTTTCCCGTCAGCCAGCCCCCCTTGAGCGGGCTCCAGGGGATGACTCCGAGACCCTCGTTGATGCAGACGGGCAAGACCTCCCATTCGGTGGAACGACAGAGGAGATTGTACTGGGGCTGCATACAGCTGAAGGGCTCCAAGCCCAGCTGGTAGCTGAGATCGAGGGCCTTCTGCAGCTGCCAGCCGGTGAAGTTGCTGGCGCCGATGTAGCGCACCTTACCGCTCTGAACGAGCCCGTCCAGGGTGATCAGCGTCTCCTCGAGAGGCGTACCCCGATCCCAGGCGTGCACCTGGTAGAGATCGATGTAATCCGTCCCCAGACGGCGTAAGCTCTCCTCCACCTGGTCGAGGATGTGCTTCCGGCTCAGCCCCCGGTCGTTGGGACCCTGGCCCATGGGAAAGCGCACCTTCGTGGCGATGACGTAGGCGTGGCGCTCCTTACCGGCAAGCCAGCGCCCGACGACCTCCTCTGAGGTGCCCGTGGAATAGACGTTCGCCGTGTCGATGAAGTTGCCTCCCTCCTCGGCGAAGCGGTCCAACATCCGGTGGCTCCTCTCTTCCGAGGCCTCGCGCCCCAAGGTCATGGCCCCCATGCAGAGGTTGCTGACCTTCAGACCTGTCCTACCGAGATAGCGATACTCCATTTTTCCTCCTCTCAGGATAGAGCAGCACGACAGCGTGATTGGTTGGCGGGGGTAGAACCCCATAGATTAAGTATAGAACAATCTTGCAAAAATCTCAACTAACAGCCCTGGATAGAACAAATGCCCTACTATTTTCACCGCTTTTGTGTTATAATGACAGGTCGCAGTGAGGTGACAACGACGGGCCAAATCAGCACTTATGCGAGGATCGTGCGGTTACACGCGCGGGAAGTTATACTTTACGAGCGCTTAGAAAGAGAAGAGAGAGGAAGCGATGGCAAGCGATAAGTTGATCGTCAGGGGTGCCCGCCAGCACAACCTGAAGAACATTACAGTCGAGATCCCGAAGAACAACCTGGTGGTGATCACCGGGCTCTCGGGATCGGGCAAGTCGTCCCTGGCCTTCGACACCATCTTCGCCGAGGGGCAGCGGCGTTACATCGAGTCGTTGAGCTCCTACGCCCGCCAGTTCCTCGGGCAGATGAACAAACCGGACGTGGAGTCCATCGACGGGTTGAGTCCCGCCATCGCCATCGACCAGAAGGGCGTCTCCCACAACCCCCGGTCGACGGTGGGCACGGTGACCGAGATCTATGACTACCTGCGTCTGCTCTACGCTCGCATCGGCATCCCCCACTGCCCCCAGTGCGGACGTCCTGTGCAGAAGCAGAGCGCACAGGAGATCGTGGATGCGCTCCTCGACATGGCTATAGGCACCCGGCTCCAGGTCCTCGCCCCCCTCATCCGGGGACGCAAGGGGCACCACAAGAACACCTTCGAAGAGGCCCGGAAGCTGGGCTTCATCCGCGTGCGCGTGGACGGGGAGGTCTACGATCTGGAGGAGGTCCCCGAGATCGATCGTTACAAGATCCACGACATCGAGGCCGTCGTCGACCGCCTGGTCATCCCCGATCAAGAGGAGGAGACCGAGGCCCTCTACCACGACTTCGTCAGCCGGGTGACCGACTCGGTGGAGACGGCGCTCCGCCTGGGTGACGGGATCCTCATCGTCGAGGTCGTCCGTTCGCCTCACCCGGAGTCTCAACCGGAGCAAGATATCCTCTTCTCCGAAGCCCTGGCCTGCCCCATCTGCGGTATCAGCTTGCCGGAGCTCGAGCCTCGCACCTTCTCCTTCAACAGCCCTCACGGCGCCTGCGCGGCCTGTCAGGGTCTGGGTTACAAGATGGAGCTCGACCCCGCGCTCATCGTCCCGAACCCCGACAGCTCCCTCAACGAGGGCGCCATCGCCTTCGGTGTCTCCGACGACCACTCCAGCTACACCTTCCGCATCCTCAAGGGGGTCGCGGAGCACTACGGCGTGGACATGAACAAGCCCTGGCGGGAGCTCACCGAGGCCCAACAGCGCGTCATCCTGCAGGGCACGGGACGGGAGCGGATCAACATCCGCCTCGAGGGGCCCCGGGGTACCTGGGAGGGCCACCGCCGCTACGAGGGCGTCATCCCCAACTTGGCACGCCGCTACGAGGAGACCGACTCCGAGTACATGCGGGGGAAGATCGAGGAGGTCATGAGCCGGACCCCCTGCAGCGAGTGTGGGGGAACACGGCTCCACGAGGTGGCCCGGGCGGTGACCGTAGCGGACAAGCCCCTGCACCTGATCAGCGAGTGGCCCGTCGCCGACCTCCGTCTGTGGGTCGGTGATCTCATCGACGATGGGCACCTGACGCCGACCGAATACGCCATCGCCGAGCGAGCGCTCAAAGAGATCTACAGCCGCCTCACCTTCCTGGTGGACGTGGGGCTGGACTACCTGAGCCTGAGCCGGGCGGCGAACACCCTCTCCGGGGGAGAGGCGCAGCGCATTCGCTTGGCGACCCAGGTAGGCTCGCGCCTCACCGGCGTGCTCTACGTGCTCGACGAGCCCAGCGTGGGCCTGCACCAGCGGGACACGGCGCGGCTCATCCGCACGCTGCAGGAGATGCGAGATCTGGGCAACACCGTCCTGGTCGTCGAGCACGACGAGGAGACCATCCGCTCGGCGGACTGGATCTTGGACCTGGGACCGGGAGCCGGTGAACACGGGGGAGAGGTGGTAGCCTCGGGTACCCTGGAGGAGATCATCGAACACCCCACCTCCATGACGGGCGCCTATCTCTCGGGGCGCAAAGAGGTCCCGGTTCCGGCACAGCGCCGCCGGGGCAACGGCAAGGCCCTCGTCATCCGCGGGGCTCAGGAGCACAACCTCAAGGACATCGAGGTCCGCATCCCGCTGGGTCTCTTTAACTGCGTGACGGGCGTCTCGGGCTCCGGCAAGAGCACGCTGGTCGTGGAGACCCTCTACCGGCGTCTGGCGCAGATTGTCAACGGCTCTCGCGAGCCGGCCGGCGCCGTGGAAGCCATCGAGGGCATCGATTTCCTGGACAAGGTCATCAATATCGACCAGTCACCCATCGGACGCACACCGCGCTCCAACCCGGCGACCTACACGGGCGTCTTCACGCCCATCCGGGAGCTCTTCGCCGAGCTGCCCGAGTCGAAGATCCGGGGTTACAAGAAGGGGCGCTTCTCCTTCAACACCAAGGGGGGGCGCTGCGAGGCCTGCCAGGGTCAGGGCACCCTGCGCATCGAGATGCAGTTCCTGCCTGAGGTCTACGTACCCTGCGACGTCTGTCACGGCGCCCGCTATAACCGGGAGACCCTGCAGGTGCGGTACAAGGGGAAGAACATCGCCGAGGTCCTGGAGATGACGGTGAGTGAGGCGCTGGAGTTCTTCGACGCCATCCCCAAGATCACCCGGCGGCTGCAGACGCTCTACGACGTGGGTCTGGGCTACATCCGTCTGGGGCAGTCGGCGACGACGCTCTCGGGTGGTGAGGCGCAGCGCATCAAACTGGCGCGGGAGCTCTCCAAACGGGCCACGGGCAAGACCCTCTACATCCTCGACGAGCCGACGGTCGGGCTCCACGCGGCCGACGTCGCGCATCTTATCGACGTGCTGCAGCGCCTGGCGGACACGGGCAACACCATCATCGTCATCGAGCACAACCCCGACGTCATCAAGGTCTCTGACTGGATCATCGATCTGGGACCTGAGGGAGGCGGTGCCGGAGGCCAGGTCGTTGCGGAGGGCACACCCGAGATGGTAGCAGAGGTCGAGGCCTCCTACACCGGGCAGTACCTGAAGCGCTGGCTCGAACGCGAAGCCCAACGAGAGCCCGACGAGATACGGGTCCTGGGCTGAAAGTGTGAGAGGGGAGACGACAAGGATGTCGTCTCCCCTCTGAGTGTACCGCGGTTATTCCCTCTCGAGGGGCAGCCAGACGCAGAACCTGCTGCCCGGACAGCGCTCCTCATCGCATCCGGGGCTCTCGACCCAGATTCTGCCCCCGTGCGCTTCCACGATCCCCTTGGCTATGGCCAGGCCCAGACCGGGCCCGCCGGCCTTGAACTTCGTCTCTCCAGAGGAGTGCAGGGAGACCTCTCCCGTCTGATAGAACTTCTCGAAGATGAGATCCTGGTGTTCGGCATCGATTCCGATGCCCGTGTCCTCGACGACCACCTCCATGAAGGACGGCTCCTCGCCCACCTGGATAACCTGCCCTCTGACGTCGATCCGTCCGCCATCGGGCGTGTACTTGATAGCGTTGCTGACCAGCTGCTCGAAGACCTTAAAGAGAAGGCCGGGATCGGCTGTCAGGAGGGGTAGCTCGTCGATACCCTCAACGTGCATCTCCAGCCGGCGCTCCTCGAAATCGAGGGCGTACTTAGAGCGCAGCCGTGCGAAGATCTCCACAAGGTGCATACGGCGCGTCACGATGTTGAGCACCCGGCTATCGATCCGTGCTACATCCAGCATGCTGTTGACGATCCTATGCAAGCGATCGGTTCCGGCAAGGATGCCGTCGAGGGCCGAGAGCAAGGGCGGTCTTTCCTGCACACTCCGGTCAATCTTCATGACCTGGGCATAGCCCTTGATCACCGTCAGAGGGGTGCGCAACTCGTGGGCCGCAACGTTGATGAAGTCGGACTTATTTTTGTCCATCTTCTCCAGCGTATGATACGCCTCTTTGAGCTCCTCGGTGCGCTCCTGCACCATCTGCTCTAACTGCTCATTGAAGCGGGTGATCTCAGCGTAGAGGCTGGCGTTCTCCAAAGCAATGGCAGCCTGGGCGGCAAAGGCGAGGACCACCTGCGCGTCATCGCGGGTAAAGGCATTCACCGCCTCCCGCGTCAGCGAGATCATGCCCACCACCCGGTTCCGCGTGATTAAAGGCACACCCAGCCAGGAGTGGTGCAGCGGCAGACTCTCGGAGATCTGGAAGGAGGCATCCTGCAGGACATCCGGGATAAGAACCGGGGCGTAGCTGCTGACGATCTTCTGGAAGACGTCCCCCTCGCGGATGGGAATCTCGATGACATTCTCCACGGCCCCCTCGGGAAAGCCGCGATGCGCGGCGTTGCGGAGCACCTGCCCTTCCTGGATGAGCACCAACCCCCGCTCATAGGGCACGACGACCTCCAACTGTTGGAGGATACGTTCGGGCACCTCGGTAAGATCGAGGCTGCTGGAGAGGGTCCGTCCCGTCTGTTCCAGGGATTCGGCGAACTGCCGGCGCCGCTGTTCGGCGCCGTAGAGATGAGCATTGCGCAGGGCGACTGCCAGCTGATCCGCCAGCGTCTGCAGGGCCACCCGGTCCTGCTCATCGAAGGCCTCCACCTTATCACTCTCGATATCGAGGGCCCCCAGGATCTCTTGGCCCACGTGGAGGGGCAAGACCAGGGACGAGCGCGTGGCGGGCAGCTCTTCGAGGGGATAGTAATCAGGGACCGCTTCCACATCCTCAACCAGACGTGACTCTCCACTCTTGCAGACACTCACGAGAATGCTGGGCAACGACATAGAGATCACGAGCTCTTCATCTGTGAGGTCATGTCCCCCCTCGCGCATCCCGGCACGCAGCTCGGCGACCCCCGCGGAGCGGTCGACCAACCAGACCCCCACGAAGTAGTAGCCGAAGCGGGACTGGATCAGCCGGACGACCAAGGGCAGAAGCACCTCCGTCTCCAAAACCGCCGTCGCCTGCTTGCCCACCTCACTGGTAGTCTCCAGCTGTACGGCCCGCCTCTCCAGAGCCGTACTCACCTTCTGTAGCTCTTCGTAGAGCCACTCCTGGCGCGCCAGGGCTTTGCGCAGCTGCTCCTTGTTCTCGAAGAAGTCGTTGGCCCGCTTGCGCGCCATGAAGTAGCTCTGCGTGGAGTACTCCGCCATGATGTAGAGACTGCCGGCGGTGGAGCTTGCGACAATCGCAGCCAGACCCGAGAGGAAGAGCGCCGGGATCAGGACCTGGCCATTGTACCCCAGGAAGGCGAAGGGCAGTAGAGCGAGCATTCCCAGACTCGTGAGAAAGAGAGCTCGATTTCTCGAGAGCAACAACCCCGACGCGGAGCTGATCACGGTCAGCAAGAAGGGGAAGACGTACCGGATCTCCCACTCGGAAGGGGCGAGCCACATGCTGAGCACCATCACGAGGAGTAGAGCGACGATGTAGAGGGAGGCTGCAAGATTGTAGTTGCGGCGGGTATCCAGAATTCGTCGAGCCCGAGATAAGCAGCTAACGAGTACCAGAAGGGGAACAGCAGGCCAGAGGGCGTGCAAGGACATGTAGTCCACTTCGAGCAGGGCAATCATGGCGATGACGATGACCGTGCCCCCAGCCCACAGGGTACCTGAAATCATTCCCTCCAGGTATTCACGGCGCAGGCGAACGACGAAGTCGCTCTCTGCGAGATAGTCGCGTCCCGGGCTGTACTTGTAGGTCTCTTCTACCAAGACGTCCTCAGTTCTCAGCAGTATCTACTTCTATTATAACGGATTTATGGCTCCAGGTTAAGAGAAGGTCAAACGACGCCTGTTTACTCGGTGGCTCTACACCTCCACCTCAAGGCTGAATAAAGGGACAACGGACCGTCGTTGAGCATAGCCTGTGGCTCAAGCCACAGGCTCCCACCTGGAAGAAAGTGTGCTCCAGCAAGCACACTGCCGGAAGCCCATCCTCAGTCGGCTGAAGCCGACTTCAAGACGGTAGCCAGCGGTTTTAACCGCCGGCGAGGAGGTCGTAGCCCGGCTCGGTTTAGCGTACTCGTCCGGATCAGTAAGAGCGCTAAGACCATCGTGCTATTGAGAGGCGTTGCTCGCCGGATTTTCGCCCCTGAGATGGAGACAGGGAAGATCGTGTACCTGGAGACGTCAGTCTGGTGCGATGGCGCGATCCAGATCCTCGCTCAGGCCGGGAAGATGAATCTGTCCATCGACCGTGGCCAGATCAGAGGCCTGGGCGAGAACGGCCTTCGCATCCTCTTTGCGCCCCTGCTGCAGATAGATCCTGCCCAACGTGTGCAGAGCCCGGGCTCTTTGGAGATCCCATATCGCCCAATCACGGGCCTGTTGAACCAATCGCTCGGCCTCTCTTAAGCGCTCGGTCCCGTGGTCGGCGTAGAAGCGTGCAAGGCTCACCAGGGCTTCGAAATCATGAGGCGCCAGATTGACAGCATAGAGCAGATCACCCTGAGCCCCTTCGATCTCTTCCTGCTGCACCCGCAGCTCACCGCGCACGATGTAGAGGAGAGGCAGTTCTTCGTCCAGGATGAAGGCCTCTTCGAGGACGGCCTGAGCAAGCTCGAGATTGCCCGCCGCTACAGCGGCGCGCGCCTGCCAGGCGAGGGTCAGAGGATCGACTTCAGGCGCGAGATCTCTAGCCCAGGTGAACTCCTCCAGCGCTGCCTCATAGCGCCCCTGATAGTAGAGCACTGTGCCCCGCCAGAAGTGCGCTGACTCCAGATCCGGATTGAAAGAGATAGCTGTGGAGAACGCGGCTTCGGCTTCCTGCCAGCGACGCAGGTAGAAGTAGGTACGGCCCATCCCCACGTAGGCCTCCGCGCGCTCGGGCTCCAGATCTTGAGCGCGTTCGAAGTCCCGCAAGGCTGCCCCATAGTCCCGCAGACGCAGATACTCCTCACCCCGCTCGAGGCGCAGACTGACATCGTCAGGTGACTGCAGCACCTGCAGGTCGAGGCGGGTGGAGACGGCACGCGGTGTCGGGGTCATCTCGGACTCAGGAACGGGCGTAGGCGCTCCCGGCTCTCCCACGACGACGGTGAACGTAGGCGTGAGTCTCGGCTGCTCGTTGCCGGTCCAGGTGATCTCCGTACCCCCCGAGGGGATAATCACGATCTCGTCATCGTCGGCAAGGGGGGGAACGCCGGCACTTCCCTGACCCAAGCTGCGCCACACGACCATGCCCATGGCAACGTAAACGACGAGCACGAAGAAGAGCAGAGCGCCCAGGATCATCTGCTGGCGGCGCGTCAACCCCCAGGACGTCAGGAGCCCCTTGCGCGGCTTGCGCTGCGGCTCCTCCTCAGGTTCCAGGGTGGACGGTTCGGAGCTCGCCAACAGCTCCTCGCGCGCCATCTCCACGTCCATGGGCGCTCCCAGATCCACCGAAGAGGTGGTGCGCTCTTCCTGACCCGCCGGCGGCTCTACCGGACGCCTTCGGCTGTCGTCCTGTCGCGGCTTCGACGCCGGTTGCGACTCTGGGGAAGTGCTCGAACGCTCAAAGGACTCAAAGAGGCTCTCGAAATCGTCATCCTGTCCCTTGCGTCTCAGGTCGTCACTCATCTTCTACTCCATCATACCCATCTCGACCGTCTAGGCAAGCTAAGCCCTCATAGGCAATTTTAACCTATACCTCCCTTAGTATAGAACGAGACACGAGAAAGGCAAATGCGCAAGGATTGTAAAGGCTCCGCACACCGAACGCCATCCGTAATTTTATACGGCGCATCCTAAATAAAGTTAACCCAAATACTTGACAAACTTTATATTCAGCGTTATAGTTAAAACCAGAACGTATCACCAATGATGAGTGCGAGGAGGTTGCGTATGTATGCTGTACCTGCGAAGTGCCCGGTGTGCGAGGGAGATCTCTATGCCGAACGGCTTGCCTGCATGGAATGCGGCACGGCTATCGAGGGAGAATTCGTGCTCCAGCGCCTGGCACGGTTGACACCCGAGCAGTGGGCCTTTGTCGAGCTCTTCATCCGCAGCGAGGGGAAACTCAATCGGCTTCAGGAGGAGCTCGATCTCTCCTATCCCACCGTCCGGAACCGGCTCAACGAGGTCATCCGTGCCCTCGGCTACGAGGTCGGAGGGCAGGAGGAAGCGGAAGGTGAGGAGCGCCAGGAGGTACTCGATCAGCTGTCCCAGGGAGCGATCTCGCTTGAGCAAGCCCTGAAGCGACTGCGCAAGCAGGGGTAAAGGGCGGTGGCCGCGGTTACGATCCCGGTGCGCACCCCTTCCGCCGAGTCGGGCATCCGCCTCATGCATCCCCGGCGCGACCTACCGGCGGTGGTCCGGCTTATCGAACTGGGATTCGGGGAGGAGTTGGATCCCCTAGGCTGGAAGATGCTGGAACAACTGCAACGGGTGGCATGCGGTAGCTTCTGGGCGCACCTCCTCTTAGGCAACGCCACGAGCCCGAGCGGCTACGTCTGGACGGAGAAGGGCGCTGTCGTGGGCAACCTCTCCCTGCGCCGCGCCGCCCCCCGCTGGCAGGAGGGCTGGGTGATCGGCAACGTCGTCGTCCACCCCGACTTCCGCGGACGAGGAATCGGGCGCGCTCTCATGGAACGCGCCCTCGAGACCGCCGAGGAACAGGATGCGCGCTGGGTGGGTCTGGAGGTACGAGCGGATAACGCCGTCGCTCGGGGGCTCTATGAACGGCTGGGCTTTCGCGGCGTCGGCCAGACCTGGCATCTGATTCACCCTGCGAAGACACCCTGGACCACACTTCCGGTGCCCGCCCCGGTCTGGCGTGTCTCAAAACCCGAGGACGCTGCCCTCTGGTCCCACCTGGCGGGCAGGATCTACGGGCGTCGCCAGCGGGAGGTCGTCGAGGTGCGCCCCTCACTCTACACCTTCGGGGGTTGGGAGCGCAAGTTTGATCGGTGGCTGCGAGGCCAGCGGGAGTGGGCGTGGTTGGAAAATGCGGAGAGCCCGCGCTACGCCGTCCACGTCCAGACCGACAAGGGACATCGTTTCCATAACTGGGAGCTGCTCCTGCACCCCGAGGAAGGGGGGCGCGCGGCGCGGGAGACCGTGGCGCGGGCCTTCTCCACGCTAGGGCACCGCCGGGCCTGGGAGGTAGTCACCATCGTCGAAGAGCGCTCAGCCTTGATTCCGCTCTTGCAGGAGCTGGGCTTCCAGCTTCACCGCGTCCTGCTCCAAATGATCCTCGACCTGCGTTGAGGATCTTGACTCAGCACAAACGATTGAACCCATGGGAGGTTGACTATGAGCGTCACTACCGAGGAACGCATGAAGATTCTTCAGATGCTGCAGGATGGCATCATCACCCCCGAGGAAGCGGACCAACTCCTCCAGGCGATGCAGGGGCGCGAGGAGAGAGTGACCGGACGAAAACCCCGCTGGCTGCGCATCAAGGTGACCGATACCGATACCGGCACTCCGCGGGTCAACGTCTCTCTGCCCATTGCGCTCGTGAAGGCCGGGGTGAAGATGGGCGCACGCTTCACGCCCGAACTCGACCGCTTGGACCCCGCGGCTCTCGAGGAGCTGCTCTTCAGCGGCGGCACCGGCCACATCGTGGACGTCGTCGACGACGAGGACGGCGAACGCGTCGAGATCTACCTCGACTGACAGCAGAGAGCCCTCGCGGCTGCGAGGGCTCTCTCTGTCTGCTGCTGAAGGTGGAGCTAGCAGCCGGACCTCACTCCAACTCCGGCTGCCGCTCGAAGAAGTCGGCGGCGTACGCAAAGGGCATACCGATCCCCCCGGCAGCCTCCGCGTCCGTCTCCATATCCCCCACGTAGAGGGCCTCCTCGGGCGCCACCCCGTAGAGACGACAGGCTGCCCGTAACATCCCCGAGCGGGGCTTGCGCCACTCCGGATCGGCCGCGGCATGCAGCTGAATCTCCTGACCCGCCTCCGTCAGCGCTTCCGCAAGGGCCTCGAAGCGCTCGAGCGCCAGGCGCACACGCTCGTCGTAGACGGCGACGAACCAGTGCGCTCCTTGCAGGGGCGGCAGAAGCCTCACGATCTGGATGAAACGGGTCGCCATCGCGGTAATCGTGGGATACTTCGCTCGCCCCGTCCACACCCCCCAGGCCAACCCACCCTGGTTGGTCGCCACGGCCAGATCATGGCCTGCAGCCCGCAGCGCTTGGAGCTTCTCCAGAACGTTGGGCAGAGGATCGCTGGTATACTTGGTCACCAGCGTGGTGTCCAGGTCAAAGATATAGAGCATGGCTCAACCGATCAGTCCCCGTTGGCGCACCACCTCGCAGAGGACCACGGACCCCGCCACGGAGGCATTGAGGGAGTTGATCTCCCCCCGCATGGGGATGGAGAGCAGATAATCGCACCGCTCCCGAACGAGTCGCCGCAGCCCCTCCCCCTCGCTTCCCACGACGATGCCCAGAGGACCGCTGAGATCCACCTCGGTGTAGGGTTGCGAGCCGTAGACGTCCTCCAGACCTGCGATCCAGAGTTCGGCAGCCTTCAGCTGCTCGACGGTCTGGGAGAGATTGGTCACCTGGGCCACGAGCAGATGCTCCACGGCGCCCGAGGAGACGTTAGCAGCGGCGGGGGTGATACCGGCGGCCCGGCGGCCCTGGATGACCGCCCCGTGGCCGCCCACCGCCTCCAGGGTGCGCAGGATAGCCCCGAGGTTGCGCACATCCTGCACCAGGTCGAGGAGCAGAATGAGGGGGGGCTCCTTCCGCTCCTTTGCCAGATCGAGCATATCGTAGACGGAGACATAGGGGTAGCCCGCGGCCTCGAGCGCCACCCCCTGATGATTCTCATCCCCGACGAGCGAGTCCATGTAGCGCCGGTTCATGTAGTCGATGGACACCCGGCGCTCTTGAGCGAGAGCGACGATCTCATCCACGACGGGCGCGCTGATAATCCCTTCCGCCAACACCAGACGATAGGGTTCCCGGCGTTGGGCCCGCAAGGCCTCGCGCACCTCCTGACGACCGTACAGCGTCTCTCGCATAGTTCGCTCCTTCCGTTAGTCGTAGGGTCGCGGTCAGTATTTCAGCTGCCAGGCCGTCCCATCGGGATTATCGGCGAGCACGACCCCCAAATCGGCGAGTTCCTGCCGAATGGCGTCGGCCCGCTCCCAATCCTTCTCCGTCCGATAGTCCTCACGCAGCTCCACAATGAGGTCGATGAGACCGTTGACGAGATCCTCCTGCCCTGCCGTGGCCGTCAGAGCACGGGGAACAATACCCAGCACGTCACCCCCCAGATCCTGGAAGATGCGATCCATGGCCGCCAACGAGCCCATGCTCGGCTCCTCGGTGGTATCGAGGTAACGATTGACCTCCTTCACGAAGTCGAAGAGCACCGCCAGCGCCTGGGGTGTGTTGAAGTCCTCGTTCATCGCCTCCTCGAAGGCCTCGCGGTAGTCCTCCAGGGAGGAGACATCGGCGAGGATAGCCGTCCCCCCCGAGGGGACCCCCTTCAGCTTGCGACGGAGACTGCGTACGGTGTTGTGCAGGCGATTGACCCCCCGCTGGGCAGCCTGCAGAGCCTCGCGGCTGAAGTCCATGGGGCCGCGGTAGTGGCTGCTGAGGATGAAGTAACGGATGGCCTCGGGGGTGTAGATCTCCAAGGCATCCTTGATGGTCAGGAAGTTGCCCAGACTCTTGCTCATCTTCACCCCATTGACGGTGAGAGAGCCCACAAGGACCCAGTAGTTGGCGTAGGACTTCTGGTGATAAGCCTCTGCTTGAGCGATCTCGCCGTCGTTGTGGGGGAACATGTTCTCCAACCCACCGCCGTGGATATCGTAGGGCTGTCCGAGGTACTTCGTGGACATGACCGAGCACTCGATGTGCCAGCCGGGATAGCCCTCTCCCCAGGGGCTGGGCCACCGCATGAGATGTTCGGGCTCGGCCCTCTTCCATAGGGCGAAGTCCGCGGGGTGGCGCTTATCCTCGCGCACGGCTACCCGTGCGCCCGCGACCATGTCGTCGACGTTCCGGTGCGAGAGCTTCCCGTATGCGTCGAAATTCTCGACGGAGAAGTAGACGTTCCCATCGGCTTCGTACGCATACCCGCGGTCTAGAAGCCCCTGCACCCACTGCGTGATCTCAGGAATGTGGCAGGTCGGGCGGGGGGAGATGTTGGGGCGCAGTATGCCGAGGGCATCCATATCCTCGAAGAAGCTGTTCATGTAGGTCTCGACGACCTCCATGGGCTCCAGCCGGTGACGCCGGGCGCCGCGGCTGATGCGATCCTCCCCCGTATCGAGGAGGTGCCCGACGTCGGTGAGATTGCGCACGTGACGCACCTGGTAACCCGTGTACTTGAGATAGCGCACGATGATGTCCATCTCGACGTAGAGCTTCGCGTGGCCCAAGTGTGAGTGATCGTAGACGGTGGGGCCGCAGACGTACATCCCTACCCGGTTAGGCTCAAGGGGTTTGAAGAGTTCCAACTCTCGCGTCAGGTAGTTATAGATTTGTAGTGCCATTGCGATTCTCCTGATACTCTCTTTTTCTTTATGTCCGTCCTTCTCGTCCGACGGTACATCTTGTCACCGCTTCGGCCTAGATGGGCAAGTGGACCGGCTGGAGCAGGGCCTGCGCTCTACTGATCCTCGCTAGTCAAACTCCGGGCGGGCGAAGATCATACGTCCGGCTGCCGTTTGCAGAACCTTGTTGACGACGACAGAGGTCGTCTGACCGATGTAGTCGCGCCCCCCCTCGACGACGACCATCGTGCCATCGTCGAGATAGCCTACCCCCTGATCGATCTCCTTCCCCTCCTGAAGAACGTGGATGGAGAAGAGCTCACCGGGCAGGAGCACCGTCTTCACCGCGTTGGCGAGCTCGTTGACGTTGAGCACCGGCACCCCCTGTAGCTCCGCCACGCGATTGAGATTGTAGTCGTTCGTCAGCACGCTGCCGTCCAACATCTTTGCCAGCGTGATCAGCTTGTCGTCCACCTCTTTGACCGACTCCACGTCCTCGTCAGTGATCCGTACGGGGACGGGTGACTCATCCTGAAGATGGCGCAGGATCTCCAACCCTCGCCGTCCGCGGTTGCGGCGCAAGGAATCGGCGGAATCAGCGATATGTTGCAGCTCGTTGAGCACAAAGAGCGGTACGAGGAGCTCCCCCTGAATGAAGCCCGTGCTACAGATGTCGGCGATACGCCCGTCGATAATGACGCTCGTGTCCAGGAGAATGGGCTTGACAGGAATCTCTACCTCCTCCTCACACTCCGCCTCGGAGACGAAACGATCCCGCACCAGCTGCAGCAGATCCATCCGGGCCGTCGAGACGAGGATCCCCAGGTAGCCGAAGATGGCCGCCACAACAAAGGGCAGGAGCTGTCCCAAGGGAGCAGGCAGCTGAGAGAGAGGGTAGGCCGTCAGTGCGCCGAAGGCCAGCCCCACGAAGAGCCCGATGATGGCGGAGAGGAGCATCTGAGGCGGTGTCTGTTGGATGATGCGGCGCAGTCTGCGAAAGGGGCGGGTACTGATCCAGGGACCAATGATGAACCCCACCACCCCTCCCAGAATTCCTGTTACGACCCGCACCCAGATAAGGTAGGTATTCAGCACCGGGAACCAGCTCAGGATCTGGTCGGTAAAAGCCAGCCCCCCCAGAGCAAAAATGACAAGACCGACGATGCGCGCAATAAGATCAGCGTTCACGATAAAACCTCCGTTAACACGAAAGGCGACCGCGTAGGTCGCCTTCAGTTAGGCTCATGAATAAAAGTAATGAAAGAAAAGTATGATAAATCCACGCGGTACTCACTGGCATATTACCACAACTGAGGGGAAAGTCAAAGTTTTAGAAATGGAATTTTACTTTTCTCTCTCCCTTTCCCCTGCGCTCAAACGTATCCCATCCTATCCAGGCGGCCAACGTAGGGACCGTCCCCCCAACAGATGGAGGTGGAGATGGTTGACGGATTGGCCGGCCTGGGCACCGACGTTCAGCACGAGGCGGTATCCGGCCCCTGCCACTCCCACTTCCTCTGCCAGACGTCTGGCGCGTAACAGCAACCGTCCTAACAGCTCCCGATCCTCCTCCTCCACCTCCCGCAGACTCTCGATGTGGCGATTGGGCACGATCAGGATGTGAGTGGGAGCTTGCGGATTGTCATCCCGGAAGGCGCTCAGTGATTCACCGCGATAGAGAACGTCGGCAGACTCCTCGCCGGCGACGATGCGACAGAAGACACACGTAGGTTCCATAACCCCCTTACCCTCCTTTGGGATGGCGAGGTAGGAGGGCTTACCTCCTACCTCGTCCTCATCTGGTCAAGACATCAGCCTTCTAGGCGGGGCACACTCCCCGGCCCCCTCTACAAGAGATCGCGTGTCAGAGAATCGAGGAACTCGCGGTTGGTGCGCGTGCGCCGCATCTGCTGCATGAGCGCTTCGGCGGCGGCTGTGATATCGTAACCGGCTCCCGTCGGCTGAGGCGCCATCATCTGGGAGACCATCCGGCGCAGCAACCAGACCTTCCGCAGCGTCTCGCTGTCCAACAGCAGCTCTTCGCGCCGGGTGCCCGAACGCACGATGTCGAAGGCCGGGAAGACCCGTCGCTCCTGGAGGCGCCGGTTCAGATGGAGCTCCATGTTGCCCGTGCCCTTGAACTCCTCGTAGATCAGGTCGTCCATCCGGCTGCCCGTATCGATGAGGCAGGTGGCCAGGATGGTCAAACTGCCTCCTTCCTCAATGTTCCGCGCAGCCCCGAAAAAGCGCTTCGGGGGGTAGAGGGCCGCCGGATCGAGACCCCCGGAGAGGGTACGTCCGCTGGGTTGTACCACCAGGTTGTAAGCGCGGGTCAAGCGGGTGATGCTGTCGATAAGGATGGCCACGTCCCGCCCGATCTCCACCAGCCGCTTCGCGCGCTGCAGCGCCATCTCGGCGACCTGCGCCTGATGCTGCACCGACTCATCGAAGGTGGAGCTGATCACCTCGGCGTCCACCGACCGGTCCATGTCCGTGACCTCCTCGGGGCGCTCGCCGATGAGCACCACCATGAGGTGAACGTCCGGGTGGTTCGCAGAGATGCCGTTGGCGATGTGCTTGAGCACGGTGGTCTTGCCCGCTTTCGGCGGGGAGACGATAAGACCGCGCTGCCCCATGCCCACCGGCGCGATGAGCTCCAGGAGACGCTGGGTGAAGTTCCGGGGATCGGTGACGAGATTGAAGGCCTGGTCGGGAAAGATGGGCGTCAACCGCTCGAAGCGGGGACGCCGCTTGATCAACTCGGGATCCATCCCGTTGACCGCCTCGACACGCAGTAGGCTGCGATACTTCTCCGTGTCCTTCGGGGGGCGCACCTGACCGACGACCATATCACCCGTGCGCATGCCAAAGCGGCGGATCTGGCTCTGGGAGACGTAGACGTCCTCACGACCGGGCACGTAGCGCGCCGAACGGAGGAAGCCGATACCCTCGGGCGTGATCTCCAGCACCCCTCCGCCAAAGAAAAAGCCCTCGCGCTCCGCCTTGGCCTTCAGCAACAGGAGGATGAGATCCTCCTTCTTGAGACGGCTATAGCCGGAGACGTCGTAACGCCGGGCCAAGTCCCGCAGCTCCTGCAATCGCAGGGCCTCCAGATCGGCCATGTCCATGCGGCGCAGCGCTACATCGGCCTCTTCCTGCTCTGTTCTGGATTCCGCCTCCTCAATCTCAGGAGCCGCTTCTTCGTCGACGGCCGCCGCGATGCCCTCTGTAACAGCCTCCACCATCTCGTCCTCCATGGTGGCGATGGCCTCCTCGGCACCGTCGATACTCTCTTGTTCTAGACGCTCCTCATCTGTAGCGTTCACTCTCTTCCTCCTTGCTCCTCCTCTTTATCCATAGAGGCTGATGTATTCTTCGGCTTTCTTAACCAGAGCGCGGTTTCCCACGAAAAGGGGAACGCGCTGATGTAAATCGGTGGGCACGATGTCGAGGATGTCTTGAGATCCATCGGACGCGTAACCACCGGCCTGAGTAGCAATGTAAGCGACAGGTGCTGCCTCGTACAGCAGCCGCATCTTCGGTTTAGGATCTTCAGGGTCCCGATAGAGAGCGGGATAGTAGAAGACCCCGCCCTCCAGAAGGTTCCGATGGAAGTCGGCGGCGAGGGCGCCGACGTAGCGCGCCGAAAGGCGCACCGGGGGCGTGGCCTCCCCCAGATCCTGGAGATAGCGGGTGTAGCCCCGTACTCCCTCGCTCCAGACCCTCTGGTAGGCCAGGTTGGTGCTGTAATAGGTGGACGTCTCGGGGATGCGAATATCCGGGTGGGAGAGCAGAAACTCCCCCAACGAGGGCTCCAGCGTAAAGCCATGCACCCCGTTGCCCGTGGTATAGACCATCATAGTGCTCGAACCGTAGAGCAGATAGCCGGCGGCCACCAGATCCCGCCCGGGCTGCAGGCAGTCCTCGCGCATCCCCTCCGAGCCCGGGGGAGACTTGCGCCGGTAGATCCCGAAGATGGTCCCCACACTGACGTTGACGTCGATGTTGGACGAACCATCCAGGGGATCGAAGATGAGGACGTACTTCCCCTCCCGCATCGCCTCCGTGCCCGGCACGATGTCCGCCAGCTCCTCCGTGGCCATGACGGCCACCCGGCCCGTATAACCGTTCATCTGAACGAAGGCCTCATTGGCAAAGATGTCCAGGCGCATCTGCTGCTCGCCCTGCACGTTGACGGTCCCCTCTTTGTCCAGAATGTCTGTAAGCCCTCCCCGGCGTATGGCACGCGCGATGATCTTGCCTACCAGAGCGATGTCATAGAGGAGGGACGTGAAGACGCCCGTGGCCTGCGGATGGGCCCGCTCCTGCTCTAGAATATGACGTTCGATGGTGATGATATCCGAATACACGAAACTTCCTTACTCAGGGTCGTAAAAGTATGCTTCCATTGAAAAAAGGGTAGGTTCACCGCACAGGCACCGCCATCCCAGGATCCCAGGCCGGAGGGGCGCCAAGTTTTTTCAAGTTACTTCCGACTTTCTGGAACACACAAGGTGATTTTGATCAAAGGTTAACCGAGACTTGCATTTCCTTAGGAACGCGAATCTAATAACTTGAGCAAGAGCAAACTGAAAGCGCTCCTGAGAGAAGCCTACAATGCCCAACTTATTTCGCTTTCAATCCTTAGCGTTCTGGGCGGCTTGGCGTGAGGTTTCGAGTTCTTTCAGGAGAGCCACCCTTAAGATCGAGAGCCCTTCAAGGATATGCGCTCACCGTCCACACCTAGACCAACCAGGAGAGGAGCTGCCAGGTCAGAAGGCCCGTCCAGAGGAGGGAATCGATGCGATCCAGCACTCCCCCATGTCCCGGGATCAGGGTACCCGAATCCTTAGCGCCCACCTCACGCTTGATCAGGGAGACAAAGAAATCCCCAAAGGGCGTGAGTGCCACCAGCACAGCCGCTAGCAGGACCCCGCGCCCGGGCGTCAAGGTCAACGCACGCCCCGCGACGACGGGCCAGAGCCATCCCGACAGCCCACCGACGAGCAGGGCGCTCAACACGTCACCGGTATACCCCTCCCAGCTCTTCCCCGGGCTGAGCGCCGGGGCCATCTTGTGCACCCCCCAGCGGCTTCCTACCAGGTAAGCGACCGACTCCCCTATCCAGACGATGGCAAAAGCCGTGAGAATCCACCAGAGCCCGTCCTCGAGATTGCGCAGACGCACCAGGTAGAGCCCCAAATACCCCAGATAGAGACCGCCGGCGAGGGTCAGCGCCCAGCTGGCGGTCGCCTTCCGCTTCTC
Organism: Anaerolineae bacterium; assembly: GCA_034437215.1. Taxonomy (GTDB): domain Bacteria; phylum Chloroflexota; class Anaerolineae; order B4-G1; family SLSP01; genus DAOTVC01. Next base: position 46,019 of record DAOTVC010000153.1, on the reverse strand, counting down.
GTGGTGATAGACGTACCAGATCACGCTTCCTACGATCACCAAGCCCCATCCCAACTCCAGGGCCCCTGATACGCAGGGGAGCAGGTCAACAAACCACACCCCTAGGCCCGACCACAGCAGAAGTAGAGAGACCGCATACCCCTTCTGCTGCAACAGGCGCCGGTACTCCACCCCCGCCAAAGCCAGAGCGATGACGATCAAGAGGGCGAAGGGCCAGCTCCCCAACACGACAGCAGCAAGCACAACGGGAATAAGCAGCGCAGCACTTATGAGACGTAGTTTCATGATGGTATCCGAGAACTAGATTAAATAGCAAAGGTGATCGGCGCAGTGAGGCGAACCACGAGCTGAGAGACGGGCGCAGGCCCGACAGAACTATGATAGAGTGCGAAGGTCGTTAATCCTCGTTGAGTCCCCCATAACGCCGTTCTCGAGAGGAGAAATCTTGCAAGGCCTGGTAGAAGGCCTCTTTATCAAAGTCAGGCCAGAAGGTAGATGTCACGTAATACTCCGCATAGGCCCCCTGCCATAGCAGGAAGTTACTCACGCGCATCTCACCACTCGTCCGAATGATCAGATCCGGATCGGGCAGGCCCGCCGTATATAAGTGATTGGCTATGTCCTCCTCTGTGATCGCCTCCGGTGGAATGCCCTCGCGCACAATACTCCGCACGGCCTCCACGATCTCCGCCCGCCCCCCGTAGTTAAACGCGATATTCGCGATAAGGCGATCATTGTGACGTGTCAGATCGATTGCCGCTTGAATCCTCTGTTGGAGATGGTGCGACAGCGGACCCAGGCTACCGATATGTCTCAATTGTACACCACTTTTATGTAACTCGTCAACTTCTTTATTCAATGCATCACTGAGCAGATTCAGAAGCCCCCGCACCTCGCGCTCCGGACGATTCCAATTTTCCGTCGAAAAGGCGTAGAGGGTGATGATGGGCACGCCGAACTCGACGGCACTCCGGAGAATGCGGCGCAGATTCTCCACACCGGCTTGATGACCCGCCAGACGCGGCAGATTATGGGCCTGCGCCCACCTTCCGTTGCCGTCCATGATGACGCCCACATGTACGGGCAGCGGAGAGAGGGGAGGGTACTCTTTCTCAGATTGATTCTCGTTCATTGAACCTCCGATGTTGAGACGGAGCCGGTGAGAAAGCACTGGGGAAAGATACGACTACTCTGCGAACTTTGCCCGATGCTCACCACACCGGGCAAAGCCAAGTCAGACCAGCAACCACGCGCCGGCTAAATCGCCATGATCTCTTGCTCTTTGCGCGCGCCAATCTCCTCTGTCTTCTCCGTATAATGATCGGTCAGCTTCTGCAGATCCTCCTGCCCGCGCTGCATCTCATCCTCGGAGATTAGTTTCTCGTCCTCGAACTCCCGCAAATCCGCGAGGGTATCCCGCCGGATGTTGCGCAGGGCGACCTTCGCCTCCTCGATACGCCGGTTGAGCACCTTGACCAACTCACGACGGCGCTCCTCCGTCAGGCGGGGGATGGGAATGCGGATGATGCGCCCATCGTTGCTGGGGTTCAATCCCAGGTCGGCCTGCTGAATCCCCCGCTCGATGTCGCCGATGGAACCGGGATCGTAGGGACGAATGACCAGCATGTTGGGCTCCGGTGCTGAGATCACCGCCAGCTGCTTGAGGGGCGTCGGGGTGCCGTAGTAGTCCACGTTGACGCGCTCCACCAACGCCGGGGACGCGCGACCGGTACGCAGCCCGCGCAGATCTTCCTCCAAAGCGTCGATGGCCTTGGACATGCGGCTCTCGGTTTCTCGTAGTAGATCCTTGATCATCTTCCCTCCTCCTAACGCCCGATATAAGTACCGACCGACTCGCCCATCACCGCCTGCTGCAGCGCTTGCGGCTCGGCAAGGCTCAGGACCACGATGGGGAGGTCGTTGTCCATGCAGAGGGTGATCGCCGTCGAATCCATGACCCCCACACGCATGTTCAGCGCCTCCATGTAGGTCAACCGTTCGAAGCGTTCCGCGGCCGGATTGACCTCGGGGTCCTCGCTGTAGACCGCGTCCACCTTGGTCGCCTTGATGAGGAGATCGGCTCCGGTCTCCATACCGCGCAGAGCGGCCGCGGTATCGGTCGTGAAGTAGGGATTCCCCGTCCCTGCCCCAAAGACGACCACTCGGCCCTTCTCCAGATGGCGGATGGCACGCAACCGAATGTAGGGTTCGGCGATGGCGCGCATTTCGATCGCCGTCTGGACCCGCGTGGTAACCCCCTGGCGCTCCAGGGCGTCGGCGAGAGCCAAAGCGTTCATGACCGTCGCCAACATGCCCATCTGGTCGGCGGTCGCACGATCCATGCCGTGTACCAACCCGTCCCGGCCCCGCCAGATATTTCCCGAGCCTACCACCACCCCCATCTCGAACTCCGCGGCTCGGACGGCAGCGATCTTCGCTGCCACCTCATCCGCCCGATGGGGATCGATACCGAACCCCTCTGGTCCGGCCAGGGCTTCACCACCGATCTTCAGAACGATGCGCTTGTACTGCGGTAAGGCCATCGCACTCCTCTATGGATAGGGCCGCGCCCATGAGAAGCCGGCTCTACAACGCCGACGTCTCGATATTTCTCCACGAACAAACGAGAATCTGGAGGGTTAACCCTCCAGACTCTCACCCAGCTCGTATCGTGCAAAGCGTCGCACGAGAATGTTCTCGCCGATCGTGCTAATGGCGTGCTTGATCAACTCTTCCATCGTGATCTCGTCATCCCGAATGTAGGGCTGCTCCAGCAGGCAGACAGACTGATAGTACTTCTCCAGCTTGCCGTCGACAATGCGGTCGATGACGTGCTCGGGCTTCCCTTCCTGCACCGCTTGGGTGCGGTAGAGATTCCGCTCGTGCTCGATAACCTCTTCAGGTACGTCGTCACGTTCGATGTAGAGGGGAGCCATCGCAGCGATCTGCATCGCAATATCGCTGACCAACTCGGAGAACTCGTCGGTGCGCGCCACGAAATCGGTCTCGCAGTTCACCTCGACCAACACCCCGATGCGCCCACCCCCGTGGATGTAGGAGGCGACCAACCCCTCGTTGGCCTCTCGGGACATGCGCTTGACCGCTTCGGCCAGCCCCTTCTCCCGCAGGCGATCGACGGCCTTATCGAAATCCCCTTCAGCTGCTTCCAGCGCCTTGCGGCAGTCCAGGATCCCGGCGCCGGTCGCCTCGCGCAGCTCCTTAACCATCTCGGTCGTGATCTTCATTAATCGTACTCCTCGTCTTCGTCGTCGTCATCCTCGTAGTCTTCGTCGTAGTCCTCATCCTCGTAGTCTTCGTCGTAGTCCTCAGCCTCGTCGTCCTCCGCTTGATCCTTCTCGGCAAACTGGATCTCACGCAGGCGGGCCAGAGTATCAGCACTGAGGTACTTCTCGTCCTCGGCGGTGTAGAGTTCCTCCTCCTCAGGAGCCAGTTCCTTGCGGAGAGCCAACCCTTCGAGAACCGCGTCGGCGACCTTCGAGGTCATGAGACGAATAGCACGAATCGCGTCATCGTTCGCCGGGATGACGTAGTCGATGCTGTCGGGATCACAATTGGTGTCGACGACAGCGACGATGGGGATCTCCAGACGGTCCGCTTCGGCAATCGCCGTGGACTCAGCCCGAATGTCGATGACGAAGAGGGCGCCCGGCAGCCGCTGCATATCCTTCAACCCCCCTAGACGTGAGTTGAGCTTGTCGATCTCGCGGTTGAGCATGAGCGCCTCTTTCTTGGGCAGCAGATCAAACTCACCGGAATCGCGCCGGGCCTCCAGATCCTTGAGATGATCGATCCGAGCCTTGATGGTCTTCCAGTTGGTCAGAGTCCCGCCCAGCCAACGCTGGTTGACGTAGGGCATCTCACAACGCCCCGCCTCCTGGGCCATGGTCTCCTGCGCCTGGCGCTTGGTCCCGACGAAGAGCACCTTGTTACCCTGGCTGACGGTGTCACGGATAAAGGCGTAGGCCTTATCGAGGGCCTTCACCGTCTGCTGCAGATCGATGATGTGCACGTTGTTGCGCTCGGTGTAGATGTACTTCGCCATCTTCGGATGCCAGCGTCGCGTCCGATGCCCGAAGTGCACGCCCGTCTCCAACAGCTGTTTCATAGTTACAATCGCCATAAACCTTACTTCCTCCTGAATGTTGTTTTTACACCTCCGCAGATCTCGTCCCTCGCAGGAACCTCGTGGGCACACCCTGCTCGGTCCATCCGCGTGTGTTTTTAGGGATGAATCCCAAAGATGAATTTTACCACAAAACCCAATGGGAGCAACCAGAGGGGGTACATCCAACGGAACTCAGTCCCGGGGGGACACGAGACGATACCCCTTGCCGCGAACTGTCTTGAACTGAAAAGGGGCCTTCAACGAGCGCAATGCCTTGCGCAACCAGTGCACGTGCACATCCAGCGTCCGCGTGTCACCCAGATAGTCCGTCCCCCAGACCTCCTGCATCAACCAGGCCCGGGAGAGGAGCTCCTCCGGAGCACGGATGAACTCCAACATCAGGGCGGCCTGCTTCGGCGTGAGAAAGACGTCCTCCCCCTTCCAGGTCAGAGCGTTCGTCGTACAGTCCAACTCCAGACCCTGCCAGCCAAAGATCTCCCCCATCTCCTCGGGAAGGCTGCGGCTCAGGCGATTGAGAAGCTGTCGGGTGGTGAAATCGTGCCGCAGGAAGTCGTGAGGTCGAGGGAGACGATCGAGGCGCATGCCCTTGCCCAACAGAAAGAAGAGTGAGATGCCCGGCACCCGCTCCTTGATGTCCTGGCAGAAACGCTCCAGATCGAAACGGATGGAGGGGACGTCGAGGAGGACCAGGTCAGGAGCGCGGTCGTCGAGGGAGGCCATGGCGTCTCTACGACCGCGCACGAGGTGCACATCGTAGTTCTGCAGCAGCACCGGCAGGACTTCCCGCTCGACAGTGCGATGTCGCTCGACAAAAAGAATTCGATAACGCTTCAATGGAGGCCCTCAAACCCAGCTGGACAACAAGCTACCCACGTCCGTCATTATAGCACACTTCCCACGAGGAGAACAAACAGAACCGACATTGCCCTTCAGTTTCCCATCAATTCACATATCAGAGTATTGACAAATTGTTGCTACTCTGTTATGCTAATAGTGGAGGTAATCAGATGCCACGACAAGGATGGAAACGGCTAGGACACCCCCGTAGGCGATGGGGACAACGTATGCGGGTAATAGAACCGATGGTACTGTTGCTGCTCGCTCAGGAGCCCTCCCACGGCTACCGGCTCGTCGAACGTCTGGAAGAAGCCTTTGGCGTCGTCGATCTCCCGGCTCAGACCGTCTACCGGGTTCTCCAGCACTTGGAGGAGGCGGAGTGGATCACCTCCACCTGGGACACCGAGAGCGCTCAGGGACCACCCCGTAAGGTGTACGAGATCACGACCGAGGGCCTAGAGGCTCTCGATATGTGGTCGCAGGAGATTCAGGAGCTGCAGGAGACGCTGGACAGCTTGCTCGGAGCATATCGTCGCTTCAAGCAAAGCCCATCATAATGGATAGGAGTGTGTAAGAGATGTGTGGTTGCGGATGTGGTCATCGACACGGATGGCGCGGTCGTGGAATGCGCGGAGTGGGACGGGGTCGTTGCCAACAGACCTATGAAGCGACGGGCACCCGGCCCGCCTGGTCCCAACGCGCAGGAGGCCCGGGATATTGGCGCAGTCGCGCAGCCGGCACGCCGGAAGGCCGGGACGTTGCGCCCCAGGAGGATGACGAGGTAGTCCGCTTGCGGCAGGAGGTCGACTCCCTGCACGAGAAGATCGACGTGCTCTTGGACCATCTCGCAGCAGATAGCCGAGAGGCACCTTAGAACAGGGGAAGGGAAGCGGAGAGCACGGCCCCCTAGAGCCCGTCCGTGCTCTCCGCGCCCGTAGACCATACGGGCGCGGTCTCACCAACACAAAACATGACTCTGCTGAAAAAAGCCTTTTTACCACAGAGGGCACGGAGATTTTTTAAAGTTGACCTTCATAAAATCAGGAAACAAAGCGTTTTTATAAAAATATTTCACTATCTCCTTGATTTTCTCAGTGTTCTCCGTGGTGGAAGAAGTTTTTTCAGGGCAGTCAAAACATGGGATGAGGAGACTCGCCCAGAGAGGGAGGAAGACTATGCAAGTCGTAATAACCGCCGAGGGGACCGAGTTGGAGGCGCAGGTCAATCCCCGCTTCGGGCGCTGCCCCTACTACGTCTTCGCCGATACGGAGACGGGAGAGCACGAGGCCCGGTCTAACCCGTTCCTCGACGAGGGCAGTGGAGCCGGTGTGGAAGCTGCGCACTTTGTGATCGATCAGGGGGCCGCAGCCGTGATCACCGTGAATGTGGGTCCGCGGGCCTTTGAAGTGCTCGCGGCAGCAGACGTTCCCGCCTATCAAGCCGGCGGCATGACGGTCGGAGAAGCGCTGGAGGCCTTCACCGCAGGGCTCCTCACCACAGCAACGGGTGCCGTAGGCTCCGGACACCCCTACGTCCGACCAGCAGGTACACGTCGGGATGATACTCTACCCACCGCCCCCACCCCGCCGCCGCTTAGGACCCGACAGGATGAGATCGAAGCCCTCAAGGAAGAGGTCGCCAAGCTCCAGCAGAAGGTAGCCGAGCTGCACGAGAAGATCGAGACCCTGAACCAAGAGCAGTAAGTCTGGGAGGTCGAAGATGGTACGGTTCCGTCGCAGAGAGGGTGAAGAGCGAGACAACGCACGCTCAGCCGGCAACAGCCGTATAGGAGCGGGTCCGCGAGGTGAGTGTATCTGTCTCTCCTGTGGATACCTCCAGCCTCACAGACGAGGGGTGCCCTGCTACAGCCTCAAGTGCCCCCAGTGTAAGAGCCCCTTAACCCGTCGCTGATCCGTCCGGCATCCCTATGCCTCGTCCGCGCCCGATGCACACCTGAATTGCCCGCTCTCAGCAAGGTCACGAATTTGAGGTAGAATTAAGAAGAGCTGGGAACTGCCAACAGGTTGAGTGCCAGGAGGGATAGGGTGGAAGCGACATTGCGCGAGAGAATCCTGTTGAAACTGGTCGAGGTCATCGATCCCGAGACGGGTGTCGACGTCCTACGCATGCGGCTTATCGAGGACCTGCAGGTCGAGGAGGAGTCCGGTAGGGTCACCTACCGCTTTCGGCCCTCCTCCCCCCTCTGCCCGCTGGCGGTGAGCCTGGGAACGGACATCCGTGAGGCCGTGGAGAGCGTGCCCGGCGTGGCGGAGCAGCAGATCGAGGTCGTCAACTACGTGCGTGCGGAGGAGCTCACCGAGCTCCTCAACCGGCGCGAGGGGTAGCCTCCTCTGTAGATAGTCCCGCACACGTTCACGCCGGCAGGCTTGACCTTTACCGGTTTGAGTTTATGGTAGGGGTCATGAACGTTGATCATCGATTATCATCCAACCGGCTCGACGCACCGCGGCGCTTCCCCAACGGCTCGTTGAGCACCATCCTTTCCTCAAGATCCTATGCCCGACGTTAAGCACGACTATCTGAGCCAGCTTCTCGATCACTACTGGTTTGCCCCTCCCGTGGCCCTCTGGCGGGCGGTGGAGCTGCGGGTCTTAGCCGAGGAGACCTTCCCCCGCCCCATCCTCGATCTTGGATGTGGGGACGGGCTCGTGGCTGCCGTGCTCTTTGGCGGCGAGCCGCCCATCGAGGTAGGCTTTGATCCCTGGTGGCAGCAGCTGGAGAAAGCCGCGAGCAGCGGCATGTACCGAACCGTCCAACAGGCGTGGGGCAGTGCCATGCCCTATCCCGATGCTGCCTTTGCCACCGTCTTCAGCAACTCTGTGCTCGAGCACATTCCGGACCAGGACGCCGTCATCCACGAAGCAGGGCGTGTGCTGCGACCGGGCGGTCGCTTCATCACCACCGTGCCCAGCGATCTCTTCCGCCGCTTCCTTGCCGGCTACCGGGAGCGCATGGCGGTAGGAGACGTCGCGGGCGCCGAGGCCTACGCCACCAGCGTTGACCGCCGTCTCGAACACCACCACTACCCGTCGCCCGACGAGTGGGCGGAGAAGCTGGCAGCCGCAGATATGAGATTGATCAAGGCCCGCTACTACATCCCCCCTTCAGTCGCCGCATTGTGGGACGAGAGCAACGCCATCTACGGAATCACCGCGGGCGGCCAGCCCTTCTATCGCTGGTTGGCCTCTCCCCGTTTCAAGGGCTTGAAGTTCCAGGGGTGGATGCGCAGGCGCGTGGTGGACCGCCTCAGTCGCGACTGGCGGCGCTCTTACGAGATGAATGTCCCGCGGGGCGGAGGGGGTGCCGGGCTGCTGATCGTAGGAGAGAAACGGAGATGACAGCCTCGCACGCCGCCTGGAACACCTTCGTCGCCACCCACCCTCACGGCACCCTGCTCCAGACTACTGACTGGGGGCGTTTCAAAGCCGACTTCGGATGGGACTGGGAGCTCGTCCGGATAGGCGAGGGGGGCGCCCTGCTCCTCTTCCGCCGTCTCCCCCTGGGCCTGGGCACCATCGCCTACGTCCCGCGAGGGCCGGTGGTGAACAAGAAGAACGAAGCCGCTCTGCGCACCATCGTCACGCTGCTGGAGGAGCGAGCCCGGGCCCGCCGGGCGTGGGCCCTCTGGCTGGAACCGGACTGGCTGGATGGGGAGGGCGCCCGGGAGCGCCTGCGAAGAGCGGGCTTCACCCCCTCGTCACGCACCATCCAACCCCCTCGCACCCTGCAGGTGGATCTCCACCCCGAGGAAGATACGCTCCTCTCGCGGATGAAGTCGAAGACGCGCTACAACATCCGCCTCGCCGGGCGGAAGGGGGTCACCGTGCGCGAGGGCACGGTCGCGGATGCGCAGGTCTACTATCGCTTGATGGAGAGCACGGGCGAGCGCAACGAGTTCGGCATTCACAGCCAGGCCTACTACCGGCGCGCTCTCGAGATCTTCCTGCCCCAGGGAGAAGCCGCCCTCCTCATCGCCGAGGTGGACGACGATCCTGTCGCCGCGATCATCGTCTTCGCCCTGGGCAAGAGCGCCTGGTATTTCTACGGCGCTTCGTCGAACCGCCACCGTGAGAAAATGCCCACCTACGCCCTGCAGTGGGAGGCCATGCGCTGGGCCCAGCGTCACGGCTGCACCACCTACGATCTCTGGGGCATCCCCGACGCCGATGAGGAGACGCTGGAGGCGGAGTTCCTGCAGAGGAGCGACGGCCTCTGGGGCGTCTACCGCTTCAAGCGGGGCTTCGGCGGCAAAATTGTGCGCTACGTGGGCCTCTGGGAAAAGACGCTCTCGCCTCTCTATCCGCTGGCGCTGAGAGCACGGCGGCTCTTACGACGGAAGGAGTAGGCGTATGCCCTTCAAGTCCTTTACCCGTCTGCTGATTCCCGCGATCGTCCTCATCGAGCCCCGCGTCTTTGGCGACGACCGCGGTTTTTTCCTGGAGTCCTACAAGGCCTCGGACTTCCTGGCTGCCGGGATCCCCGAAACCTTCGTCCAGAGCAATCACTCCCATTCCACCCAGGGTGTCCTGCGCGGGCTCCACTACCAGAAGGAGCCCCAGGCCCAGGGCAAGCTGGTGATGGCGGTGCGCGGCGCCATCTTCGACGTCGCCGTCGACATTCGCCGCGGCTCTCCGACCTACGGTCGGTGGGTCGGAGAGGTGCTGAGCGAGAGCAACCACCGCCTCCTCTACGTTCCCCCGGGCTTCGCTCACGGCTTCTGCGTCCTGAGCGAACACGCCGACGTCCTCTATCAGGTGACGGCGGAGTACTCCGGGGAGCACGACCGGGGGATCCGCTGGGACGATCCGGCGCTCGGCATCGCCTGGCCCACGGCCAGCCCCCGGCTCTCTCCTAAAGATGCAGCCCAGCCTCTTCTCGCAGAGGCGGACAACAACTTCGTCTACCGAACGGAGCACGACGCCTTCTGAGCGCCGGGAGGAGAGAAGTGGTGCTCCTGTTGTTCCTCATCGGCTTGGGCCTCCTCATCGTAGGGATTGCTTATAACCTCTCGAACCGGCTGCTCTACCCCCAGGTGAGCAGCCATCTGGAGAAGTACCGGTGGGAGGCGGAGGCCGGGCGCTTCGATCCCCGCATCTTCGAGACGTGGGAGCGGGAGGAGGTGCGCATCCCGTCCCCCTACGGCTACCGGCTCTTCGGTCTCTACTTCCCCATTCCCGACGCCCGCAAGACCGTGATCATCGTCCACGGCATCACGAGCAACGTCTTCGGCTCCGTCAAGTACATGGAGCCCTTTCGCAAGCGAGGCTTCAACGTCCTCCTCTACGATCACCGCTTCCACGGGCAGAGCGGTGGCCCCTTCAGCAGCTACGGTTTCTACGAGAGGGAGGATCTCCGGGCCTGGATGGACTGGGTGTACGAGAGGTGCGGCACGGAATGCACCGTCGGCACCCACGGCGAGTCCCTGGGTGGGGTGACCGTCCTGCAGCACGCCGCCATCGATCCCCGGCCGGACTTCGTCGTCGCCGACTGCGCCTTCTCCACCCTCGAGCAGGAGCTGCGCGTACGCCTGTGGGAGGACTACCACCTCCCGCCCTTTCCCATCCTCCCCGTGGCTAACCTCCTCATCCGCCTGCGTGCCGGATTCAGCCTGGCAGAGGTCTCGCCCCTCCAAGCCGTCGCCCACCTGGAGACGCCCGTCCTCTTCATCCACGGCAAGGAGGACGCCTACGTCCCCACACGGATGAGCATCGATCTCTACAACGCCAAACCCGGAGCGAAGGCCCTCTATCTCGTGCCCGGCGCCCGTCACGCCCGCGCCCAGGCCACCGACCCGGAGGCCTACGACCGGGAGATAGGTGCCTTTCTGGAGCGCGCCGGCGTCCGCTGAGTAGCTGGTCCACGATTTTGAACCTCGCATCAGAACAATTGTTCTGGTATAATTGGGGAGGAGGTGGAAGCTATGGCAAAATCACAGACACGCTGGATCTGTCAGCAGTGCGGTTGGAGCTTCGCCCGGCACATGGGCAAGTGCCCCCACTGCGAGGCCTGGGGCTCTCTCGTTGAAACCCTCCTCGAGCCGGAGCCCACGACAGCCGCACCCGGTCAGACGGCCCTGCAGGGGCGGGCCCGCCCGCAAGCCCTGAACCAGGTCGACGCCCGCGACCTCGACCGCGTTCCCGTCGCCATCGCGGAGTTCGCCCGTGTGCTGGGAGGAGGGCTCGTGCCCGGCTCGCTGGTGCTCATCGGCGGTGAACCGGGCATCGGAAAATCCACCCTCCTGCTCCAGGTCGCCGCACGGGTGGGCAACGGGCAGCAGCCCGTCCTCTACGTCTCCGGCGAGGAGTCCCCCCGGCAGATCAAGATGCGGGCCGAGCGCCTGGGGCTCGACGGGGGGAGCGTCCACCTGCTGCCGGAGACCGAGGCCGACGCCATCCTCGCCCAGGCCCAGGCCATGCCCGATCTGGCCGCCCTTATCGTCGACTCCATCCAGACGATCCAGACGGAAGAGCTGAGCTCGGCGCCGGGCAGCGTGAGCCAGGTCCGCACCTGCGCCACGCTCTTCCAACGCTGGGCCAAATCCCAGGCGGTGCCCGTCTTCCTCGTGGGACACGTGACCAAGGCTGGGGCCATCGCCGGTCCTAAGGTCCTGGAGCACATCGTCGATACCGTCCTCTACCTCGAGGGAGATCCCTTCCACACCTACCGCCTCCTGCGAAGCGTCAAGAACCGCTTCGGTGCCACCTCCGAGGTGGGCGTCTTCGAGATGCGCCAGGAGGGGCTGGTGGAGGTCGCCAATCCCTCGGAGGCCTTCCTCGCCGAGCGCATGGTGAACGTGCCCGGCTCCTCCATCGCCGTGACGATGGAGGGTACCCGCCCGCTCCTCGTGGAGGTCCAGGCCCTGGCCAGCCACACGAGCTTCGGCAACCCGCGGCGCACCGTCAACGGTCTCGACTTCAACCGCCTCCTCCTGGTCGTGGCCGTGCTGACCCGCCGGGTGGGTCTGCGCCTGTCGGAGCAGGACGTCTTCGCTAACGTCGTGGGAGGGATGCAGATCCAGGAGCCGGCCGCGGACCTGGCGCTGGCGGCCTCCCTGGCCTCTAGCCTGCGGGATCGACCCGTCGCGGCGGATCTGGCCCTCGTGGGCGAGATCGGCCTCTCGGGTGAGATCCGCTCGGTGGGCCAGCTGGAGATGCGTATCAAGGAGGCAGCACGTCTGGGCTTCCGCCGGGTGGTGGTACCGCGCAGCCTGGGGCGGCAGAAACCCCGCCTCCCCGAGGGCGTGGAGGCCATCCCCGTCCGCTCGGTCCAGGAGGCCATCGACGTAGCGCTCACCTGACACCGGCCGCCGCAATGTATAACAATTTTATACGCGTGATAGGACATTCACGCGTGACAGTGTATACTGGAACAGTTGGAATTATGACCAAACGACGATCATCCAGGAAACGCTCATCCCGTCGCTCGCGCTCGAGACGAGCACCTCTCATTCAAATGACGCGGGACCAACAGCTGGACCTGCTAGGCGGGGGTCTGGTATTGTTGGCCGTCCTTACTATTCTCAGTCTGCTCTCGGCGCAACAGGGCAGCCTCACCCGCCTGTGGATCCGGGCGTTGGCCTCCCTCTTCGGATGGGGTACCTACATCGTCCCCCTCTTCATGGGCGCCGTGGGGCTCTGGCTGCTCCTGCGCCGCTTCGAGGACCGCTTCCCTCACCCCGAGCCCGAGCAGGTCGTCGGCATCCTCCTCGGCTTCCTCATGGCGCTGGTCACTCTGCACCTTATCGCCAACCGCCTCTTCTGGCCCGCTCTCGACGTCTACGACCTCGTGCCTCTGGGAGAGGGAGGCGGGTACATTGGAGCCGGGCTCCTCGATCTGGGCCTCAAGGGTCTGGGGCTGGCAGGGGTGATCATCGCCCTCATCATGGTCTGGATGGTCACGGTGACCCTGATCGCGGGCGTCTCCCCGGTCGAGGCCGTGCAGCTGCTCACCGAGTACCGCCGCCAACGACAGCGGAGAGCCGGACCGGTGGCTGCGCGAGGTGAGACCCTGGATCTCCCCCAGGAGCCCGTGCGGGAGCCCCTCATCCTCGGGGAGACGGAGTCCGCGCCCGCCAAGCCGCCCAAAGCCACCAAGGCTGCCAAACCCACCGGCGCCGAGGAGCCGGAACCCGAAGAGAAGGAGATGCAGATCAACGCGCCTCCGCCGAAAGACCGCGACGAGGAGCTCGACCTGCTCATCCCCCCGTTGCCCCGCGGCTCCCCCTGGCATCTACCCGACGTGGAGCGAATTCTCGAGTTCGGCAGCGAGCAGAACTACAGCTTCGATCTCATCCGCAAGCAGGCGCGCATCATCGAGGACACGTTGCACAGCCTGGGCGCGCCCTCCAAGGTCCTCGAGACCAACACCGGTCCCGTCGTGACCCAGTTCGGGGTGGAGCCCCTCTTCCTCGTCGCGCGGAGCGGCAAGAAGACGAAGGTCAAGGTCAGCAAGATCAGCTCTCTGGCCGACGACCTGGCGCTGGCCCTCTCCGCCAAGTCCATCCGCATCGAGGCCCCCATTCCCGGCAAGGGGTTGGTGGGCATCGAGGTCCCCAACATGGAGCCCTCGGTGGTCGCCCTGCGCGACGTGATGGAGTCCCAGGCCTTCGCCGACCTGAAGGGCACGCTGCGCATGGGGCTGGGGCAGGATGTCTCGGGGCAGGCGGTCGCTGCCGACCTGCGGGCCATGCCCCACCTCCTCATTGCCGGCACCACCGGGGCGGGCAAGTCGGTCTGCGTCAACGCCGTCATCACCGCACTGCTCCTGCAGAACTCACCCGAGACGCTGCGCCTGCTGATGGTGGATCCCAAGCGGGTGGAGCTGACCCAGTACAACGGCATCCCCCACCTGCTCGCGCCCGTCATCGTCGACGTGGAGCGCGTCGTGCCGGCCCTGCGCTGGGTGATGCGGGAGATGGACAGCCGTTACCGCCGCTTCGCCAAGATCGGCGCCCGCAACATCGAGCACTACAACCAGAAGGTGCGCGAGAGCCAGGAGGAGGAGCCCATCCCCTACATCGTCGTCCTGGTGGATGAGCTGGCGGATCTGATGATGCAGTCGCCCGAGGAGACGGAGCGGGTGATCTGCCGGTTGGCGCAGATGGCGCGGGCCACAGGCATCCACCTGGTCATCGCCACCCAGCGCCCCAGTGTCGACGTCGTCACCGGCCTCATCAAGGCCAACTTCCCGGCCCGGGTGGCCTTCGCCGTCGCCTCGTCGGTGGACTCCCGCGTCATCCTCGACATGCCGGGCGCCGAGCGGCTCCTCGGCCGTGGAGACATGCTCTTCATGCCGCCGGACGTCGCCCAGCCCCTGCGACTGCAGGGCACCTTCGTCTCCAACCACGAGATCGACCACCTGATCGAGTACTGGCAGAAGCAGGCGGAGCCCGGCTCGACGGTACCCGAGGCCGCCATCGCCGAGACGCCGACGGGGCTCAAGAAGGCCCTCGTACAGCCCGCCCTCTTCCCGGAGTTCAAGGAGCCCGCCCAGGAGTTCGAGGATGAGCTGGTCCCCGCCGCCGTCGAGATTTTGTTGGCGGAAGATCGGGCGTCCGTCTCGCTCCTACAGCGACGGCTGCGCATCGGCTACACCCGCTCGGCCCGCATCATCGATCTGCTCACGGACATGGGCGTCGTCACCGAGGGGGTGGAGAAGGGGCAGTCGCGCGGGATCAACCGTCCCGTCGCCGAGGCCTTGCTCTCCTCCGTGGAGGGCGAGGGCGAGAACGGCGACGAGGACCTGCCCCCCTTCTAATGCTCAAGCCACACAAAAACAGCGGCCCGGACGGGCCGCTGTTTCCTTGCACAGTTCACTCTTCTCGCCGTTTGAGCTCCGACCAAGACGTCGTGCGCCGCGGATCAGCGGGGGTATCCACCACGCGCTGGATCGCCTGCTTGATCTCCTGGGCGTCGAAGCCCTCCATCCCACCACTCAGCGTTTCCATGGCCTCAGACTCCTCAGAGGAGAGCTCGTGTCCCAACGAAGCCTCGAGCTGGGTAAGAGCCAGCAGCAACGCCCGCTGGTCGTCGTCCAGGTCGCATTGGCCTGCTTTCTGCAGCCACTGTGCTTTCCCGGAGCGGAAGAGCTTTCCCTCGTCAGATTTCGCGACCATGTCTACCTCCTTGTTTGAACTATTGTATCATAAAAGGAGAGACAAGAAAAGGAAAGTTAGAATGGATGGCAAATCGAGATCTAACCTCCGAGGAGTGCGACATGACGGCTAGGGTACCCTTACACTCTGTCGAGGGCTGGCTCTTCGATCTGGACGGCACGCTGATCGACATGGGCGACTGGATCATCGCCAAGATTGCCGCCCGCTTCTCCTTGCTTGGGGAGAGGTGGGCGCGTGCCCTTGCACGCAAGATGGTGATCTACAGCGACGTCCCTCTCAACAAACTCGCCGGCCTTCTCCGCCGCATCGACCGGGAGGAGTGGCTCTCCACCATCCACAGTTGGTTCTCCCGCGATCAGCTTCCCATCTTCCCGCTCATTCCCGGCGTACAACCACTGCTCGCCTACCTGGCCGAGCGACGCCCCCTCGCCGTCGTCACCAGCCGCTCACAGGAGGATGCCGAGGAGTTCCTTGCGACCTACGGCCTCACCAACCTCATCCCTCTGGTGATCAGCGAGGAGACGGTGCTGCGCCTCAAACCCCATCCCGAACCCGTTCTGACCGCCCTGCGGGAGCTCGATCTTTATCCAGAGCAGTGTGCCATGGTCGGAGACATGTCCGTGGACATGCAGGCGGCGCAGGCAGCCGGGGTCTGGGCGGTGGGTGTGCTCTGCGGGTTAGGACGCCGGGAGGAGCTGGAGCGCGCGGGGGCGCAGCTCATCCTGGAGACGACGGCCGATCTGCTCCCTCTCCTGCAAGGCGGGGAAGCGCCGCGGGCCTCAACCGGGCAGAGAGGAGGGGGTGAGGAGCGAGCCGACGAAGACCAGGAGCGCCGCCAGGGTGTTGTTGATGGCGTGAACGGCGATGGCGGTCCAGATGGAGCCCGTCAGCTCGTAGATGAGAGCGTTGACAACGCCGATGACGAAGCTGGTGGCGACGACCGCCGGTGAGTCGGCGTGCCCCAGCGAGAAGAGGAGGGAGCTGGCCAGGGTCGCGCCCCACAACGGCAGCCGCCTGCGGAACCAGGTAAAGAGAAGCCCCCTAAAAAAGAGCTCCTCGGCGACGGGAATAAGCAGACCGGCCAGGATAAGCGTTACGAGGAAGTTCAGGAGAGACGCGCCCCCCGCCGTGAAGAGGGCCTCGCGCAGCGCCAGGCTCTCGAGATCCTGTCCCAGCAGCTCCAGCACCAGAAGCCCCAGACAGGCACGGAGGGGGAGGAGGAGGACGGTGAGAGCCAGGGCAATCGTGAGCCACCGCCAATCCCAACGAGGAGGGAACAAGCCCATCTCCCGCCAGCTGATCTTGCCCCGCCGTACGCCCAGAAGGTAGACCGTACCGATGAAGACGAGGATGTTCGTCAGGTAGAGCAGTACGACGGTCGTCATCGTGATCTCCGGGAGAAGCAGGCCAAGGAGCGCGGAGAGCAGGACAAACGATCCGTACCCGACGACGAGATAGAGCAGCAGGTCGAACCAGCTGTCGCGCCGCTTCGCAGGACCTTGAGCCGAGTTCTCTACCCCATCCATAGCCCTACCGGCCCCAGCTACTTATCGGGCTCCTCGCCAAACATCCGGTACCACTGTTCGAGCTCCTCGGGCGTGAGACCCTCCTCCTTATCTTTCTTGGCCCTCTCCTCCGAGGAGATTTGGCGGCGACGGTGCCTGGCAAGGGACTTGCTACGCCGGGCCTTCTTGCGCTTCGGACGCTTGGCGGGCGCCGGCCCGGAGGACCTGACCTCGGGGAAGACGGATTCCCAGAGCGCCACCTCCTCAGGGCTCAAGCTCTCCGGATGTTCCTTGTCCACCGTTAGGGGCCGGCGCCGGCGCTTCTTCTCGGGAGGAGGTGAGGACGGGGGCTCCTGAGGCGGAGCCGGCTCCTCGGGCTCCCGGAAGACGTCCAACCACGCCCGCACCTCCGCCGCGGAGAGATCCTGGGGCTTCTCCGACGGCGCACTCTGGCGCTCCTCTCCGGATAGGGAGATGCCCAACTGCGCGGCGATGGTCCGCATCGAACGGCGCAAGGAGCCGATCCGCGGCTCGGCCTGGGACTCCCGCTCGGAGAAGATCGCCAACCACTCCTCGACCTCCTCCTCATCCGGGGCAGGGGGCTTCTCGGGAGGGGGGCGTCGGGGACGCTCCAGACGCGCGGCAAAGGCCTGCGCCGACATCGTCCGCGCGCCCGCAGCGTAAGCGCTCTCCAACACCTCCCGGTCGGAGGAGACGACGGTCCAGTTCCCCGCGTCGGGCAGCCGGCGCAGCCGTGCCCGGATCACCCGGTCGGCCGTGGAGTGGTGGCGGGCCGCGAAGGTGACCTCCAGCCCGCCCCCCGAGAGGGTGCGGGAGAAGCCGCCGGGGAGCCCCCCGTCGAAGACGACGACCGCCTTCGTCCGCTGGCGTGCCACCCAGGAGCGCAGCTTGAGCACCAGCTGCGCCTCATCGTCCGGAGCATCGAGGTCGATGTCCGGGAGAGCGGCGATCACGTTGTGTCCGTCGATCAGAAATGGCATGGTTTCCTTGAAGGCGACGAGCCTTTCGTCGCCCGTGCCCCTAACTCTACCATAAAAGAGGGGGCAGTAAACCCGCCCACGAGCGCGGTTGCAGAGTCGACGCCGCAGGACTATAATCGAGGTATGAACCTCAAATGGGTGTGTTTCACTTGAGTTAAAGCGAGGCGTGAAACGTGAACCGTGAGGCCCTCACGTTTCACACTTTACGTTTCAGCCACGGGTAGCTCACAACTGGATTGAAACACACCCGCATGAAATCGAAAGGGGGCAGCGTTATGTCCGAAAGAAGAACAGAGGAGTCTCGTCCTCCCGCCAGAACGGAGGACGTGGGGACGATCATGGGATTTCTCAGAGATATGTGGGAGAATCTGCAGCTCGCCGGGCGGCTCTTCGTCGATCCGCGGGTGCCGGTCTTCACGAAGCTGATCCCCGTCGCTACCCTGGGCTACTTCATCGTGCCCTTGGACCTCTTACCTGACGTCATCCTGGGATTAGGCCAGTTGGACGACATCGCCCTCATCGCCCTCGGCATCAACTTCTTCATCAACGTCTGCCCGCCCGATATCGTCGCCGAACATCGAGCCGCCATCGAGGGCCGCCAGCGCGGCGAGGTCTGGACGCCGCCCGAGGACGTCATCGACGTCGAGGCCCGGGTCCCCTCCGACGAAGAGCAGTAGAGCGTTGAAGCCGCTCGTCGAGTGCGTCCCTAATTTCAGCGCCGGGCGAGATCAGGAGACGGTCGACGCCATCGTCGAAGCCATCCGTGGGGGCGGGGAGGTCCACGTTCTCGACGTCAGCTCCGACCCCGACCACAACCGCACCGTCGTCACCTTCGTGGGCGCGCCCGTGGCGGTACAGGAGGCGGCCTTCCGGGGTATCGCCAAGGCCGCCGAGCTCATCGATCTGGACGAACACCGCGGGGAGCATCCCCGCCTTGGCGCCGCCGACGTCGTCCCCTTCATCCCCCTGCAGGGGGTGCTGACCCAGGAGTGTGTCGCCCTGGCCCACGACCTGGGTCGCCGGGTGGGTGAGGAGCTCCGGCTGCCCGTCTACTTCTACGGGGAGGCGGCGCTGCGCCCGGACCGCGAGAGGCTCGAGGACGTCCGCCGGGGCGAGTACGAGCAGCTCAAGGCGGAGATCGAGACGAATCCCGACCGCCGGCCCGACGCCGGCCCGGCGCGCGTGGGGAAGGCCGGCGCCGTGATCATCGGGGCCCGCCAGTTCCTCATCGCTTTCAACGCCTACCTCGACAGCGACGACGTGAGCATCGCCCGCCGCATCGCCCGCGCCGTCCGCCACTCCGGCGGCGGCTATCGCTACGTCAAGGCCCTGGGCGTCCTGGCGGCGGGGCAGGCGCAGGTCTCCATGAACCTCACCGACTACCGCAGGACACCCATCTACCACGCCGTGGAGGCCATCCGGCGGGAGGCGGCCCGCTACGGCACCCGCGTCACCCACACCGAGCTGGTGGGGCTCATCCCCCAGGAGGCCCTCGTCGACACGGCACGGTGGTATCTCCAGCTGGAACTCTTCGCTCCCCAGCAGATCCTGGAGCGCCGCCTGACGACCCTGGACGAGGGGGCGCCCCTGGGCTACCTGGAGACCCTGGCCGCAAAGGAGCCCACCCCCGCCGGGGGATCGGCGGCCGCGCTGGCGGGAGCGCTGGGCGCCGCGCTCGCGGCGATGGTGGGCCGCCTCACGGCGGGGCGGCGGCGCTTCGCCGACGTCCAGGAGGAGGTCCATGACCTCATCGTCGAGGCGGAGAAGCTGCGCGCGGCCCTGGCTGCCCGCATGGAGGAGGACAGCGCCGCCTACGATGCGGTGATGGCGGCCTACAAGCGCCCGCAGGGGACGGGGGAGCAGCAGCGCGCGCGGAACGAGGCGCTACAGAAGGCGCTGGAGCGTGCCGGCGAGGTCCCCTTGGCGACGGCGCGGGACGCGCTGCGGGTGCTGGAGCTGGCCCTGGTCGTGACGGAGAAGGGGAACCCCAACGCCGTGACCGACGCCGCCACCGGCGCCTGGCTGGCATGGGCCGCAGTGCAGAGCGCGGCGCTGGCGGTGCGGGCCAACGCCGCCCGCCTCCAGGACGAAGCGCGGGCCGAGACCTGGCGCCAGGAGCTGGGGAGCATCGTCGAGCACGCCGAGTCGCTGGTGGCCCAGGCGCAGGACGTCGCCGTCCGGCGCGCGCAGCTCTAGACGCCACGGAGCGCCCGTCACGAGTCGACGACGGGCGCTCTGATGAGAACGGGGACAACGGCCCTACCCCTCCTCCTGCAGAAGGTTCAGCAGCGCCGCTGCGTAGACCTCACTCACCTCCCGCGCCTCGTAGGTCCGGTACTCCCCCTCGTAGAGGATCTCACAGACGTACCCTCCCGGCGTGCTCGTCAGGCGCAGGGCCGTCTGAGCGCTCGTCTCGCCCGCCTGCAGACGCTCCTCCAGTACGGCCCGCAGCTGCTCCTCGCTCGGGAGCCAGATCACCTCCCGCATGTAGATGTAGTCGAGCGCCCACTCATAGGAGCCCTGAAAGGTGATCGCGGGAGCGCCGCCGAGAATGCGCACCGTCGTGCTCATCCTGCTGAGGATGAAGATGTGGTCGTCGAGATCGCGGTCGGGGATGATGAAGAGATCTCCCTCGTCCGGTCGCCAGATCAGCCCCGCCTCTTTGAGGGCCTGAGCGGTCTCTCTGGATAGCATAATCCCTCCGGCTACTCGACCTCTGCCAACCGCTCTTTGAGGTAGTCGATGTTCTCCACGGGGGTGGGGTCGACGCCGTTGAGGGCGGTGACGTAGTAGGAGACGAAGTCGCCGAAGTGGATGAGGGTGAGCAGCTGGGACAGGGGGCTCTCCCCGCGCCCGTGGATCTCGTAGGCCAGGACGTTGTTCTTCGTCAGCAGATCCTGAGTGACCTCCCAGCGCACCTTGACCCGCGGGTGATCCAGGTTCGAGCGCAGGAAGAGGACGACCAGGTGGGGGACCACCGATTCGGGCAGCCCGAAACCCACAACGGTATTGTGATTGAGCTCGGGCAGTTCGTCCCAGCCGGCCCACTGCTTGGCGTTCTCGTTCATCTGGGTCTTCCACCGGCGGGCGACCGCCGTCAGGAAGCCGCTGCCGAAGATGAAGGGCAACTTGCCCTCCAGTTTGCGCGCCAGATCCTTGGCCGGATTATCCCCCATCTCGACCTGAGGCAGCAGCTTGGACTGCAGCCCCTGCAGCGCCTCCACCGTCTCGTCGACGGCACTCTCCACGTCGGGCAGCACACCCAGGCGGCTGGCCAGCCCCGCCAAGAGAGTGAGGGAGTAGCCGATGGACGCCCGGGGGGTCGCATCGTACTCGAAGGACCAGAGGGGGAGGTCTCGCTCCTGGGCCTTCTCGGCGATCTTCCCGCCCGTCGTCACGGCGACCACCCGCATCCCGCGCTCCAAGGCCTGATCGAGGAGCGAGAGGGTCTCCTCCGTGTTCCCCGATTTGCTCGAAGCGACGAAGAGCATCCTCTCCCCCTCCAGGTAGGCGGGCAGATCGTAGCCGCGCACGACCTCCAGGGGCACCGTCCCCCGGCGCTCCACAAGCCCCTTCAACAGGTCCCCCCCGATAGCCGAGCCGCCCATGCCACCCACGGCGATGTGATCGATCCCCCTGTAGGCATCGGGAAGGGGGGCCTCCTGAGTGACCGCCCATGCCTCCCGGACCTGCCTGGGAAGCTCCTGAATAGTCTTCAACATATTGTCGGGGTCGAAGGTAGGATAGAGGGGAGCATCGTCTAGATTTACAGTCATGGCATTCTCCTTTCGAATGAAATTGGATTGCATCAAATGGGTGTGTTTCAACTCAGTTGGAAGCTACCCATTCGCTGAAACGTAAGGCGTGAAACGTGAGGATCTCACGTTTCACACCTCGGTTTAACTCAAGTGAAACACACCCGAATCAAATCGAAGCCGTGTTCAAGTTTCGAGGTCGTAGACCTTACGCCGGGGCCATCCCGAACGGGAGGCGACCTCACGGGCAGCCTGAGAGTGGGACAGCCCGCCGGCCATCGCCTCGATGAGCGCCGCTCGCACCCGCTCCACATCCCAGACCTGCTGCTCCTCCTGCGCTCCCCCGACGACGAGCGTGTACTCACCCCGCGGCGGGTTCTCCGTCAGGGTCAGGTGCTGCAGAGCTCCCTCGAGGTCCCCCCTCCAGACCTCCTCGTAGAGCTTCGTCAGCTCCCGGCAGAGGGCGATGGACCGGTTCCCCCAGACCTCCACCATCCTCTGCACCGTCTCCGCGACGCGCCGGGGCGACTCGTAGAAGATGAGCGTCGCCCGCACGTCGGCTACCTCCTCCAGAATCGCCCGCTGCTCGCTCTCCTTGCGCGGCAGAAAGCCGACGAAGAGAAAGCGGTCGGTGGGCAATCCGGAGACGACGAGGGCGGCGGTGTGAGCCGAGGGGCCGGGCAGGGGCACCACGGGGACCCCCTCCTCGAGGGCTGCCCGAATGAGGGGGTAGCCGGGATCGGAGATGCCGGGCGTACCCGCCTCCGAGATCAGAGCCACGTCGCCCTGTCCCAGAGCCTCGAGGATGCGCTCCAGCTTGCGGCGCTCGTTGCCCTCGAAGAAGGAGGTCACGGGCGTCCGGATCTCGTACCGCTCGAGCAGGACCCGAGCCTTGCGCGTGTCCTCGGCGGCGATGAGGGCAACCTCCCCCAGAACCCGCAGGGCCCGGAGGGTGATGTCCTCCAGGTTACCGATCGGAGTGGCGACGACGTAGAGCGTGCCCATGGCTCAGGAGCGATGGGAGATGCCGCTGAGGATCCCGTGCCGCCCGCGAAAGACACCGTCCACGTCGAGTCCCCCCTTGCTGATCTTGTAGTGCCGGATCTCGCGATCGTGGTCACTCCCCCGCAGCTTGAGCACGACGATGGCGCGCTGGATCTCGCTCTCCACCTCGACGTAGCGCATCAGAATGATACCGTCGGCGAGAAAGGAGAGGGCGCCGCGATCGGCACGCTGGTAGTCGGTGCGGCGCTCCTCGCTGAGCAGCAGCGTCGTGATCCCCTCTCGACGCAGGCTGTTGACCAGCGTGGTATAGAGCCGCCGCAGCTCCTGGAAGTCGTTCGTGAGCCTGGTAAAGTGGGTCGCGCTATCGAGAACCGCGCGACGGATATCGGCCTGCATGAGACGATGATAGATCACGCTCTGGGGATCCTGAAGGCTCTTGAGGAGCACCATGGGAGAGGTGAAGATGATGTGCAGCTTCCCCACATCCTCCAGGGCGTGCAGGTCGTATCCGAGGGAGGCCGCATCGCGATAGAGGGCATCGGGGAACTCCTCGAAAGTGATGAAGAGCCCTGTCTCATCGTGGCGGGCCCCCTCGATGAGAAACTGGAAGGCCAGGGAGGTCTTGCCCGTCCCCGGCGCCCCGCGCACCAGCACCACGGTACTCGGCAGCAGGCCGCCACGCAGCATCTTGTCCAACCCGTCGACACCCGTGGGTACGCGTTTCTGGTGCATCCCCCCTCCCTCCTAATGATTCATGGTAAAGACGATAAAGGCCATGGAGCTGGAGCAGTAGCCCTCAAACTCGGGCTTGATGACGGGTGAGACGGGCGCATGGGGCGGGTTCTTGTCGTGCAGCTGGACGTGGTAGATGTCGCTCACCTGGATGGGGTGGTTGTTAAAGAACTGCTCCCAGCCTGAGGCGCCGTACATCGGGTAGTCCCCCGAGTGGATCACCTCATCCAACCCACCGCCCCAGATATGGACGGCATACCCCTCCAAGGGATTGCCCTCCAGGTCCTGCACCAGCCCCGCCACTCCTGACCAGTTACAACCGTAGTACGGCGTCTCATAAGATACCTCATAGCTGAAGGGATAGGGGGAGCGGGTCACCAGGGGGGTGGGCGTGCTGGTCGGTTGCAGGGTGGGAAAGGGGGTGGGCGTACGGGTCACCGTTGGGGTGAAGGTCGGCGCGCGCGTCGGAGTCGCGGTCGAGGTCGCCGTGGGTGTCCAGGTAGCGGGCAGCCCCAGCCCCTCAGGCGTGGGCGTGTTCGTCTGCACGATGAAGAGGGCTACGCCCGTCGACGGTGGAAAGGGGTTCAGCGGGGTCTGAGGGTTGGCCGCCACAACACCGTAGTAAACGACGACCAAGAGCGTCAAGACCAGGGTCATCAGGGTGAGAACGTTGAAGAAGCGCTCTCGCTTCCTCATGGCAAACCTCCTACGATCCCGGCTCCACAAATCTCTCGATCTGTGCCTCGTTCCAGAGGGACTCTAGCCACTGCTCTCGAGCTTGGTTCCACAGGAATTGAAGGTTCCTGTCGGTGACCTCCATGGAAGGTACGCGGTCCACGACCTGGACGATATGGTAGCCTATCGGGCTCTGGATGACGTCGCTGACCTGCCCTGGCTGCAAGGCAAAGGCCGCTTCCTCGACCTCGGCGGCCGTCAGGAGACCGCGTGGGAAGTAGTCGAGATCGCCCCCCCGCTCGCGAGTCGATTCGTCCAAGGAGTAGGCCCGGGCCAGCGCCGCGAAATCGGCCCCGGCCTGGAGCTGCGTCAAGAGCTGTCGGGCCTCCTCCTCAGAGCTCACGACGATGTGGCGAGCGTGCACCTGCTCGGCCTCGCGGGGCACCTCGGAGATGACCCGATCCACCATACGCGAGATGATCATCTGAGCCCGCCACTCCTCCTGCAGCTCCTCCCGGGTCAACCCCTCTTCCGCCAGCCACGCATTCAGCGCTTCTTCGCCAATATCATCGATCGTAGCTTGGATATCGGCCTCGACCTCGGCATCGGAGACCGTCACACCGGCCTCGGCTGCGGCCTGCAAGATCAGCTGCTGCTCGATCAACTGTTCCAACACGTCCTCACGCGCCTGGGTCAGGGCCTCCTGTCCTTCAGGAGTGCCGGGGTCCTCCCCCGCAGCCAGCATCGCGACCTCATAACGCGCGATCTGACGCTCGTACTCCTGCAGGGTAAGGGGCTCGCCGTTGACGAGCGCCGCCAAGGGCACTGGGGTCGCGGGAGGCGTAGGCGGTACTGTCTCCCCGCCGCTCACCTCCTCCGTCACCGTCGGCTGCTCCTCCTCCGTCGTCAGCAGATCGTCCATCGGAACCGGGGTAGGAGGTGCACAGGCCCCCAGAAGCAGCGCCAGGATCAGAAGCGCCCAGGGTATCGTTTTCCACTCTATCATTGAGTCCTCCTCAAGAACGAGAATCCAATCACTGGATGAGCCTGAGCTGCAAGCCGTACCTCCTCATGGGGAGAATCATGTAGCTTTCAGCTCCTCAATACACTTTCTCTGATTATAAGTCGACCCGCACGATATTACAATCAGCTGCCCGGCACCCGGCACCCGCTGTCGTCGTACCGGTAATGACCACAGGCAGTTGACAAATGGGAGTCCCCCGCTACAATCAGAGCATGCTGGACCATGCAACAAACTCTCAACGGTCGCAGGAACGTGATCGTCTGAGTATTCTACTGGCGGTCTTGCTGACCGGTGCTACTCTCTTTCGTTTCGTCGAACTACCTGCTTTCACCTGGAGCGTTCGCCAGATCTTAGGCTCGCCGCTGGGGTTTACCCTAGACGGCAACTGGTTGCTCCCCTGTATGCTGATGGGGTTGGTAGCCACGGGAACCTATGCCCTCGTGCAGAGCCACCCCGCCCACCAAGAGGAGGGCAGTACCCAGGAGCGTCCCCTGCTCTTCTCCTTGATCACGCCTTCCCTGGCCGCGCTCTTCACCTCGCTGCTGCTGATCCGTGCCGCGTCCTGGCCCGTCTGGTTGGGCAGCCTCGCCCTCACAGGGCTCGTGGTGGGCCTCCTCATCCACCTGAGCTATCGCGCCCTCTTCCTCGAACAACCCGGTTATGCCAGCGCCCGCACCGCCCTGAACATCATCAACTATCTTCTGGGCTTTGTCCTTTTCGGCATGCTCATGGGGGCGCGGGAGCGTGCTCTGGTGACCGGTCCCGTCATCCTGCTGTTGAGCACGCTGTTGGCCCTCGATCTCTTGAGCACCAGCGGAGCCGAGACCCTACTCGTGCTGCTCTTTGCCGGAATCATCGCTCTCATCGAGAGCCAGATGGCCTGGGTCCTCAGTTACTGGCCCATCTCCCATTGGGGCGCAGCCACTGTGCTGACCTTAGGCCTCTATGTCGGAGCCGGGCTGGGGTACCAGTACCTGCTCCACCGCCTGAGCCGGCGCATGCTGGTGGAATTTGGCGCGCTGGCGTTAGCCGTCTTTGCTTTAGTTCTCATTGTCCGGCCCTAATTCGTGGTAATTAAGAAGGAGAATTTCAACATGGAATCCAACGAACAGTGTGATATTCGGGAGGGGATCCCGAAGCGCATCGCACGCGTCGAAGAGCTGGCGCTGAACTTCTGGTGGTCCTGGCACCGTCCGGCGCGGGACCTCTTCAAGATGCTGGATCGTACCCTGTGGAAGAACACGCGTCACAATCCTGTACGCATCTTGCAGGAGACGCCGCAGGAACAGCTGGAGATGCTGGCCAAAGATCCCACCTTCCTGCGCCAGTATGACGCCGTCATGATGGCCCTCGATCGCGATATTCAGAACGGCCATCTCTGGTATCCCAGCACCTATCCCGAACTGACCCAGTATCCCATCGCCTACTTCTCCGCCGAGTTCGGCATCCACACCTCCCTGCCCATCTATTCGGGAGGGCTCGGGGTCCTGGCGGGGGATCACAATAAGGAGGCGAGTGATCTCGGTCTGCCCTTCTACGGTGTCGGCTTCCTCTACCAGCAGGGCTACTTCCGCCAACGGCTCGATCACAGCGGTTGGCAGGAGGCGATCTATCCCGCCCTCGCTCCCAACGAGGTGGCCCTCTGCCCCGTGCTCTGCGAGGAGGACAGCTGTGCCAACATCCAGGTCCAGGTAGGCGACCGGGTCATCCATCTGCGGGTATGGGAGGTGCTCGTCGGGCGGGTCCATCTCTATCTGATGGACTCCAACGTCGAGGTGAACGCGCCCTGGGACCGCGAGCTCACGTCCCGCCTCTACGGCGGCGATCGTGAGGTGCGCATTCAGCAGGAGATTCTGCTGGGCATCGGCGGCGTCCAGATTCTGCGGGCCGTAGGGGTCGAGCCCTACATCTGGCACCTCAACGAGGGGCACTCGGCCTTCCTCGTTCTGGAGCGTCTGCGGGAGCACGTGCAGAAGGGCCTCTCCTTCGAGGAAGCCGCTAAGCGCGTGCGCACGAGCACCGTCTTCACCACCCATACTCCGGTGCCCGCCGGGCACGACGTCTTCAGCTTCAACATGATGGAGAGATACTTCAACAGCTTCTGGCCCCAGCTGGGCATCGATCGGGATCAGTTCATGGCCCTCGGCAGTTACGATCTCGGTCACGGGGGCCCCGCCTTCAACATGACGGCCCTCGCCCTGCGGCTCTCCGACCGCGCCAATGGGGTGAGTGAGCTGCACGGCAAGGTCTCCCGCCGCATGTGGCACTCCCTCTGGTCCGCACAAGAGGTCGAAGAGGTGCCCATCGGGCACGTGACCAACGGCGTGCACCTGCCCTCCTGGACAGGTGAGGCCATGCACAGGCTCTACCGCCGCTACATCAGCCCCGACTACGTGGAGCGCCAGGACAACCCGCTCCTCTGGGCGCGCATGGACGACGTACCCGACAGCGAGCTCTGGGAAGCCCACAACTACCTCAAGCGCAAACTCTTCGCGACCATGCGGGAGCGCGCGCGCGACGACCGCATTGCCCGCGCTACCCCTCCCGAACAACTTCTGGCCTCGGGCATCTTCCTCGACCCCGAAGCGCTGGTCATCGGCTTCGCCCGGCGCTTTGCCACCTACAAGCGCGCCTACCTGGTCTTCCGGGACATCGAGCGCCTCAAGCGCCTCATCCACCACCGCTACCGCCCCGTCCAGTTCGTCTTCGCCGGCAAGGCCCATCCCGCCGACGATCCGGGCAAGCGACTCCTGCAGGAGATCTACAACTGGGCGCGCAGCCCGGAGATGGGCGGGCGCATCGCCTTCGTCGAGGACTACGACATGCACATCGCCCGCTACCTGGTGCAGGGAGTGGACGTCTGGCTGAACACCCCCCGCAAACCCATGGAGGCCAGCGGTACGAGCGGCATGAAGGCCGGCTTCAACGGCGTCCTCAACCTCAGCATCCTCGATGGCTGGTGGGCCGAGGCCTACAACGGGCGCAACGGCTGGGCCATTCAGTCCGACCAGGAGTACGAGACCGAGTGGGAGCAGGACAACGCCGATGCCGAGACCCTCTACAGCACCCTCGAAGACGAGGTGGTCCCCCTCTACTACCAACGTGACCGTGACGGCATCCCGCGTGGCTGGGTTCAGATGATGAGGGAGTCCATCCGCACCGTAGGACCGGCCTTCTCCACCCGCCGGATGGTCAAGGAGTACACGGAAGAATACTACGTACCGACGCTCCGCGGGGTCCTCGAACTGCGTGAGGAGGAGTAACCGCGAGGGTACCGGTGTCAACTCAACCGCGAACAACAACGGCGCCGTCCGAGGACGGCGCCGTTGTGCACAGATGTCACAGGGTCAGTACGCACCGATGCGCTTCAGATGTTCGTCGTCCATGCCGAAGTAGTGAGCGATCTCATGGCGGAGAACTCGCCCGATGAGCGCCGGCACAGCTTCCCGGCGGCGAGCGTGCAGAAGAATGGGCTGGCGGTAGAGGTAGATCTTGTCGGGCAGCTTCAGATTGTAGCCCCGACCGCGCCGTGAGAGGGGTACGCCGTAGTAGAAGCCCAGCACGCCGGCCGGATTGCGGATCCCCTTGCGGCGCAAGATCTCGGGTCCGGGCCACTCCTCCACGACGACGGCCACGTTGGCCACCCGCTCGCGGAAGCGCTCCGGCAGCTGCTCCCATGCTTCCGCGACCCAGGCCTCAAACTCCCGCTTGGTAATCTGTTGACGCTCCATGAGGAGAAGTATAATCGCAAGAGCGCCGAGAGCAATTGACAAAGAACCCCTGCCTCCCTACAATCCCTCTACTCTCCTCTCACTTCTCACATCCCTCTCCTTGCAATGACCTAGGAGGAAGATGAACGACGTGGTGATCCGAACCGCAACCCTGGACGACGTAGCGGCCGTCACAGGGATACACTGCAGCACCGTGGAGAGGTGGCGCGAGCCGCGAACGGGGCGGGGGGTCCCCTACGAGGCGCTGGATCTCTACGGACGCTGGCGAAACGGCGGGCCCTGGATGAGCAGGGAGACCTGCGCCGTGCACCTCAACGCCCTCCTGCAGGAAGGCCACCTCCCCCTCGTCGCCGAGATCGCCGGTGAGGTGGTCGCCGAAGCCGAATACTACATCGACAGAGAGCCGCAGCCCTTCGCCGCCCTCCACCTCTCCGTCCTCTACGTGCACGCCAACCGGCAAGGTCGCGGACTAGGACGCAGGCTGGTGGATGCGGGGAAGAGAGAGGCGCGCGCCCGGCACCTCCCCGCCCTCACCACCCAGCCCGAGGACGCCACCGGGCCCTTCTACGCCCGTCTGGGCTTCTCTCTCTGGAGGCGCGCGCAGGAGCTGCAGCTGAGTACCCGCGGAAGCGCCCCCCCTCCCCCGGCGCGCCGGTGGGAGCGGGACACCGGGAGCCCTCGAGAGATCGCCCTGCGCATTGGGCGCTACCAGTGCGGGGAGCAGGGGTGGATCGCCCTCTGGCCCACCCTCTTCTTGCCGGGGTGGAGCGACCTGCGACGCTGGGTCTGGGAGGTGGATCTGGAGGGGGGCCGGGCGCTGCTCGGCCTGCGGGAGCAGCTCACCGATCCTCACCAGGCCGACGCTTACGCCTGGCTGCCCCCCGAGGCTCCGCTCGCACCGGCGGTCGCCGCTCTGCAGAGCCTGGGGGCCGCCCAGGGCTTCTCCGCCATCGACTTGCTGCTGCCCAACGCTGCTCTACCCGAGCTGCGCCGGGCCTTCCGCCTCGACCACCAGACCTACGTCGACCTCTGGCAGCTCCCCCTGGCAGAAGGGTAGGCCAACCGCACGGATACGACCGGCCCCGTGTCCCCTCCACGCAAAACGGGTGCAGGAGGCTCTCCCCTGCACCCGTTGGATCTTGAAGCGCTACTTGGCGTACTCGACAGCGCGTGTCTCGCGAATGACCGTCACCTTGATCTGACCCGGATACTGCATCGTATCCTCGATCTGCCGGGCCACGTCGCGCGAGAGGCGCAGCGCTGCCAGATCGTCCACGTCTCCGGGCTTGACGATAATGCGCACCTCCCGCCCGGCCTGGATGGCGTAGGCCTCCTCAACCCCCTGGAAGGACTTGGAGATCTCCTCCAGCGTGCGGATGCGCTTGATGTAGTGCTCGAGACTCTCCCGCCGCGCCCCAGGGCGCGCGCTGGAGATGGCGTCGGCGGACTCGACGACCACCGACTCGATAGTCTGCTGCTCCACCTCGTGGTGGTGCCCCTCGATGCAGTTGACGACTTCCTGGGGGACCCCATACCGGCGGGCCAAGTCGGCGCCGATAAGAGCGTGGGTCCCCTCGATCTCGAAGTCCACCGCCTTGCCGATATCGTGAAGCAGACCGCCCATGCGTGCCACCTTCTCGTCGGCACCCAGCTCCGCAGCCAAGAGACTGGAGAGCTTGGCAACCTCGATGGTGTGAGCCAGCTGGTTCTGCCCGTAGCTGGTGCGGAAGTAGAGGCGTCCCAGCAGCTTGATCAGCTCGGGGTGGAGGCCGGGCACCTCGGTCTCGTAGACGGCCCGCTCACCCTCCTCCTTGATCACCTCCTCGACCTCCCGCTCCGCCTTCTCCAGAATCTTCTCAATCCGCGCGGGGTGAATGCGTCCGTCGGAGACGAGCCGGTGCATGGCGCGGGAGGCAACCTCCCGGCGCACCGGATCGAAGGAGGAGATGGTGATCATCTCCGGGGTGTCGTCCACGATGACGTCGACCCCGGCCTTCTGCTCAAAGACGCGGATATTCCGCCCACCGCGCCCGATAATGCGCCCCTTCAACTCATCAGAGGGAATCTCCACGGACTTCGTCGTCAGCTCCGCCACCTGCTCGCTCGCCATTCGCTGAATGGCGATGGTGATGATCTTGCGGGCCCGGCGGTCCGCCTCTTCCTCGGCCCGGAGCTCCTCCTCACGGATGACCCGTGCCATGTCCTGACGGGACTCCTCGGCCACCCGCTCCAAGAGGAGTTCGCGCGCGTCATCGCCGGAGAGGTTCGCAATGCGCTCCAGCTCCTCCCGGCGTTCGGCCTCCATCTTCTCCAGCTCATTCCAGCGGCGATCTAGCGTGCTCTGCCGTTTGTTCAGGTTCTGTTCCCGCTTCTCCAGCCGCTCCTGACGCTGATCGAGCTTATCGCGTCCACTCTGCACCCGCTCCTCCTCGCGGCGCAGCTGCTCCCGCCGGCTCTCCAGCTCCTCCTCGGCCTCGACGCGCATGGCGTGCGCCTGATCCCGGGCCGTGAGAATGATGTCGCGAGCCTGCTTCTCGGCCTCTTCCAGGAGGCGCTTCTTCATCGCCTCCAGGTCACCCATCTGCTGTTGGTACTGTCCCTGGCGTACGATGTACCCCACTGCAGCACCTATCGCCAGCCCGACGAGGGCGGCAATCACAACGGCTACCCAGTTCATCTTACACTTCCTCGCTTTCTTGGGGGTTGAAGTGAGGAGAGGCGTAGCGTGCGACGACGTCGCGAATCAGGTCGTAGGGGAAACCACGGCGCGCCAACCGCTGGGTCAGCCGTTGGCGAAACTTCTCGGGGGGTAAGTGCGCAAGCCGTCGTGCCTGCTCCTGGGCCAATTTCTCGAGCGCCGCGCCCTCGTCGTACTCCTCGAGGACCGCCTCGATAACCCGGTGGGCCACGCCTTTCTGACGCAGCTCGACCACCAGGGCGCGTCGTCCCCGCTGTCGAAAGCGGGTCCGACTCTCCACCCAGAAACGTGCAAACTCCCTATCATCCACCAGCTCGACACGTCGCAAACGTTCGATCACGTCCTCAATTACCCGGTCGGAGAACTCTTTGTCCTTCAGGTAGCGCTCCACTTCAGTCGCGCTACGGGGTCGATACGAAAGATAATTCAGCGCCTTCTCGCGGGCTCTCTCCACGTCGTCGGCCT
Organism: Anaerolineae bacterium; assembly: GCA_034437215.1. GTDB lineage: Bacteria > Chloroflexota > Anaerolineae > B4-G1 > SLSP01 > DAOTVC01. Next base: position 14,309 of record DAOTVC010000153.1, on the reverse strand, counting down.
CTTTTAAGGCAGCGATCGCTTCGTCCGAGAGCCAGTCGCCTATAGCGAGGCGCGCAGCTTCCGTTTCTGCCAAACCAAAAGCAAATTCTCCATCCAGGTAGACGTTGTACCGCCTCCGCGAACGTTTCTGCGGCTCCAATGCGGTGATCCTACCTGCCATAGTCCTCTCCAAACAGTAAGCGCGGCCACGGTCGGAAAGACCATAGCCGCGCCTAGTAGCACCAAACGCCGTTCTGGTCCCAGAACGGGTTCACCTGCTGCAATCTACACGTAGGCTTACACCTGCGAAAACCTGCAGGACATCAAGCGCCCTTTCCCGGCGCCCTACTCAGCATACGGTTACTCTAAACTTGTCGTCTAGGAGTTGGCTAGTGGCTTTCCGCAATCGCCGCCCATGGTCTGACCGCAAACCTAGTCTATGTGCGGCATCTTCTTGGGTTGTTCTCGCCATCCTAAAGAGAATAAAGAGACAGCGAACCAACGATTGGGGTCAACCCAAAACCTACCAATCGTGCAATAAACTCCATGTTTCATTATAACTTAACAATTCTCAAACTGCAACCTCTCTTCATGACCCACGCAGGCTCAGAGGGCGGCCTCCGGGTCGCGGTCGGGATGGGGAGCGGCGGCCCCCTCGCGGATCACCTGCAGCATGGCGGCGTGAATGTGACCGTTGCTGGCAACAATGGTGTCGCCGCTGACGGGCAGAGGCTCACCACCAAAGTCGGTCACCCGCCCCCCGGCCTCCTCGACGAGCAGGAGACCCGCGCCCACGTCCCAGGGCTTCAAACCCGGCTCCCAGTGCCCGTCGAGACGACCGCACGCGACGTAGGCGAGATCGAGAACGGCAGCGCCTGCCCGCCGCACACCCAGCGAGCGGCGCAGAAAGTGATCCAGCCGCTGTGTGTTGTTGTCCTCAAGAATCCGCCGTGCGTAGGGAAACCCGGTGCTCAAGAAGGCCTCCGCCAGCTGCTCCACCTGGGAGACGTGAATGCGCCCGCCGTTGAGGGAACTTCCCCCCTCCCGCGTCGCAGTGAAGAGTTCATCGCGTAGAGGATCGTAGACCACCCCTACCTTCGGGTCGCCTTCCACGAGCAGCGCCAGGGAGAGCCCAACGTGGGGAAAGCCGTGCGCGAAGTTATTCGTGCCGTCAAGGGGATCGATGAGCCAGAGGGGGGCAGAGGTGTGCAGCGGATCCCCACCCTCCTCCTCCGCCAGGACGTGGTGGTCGGGATAGATCTCCCGCAGGCGCTCCAGGATCAGAGATTCCGCCCGCCGGTCCACAGCGGTGACGGGATTGACCGCGCCCTTGAAGTCCATCTCCTGCAGATTACCGAAGGAGGCACGCACAAGTGCACCCGCCTCGCGGGCCACGTCAACCGCAGAGTTTAGAATCGCCTCAAGGTTCACGCGCCCCTCCCGTGAGCGCCTGCCACCAGCGTTGCCAGAAGGGCAGAGGCTCGGGTGCCGGCGTGGGTGTGGGGCTGGGCGAAGGGACCGGAGTGGGGGTAGGCGACGCGACCAGCGGGACAACGAGGACCTCCCCCTCGCCCCGGGTCATCCCCGCACGCGCCTGGGACCACTCTTCGACGTACTCCTCGCTCTGCACGTAGGTAAGTTCGGCCTCCAAGGTGACCTGACGCTCGCGTTCGGTCTGCAGCAAAGGGGACAGATCGCTCCGCTTTTCGTCCAACACCTGGTGCAAGGTCCAAGCGCGCAGGAAAGCCGAGATTAGGAGGACCACGATGACCGCGAGAAGCCCCCAGACCAACCAGGAGATACGCCCAACTCTTGAACGCTCCGCTTCTTCCTTCATAAGACCTCCCTTGTCTTGAAGTAGTATAGCACGTCCTGAGGTAGGCCACAACGCCCTAGCTAGGACTATCGCATTTAACGCTCGTAGCCCCGTCCCCGGGGTGCTTGGGCAAAAAAACCGGCTTTTCCCGCCAGATTCGCCCCCGAGACGGGGGCTACGAGCACTTTTCAGCCAAGTGCGATAGCCCTTCAGATATGAGAAGGGTGTGTTTCAATCCAGTTGTGAGCTATCCGCGGCTGAAACGTAAAGCGTGAAACGTGAGGACCTCACGGTTTACGTTTCACGTTTCACGCCTCGGTTTAACTCAAGTGAAACACACCCATATGAGAAACCATAGGGCACGCACTCACTTTGACCCTCTACGTTCCTTGCCTATAATGGTTCTGAGGACCTATGAAACTCGACATGTCATTCAATCTTGACGCGAATAGTAAGGTGCCGCTCTACGAACAGTTGCACCACCGCCTGCGGACGCTCATCCTGGCGGGCACTCTGCGCACGGGAGAGACGCTGCCCTCGGAGCGCAATCTGGCGGCCAAGTACGGCATCAGCCGCCAGACAGTGCGCAAGGCATTACAGATGCTCCTTCAGGAGGGATTGATCTACACCCGTCCGGGTGCCGGCATCTTCGTGGCGCCCCGTCGCAAGCATTCGAGCTTGAAGCTTCTCGGCTTTGCCGAGGAGATGGAAGGTTACGGGCTCGTCTACACTACCCGGGTGCTGCGCAGAGAGACCATCGAGGCCGACCGTACCATAGCCGCACAGCTAGCCCTGCGCATGGGAACCAAGGTGCACGTACTGGAGCGTCTGCGCCTGCTCAACGACTTTCTGCCGGTGGGGATCGCGCTTACCTACACGCCCTACGACTGCTGCCCGCACCTTCTGGAGCACGACTTCAGCAAGTTCTCCCTCTACACGATACTCGAACAGGAGCTGCACGTTCAGCTGGCACACGCCGAGCAGACCGTCAGCGCTCGCCTGGCCACCCCCCGGGAGTGCGAGCTCATGCAGTTGGAGTCCCCGGCCGCCCTGCTGACCCTGGAGCGTCTGACCTTCGACACCCACGAGCAGCGGGTGGAGTACGCGCTGACCGCCTACCGCCCTGATCGCTATCCCATTGCGCTCTCCCTTTCACGCACCTGATTACACCGCAAGTTACCCGCAAGGAGGTACTCTCAAGATGGCAGAGTCAGAGGTAGGCGCTATACTCCTGGCCGCAGGAGGCTCCACGCGCTTCGGACGTCCCAAGCAGCTTCTGGAGTGGGAGGGGCGCCCACTCGTCGCGCACGTAGCAGACATCATCTGGATGGCGGGCCTCTCCCCCATCGTCGTCGTCGGAGCGGAGGCCGACGCCGTCATCGAAGCCCTGGAGGGGCGTCCCGTACAGATCCTGCGCAACTACCGCTGGCAGGAGGGGATGAGCACCAGCGTTCACGTCGGTCTGGCGGCGCTGCCACCGACAACCCAGGGCGCGCTCTTCCTCCAGGTCGATCAGCCCTACGTAACGCCCAACCTGCTGCAGGCCCTCATCCAACGCTGGAGGGAGAGTTCACCCGCCCTTGTCGTGCCCGCCTGGAAGGGACGCCGGGGCAGCCCGGTGCTCTTCGACCGCGCCCTCTTCCCTCAACTTGCAGGGGTGACCGGGGACGCGGGAGGGCGGACGATCATCGATGAGCACCTAGAGGACGGCGCGTTGTTCGAAGTGAGCGATCCCCTCCTCCTCTCCGATATGGACCGCCCCGAGGACTACGAACGGCTGCGCGCCGCAGTGGGGGAGCAGCAACCGGCATCCCTCCTCTCCCCTCTGCGGACCGTCGTCTGTGACATGGACGGTGTGCTCTGGCGGGGTGATCGGGCCCTCCCCGGTCTGCACGCCTTCTTCGACCTCCTGCGGGAGCACGAACTGGACTACATGCTGGTGACGAACAACGCCAGCCGCACGCCGGAGCAGTATGTGGAGAAGCTGGCCGGTCTGGACGTGGAGGTCACAGCGGAGCACATCCTCACCTCGGCCCTGGCAGCGGCGGACTACGTCGCAGCCCGAGCCGAGCCCGAGGCCCTCGTCTACCCCATCGGGGGCAGCGGCGTCGAGGAGGCCCTCCGTTCCCGGGGCTTGCGTCTCTCAGAGGGTGACAGGGCCGACTACGTCGTCGTAGGCTGGGACCGCCGGCTGACCTGGGACAAGATGGCGACCGCCACCCTGCTCATCCGGGGGGGAGCCCACTTCGTGGGCACGAACCCCGACCGCACCTTCCCCAGCGAAGCGGGGCTGGTCCCCGGCGCCGGGGCCCAGTTAGCGCTGTTGCGTGCAGCCACCGACGTGGAACCGACGGTGATGGGCAAACCGGAGCCCGTTCTCTACCGCCAGGCGCTGGAGCGCCTGGGCGCGCGGGCCGAGGAGAGCCTCATGATAGGAGATCGTTTGGACACCGACATCCTGGGGGGCATACGCATGGGCATGCCCACGGCGCTCGTTCTCTCGGGCGTCCACGCAGCGAATTCCATCAGGAGCTCGCCCATCCATCCCGACCTGGTCTTCGAAGACCTCGCCCGCCTCGTGGAGGCGTGGCGAGAGGCCCTCACTTAGGAGCAGGTCCTCCGATAACAAGAAAGGAAAGGGTATTAGAATGGCAGACAAAAGACCTGATCTTTACAACCTCTCCCTGCCGGAGATCGAGGCGCTCATCACCGGGTGGGGAGAGCCCAGTTACCGGGCAAAGCAGATCTGGACGTGGCTCTACCGCCACCTGGCGACGAGCGTCCAGGAGATGACGACCCTGCCCCAGAGTTTGCGCGAGCGCCTGGACGAGGAGACGACGATGTACGTCCCTCCCGTGCTGGCCCAACAGGAGTCCCTGACCGGAGAGACCCGCAAGGATCTCCTCAAGATGCAGGACGGGGCGCAGGTGGAGGTCGTTCTGATGCGCTACGTGGACCGGCGCAGCGCCTGCCTCTCCACGCAGGTGGGATGTGCCCTGAAGTGCACCTTCTGCGCCACCGGCCAGATGGGCTTCGAGCGCAATCTCAGCAGTGGGGAGATCGTGACCCAAGCCCTGCACCTGGAACGGGAGCTGCAGGCCCAGGGGCAGCAGCTCTCGAACATCGTCTTCATGGGGATGGGAGAGCCCTTCCTGAACTACGAAAAGACGCTCGAGGCCATCCATCGCCTCATCCACCCCGACGGCTTTCGTATGGGGCAGCGGCGGCTCACCCTCAGCACCGCGGGGGTCGTCCCCGGCATCCGGCGCTTTGCCAAGGAGGACCTGCAGGTGAACCTCGCGGTCTCCCTCCACGCCGCGACCGACGAGGTACGGAACCAACTCCTGCCCATCAATCAGCGCTATCCGCTCAACGATCTCCTGGCCGCGGTGGGAGAGTACCTGGATCGGACGAACCGCCAGGTCACCTTCGAGTGGGTGCTCATCGAGGGGGTGAACGACACCGAGGAGCAGGCCCGGGCCCTCGCCGCGCGCGTGGCGGGCATGTTGGTCCACGTCAACCTCATCCCCCTCAACCCCACGAGCGGCTTCGAAGGGCAGCCCTCCACGCCCGAGCGGATCGAGGCCTTCACCGCGATCCTGGACCGCAAGCACATCTCCTACACCCTCCGGCTCCGGCGGGGCATCGGCATCCAGGCCGGCTGCGGGCAGCTCCGGCGCCGGGCACAGACGGAGCCGTAACCCAGCAGGCGTAAGGCAACCGTTAGGCTGCCGTCAAGCAGAGCGGGTTCTCACAAAGTAGACTATAAACAGAAGTAGGGTTCGGGGCCGCAGAGATTCTCCTCCTTCTGTTGAAGCCGGGGGCTAGGGACAGCCCCCGGCTTTGCTTTGCGGGGTTCCCAACCCAAACCTTACAAAGCGTCAGATATACGTAAGGACTCCGTCAAGTACGGCGCGCTCATGTGAGGTATACTATAGACAAGTTAGGGTTTTGGGGCCCAACTGATTGTTAGATTCTCCTCCTTCTGTTGGAGCCGGGGGCTAGGGACAGCCCCCGGCTCTCTTTTTGTACCGCACCCAACCCAAAATCAACCTCACGATAAAACGTAAGAAAAGCGTTAGGTTTCCGTCAAGTATGATCCCTCAAGATAGGGTATATTAAGGTTGAGTTGGGGTTTGGGGCTCGACTGATCGTTAGATTCTCCTCCTTCTGTTGAAGCCGGGGGCTGTGGGACCAGCCCCCGGCGATTTTTGTCTCCAGCCCCTCCCTCCCCCGACCGGACACCCATCCTCGGCGTCTGGTACCCCTCTCTTTACCTCAAGCCACTTCTGCCTGCCATCCATGGAGCGCGCGTGATAGACTTTCCGGACTCAAAGATGGGGGCTCGGGGCCGGGCTTGACAAGGGGTTGCCCCTACTTACAATTACCTCCGTCAAGCTGCTGATTCCTGGTAATGGTCAATACCTTGAACGAACGTGGCGGAGAGCGGGCAGCAGAAAGCACCTTCCGGATAGCGTCGTCCCGCTTTCAAAGCTTATCGTGGGAAGTGTGTTCAGGAAGATAGGAGAAGAACAGATGCGCATCGATGGGCGCAGACCCGATCAGTTGCGAGAGGTGACCTTTGAGCCGTCCCTCCTCATGCACCCCGAAGGCTCCGTCCTCATCAAGAGCGGGAACACGTGGGTGCTCTGCACCGTACAGGTCGAAACTCGGCTGCCCCGCTGGCGGCAGGGAAGCGGCAAGGGCTGGCTGACCGCGAACTACGCCCTCCTGCCCGGCTCCACGCCCGACCGCACCCCCCTCAGCCGGGCGGAGGGAGGGCGCGCCAAGGAGATCAGCCGTCTCGTGGGGCGCAGCCTGCGCCGCGCCGTCGATTTCGAGCGCCTGGGACACCACACCCTCTTCGTCGACTGCAACGTACTCCAGGCCGACGGCGGCACCCGCACGGCCGCCATCACGGGCGGCTACGTCGCCGTGGCCCTTGCCGTGCAGCGGCTGATGGAGGCGGGGGAGGTTCCTGACGAGACCCTGCAGCCGCCCATCGCCGCCGTCAGCGTGGGCCTGGTCGATGGTCGTCTGCTGCTCGATCTCAACTACGCCGAGGACTCGCAGGCCCGGGTGGATCTCAACGTCGCCCTGGATGCCCAGGGACGTTTCGTCGAGGTTCAGGGGACGGCGGAGGGCGAACCCGTTCCGCGGGACCTTCTGGACGCCCTCCTGGATCTCGCAACGGCGGGCGCCGCAACCCTCATCGAGGAGCAGCGAAAGGTGCTCGCATGGGCTGGCTTCGAACTCTGAATCCCCGCCAACGGCTGATCATCGGCAGCCTGACGCTGGTCCTCGTGACCGCGGCGGCGCTGCTGACGTGGACGGTGACGACGACAATGCGCAGCATGCCCAGCGTCTCCCTGCTGCCGACCTGGACGTTGGAGCCTCCCACGGCTACCTTCACCCCCGCTCCCCCCACCGTCACCCTCACACCCTCTCCCACGCCCCCCTTCGAGGCCTCGAGAGCCGGCGACATCGCCCGCGACATCTCCGAAGCGCGCAGGCTCCTGCCTCGCTGGGAGACACCCCTCACCCTCGTCGACCTCTACGATCTCAGCGTCGTCCTCTACCGCCGTTACGAGGAGCAGCCGCCCTTCCCCCTCCCGGCGGAGCCCCTCCTGCGGGCCCTCGAGGTGTGGCCCGAGGAGGAGACGCGGCTCGACGTCGTATCCCAGGCGGAGGAGACGGCGGCCCTCTACATGCCCCGGGAGCGCCAGCTCTATCTGCGCCGTGATTGGGAGGACTCCGAGGAGGTGCTGCGCACCCAGGTTGCTTACGGTTACGCCCATGCTCTGCCGGAACAGTACGGCGACCTGCAGCGATTGCGAGCCGAGGCCTCCCTCGACCACCGGCTGGCGTTGGATGCGCTGGCGCAGGGTGACGCCCTCCTGACCCTCTGGCGCTACGCGGACGTCCAGCCGGGCTCACGACGCGCCAAAGCGCTCACGGAGATGGTTGCCGCTGCCGTGCTGCCCCGCTGGCAGGGTGAGAACCCCACGCTGGAAGCCCTGGCTCGCCTGCCCATGGAGCTGGGCAGCGAGTTTGCCGCCGCCATCTACGAGACGGAAGGCAGTCAAGCCATGGAAGAGATCATGGTGCGTCCTCCCCGCACCACGGAGCAGCTCCTACACCCCGAGCGCTACGGCGAGGGGGGCGCCTTCACCCTCCTCGAGCCCGTCGCCGCCGAAATGGCAGCGGGGTGGGAGATCACCCAGAGCTGGACGGTGGGCCAAGCCCTCATGCACTTCACCCTGGAGACCTGGGCGGGCGGGACGCTGACCAGAACCCTCGACGGCTGGGACGGGGATCTCCTCCAGCTCTGGGTGGGACCGGAGGACGAAGAGGTGCTCCTCTGGCAGACGCGGTGGGACTCCCGCGAGCAGGCGGAGGCCTTCGCTGCTCAGATGAGCACGCTCTTGCCCGCGCGGATACGGGGCGTGCGCGAGGAGCCCTTGCCCCCCAATACCCCTGTCGGTATCTGGTCGGAGGGCCGCAACGGCGCGACCTTCCTCCGCCGCCGCGGTGAGAAGGTCTGGCTGGTCTGGGGGACGGACCGGGACGCCGTGCACACCCTGGCCGGGGAGACCCGGTGGTGATGAGACGCCTGCGGTTACACCAGCGCCCCCGGCTGCGGCGGGCGTTCTACGTCCTGCTCGCCCTGATCGTCGCCGGGCTGGGTTTTCTGGGCTGGACCCTCTGGACCCTGACGGGGCGCTACTCGAATGCCATCTACGGACCCGGAGAGCTGCCCCCCGCCCGTCCCGTCGCCATCGTCTTCGGCGCCGGTTACTGGCCCAGCGGCGCGCTGAGCGACATCCTCTGGGACCGCCTGGACGCCGCTATCGCGCTCTACGAGGCGGGTCGGGTGGAGAAGCTGCTCTTCAGCGGGGATAACCGGATCGTCGACTACAACGAGCCGGCGAAGATGCTCGAGTACGCCCTGAGCCAGGGCGTGCCGCGGGAGGACGTCGTCCTCGACTACGCGGGACGGCGCACCTACGACACCTGCTACCGCGCCCGCGACATCTTCCAGGTCGAGGAGGTGGTGCTGGTGACCCAGCGCTACCACCTGCCGCGCGCCCTGGCGACCTGCCGGGCACTGGGCCTCGACGGCGTCGGCTACGCCGCCGACCGCACCCCCTACCGGCACATCCTCTGGTACCGCCTCCGTGAGGTGCCGGCACTCTGGCGCGCCTGGTTCGACCTCTACGTCTGGAGGCCGCTGCCCGTGCTCGGAGAGCCCCTGCCCATCGCCATCGACTAGAGGCAGACCGTCACAACCATGACATTCAGTCATGGTTTCCATACAACAAGCACATTTCTAAGTCCATGATCCCTGATCCCTACGCCCTGCTCACTGATCACTATCGTTTTAGGAGGTAAGCATGACCACGTGGCCGACACGCGAAGAAGCCTGGGAGCTGTTGAACGAGTACACCCAGAACCCCAACCTAATCAAACACGCCCTGGCGGTCGAAGCGGGGATGCGGGCCTACGCCCGCCGCTTCGATGGGGACGAGGAGCGCTGGGCCGTCGTCGGGCTGATCCACGACTTCGAGTACGAGCGCTACCCCGACCTGGGCGCCGGCGGACACCCCTTCAAGGGCGCGGAGATCCTGCGGGAGAAGGGTTGGCCCGAGGCGCTCATCCGCGCCGTGCAGGCCCACGCCCCCGACATCACCGGCGTGTCCCCCGAGACGCGGATGGAGCAGGCGATCTACGCCGTGGACGAGCTGACGGGGCTCATCGTCGCCGTGGCCCTGGTGCGCCCGAGCAAGTCCATCCACGACGTGAAGGTGCGCTCGGTGAAGAAGAAGTGGAAGGACAGCGCCTTCGCCCGGGGCGTGAAGCGGGAGGACATCGAGGAGGGGGCGGAGATGCTGGGCGTGCCCCTCAACGAGCACATCGGCATCGTTCTGGAGGCGATGCAGGGGATTGCCGACGATCTGGGGCTGAAGGGCCAGGGCGCATAGGTCACGGTCGCTTCTGCGACCCGGCTCTACCCGGCCCAACCTCAAGGGGAACGTGGAGCGGCCCGCCTGAGCCCTCACGCCGGCAGCCGCCTCCCGTTCCCCCTATTGTTAACAGCGACCGCAGAGCATCCGGGTAGGACGCTCACGCCCACCCGATGCGCACCTCCTGAAGCTGCGCCAGCGTCTCCTCGATCAAATCCTCGAGATCCAGCTGCGCTTCCAGCGCCTCCACCTCCTCCATCTTGGCCCACGTCGCGGGCCGGCTGGCCCGGAAGGAGCAGGGGTCCTGGTAGGGCTGGATAGAGAGCTCGTAGGTCCCGATCTCCTGCGCCAGGGTGATGATCTCCTGCTTGTCGAAGGCGATCAGGGGGCGCAGGATGGGGCTCTCGATGACCCGGCTGGTGACGTGCAGATTCTTCAGCGTCTGGGAGGCCACCTGCCCGAGGTTGTCGCCGGTGACGAAGGCCAGGGCCCGCCTTTCGAGGGCCTCGGCGACGCGCAGGATGAAGCGGCGGAAGACCACCAGCTCCACCCGCGACTCGTGGGCCATCACTGCCAGCTGGTAGGGCGCGGCGGGTGCCATGTAGACGGTGGCGGGCAGGCGGTGGGGCTCCATCACCCGGCGCGCCAGCGCCACGGCCTTCGAGTTCTGAATCTCCTCCTCGGAGCGGAGCATGTGGAAGTGGAGAAAGTCGAGGGTGCAGCCCCGCTTGAGCATCATGTGAGCCGCGACGGGAGAGTCGATACCGCCCGAGAGCATAACCAGGACCCGTCCCGCGGTGCCCACGGGCAGCCCACCCGCCCCATCGATGCGGCGGGTGAAGACGTAGACGCCGTCGGGGTAGATCTGCACGTAGACGGTGACCTCGGGATCGCTCAAGTCGACGGGCGCGCCGGTGAGGTCGACGACGGCGGAGCCCAGCCGCCGGTTCATCTCCATGGAGTGGATGGGGAAGCGCTTGTCAGAGCGGCGGCTCTCGATCCGGAAGGGGGTCTGGGGGTCGATGCTCTCCCGCGCCTGCTCCAGGACGGCCTCCTCGATGGGCTCGTAGGCCTGGGGGACGACGGCGGCGGGCGCAAAGTAGGCGATGCCGAAGATGCGGGAGAGCCGCTCGATCAGCTGTGCACGGGGTGCCTGCCCCTCCACCTGCGCCGTGAGGAAAGAGCCCCGGCGGCGCACCTTGACCTTCCCCAGATCCTCGAGCGCGGTGCGAATGTTGTGCTGTAAGCGTTTCTCGAACTGGGGCCGGTTGTGCCCCTTGAGCCCCAGCTCGCCGTAGTGAATGATAAAGGTTTGCATAGAATTCCTCCCCGCCGATCATAACACACTTCGAGAGGGCTCCAAACGCGAGTTGATTCCCCCGCGCTCTCTGCTATCCTTGTGGAGAGAGGGCAGGCGCAACCGACCCTACCCGCCGCCTGCCACGAAAGGAGACCCATGAAGATCATCGTACCCGAATTCGTCCTCCCCCAGCTGCGGGAGGAGACCTGCAACCTGGTCCAGGAGTGTAACTTCGTCATCCTCAACGACGAGGGCGAGCCCTCGGGCGACCTCGCGGGCGCCGAGGTGCTCATGCTGCCCTGGCGGCTGCCCGCCGACGTTCGCGAGCGCATCCTCTCCCTGTCTTCGCTGAAGTGGATCCATTCGGTGAGCGCCGGGGTGGAGCACGCCCTCGACGAGCAGCTGCGGCAGATGGACGTGATTCTCACCAATGCCAGCGGCGTCTTCGACCTCCCCATCGCCGAGACGGTCGTAGCCTACATCCTCATGATCGTCAAGCAGATGCCCACCTTCCTCCGGCAGCAGCAGGCGCACGTCTGGAAGAAGCGCTCGCTGCGCGAGGCGGCGGGGCTGACGGTGGGGCTCATCGGGCTGGGCAGCATCGGCACGGAGATCGCCCGCCTCTGTCAGGGGTTGGAGATGCGGGTGCTCGCCACCCGGCGCCATCCCGAGGCGGGTGCCCCCCACATCGACACCCTCTACCCCACCGAAGAGCTGCACCGGCTGCTCGAGGCGTCCGACTTTGCCGTCATCGCCGTCCCCCTCACCGAGGAGACGCGGGGGATGATCGGCGCGGAGGCGCTGCGTCGGATGGGGCAGGAGGCCTGGCTCATCAACATCGCCCGCGGGGCGGTGGTGGACGAGGAGGCGCTCATCGAGGCGCTGCAGGAGGGCCGGATCGCGGGCGCGGCGCTGGACGTCTTCGTTGAGGAGCCCCTGCCCGAGGACTCCCCGCTCTGGGAGCTGGAGAACGTCATCATCACGCCCCACAACTCGTGGAGCACACCCCACCTCAAGGAGCGGGAGGCGGCCCTCTTCCTAGAGAATCTGCGTCACTACCTGCGCGACGAGCCCCTGCGCAACGTGGTGAACAAGGAGCTGGGGTACTGAGCGAGTATGAAGTGACCGCCCGGCGCCTGAAAACGATGGTATAGTAGAGATGGGGGGAGGCCCGCGAGTTTCTCACTACAGGAGGTAAGCATGAAGGCGGCAACGAAACGAGCGTTGGTCCTCTCAGGTGGGGGTGGACGGGGTGCCTACCACGTCGGCGCCCTCACCTATCTGCAGAACGTCGACTGGCACCCCGACATCATCATCGGCACCTCCGTGGGCGCGCTGAACGCTGCGACCCTGGGATCGGGCATCCCCGTCTCGGGGCTGCGCGACCGCTGGCTCGATCTGGAGACGGCGGACATCCAGAAGATGCGCGCCGACGACGTCTTCATCGACAACATGGTGCGTGGGGGCAAGCATATCTTCGATACCACGCCCTTCCTCAAGACAGCCCTCGGACGGAACGAGAAGTGGTCGGGACGCCCGTGGATCATCCCCGAGATTTTGAACGGCCCGCACGCCCCCTACGAGGTCTGGATCACGGCGGTGGATCTGGAGGAGCGGGCGCTGGTCTACTTCACCAACCGGGGCGAGGAGGAGATCCCGCCCGAGGCGGTGCGGGCCAGCTTCAGCATCCCCCTCTGGTACGAGCCGACGATCATCGACCACCGCCCCCACGTCGACGGGGGCACCCTCGCCAACACCCCCTTCCGCAAGGCGCTGGAGCTGGGGGCTACGGAGGTCGTCGTGGTCGTGCTCACCCCCTGGCCCGGTCGGCCCGCGCGGACGTGGAAGACGAGCCGGCTGCCCTGGATCGACGACGAATTGCTCGCCATCCCCCAGCGGCTGTGGACCGCCTTCGAACCGGCCCTGGACATGATGCTGACGGAGATGGCCTGGCGCGACTACCTGCTCTTCGAGCGCGAGCGCCGGGCTGGGGAGCACGCCCAGCTCGACTGGCTGCGCGTCGTCTCCCCGGAGGTTCCCCCGCCCGTGGGCTTGATGACCAACTATCTGCGGGATAACCACATCCGTCTCTACCGGCGGGGCGAGAAGGACGCCCGTGCGCTCCTCCACGATCTCCTGGGGAGGGGGAGCCGCGCGTCCGCAAAGGAGGTACGGGGCCCCCGTTAGGGGGAACTGAATCAGCAGACGGGTCTTTGCCCATCTTCAGCGAGAGGTTGCGCGGCGCCGTGGCGCCGCGCAACACTAACTAGAAGAACGCCTGAATCAGCGCGATGAGAATCATCTGCACCACCGCCAGGAGCAGCACGGCGATCACGGGGGTGAAATCGAGCCCCATCATCGTGGGCAGACGCTTGCGGATGGGCGCCAGGACGGGTTCGGTGGCGTCCCACAGGAAGCGCATCAGTGAGCGGGCGTAGGAGACCCGCAGCCACTCCAGGAGGATGCGCAGCAGCAGCAAGAAGACGTAGATCTGGACGAGCAGGCTGACCACACCGACCAACCAGCGCTCCAGATCGCGCCCCGGATAGAGGATCCAGAGGGGCGGGGCCACAATCCAGGCGAGCAGGCGCAGGAGGATCGACTGGGCCAGCCAGAGCACGAAGATCGCTGCCAGGGGCACCAGATCCAGGTAGCCGCTCCCCACCCAGACCGACCCTGCGCCCCCGATGGTGCGTCTCAGGGGGCGCACGACGGGATCGGTGATCGTCGTCAGGAAACGCATCACCGGGTGCCCCTGGGGTACGCGGAACCAGGGCAAGAGGACCCGGAGCGCGAGCGCCAGGGAGAGCACCCCAACGAGGATGTTCAAGATACGGCTGATCCAGCCGACGATTAAGGCCATAACTCCTCCAGACGGTAACAGACTCTACGAAGGGGCGTAGCTCCCGAAGATGCCCCGCCCGATGCGGACCAGCGTCGCCCCCTCCTCCACGGCGACCTCGAAGTCGTCGGTCATGCCCATGGAGAGGTGGCGCCACGAGACGTCGGGGAAGCGCTCCCGTAGGGCATCGCGGAGCGCTCGCAGGGACGCAAAGACGGGGCGCACGCTCTCGGGATCGTCGGCGATGGGCGCCATCGTCATCAACCCCTCGACGTGCAGGGCGGGCAGCGCCAGCACCCGCTCCACCTCCTCGCAGAAGCGCTCGAAGGTCGCGACGTTCTCCTGCCAGCCGGCGAGATCGTAGCCGTACTTGCTCTCCTCACCCGAGACGTTGCACTCGAAGAGCAC
>DAOTVC010000152.1:0-2956 GCA_034437215.1 Anaerolineae bacterium | reverse complement strand
ATCGACAGCGTCAACGATGGCGCATTTTACAAGAGGAGGCACACAAGATGGCAGCGTACGGACACAAACTGCGTCGACAGAGGGGGATCATCGCCGGAGTCTGCGGCGGTCTGGCGGCCTTTACGGGTATCAACGTCTTCTGGTTCCGGCTGGGCTTCCTGCTGGCGATGATCCCCGGGGGCGTTCCGGGCATCCTGCCCTACATCGTCCTATGGATCATCATCCCCCGCAGGCGTTACTGAGCCTGCACCGTCGATGGCGCCCCGCTCCAATCGTGGAGCGGGGCGCCTTTGATGTAACGGATCTGACGATCGTAAAAGGCTCTCTAGTCCAGATCCTGCAGCCCGAGACGCTCGAGGGTCCCCGCGGTGGGGAGTCCGGTCTCGGGGCTCCAGCCCACTGCTTCGTAGTAACTCGTCAGCGCCGTCTCCAGATCCACGACCTGGCCCTCGCCCCGTCCGTCGGGGGCGGGCTCGGCGAGGAAGCGCCGGGGCAGGGTGTCGTGAGAGCGGTCGAAGCCGAGGCGAGCGTTGATCAGCCGCTCCAGGTTGATCACGCGCTCTCCGGCGAGCAGCAGCTCGTTCTTGGAGATCTCCTGTCCCAGAGCCGTTGAGAGAAGTTTGGCCCAGGTGGACGCCTTGACGGCCAGGGTGATGGAGGCGAAGAGGCAGACCCCCAACATGTTGGTCGCCATGGAGAGCGCCTCCAGGGGCTGGACCCACCCCTTGTCACCGTCCTCGAGGAAGTCCACCGTCTCGGTGATGCCCAGCTCCGGCTCCACATAGCCGAAGGCATCGATGGAGGAGGCGTAGGGGCGCAGGTGGTCGGCGCCGCGGTTGGAGCTCGCCAGGACGACGGCTTCCCCCTTGCTGGCGCGCATCCCGTCGGCGGGCATCTCCAGCCCCTTGATCTCCATCGCCGCCGGAAGGGCCGCCGCCCCCAATTTATCGGCTGCACGCTTCACGCCCTGAGCCAAGAGGTCTCCCACCCCCTCACGGTGCGCGATGGCCTTGACCGCCGCGACCACGGCTTCGGCGTTCCCCCAATTGAGTTCTAATCCGCCCGTATCCTCTGCGGTCAGCAAGCCCGCCTCGTACCACTCCATCGCCGTGGCGATGACCTGGCCTGCGGAGATGACGTCCAGCCCCATGTCGTTGGCAAGGTGGTTGGCCGCCGTGATGGCGTTGAGGTCGTCGACGAGGCATTTGCTGCCGAAGGCCGCCACGGCTTCGTACTCCGGTCCGCCGCCGTGCATGCCGGCGTAGGGGCCCTCCTTGATGGTGGTGACCCGCCCACAGGCGATGGGGCAGCCGAAACAGGCGTAGGGCTTTACCTCGAGGTTCTCGTGATAGGCCTCGTGGGTGAGCTTCCCGACGCTCTCGGGATAGGTGGTCTGCTGCCAGTTCTTGGTGGGCAGGATGCCCAGGGCGTTGATGGCGTCGTAAAAGGATGGGGTGCCGAAGGGGTGCAGCTCGTCCCTGACGAAGGCCTCGGCGAAGAGCTCCTCGCGCGCCTCCTTCCCTGCCGCCCGCAGCGCGTCGGGGTCAGCGATGGGGAGGGGGTGCGTGCCCTTGACGGCGACGGCTTTGAGGTTCTTCGAGCCCATCATTGCGCCGGGACCACCGCGCCCGAAGGCCCGGTGCTTGTCGGTCATGATGCTGGCGAAGAGCACGCCCTTCTCTCCCGCCGGGCCAATGCTGGCGATCTGTAAATTCGAGACCCCCAGCTCTTTCTTGAGCGTGTCCTCCGTCTCCGCGACGCCCTTGCCCCACACCGTCTGGGCGTCACGAATCTCGACCTCGTCGTCGTTGATGAAGATGGTGACGGGTTTCTCGGCCTTGCCCTTGACCAGCAGGAGGTCCCAACCGGCTCGTTTGAGCGCCGGGGCGAAGTGCCCGCCCGCGTTGGCGGCACCGATGGTGCCCGTCGCGGGTGAGGGGAAGACGACGACGCAGCGCCCGCTGCAGGGGGCCGCCGTGCCCGTCAGCGGACCGGTGGCAAAGATGAGGGGCTGTTGGGGTTCCAGAGCATCGGCGTCCACGTCGATGAGATCGTAGAGCCAGCGCATGGCGACGCCCTCTCCACCGACGTAGCTACGATACCACGCCTCGGGTAGGGTCTCCACGTGGTGAGTGCCCTCCGTGAGATCAACAACCAGCGCACGTCCTGTGTAACCTTCCATACGATCGTTCTCCTTTTGCTAAGATGGATAGATTGATTGAGTATCTCGCTCAAGGTGTAGAGGGGCCCATCCTGAGAGCGATTACGGCCGACGACATCTGTTACGGTCACAGAGAAAAACAAAAGGGGACCATCTCCCGGGCGGGAGAGAGTCCCCTTTGCTCACTGGCGGGCACAGCCGTTTCCAACTGCACCTTTCGACCGTGGGGCATGGGTGATCCTGTAGCGCCCACGGTTCGGGGTTGATCTTGAATCTACCTCTCAGTTTACTGCAAATTCATGGAAGTGGCAACAGCGTGCACAGCTAAACCATGACTGTCCACGTATGGTTGAAAGCGTGTTGCGTAGCCAGTTCGGTGCAGGGAAGGCGACCAGGGGGATGGGGTATGTGTCAAGGTTGCGCAAAATGTGAGGCTGTAATGGGTGCCCCCTCTTATTTACCGGATGTAGCCTCGCACCACCACCTCCCCCTCGCTCCACTCCGCCGAGGTGAAGCGGACGGGCAGGCGATCGGCCCGGCGCAGCTGGACCCGGATCTCGTTCTCCAGCGCCTCACGGATGGGGCGGGGCAGGGGCAGGCTCAGCTCCAGGATCTTCACCTCGGGCAGCCCCTCGTCGGTGAGGGTCACCCGCGCCCTCCCGCTCACGTGCACCCGCAGCCCCGCCAGGGTGGCGTCCCCCTCCCCGAAGACGGAGTCGGGCGTGATCTCGACGTGGGGGTGGGCGAAGGGTATCTGCGGGTAGCGCTCGAGGTACCAGGCGATGGTCTGCTCCG
>DAOTVC010000151.1:0-20094 GCA_034437215.1 Anaerolineae bacterium | reverse complement strand
GATGAGAGCCTTGCCCCCATCCCGGGTCTCCACCTCGATGCGCTCGGCGCCCGCGTCGAGGCTGTTCTCGACGAGCTCCTTCACCACCGAGGAGGGGCGTTCGACAACTTCCCCCGCGGCGATACGTGAGGCAACTTCCTCTGATAGTAATCGGATGGTCATGGGGTCTCCTACCAAAAGTTTACTCGAAGGCCCTAAAATAGCAAGGCAGAGATGGGCCTTTGGGTGTTGACAACTCCAACCGTGCAGGATAAGATGTTTCTCGGTACACCGAGTCGCGGCAGGTTCACCTTAAGCTACGCGCGCAGGGGACTCCTTGCGTGTATTCGAAAGAGGGAGGCTGGTGATGAACGATACGCAGACCGAGCACTATGCGACCTTCACCGACTGGTTGCGGGCGAAGGCCCAGGTGGTTACGGAGCCCCTGGCTCGCTTTCTGGCCGGGCTGGGCCTTCACCCGAACACCATCACTCTCGTAGGCGTGCTCTTCAGCGGGCTGTCTGCTGCGGTGCTGGCGAGCGGCTATATCCGCCTGGGTGGAGGGCTCTTGCTCCTGACCTCTTCCGTGGACGCTCTCGATGGGACGCTGGCGCGTCTGACGGGGCGTAAGAGCCGTTTCGGGGCCTTTCTGGACTCCTCGCTGGATCGCATCTCCGATGCTTTCCTGCTCTTTGGGTTGCTCGTCTACCTGCTGGCCCAGGGGGACGCGCGTCTGGAGATCTATCTGGTCTTTGTCTCCCTGGTGGGCTTCATCATGGTCAGCTACACGCGGGCCCGCGCCGAAGGGGTGGGTTATGAGTGCAAGACGGGCATTCTCACGCGGGTGGAGCGTATCCTCGTGCTGGGGGTGGGGCTGCTGACGGGCTTCGTTCTCCCCACGCTGATCGTGCTCGCTATCGGCTCGTGGATCACCGTGATGCAGCGCATCCTCTACGTCTACCGGGAGGCACGCGAGAACCCCTGAGGTCGCTGGTTGATGGAGCGCCTATCGGTGACCCAGATCCGCCGCACGCAGGAAGGCCTGCTGCGCCTCCTCTGACCGTCCCAGGTTGTGGAGGGCCTGCGCCCGCAAGTAGTGAGCCTGGGCCAGTGCGGGGGAGCGTGACAGCGCCTCGTCCAGGGCCTGGAGGGCGCCGGCGCCATCACCCTCCAGCAGCCGCGCCCAACCCAGGAGCAGCCACGCCTCTGCGTCCTCCGGCGCCCGCTCGACCGCTCCTGCGGTGATCTCCTGGACCCTTCCCCCGCGGCTCAGGTTGCGCTGCAGGTAGAAGCGCGCCACGGCCTTCCACATCTCCGGATCATCTGCCGCCCGTTCCAGCGCCGCCTCCGCCCAGACGTCCGCTTCGCTGTACGAGCCCTGGGCAGCGAAGACGCCCGCCATCGCCAGGACCGGGGCCGGGTTCTGGGGGTCGAGCCGGTGGGCTGCGAAGAGGGCCTCTCGGGCCTTCTCCACCTCACCGCGCTGGAGGAGGTGTTGACCGAGCAGCAGCCGGCCGAGGGGCTCCTCGGGAGCAAGTTCGACCGCCTGCTCGAGGTGCGAGCGCGCCGCTCCCAGCTCACCCAGGCGTTCCAGCGCGGCCCCCAGCCAGGCGTGGGCGGAGGCGGAGCCGGGTGTGGCCTCCACGGCCTGCTCGAGCACGCAGGCTGCCAGCGCCCACTCGCCTTCGGCGAGAAGGGCCTGTCCCAGGGGGAGAGCGCAGCTCTCCCCCGCCGGACACTGCTGCAGGGCGGTGCAGGGAGCACCACCGGCTCGGCAGATGACTTCGCTGTTGAGCACGAGGGCTCCCCAGATCCTCTGGGCTGCGCTCTCCCCGGGGGCGACCGCGTACCAGGTGGCAGCGCGGGCCTCGGCTGCCGCGCAGGCGTGCTGGTGCAGGAGGGCTCGGGTCAGGAGCTCCAGCGCCTGCCGCTCCCGGGGCTCCTCCGCCAGGCGGGCCGCGGCAGCCTCCCGGAGCCTATCCCAGGCCCCGCTCTCTGCCAGCAGGTCGAGGCGCAGGGAGACGACCTCCTCCCCCGCGGTCCCGCGGCGCACCGCCTCCTCGAGGGCGATCAGCCCCGCCTCGGGGCGCCCCCACGCCTGGTACAGGTGGGTCAGGCGCAGCGCGGGTGCAGGGGAGCGGGGCAGCAGGCGCGCCGCCTCCTGCAGCGCCTGCTCGGCGGCGGTGAACTCTCCCGCAGCGAGGCGCGCCTCGCCCTCTCGCAGGGCCTCGAGCCCCGCGCTGCGCCTCAAGGGCGCGAGCAGGACGAGGAGCAGGAGTGCCAGGAGGGCCACCCGTAGAGCGAGCCATCCCTGTTTTTTCATCGTAACGTGATGGGCAGATAGATCCGGGCAACGACAGGTCGCAACCCCTGACTCCGGGTGATGCTCTGGATCCCCTCGCCGAGGGTCACGGTGAAGGGGTGGCGGCTGAAGAGGTGATCCGGGTGCCGGTAGCTCAGGGTGTAGTTCCCGGCATCTACTGTGCGGGTGAGTGTCCAGGCGCTGCCGACGCTCTCCGTCACCACCATCCCTTCGGCGTCCTTCCAGCGGATAGTCGTCCCGGGCAGCAAGGGCTCTCCGGGGGCGCGCAGACCGTCGCCGTTGAGGTCGGAGAAGACGGACGTGGAGAGGGCCACGGTGCGCGTGAGTCGCGCCGTGGTGGAGATCTCGGCGCCCTCAGGCCAGGGCTCCCAGTTCCCCACGCGGTCGCGGGCCCGACCCCGGAAGTACCAGTCGCCGCTGCCCAGCAGGCTGACCCGGGTCGCGGTCACGCCGGTGGTCTCCTCCCAACCGGCGACGGTGGTCCACGGACCGGTCGGGGAGGGGGCCCGCTGGAGCTCCTCGTACCAGACCCCGGACTCACTATCCGAGGCCGTCCACGTCACCGTCAGCTCCTGGGCCGCCGTGAAGGGGGGCAGGGGATCGAGGGCTGAGGCCGGGGCCTGGGTGTCCGCCTGAACGAGGAGCAGGGGCGGACCGCCGATGAGGTAGCGCCCCTCGGGATGGTTGTTGCTCGTAGCCGGTGGCAGGTCGAGGGTGAAGGTGCCGTCGCCGGCGGTGAGGGTGCGCCGGGCTCCCTCCCGGTCGACGAGGGTCGCCGTAGGCAGCAGGGCGGGGTGCCGGTAGGTCAGGGGATCGGGAGTCTGGTTCCAGAGGACGTCGATGCGCCCGTGGGGTGTGCCCCAGAAGGTGATCCGCTTGACGCTGGAGCCGAAGGGGCCGGTCACCTGGTTCTCGCCCCGCAGGTAGCCGGCTGCCACCTGGTAGGCCAGGTAGGCGGGGCGCAGGCTGTAGTCGTCGCGTGTCAGCCCGTAGCGCTCGCCCGGCATGCCTCCCCCGTCATCGTGGAGGCGAAAGACGAGGAAGCGTTCTACACCCGCGGCACGAGCGCTGGCGTAGGCCTCGATCACGTAAGCGGCGGCTTCCTCGCCCGTCGCCGAGTAGTAGGGCGGCCACTCACCCGGCCAGTCGGGGGGGCGCTCGTCCTCGTCCCAGATCCGCACGCCGGCCTCGGTCAGCCAGAGGGGGTGGGGGCCGACGCGGGCCGTCACCTCGTTCTGGACGTCGCGGGAGATGTCGTAGATCAGGCGCACGTCGGCGTAGAGGTGCAGGGACATGACGTCGAAGTAGCCGTTGTGGGCCGCGCTCTCGGGATCGGCGGCGAGGGCGTCGAGGACGTCGAGGTAGAAGCTCGGGTTGCCCCAGTAGGCCAACCCGCCGAAGAGGACGGTGGCGTCGGGGTTGGCGTCCTTCACCGCCCGGTAGCTGACCTGTAGAAGGTGGGCGTACTGCTCCGGCGTCCCCTGCCAGAAGTAAGCGAGGTCCGGCTCGTTCCAGATCTCCCAGGTGTCGACCTGGCCCGCGTAGCGTGTCACCGTCTCGTGCACGAACTGCGCCCAGTGGTTCTCGGGGTGGTTCCAGGGGAGGTCGAGGTTGGCGGGCGGGCAGGCGAACCAACCGGGATCGTCCGCGCCCGCCGTGAGGAACGTGGGGGTGCTCAGGGGAAGGTTGCCGCGCTCCCGCGGCGCCTGCATCACGGCGGTGCAATCGGCGAAGCGCTCGGGGACTGCACCGAGAATCCCGATGATCTCCAGGGGGGTCTCCGAGGCGGCGTAGCGCGCGACGATGGCGTCGTGCCCGCCGTAGCCGTAGAGATCGATGGCGTTCCAGCGGAAATCGAAGCGATCCCAGCGGGAGCCCGCGGCGTGCGCCTGTTCGCTGCGCTGATCGTCGTAGAAAGCGTAGCAGGTGCCCAATCTGCCGTTGGCCTCCGCCACCGGCGGCAGCGGAACTATCTCCTGGGGAAGGACTCCGGCGCCCAGCAGTAGGAGGGATGGCAGGAAGGCGAAAAGATATAGTGCGGATCGTCTTCTCTCTGATCTCGTGTCTCTCATGGTGCCCCTATTTTACCCCAAGTTGCCGGGCGCGTCGCGACCGGTTTCCTTACGAATGCATATCAAGATGAGGATTTGCTAATTTCTGAGCATCCGCTAAAATTGGGTATTGTTGGAATTCTTCTTACCATTTCTTAGATTCTGAGGGAGATCATGGCAGACATCCTGGTTGTGGATCCGAATGAAGCCTTTGCAACCCTACTCACCGAGGAACTCCGCCGGCAAGACCATCAGGTAGTCTCGGTCTTGAGCTACGACGAGGCCCTGGGCGTTGCTCAGAGCCGCAGCGTCGATTTGGCGCTCATCGACATGGGGCTGAATGGGCCGGGGGCTGTGGCCCTGGCTCAGGGGTTGAGGGAGGTGCGGCCGCAGTTGCGTCTCGTCTTCATCCCGCTCATCGGTGAGGATCTGGCTCCCGAGGTGGGGCAGCTGATCACCTATCAGGGCGTACTGCCCAAGCCCTTTTTCCTGCCGGAGCTGCCTGACCGTATCGATCAAGCCCTGCAGAGGCCTCTCGAGGGTGAGGAGCAGGAGGTTGCTAGGGTTGAGGAGGTTGCTAGGATCGAGGAGGTCTACGAAGAGGACGGGCCCTCTAGCGTGCTAGTCGAGCCGGTGACAGAGAGGGTGCCGCCACCCGTTGAGGTCTCTTCGCCCCTAGAAGATATTTATGCTGTGCAGAGCACCATCTCCGCGGACCTCGTGGCTCGTCATCGAGGGGGAATCGAGCGCGCTCTCCGGGTGCTCGCCCGCGAGAGCGGCGCGGACGCCGTCCTCCTTACGGTGGGGGAGTCCGTTGCCGCCTCCGCGGCACAGATGCAGGGAGAGCTGATCGAGGTCTTGGCGGAGACGGTGACGGGTAGCTGGCGCCGCTCCCTGCGGGTTGCTCACATCCTGGACCGCGCCCAGACCCACTTCGAGTTCAACATCTCCGGCGGAGACTACTCCCTCTACGCGATCAGCGTGGATGGGGACACCATCCTCACGGTGGCCCTCCGCAACAGCACGCCGCTGGGGCTCTTGCGCCATCAGGCACGGGGTACGGCGGAGGAGATCGCCTATCTCTGCAGGGATGGGGCTTTCTGATCGAAGTTGGGCTGCGCCTGACCGCCTGAGATGATGGGACTCCTGGTCGCTGCGTTGCTGCTCATCTTGAGCGGTAGCTACCTCCTCGCGCTGGGACGCTACGTCTGGGATGCCGGACTGCTCCTGTTGCTCGGCCTCGTGGGCCTGGTCGTTGTGCTGCTTCGCTCACGCCTTACCGCTCCTGTGCCGGCTAGGAAACGGGTGGGGCTCACACGCTTACCCGGGCTGCGCACCCTGGCCATCACCTCCGCCCTCGTCCTCTCCTTGGTGGTCGGGTTGGCTGCCCGGTCGCGCCCCCCCACTTCCGATTTCACCCTGCACCTCCTCCTCTGGGGGCTGGCCCTCGGTTGTTTCGTCATCGGGCTTCTCTGGCCCCTCCAACTGAAGGTCTGGTCTCCGGGAGGGCGCTCGCGGAGGGTGTGGCTCGCCCTCGGGGGACTCCTCCTCGTCGCGTTGCTCGTCCGCGGGTGGGCGCTGGGAAGGATTCCCGCCAACATGGGAGGGGACGAGGGGACTCAGGCGCTTGCCGGACTGCAACTCGTCGAGGCCCCTCTCGGCAACCCCTTTGCTACCGGTTGGTACTCGGTCCCCACCATGTCCTTCCTGCTCTACGGCAGCGTCATTCGCCTGGTCGGGGCGACCATCGCCGGCGCCCGTCTTCTCTCTGTCCTGGTCGGCACGCTTACCGTCTTGACCACCTTTCTCCTGGGACGCGCATTGGGCGGGGAGCGGGTGGGATGGATCGCCGCGGTGGTGGTGGCTTTCTCGGCCTATCACCTGCACTTCAGCCGCCTGGCCTCCAATCAGATTATGGACCCTCTGATTGCGACGCTGGCCCTCTGGCTCCTATGGCGGGCTCTGGAGAGCTCCAAGACGAGCGTCGCCTGGGGCTTGGCAGGTATGGTGGCGGGGTTCGGCTGGTACCTCTACTTCGGGGCGCGCTGGGTCACCTTCGTCCTGGTCCTCTGGCTGGGGTGGCGCCTCTTGGTAGAGCCCCGCTTTCTGGCCCGGCGGTGGCGAGGGCTGCTCCTCTTCGGAGCGGGTTGGCTCGTGGTGGCGTTGCCCCTGGTAATGTGGTATCTGGCCCACCCCTCCGACCTGACGGCCCGGTACGACGCCGTCAGCATCTTCTCGTCGGGGTGGCTGGAGCGCGAGGTGGCGCTGACGGGCAGGAGTGCGACCGCGCTTCTCTTACAGCAGTTCTGGAAAGCGGCGACCGCTTTTCATCTCACCCCGGATCCCACCTTCTGGTACTACCCTGAAGCGCCTCTACTGGACTTTATTCTAGGGGGGCTCATGCTCGTGGGCCTGCTGGCGGCCCTTCTGCGCTGGCGGTGGCCCGCACGGACATTGACGCTCCTCTGGTTCTGGTCGACGCTGGTCATGGCCTGGTTCGTGACCGAGAACCCGCCCAGCAGCCAACGAGGGCTGCTGCTCGTGCCCGCCGTCGGCCTCCTCGTGGCCTGGGGCATAGAAGCGCTGGGAGAGATCGTGGAACGGCGGAGACTCCTCCGCGCCATGGTGTTGATGCTTCTGGTCTGCGCTGCGCTGTTGAATCTCGTCTTCTACTTCGGCATTTACACGCCGCGGCGTACCTACGGGAATCCCACCGCTACGGTGGCCACCGAGCTGGCACGTTTCTTGCGAGCAGCTCCCTGGTCCGAGAGCCGCGTCTACTTCTTCGGTCCGCCCCATCTCTACTGGGATTTCGGCACTTTGGCCTACCTCCTTCGCGACGTGGCGGGAACCAACGTTGAACCGTCGACTGTGCCTCAGGACGTGGAGCGGCCCGCGCGCTTCGTCTTCGTCCCGGAGAGAGCGGCGGAGCTGGAGAGCGTCCGGGAGGCGTATCCGGGGGGGGAGGTGCAGGAGCTGCGAGCCCCTCACGGCCGCTTGTGGGCCATCATTTACGATTGGTAAGAGGTGGCGGGAGCTGTCAGGACTGAAAGCGAAATAACTCGGGCATTGCAGGTGACTTTCGGGAGCGCTTTCAGTTTGCTTTTGCTCAAGGTGTTTAACTCGCGTTCCTCAGCTATGCTTGACAACACCCCCCTTGCTGATATAATTCCTCTTCGTAGCGTCGTGATCACAACGCTGCACATTCCTAGCCGGCGCGAGTTCACAACGTCGCCGGGAGCGCAAAAGGGGTGAGAGACCCGTGACCTATGTGGTAGCTGATGATAATGAGTCATTTGATTCGTTACTGCGGCGCTTTAAGAAGAAGGTTCAGTCGGATCGAATCTTGTCTGAGATGCGCAAGCGGCGTTACTTCGAGCAGCCGAGCATCCTGCGGAAGCGCAAGCGCGCGGCGAAACTGCGCAAGAGCCGGCGGACGACGGTGAAGGATCTGCAAAAGAGGTATTAGAGCGACGGGTAAGGATAGAGGATGAGTCTGAGAGAGCAGCTGCAGAGCGATTTACAGGATGCCATACGGGCGCGTGACGAGCGGCGCAAGGCCGCTTTGCGCATGGTCCTGCTCAACGTCCAGATGGCCGAGGTGGAGCAGGGGGCCTTGCCCGACGAAGAGATCATCGTCCTGATTCAAAAAGAGGTCAAGCGACGTGAAGAGGCCCTGGAGCTGGTCCGGGAAGCGGGGCGCGAGGATCTCTTGGAGACCGACGCCGCCGAGATCGAGATTCTCAAGGCCTACCTACCTGAGCCGCTGAGCCGGGAGGCCATCGTCGACCGGGCCAAGGCCGTGATCGCCGAGCTAGGGGCCGAGTCCCCGCGGGATATGGGACAGGTCATGGGCGTGCTGATGCCTCAATTACGGGGCATGGCCGATGGTCGGCTGGTAAGCACCGTCGTGCGCGAGCTTCTCTCTTCGTAATCCTGCCTTAAGCTACTGCGGAGGGAACCCTTGGGGTTCCCTCCTTTGTATTGTATAATCGAAATGATGAAGCGTACCAATCGCAAGTCGCTTTCGCATCGCTGGGTCGTGCGTCAGGTTGTCTTCGGCCTGGCGTTAGCGCTCGTTACCACTTTCGCCCTCGTCTTCCACTTCTCGGGGCGTTACACCCTGGCGGTGGGGGACGTCGCCTCGCAGGATATCCGGGCCCCGCAGGAGCTCACCTACGTCAGCGAGATCCGTACCGAACAGGCGCGTGAGGCCGCCCGGCGTCAGATTCAACCCATCTACACCAGTCCCGATCTGGCGATCACCCGCGAACGCTTGGAGCGTGTTCGCCTCGTCATGGACTTCTTTGACGCCGTCCGGACGGACCCGTATGCCAGCGATGCGGAGAAGCGCAGCTGGGTGCTGGCAGTGGAGGAGTTGCAGGGCATTCCGAACCCCGAGATCAACACCCTGCTCTCCCTATCGGAGTCGGACTGGAACGACGTGCGTTTGGAGACGCGCGCCCTGCTCAACCAGGTGATGCAGCGGGAGGAGATCCGGATGGGCAACATCGGGCCGGTGCGAGAGCGCGTACCGGCGTTAGTGCCTCTCGATCTACCGCAGGATGAGGCGAACCTGGTCGCCGTGCTTGTCCAGCGCTTTATTGTCCCTAACAGCTTCTATGACCAGATTGCGACGGAACAGCAGCGGGAGGCAGCGACTGCCGAGGTGAGCCGGGCCTTTGAGACCATCCGCCGGGGTGAGGTCATCGTACGCGAGGGAAGCGTGGTCTCGGATTTGCAGATGGAGGCCCTCGAGGAGCTGGGACTCACCGCACGGCAGGTGGAGTGGCAGGACGTCATCCTGTTGGCCCTCCTCGCCGTCGCCGGCACGGTGGTCTTTGGCACCTATCTCTATCGGATGCAGCGCGAGGTTCTTCTGAATGGCCGCAAGGAGAGCTTGGTGCTCCTGCTCATGATCGCTTTTATCCTCTTGGCACGCCTCCTCATTCCTGCCGGCCCCATGCTGCTCTATCTCTTTCCTGCCGCAGCTCTGGGGATGCTTTTAGTATCTACTACCGGGTATATCACCGCTTTGGGCGCGGTGCTCTACCTGGGTGCGGTCGCCGGTTGGATAGGCAACGGGTCGCTGTTGGTGATGGTTCTGGTCGTTCTGAATGGCGCCGTGGCCTCGCTGACTCTACCGCGTTACGAACAGACCGGCGCCATCTTCCGGTCGGGGATTCTGGGTGGGTTTGCCGGTGCCGTGGTGCGTCTGGCGTTTGCGACGACGGAGGCCGGCGTCGACCTCGTTCCCTTCCTCATGGAGTCGGGGGTTAGCCTCACCGGGGGGGTGATCTCCGGAGGGCTGACGTTGGGAGGCCTCTTTCTGCTGGCTCCGCTGTTCGACCTCGCTACCACCTTTCGTCTTGTGGAGCTCAGCCATCCCAACCATCCGCTCCTACAGCGCCTGTTGCGAGAGGCGCCGGCGACCTTCCACCACGTGATGATGGTGGCCAGTATGGCGGAACAGGCTGCGGAACGTATCGGTGCCAATGCCCTGCTCACCCGTGCGGGTACCTACTATCACGATATCGGCAAGCTCGCGCGCCCCTACTTCTTCGTTGAGAATCAGGAGGGGTTGAACAACCCCCACGATCGTCTGGATCCGGAGACGAGCGTGGGGATCGTGATGGGCCACGTGCTCGACGGTATCCAGCTGGCCAAGCAGTACCGGTTGCCGGCCCAGGTGCGGGCGTTCATTCCCGAGCACCACGGGACGATGCGGGTCAGCTTTTTCTACTACAAGGCGGTGGAGGCTGCCGGAGGGGAGGAGGGGGTGGTGGAGGAGGTGAAGTTCCGCTATCCCGGCCCGCGCCCGCAGAGCGCCGAGACAGCCCTCGTCATGCTCGCCGATGGCTCCGAAGCCGCGACGCGCGCCGCGCGCCCCTCCTCGGCAGAGGAGGTAGCCGAGATCGTGGATTCCATCGTCGAGGCGCGCATCCGAGATGGACAGCTCGACGAATGCTCGCTGACCCTACAGGAGCTGGAGATCGTGAAGGATACCTACGTGGAGATTCTGCGCGGGGCCTATCACCCTCGCATTCGCTATCCCGGTTCGAAGACGGAAGCAGAAACGGAGAAATAGACGTGGTCACGAAACAAGTGGTTGATATACAGGTCGAGGTGCCCCTGGAGGAGGTCGATTTGAAGTACCTGCGGGTGGCGGCCTTGGCAACTCTCAAACATCAGGGGGTCTCGGAGGCCGCGGAGATGACCATCGTCATCACCGACGATGCTTCGGTCCGCGATCTCAATCGTCGCTTTCGCGGTATCGACCGCACGACCGATGTACTGGCCTTTTACGAGAGCGACACGCGAGGCCCTTTCGCCGGCGGAGGGCTCGCCGGCTTCCCCGAGTATCTGGGAGACGTTGTGATATCTTTGCCGCAGGCCCGGCGGCAGGCGAAGGAGGTCGAATGCACGGTAACCGAAGAGCTACAACTGCTTATCGTTCATGGAACCCTGCATCTGTTGGGGTACGATCACGCGGAGCCCCAGGAGAAAGCGCGTATGTGGGCGGTCCAAGCGGAGCTGCTGAATTTGCTGAACATCAACGCGCCCTTGCCCGAATGAGGGAGCGGCCTCACCCGACCATCTTCGATAGTTTTTGCTTCGCGGGTGCGGGGCTCTGGCTCGTCGTGCGTACTCAGCGCAACTTTCGCATTCACTTGATCATCACCGCTCTCGTGACGGCATTGGCAGCCTGGCTGGGACTCTCGCTGGAGAGGTGGGCGGTGCTGATCATCACCATCGGAACGGTCCTGGTGGCAGAGATCTTCAACTCGGCGGCGGAGACTCTGGTCGATCTGGCCAGCCCTGACTACCACCCATTGGCCAAGCAGGTGAAGGACATGGCCGCCGGCGCCGTGCTGTTGACGGCGTGTGTCTCCGTCTTGGTCGGTCTCCTGCTTCTGGGCCCTCTTCTGTGGGCCCGTCTCTTGTGAACCCACCGCTTTTGCGGTATACTGTGACTAGGTTTGTAGCAAGGAGGGGACTATGCCTGCAGCACGTGACATTGCACTGATCTTTCTGAGCCTTGAGGCGCTGGTGGTCGCTCTGGTACCGCTGGTGCTCTTCGCAGCTCTGGCTTACGCGACCTATCGCTTGCGCCTCTTGGTGCGCGAATATCTGCGCCTGGCTTTCACCTATGTCGAGAAGGGGAGGGAGGCCGTGGAAGGGTTCTCCCGTTCTGTCGTGAAGCCCCTCATCCAGGTACAGAGCACGTGGCGCATGGTACAGACCATACTCACCCATCTCATTCCAAGGAGGGTTTCGTGAACGCAAAGACGAAGACTATGCTCATCGGTGGTGTGCTGGGAGCAGCTTTTGGCATCGTCGGGGGGATGCTCTACTATAACTCGGCGGTTATCCCGGCGGACGACAAGGGGATCGAGCACGTTGAGACGCCGAGTGCAGGTGATGCCCTGAAACTCGGCCTCAGCCTGTTGGGGATCCTGCGCTCGCTCTCGACCGTGGGCTAGGGGATCACAGACTGTTCCGCAGGTACGGATAGCGCTCTTCTGACGAACTGCCCCCTCTCAGGAGGGGGCAGTCTGCGATAGGGTAGCCGTGAGAGGAGGCTATCGCCTCTGGCGTGAAGTCCGGTTCAGCTGTGGGCGACGCGTTTCAACCAGGGGTTGGTACGCCGCTCTCTCTCCAGCGTCGTCGTCGGGCCGTGTCCGGGATAGAGGGTGGTCTCTCCGGGAAGCTCCAGGAGACGGCGTAGGCTGGCGGTCAGCTGCCGGGCGTCACCGCCGGGCAGGTCGGTCCTTCCAACGCTGCCCGGAAAGAGAGTATCGCCGGTGATGAGAGCGTCGGCAGCGGGAATGTAGAGGCAGACGCTGCCGGGTGTGTGTCCCGGAGTGTGGATGCTCTCGATCTCGAGCGCCCCCAGCAGTAGCCGTCGGCCGTCGGTCAGCTCGATCTCCGGCTCTGGTGAAGGGAGATAGTCGATATTCCAGCGAGCGGCTCCCCCACCGCGCAGCAGGAGTTCCCTATCGGCAGGGTGCAGGGCCAAGGGGACCTCATACTTCGAGAGCACCTGGGCATTGGCGGTGATATGATCGAAGTGCGCGTGGGTGTTGAGGAGATACCGGATCTCCACACCCCGTCTGCGGATCTCCTCGAAGAGCCGCTCCGTTTCGCCACCCGGATCGACGATGGCCCCCAAGTGACTCTGGTCATCGTAGATCAGATAGGTGTTGGACTCCAACATGCCGATAGGTAGACGAATGATCACGGTAGCCTCCTGGTCATAGTACGGCGTTATTGTACCATAGAGCCTGTCAAAATGTATAATGGGTGTGTTTCACTTGAGTTAAACCGAGGCGTGAAACGTGAAACGTAGACCGTGAGGCCCTCACGTTTCACGCTTTACGCTTCAGCTACGGATAGCTCACAACTGGATTGAAACAGACCCAAATGTAATCACCCGGGGCGCTTCAGCCTCTAGAGACTGAGAAAAGGACGTTGAGTTGGCATGGTAATTGTGCTTATGGGCGTGGCCGGTGCCGGGAAGACGACGATCGGTAAGCGGTTGAGCCGGCGGTTGGGTTGGTCCTTCTACGAAGGGGATGACTTTCACCCTCCAGAGAATGTCGAGAAGATGCGGCAGGGGATTCCTCTCACCGATGAGGATCGCGTGCCCTGGTTGCGCGCCCTGCACCGTCTCGTCCAACGACTCCTGGAGCGCAATGAGGACGCGGTACTCGCCTGTTCCGCCTTGAAGCAGTCCTACCGTGAGCGGCTCATGCGGGGAGACGAGGGGGTGCGCTTCGTCTATCTCAAGGGCAGCTACGATCTGATCCGCCATCGTCTGCAGTCCCGCGAAGGGCACTATGCGGACGCAGATCTTCTGGATAGCCAGTTCGGGGCCCTGGAGGAGCCCGCGGGGGTCGTGACCGTCGAGGTCTCTCGTCCTCCGGATGAGGTCGTCGAGACCATCATCACGCGGTTGGGCCTGGACGATGAGGAGCGGGGCTCGGATTCCTGTTCGGTATCTATTTTGAATTGAGTTGAGGAGGTG
The DNA here is from genome assembly GCA_034437215.1 of Anaerolineae bacterium. GTDB lineage: Bacteria > Chloroflexota > Anaerolineae > B4-G1 > SLSP01 > DAOTVC01. The sequence goes on along the minus strand of DAOTVC010000151.1, from coordinate 6,713 downwards.
CGTAGGATGGAGCGTGTACAGCAGGTGTTGGAACTCGCCCAGAAGCAGGGCCTCGATGCCCTAGTGTTAATGCCCGGACCCAATCTCTTCTACCTCACGGGACTCGCCTTTCACGTGAGCGAGCGTCCGATTCTGGCCTTCTTCCCGGTGGATGAACCGCCTGCCCTCGTCCTTCCGGCACTGGAGGCGGGTAAGGTGGCGGGTCTGCGGACCTTTCCCTACAGTGATGCGGAGGGCTATGCCTTGGCCTTCCACGAGGCCTGTGCAGCCCTGGAGCTGGCGGAAGCACGCGTCGGCGTGGAGTCGCTGCGGATGCGCCTGCTGGAAGCCCGTATCCTGCAGCGCTACGCTCCCGATACGGAGCTGCTGCCCGCCGATGAGCTCCTCGCGACGCCACGCATGGTCAAGGACGAGGTCGAGCTGGAGGCCATGCGGCGGGCGGTGAGAGTTGCCGAGGAGGCCTTCGAGGCCTGGCTCGGCGAACTGGCTGTCGGTATGACCGAGATGGAGGCGGCGGCCCGCCTCCAGGCGGCCCTCCTGACCCACGGAGCCGCCGGTTTGGCCTTCGCGCCCATCGTGGCGGGTGGGCCCCATGGGGCACTGCCCCACGCCGTTCCCGGTGAGCGGCCCCTGGCGCCCGGTGATTGGGTGGTCGTGGACTGGGGGGCGTCCGTTGGGGGGTACGATTCGGATCTCACCCGTATGGTCGTCTTAGGACCGGCCGAGGGAACGTTGGCGGCGGTGCACGAGATCGTTCTGCGAGCCAACGAAGCGGGCCGGCAGGCCGTGGGTCCGGGGCAGAGCGCCGAGGGGGTGGACCGGGCCACGCGCACTGTGATCGAGGCAGCCGGCTATGGGGCCGCCTTTCTCCACCGTACGGGTCACGGTCTGGGGCTGGAGGCGCACGAGCCTCCCTCTATCGTAGAGGGGAACACGATCCTTCTCCGCCCCGGCTTCACCTTCACCGTTGAGCCGGGTATCTACCTCGAGGGCTTGGGGGGAGTGCGAATCGAGGACGACGTGGTGGTGACGGAGAGCGGCAGCGAGACGCTCTCCACGCTCTCCCGGGAGCCCTTCGTCATCACTTAGGCTTTGTCCAGAGATAACTTCCCGACGGCGTAAACCGCTGTTGCTCCTTTCTCCGACCGGGCTATAATGAGAGAACCTTTACCGTTTTCTTACAATGAGGGCCGCCGGCAGCGTCGCACTGGTGCGAGCCCAAGTCTTTCAGCGCTTATTGGAGGTGGAGATGGCGCGACAACCGATCATCAAGTCCGAGAGTTTCTTGCCCCCCGTCCCCCGTTCGATTGCCGACACGGGGCTCAATATGGGTATGCTCACCGATATGGCGCTCAAGATCCTCTACTTCGAGAGCTACCTCTCCGGACGGGAGCTGGCGGAGCGCATGGCCCTGCCCTTCCCGGGTGTGCTGGATAAGATTCTCGAGTTTTTGAAGCGGGAACGCCTCTGCGAGGTGCGGGGCGCGGGGACGATGAGCGGCTTCTCCGAGGCCGCCTACGAGTACATTCTGACCTCCCGCGGTCGGGAGATGGCCCATGACGCTCAGCAGCGTTCGGAGTACGCCGGTCCCGTACCCGTGCCCCTCGATTTTTACAATCAGGCCATGATCAAGCAGGGGTTGAAAGACGTGAAGGTGCACCAGCGTCACCTGCGGCAGGCCTTGGCCCATCTGGTGCTTAACGAGATCGCTTTCGAGCAGATCGGTCCGGCGGTCAACTCCGGGCGCTCGATCTTTCTCTTCGGCCCTCCGGGCAACGGCAAGACCTCCATCGCCGAGGCCATCGGCTCCCTGCTCATGGAGGGTGATATCTTCGTCCCCTACGCCGTGGAGACCGAGGGGCAGGTCGTCAAGGTCTACGACAACGTCAATCACATCTTGGTGGAGGACGGGGCGCAGGCGCAGCGGCACGACGCCCGCTGGGTGCGCATCCGCCGCCCCCTCATCATTGTGGGAGGGGAGCTGACGCTGGAGGCCCTGGACCTCGTCTACGACGTCGACAACAAGTACTACGAGGCCCCCTTCCAGATGAAGGCCAACGGGGGCATCCTGCTCGTCGACGACTTCGGTCGCCAGCAGGTGCGCCCGCGTGACCTGCTCAACCGCTGGATCGTACCGCTGGAGAAGCGGATCGACTTCCTGACCCTGCACACCGGTCGCAAGATCGAGATTCCCTTCGAGGTGCTCATCGTCTTCTCCACCAACCTGGAGCCCAAGGACCTCGTCGACGAGGCCTTTCTCCGGCGCATCCGGCACAAGATCGAGGTCGATGACCCCGACTGGGAGGGCTTTCGGGAGATCTTTCGGCGTATCTGCCAGACTCGTAAGATCGATCTGGATGACAGGGCGCTGGCCTATCTCATCCAGGAGCACTACATCAAGGCGCGCCGCGCACCGCGCGCCTGCCACCCCCGGGATCTCATCGATCAAATTCTCGACATCGCCGAGTATCTCAACGTGCCCCCGTCGCTGAGCAAGGAGCTCATCGACCGGGCCGCGAACTCTTACTTCGTGGAGCTCTGAGGTGGCCTCCTTTCCGAGCTCCTGGTGGCGGGAGCGCCCGCTGGTCTTCGGACACCGGGGCGCCAGCCGGGTCGCTCCGGAGAACACGCTGCCGGCCTTTCGGCGGGCGGCGGAGATGGGAGCGGATGGAGTAGAGCTCGATGTCTACCTCACCGCTGACGGTGTGCCCGTCGTCATTCACAACCGGCGGCTGGCGGTCACCACCGACGGCGCCGGTGACGTTACGCGGGTCCCTCTCGCAGATCTGCGCACCCTGGATGCAGGCGCTCACCACGGACCGGCCTTTACCGGTGTGCCCGTGCCAACCCTGGAGGAGGTGCTGCGGGAGATCGGCGGGCAACTGCTCGTCAACATCGAGATCAAGCCGGTGACGGGTCGGGGGACGGCGTTGGAGGAGGCGGTGGCTGTGCTCGTCAGGCGGCTGGCTCTGGAGGAGCGGGTCTGGTTCTCCTCCTTCAAGCCCTACTCGCTCCGCGTCGTGCGTTCCCTCCTGCCCGAGGTCCCCTGTGGGCTCCTCTATGGCCCTCTGAGCCCCGGCTCACTGCTGCTGGCGCCCCTCACGCCCCACGAGGCGCTGCATCCCCACTATCGCCTGCTCAGCGCGCGTCGCGTGCAGCGAGCCCACCGTCGTGGTCTGCGCGTCGCCGCCTGGACCGTCGATGATCCCGACGAGGTCCGGCGTCTCGCAGAATGGGGTGTCGATGTGATCATCACCAATACACCGGATCTCGTGTTGGCCGCTTTGGAGGGGAGGGTCGCTGCTTGAAGAAGGATCTGATGTTCTATCGCTTCGCGCTCTACGGCTTCCTCAAGAACCTACGCTTCTTCGACCCCTTCATGGTGCTCTTCCTGCGCGAGGTGGGGCTCTCCTTCTTCCAGATTGGAATCCTCTACGCCGTCCGGGATCTCTCGGCAAATCTGCTCGAGATCCCCTCGGGCATCTACGCGGACGCCTTCGGACGGCGTCGCTCCATGGTACTCTCTTTCGTCGCTTATCTGCTCTCCTTCGTCGTCTTCTATCTCTTCCCCAACTTCTACGTCTATACCCTGGCGATGTTACTCTTCGGAATCGGTGATGCCTTCCGTTCTGGCACGCACAAGGCGCTCATTCTGGAATATCTGCGAATCCAAGGGTTGGAGGATCAGAAGGTGACCTACTACGGTCAGACGCGGGCGGCTTCCCAGCTCGGTTCGGCGTTGAGTTCGCTCATCGCGGCCGCGCTGGTCTTCTACAGCGGTCGCTATCGTCCCATCTTTCTCGCCTCCACGGTCCCTTACGCTCTGGATCTCGTCAATCTGGCTACCTATCCCCGGATGCTCGATGGGGAGCGGGTGGGGGTGCAGCGGGGCGCGCTTCTCCAGAGGTATCGTGTGACCTTCAGCTCCCTGGTCGCCGTGCTCCGCGCGCCGACGGCCCTGCGCACGATTCTCAACGGCGCCAGCTTCGATGCCTTCTTCAAGGCGACGAAGGAGTACCTGCAGCCGATTCTGCAGACGTTGGCGCTCTCGGCTCCTCTGTTGATACTCTGGGACGAGAGAGAGCGCTCCGCCCTCATCGTCGGAGGGGTCTACTTTGTCATCTACCTGTTGACCAGTTACGCTTCCCACCACTCCGACCGCTTCATCGCCCGCTTCTCCGGGTTGACGAGCGCCGTCAATCTTACCTTTCTCGGGGGCGCTCTCTTCCTGCTGCTGGTGGGCGCCAGCTCGCGCTTGGAACTGCGAGCTCTCTCGGTCCTCCTCTTCCTGGGCTTCTACGTTCTCTACAATGTGCGCAAGCCGCTAAGCGTTGCTTTCATCAGCGATAGAATCACCCACGAGGTGCTGGCCTCGGGACTCTCCGTTGAGTCGCAGCTGACCAACATCCTGATGATCGGCTTGGCACCTCTGTTGGGCGCCCTCGCCGACCTCTTCAGCGTGGGGACTGCCCTGATGATTCTGGGAGGGCTGATGTTGCTCTTGCTGTTGGTGGTGCGTATGGAGAACGTGGAGCGCCTTTCGGTCGTGGGTGTTGGATAGTGAATCTGTCGGTAGCAGTTTGAGAGGAGGAACGATGAAGATCGGTGTCTGTTCGGATGTTCACGACAATCTGGAAGCGTTAGACAAGGCGTTGGAGGGGCTGCGTGCGGCGGGTGTCGAGGTGCTGCTCTTCTGCGGTGACTTCAACGCGCCCTTCACCCTCAAGGCCATGGCGGCGGGCTTCGATGGCCCGGTCCACGTGGTGTGGGGCAACAACGACGGTGACCGGTGGTTGATGACGGAGATCGCGCACCGGATGGAGAACGTGCACTTGCACGGTATCTTTGCCGAGCTCGAACTGGACGATCAGCGCTATCAGGCGGCGGTCGTGCACTATCCCCGCTTGGGGCACGCGTTGGCCCACTCCGATCTCTACGATCTGGTCTGTTACGGACATGATCACGAGGCTCACCACGAGCTGGTGGGTGACACGCGCCTGCTCAATCCGGGGGAGCTTATGGGGCGCTTCGGGCCCCCCAGCTACGCTATCGTGGACTCCGAGACGAATCAGGTCGAGATCCGGAAGCTCTAGCGCCGGTGGGGTAGTACGCTCCGCGCTGCACGAAGGTCGCCTCGTCCAGTTCGCCCTGCAGCCACGCGGTCACGTCCCTTCCCTGCAGGCGGGCCAGGTGCCCCGTCGTCGTGGCGCTTCCCCGCGCCGTGACGACGATGCGGACCTCCTCGGGAAGGGTACAGCCGGCAGCCAGGGGCGTTTCGAGGGCGTCGAAGGCCGTCCAGAGTACCTGTGCGCTCCCCGGTGGGGGGGCCGGGGTGCGGTAGAGGGGGGTGATCGTGATGATGAGGCGCTCCTTCTCCCAGGCAACGGCGGGTGACAGGTAGCCGGGCAGCGCGTCGAGCAGCAGGGAGGGGCAGGGGCCGAACTGGGAGACGGGGTTGGGCAGGGTCAGCCGGCTGTTGAGGGCGATGGCCCCCAGAAGCACGATGACGACTAGGTCCAGCGCACCGAAGAGCACCAGGATGAACTTTTGACGCCGTGTCATAGCCGCGAGTATAGCATAGGGTCGACGCGACACAAACTCCCCTACCAGCCCCACGGTTGAGAGTGCGGAGTTCCGGGACTACTCTATCGCGAAAGTCGGTGGGTGAGGGTCCGGACGGAAGGAGCTGTCAGAGATGGAGGAAAAGCGAGGGGTGGAGGATCAACGCCGGCAGGCCAGCGGGTTGTACAGTGGCTTGGTCGCCTCCTTCCTCCTGGGGTGGGCACCCATTCTCGGGAAGTTTGCTTACCGTGCCGGCGTCACGCCGCTGACCCTGGCTGCGTTGCGCACTCTGGCTGCCGCACTCTTTCTCTTTCTGGTCTACATCCTCGTCTGGCGTAAGGCCATGACCCTCCACTGGCGCCACCTGTTGAGCTGTCTTCTGGTCGGTGCGGTCAACGGCATCGGCTCCATCTTTTTCTACGCGGCGCTCGTGCGACTGGACGCCGCCCAGGCGTCGCTGCTCAGCACCCTCTACGTTGTCTGGGTGGTCATCTTTCTCGCCGCCTCCGGGGAGTCCGTCTCCCGGCTGACTGTCGTGCGATTGGCAGCTTCGTTAGCCGGTGCGGCGTTGGTCACCTCCCCCTGGTCGCCTACGAACTCCTCCGATTACCTGGGGGCGATGCTCATGGCGGCATCGGCTGCCGTCAACGGCTGGTACTTTGTGATGGGCCAATGGGTATTGGCCGACGTGCCGGCCCGCTCCGCCACCCTCTACATCCTGACGGGGATGGCTCTTACCGTCTCCTTGGCGCGCCTGGTCGATATCCGCCCCTTCGAACCCATCGTCTACGAGGGCTGGTTGTCCATCGGTGCCCTGGGGCTCACCACGGCTCTCTCCCGGCTGGCGATGTTCTTCAGCCTGGAGCGCTTAGGGGGCGTGCAGACGGCGATCCTCTCGCTCCTGGAGATGGTGGTGAGCCTCTCCCTCGCCATCTTCCTGCTGGGCGACCGCCTCTCGCATCTGCAGTGGTTGGGCGCCCTGCTGCTCCTGGGGGGGAGCTTTCTCGCCCGGCGCGACCTGCAGCGGGGCGCTGCCCCGCCCCCCTCCTTCAATCCCATGGAGGGTTAGCGAGCTCTGTCCCGTCTCCGGTCCGGCGGTCCAGGACAGGAACAGCCCCCGGGAGCACATGCCCGGGGGCTGTTCGGTCTCC
>DAOTVC010000150.1:0-34426 GCA_034437215.1 Anaerolineae bacterium | reverse complement strand
TCGTAACAAAGGCATGGGGGGCTTGCCAGCCCACGGCCGTCGTTCCGTCTCCAAAGTCCCACTCGTAGCGAAGAGGGCCGTTGGCCGTCGTGACCCGTCCCTCAAAGATCACCTCTTCATTGATGAGGACGTCACGCTTCTCCTCGAGCACGGTCGCGGTGATCCAGGCCCCCGCAGGCCAGAAGCAGTCGAGGGCACGGACCCGGAAGGGCGGGCTGACGGCGCTGCCTGCGATATCCTGGAGAGGTCCAACGTCGTTGCTCGAACCGACCCGGATTCGGAAACGCGCATTGTCGCTGACCGCATCGTCGGCGGCTGCGTCCCAGACAAAGGTGGCGGGGGTGCCGGCGACACTGGTAGCGGTGGTGGGCGGCGCGGAATGGGGCGCCGGTGTGGCCTCTTCCCAGGTCGTACCCCCGTCGAGGGAGTATTCGAAGAAGGTGGCGGCGAGGGGGTCGGCTTCCGGATCGTGCAGGGTGTAGTGCACGGTTATGAAACGCGTGGAGCTGAGGGGGCTTGGACCGGCGAGAATTTGTGGGGATGAGTAGTAGTAGCCATCTTCAGTGGTGCCCGGTCGTTCGACGTAGAGATAAGGGGGGTCGTCTAAACGCCCCAGGGTATCGACGGTGGGCAGATGCACAGGGGTAGCGAGGTTGTTTTCGTAGTAGCCAACTCCTGCATTGCTGCCTTGATGGCTTACGGCGAGATCGAGATCCCCGTCCTGGTCGCGGTCACCCCAGGCCACACCCGTTGTGGCTGCACTCGCGCTCGATTCCCAGAGCTTGACCAACTGCCCGCGGAGGTTGGCGTAGACGACATCTTGTGCGCCGTCGTGTCCCAACGCCAGTTCGGGATACCCGTCGTTGTCCCAATCGCCCCAGGCCAGTGACGTAGTCCTGTTGGGCGGAAGATCCTCGGACCTCCACACCGGCTCACTGCCGAAGCGCCCGTTCTCATTCTGCCACACGGTATCCGGAGCACCGTAGACCCCTATAGCAAGGTCGGGATAGCCGTCGGCGTCGTAATCTCCCCAGGCCACTGCTCGATAGGGGGCGCTTTCCGGTGTCCACCAAGCGCGCGAGTAGTGGTTGTATCCATCGTTGTGATAGATGGTGGTTCTGCCATTGTCCACCGCTACGACAAAATCGAGATAGTAATCGTTGTCGTAGTCCGCCCAGGCGAGGCTCTGAATGGCGCCCGCCTCCGTCGCCGTAAAAGCCGGGGTCGTGTTTAGACGCGTTCCCGAGTTCAGGTAGAGCTCGATAAGCCCGTCGGCGTAGCCCACCAGCAGGTCGAGCGCGCTGTCATCGTTAGCATCTGCCCAGGCCAGACTGCGTACAGGGTTGTTTGTGTCTATTTTCCAGGGCTCTCTGTTGTAGTAGTCGTTTTGGAAGAGCTGGGGTTGGTAGATCTGCAGCTTGGTGGGGGTGCCGACGGCGACATCTAGAATACCGTCTTTATCGACATCCCCATAGGCCATGGCGTGAGGTCCATAGCCACTGAACTTGAAAACTTTAGGCTCATCTACGAATTGCCCATCTCTATTGAGATAGCTGTAAGCTTGTTTGCCGGAGAGGACGAAGAAAGTACCGCCAAAGAGGAGGTCGAGGTCGCCGTCGCCATCGGCATCCCCCCACGCTACGCTGCTGGCTTCCTCACCGTTGCCTACCTCGTGTAGAGCACGGTTGAGCCGGGGAGCCAGCACGGTGAAGATCTCACTGGAACCGTCTCGGTTCGCAAGGACCAGGTCGAGGTTGCGCCGGGTGTTAAGAGCAATGCCCCTGAGACTCCAAATCTGGCCCCGGATAACGCTGGGGGGCAGATTAAGGCTGCTGATAGGTTCAAAGTTTTGTCCGGTATATTCGTAAAATCGGGGAGGGCTGTCAGCCACCACCAGATCGAGCTGTCCGTCTCCATTAAAATCCCCCCAGTCTACCGAGAGAGGGGTCATGAAGGCATCCGTGCGGATAATGTGTGAGAGCAACAATCGAGGATTGGACTGCTGGTCCGGCTGGTATTTGTAGACGTGAGCCTCCCGTTGGAGGGGAAAGGCGGCGGCGACTTCGAGAACTCCGTCTCCGTCATAATCTCCCCACGCCAAGTCGTAGGGGATGTACTCCAACCCTCTCTCGATTGTCTCTGCACGGGTAAAGGGAGAACCCACCTGGGGGTCAGACGCGCTGTTGAACAAGACTTTTACGGTGCTGGGAAAGTCGCCGACGATGAGGTCGGGATCACCATCTCCGTCAACATCCCCCACGCCCAGAGCGGCTGTCGCGGTCTCCTGGACGCAGACGACGTCGATACCGGGCTTCGAGGTGACGGTGCCGGTAAAGTGTCCGGTGCCGTCGTTGCGATAGAGATTGACAGGGCAGAGCTGCTGGCTGCCGACCCACTCCCGTCCATTGATGGCGTTCGTGCTGGCGACGATGTCCACGTAGCCGTCGCCGTCGTAGTCGGCCGGAGCCAGGCGGACCAGCTGGAGGTGTGAGGTGAAGACGCCGGTCTCGATAAATTCGGTCCGTCCTGCATCGAAGGCGTAGATGTAGTTGAGCCCCTCGCTTTGAGCCGTTTTGTCGACACTATCTCCCACCACGACCAGTTCCAGGCTCGAACTGTCAGTGACTACGTTCGCCCAGCGCACACCGTAGGCGAGTCGACCCTCCGGGGAGGCCCAGATGAGGTTCAGGGTGCCCTCGTCGTTGCGATAGACCGAAGCGCCCAGGGAGGAGCCCAGGACCAGGTCGAGATCCCCATCCCGGTCGAAGTCCCCCCAGTCCTGGCTGATGGTACCGCCGGCATCTTCCGAGAACCAGGTGGGGGCCGAGGAGATGGTCGCTTCTCCACCACCTTCCGGTATACGCAGGAGCGCCGTGAGCACAATATCGTCTGCCGCCACCGCCCGTTGATTACCCTCGATCTCGTAGGCCGCCGAGGCCAGATTGATGAGGGTGGAACCCTCTGCCTGACCGATCACCTGTCCGGAGAAACTGACCTCCGCACTGCTGCCACTCGCCAACTGCCCTATATCCCAGAGCAGGCTCTCGGTCTTGCTCACCACCACTGTCCCCCCTGAGGGCTCGGGGATGGTTTGCGTTATCCACTGCGGCTCACAGTCTGGGTCGCAGTGAAGCGTGCTTTCATTGAAGGCCCCCTCCTCCAGGATATTGACGAAGGTCACACCCGTAATGGGCTGACTACTCTCAACGTTGGTAATCAGAAGCGTAAAGGTGATCCAATCCCCGTTGTAGACGTTACCGGGGCCTGCGTCTCCGGTGTCCACGGACTGGACCATCGTGACGTTCGCCGTCTGGAGAGCCTCACCACGTGTCGGTGCTGGCTGCAAGCCCACGGGATCAGGACGTGGTGCGGGCTCTCCATCGGGAGCGACGATGTTGGTGTCCTGGAGTGAACGCGCCTCTACCTCCGCTATTGTCACGGGCAAGAAGGGCGTCAAGAGGGGCATCAGGACGAGCAATCCCACCTGTATTATGTTGAAGAGGATGGCAACCGCCGGGCGGTGCGTGTATCGTTTCCCTGTCATGATATCTGCTCCCATAGTCTCTGCCCCTCGTCTTTAGTCAGGGGGTAGGTGTAGGACAGGGCCAACTGCCCCACTGGTTCGGGCTGGGGGCCGTCTCCTGCTTGTTACCATCGATATCCACGTAGACGGCCGCGACGTAGTAGTACATCCCGCACCTTGGATCTTCCTCTGTCCACGTTCGGTCTGTGTTGTTCAAAGTCGTTTCATCTGCAATGCGGTTCCAGGGACCACTAGGGGATTGCGCCCGATAGATGCGGAAACCGATGATGTCGTCGATGTGATTGGGATCGTAGGACCACACCAGGTCGAAGGGCTGACCCGGAAGGGCAGGGGTATCGACGTCCAGATCGTAGGGGGCCGGGGGAACCTCCACCGGGTTGAGGTTGACCTGGATGTAGGCGTAGCGGGCCACACCCGCCTCGTTCGCCGCGACCAGCTGGTACTCTCCGGCCTGACTAATGACTGTATTAAACGTACCTACCGGCTCGCGGTTGCTAGAATCGTCCCCGGCGATCAGAACTACCTGGGGAATGTTGAGGGCCGACCAACGGAAGACCACTGCCGCATTCTGGTCGACGCTGTAGATTCTGGTGGTCCCACTGCCGCTGACTTCGGTGACCCCATATTCGTCATTGGTGTCGGCGTCCTGAAGCTCGAAGTACTGGATGATGGGTTCGGGCAAAGGGGTGGGTGTGGGCGGGGGCGGTTCGGTCACGGTGAGCTCCGTCGTGGCGCTGCTGTTCAGCTCGTCATTGTAAGCCGTCAACATGAAGAAGGTGGTCTCCGTGGCGTTGACCGGGATGCTGCCCTTGGCCGCGAGATTGGAGAGGGTGCCCACGGTGGGGCCGGTGATCTCGATGTTGGTGAACTCCCCGGTCACCGACCAGACGAGCTGTACCTGCTGCCCGCTGTCCCGAACGACCTCGGCGGGGACGGCGCGAAACTCCTCAATCTCCGGCTTCTCCGGCTCGGGGGTGGGGGAGGGTTTCTCGAGCACCGTCACCCGCACAGGCGCACTCGTCCGCCGGGCAGGCTGCTGGATCCCCATCTCGTCGTCGTAGAGGGCGATGAGCACGTACTCCACGACACCCACCTGGTTCAGCGTCTGGACCGTCTCACCGTTGGGCGGGAACTCCTCTCCCAAAATCTCCACCTTGGTCGTGTTCTCGGTCTCCCAGGTCAGGGTTACGCTCTCACCGGCGTAGATTGTGCGGGGGGAGATTGAAAAGCGTTGGATGACGGGCATGGGCAGGGGGGTCGGTGTGGGGTACTTCACCTCGATGGAGAGGCTGTCGACGGCCTGCCCGCCGAATTCGTTGGTGGCGCGCAGGGTGTAGTCCGTCGTCCCCTGAGGCTCGACCTCCCGCCCGGCCGTGTACTCCGCGGGCGCCAGCGTCTGCTCCTGTCCATTGGCGACGAGCACGACGTTATTGGCGTTGACGACCTCCCAGCGCAGGGTTGCCGTCTGTCCGGCGATGATGAACGGCCGGTCTACGGTGAAGACGATAATCTTGGGCTCGAGGGGCGAGACATCGATGGGGATGGGATCCACCTCGGGGCTTAACAGCCCGATGACCCGGGAGAGCAGGTTCTCGGCGTGCAGGGTGTAGAGGGTGTCCTCTTCTGGAGCCGTGACGTAGGTGCCCTCGGCGGTGTCCAGGGTGATGAGGGTGCCCTCGTCGGTCTCGACCCACCTCCGGGCCAGGGCCGAGGTATCGTAGGTGAAGATGACCTCATCCCCGGCCTCGATCTCTCTTGCTGAGGCGTCAAATTCGTGGATGCGCGGCCTGAAGAGCAGAATGACAAGTGCTCCCAAGAGAAGAGCGATGAGAGCCATGAGCAGGGGGCCGATAAGGGGGCGCACCAGGATCTCTCCCAGCATGGAGCGGGGGATCTGTTCCTCTGTCAGCATGGAGACGGTCGCGGTGTAGGTGTGGCGCTGCTTGCGCAGCCCGATGAAGGGTCGGCGCAGGGGGGTGATGTGCATGGGGATGACGAAGGTCTCCTCGGGAGGCAGGCGTATCTCCGCCTGCTGGGCCAAAGGTGTCGGTTCACCGGGCACTTCGAACTCGAAGGTGCAGGCCCGCTGGTTGTCCGTCGCCTCCAGCCGGAAGGGGACCTCGCTGTTGCCCTTGTTGGCAATGTGAATCGTAGCGGTCCCCCGGGGATTGGCCCCCCCCACCGTCTGCTGCTTGGGATCGAGGTCGCTCGCGGCGAAGGCGTAGTAGGGGTTGATGGTCAGGGTGGCGCCCCGTTGGCTGGCGCGTCCCGGGTGATCGGGTGAGGTGATGACGACCGCCAGATTGTGAGCGCCGGCCCGGCTGGAGGGGTGGCGTGGCGGTGTGACGGTCACGGTGACCGTGCCCCGCTCCTCCTCATTGAGATTGATGTCGGGAGGCGAGAGGGTGACCCATTCCTGGGGAACCCCTTCCACGTGCACGACGAAGGTCGCCACGATGGGGCCGCCGTTGATCATCTCTACAGTGAAGGTAGCGGTCTCCTCGACGTTGACCGTCCACTCTCGCTGAGAGATGTCGGTGAGGATGACGTCGTCGGTAACATCGGCGGGGCGTGAGGGGAGGCGCGGTGTCGGCTCGCGGGGGACGCGGGCCGGAGTGGGAGGTGGAGCCGCCCTCTCCGGGGTCGCCACGGTTACAGGGGGAGGCGGGGTCCGGCGGGCTGCGGGGGGGGCTGTGGTCGTGGCGCTTGCAGCTGCCTGTGTCTGGCGTGCTTCAACCGGAGCCGTCTCCGGTCCGCCCCCCGTCTCTGCTCCTTCAATCAGAATCAGGGTGTGCCCGTCGATCTCGAGGGTGCTCCACGTGCCCAGCGTTGCAGATCCATCGGGTGAAAGATACTCGCCATCGAGGCGGGTACTGTCCTCCGCAAAGACCAGGATGCGAAAGGGCGCTTCCCGGTGGTCAATGACGGCATGGAAGTCCGCGATCTCCGGGCTTTCCAGAACGACATCGTTCTCGGGATCTCTACCGATATTCGTGATGCCTCGTGTTGGATCGAGGGGAGCGAAGAAAACAGCTCCGTCGGGACCAATAATCTCCAGCTGTGCCCGCTTGCCCATCTTATCCCCTCCAATAAGCTACCTGTAAATCGTCAGGGTGGGTTTCGCTTGAGTTAGACCGAGGCGTGAAACGTAAACCGCGAGCCCCTCACGTTTCAGCCATGGATAGCTCATCACTGGGTTGAAACCCACCCCAATCGTCATCGAGTGAGATGCCCCATGCTTTGGTAGAAGTATACCATTGAATTAGTTCACCGGCTCAAGCAAGACGTGAGGCCTTCCCAACCTCTCCCTAACCACCAGCCGTCTAATACTCGATCCTTCCCTTACTTGTCACGAGCGCGCCCTCCGTCAGGGTGTTACCCGAGATGGAGGTGCAAACCTTGAAAATAGTAAGCCATCTCTGCGCCCTCTGCGCTTAGTTCTTACCTTCTTTCAGGGAAACCCTGTACTGCGCTTTCTGAGATAGGTTTAGCCACCGAGGAGGAGTGAGGCTCCTAACAGGACCAGGATGGCGCCTACCGCCAGAAGGATGAAGGGGCCGAACTTCTGGAAGGGGGTAAGCCCTGCCAGACGTACCAGCGTCTCCTCCGCCACCACCGGGGCTCCTTCCCATTCTAACGATCTGGAGCGTAGGGTGAAGGGCACGTGCTGCGGACGGTAGGGGTTCTCCGGTTGCACGAGCAGGTCCAGGGTCAGAACCCCTCCTGGTTCGACAAAGGGCGTCTCCACCCACTCCGTTTCCATGGCTACAAGGGCGGACGCGGTGCCGGAAATAGTGCTCGCTCCCCCGGGTGGGGGAGGAGGAGCGGCTTGACGTCCGGATCTGCCGGAGGGCGCGCGCACCTTGGTCCGCCCCGCCTGGCGCTTCATGGCTGACCCCGTCTGGCCCACGCGATCGACGCTGCTCTGTCCCCGGCGGAGCTTACTGCCGAGGCGGATGAAGGGCAGTCCCGCCGAGTAGGGAAGCAAGTTGCCGATGGAGATAAGGACCGTCGAGATCGTCCCGCTGAGACCCCCTACGACGCCTCCGACCTGCTTCGCCTTCTGAAGACCGGCGGCGGGACCACCACCTTCCCGTGGCGCGGCGGTGGGCGCAGCGCTGGGTTGAGGGGCCGGGGCGTCGGTCGTGGTCGTGATAAGCCTCCCGTGGAGCGGGGTGCCGTTCACGGTAAAGACGAAGTTGAGGCTGTCGGGCGGTGCGTCGGCCTCGAGAGCGTAGCGGCTGCGCACATTGCCCTCATTCCGTATCTCCAGACGGTAGCGGCGTTGCCCGTGGCGTCTCTGCCAGCGTCTGATCAGAGGCATCAGCAGCAGGACGCCGACAAGGAGTCCCAGGATAACCGCGATCCAACCCACGGTTCGCCAACTGAAGCCCGAGGTACGGGCGCCACATCCGCTCAACAGGCTGAGCGACAAGATCACAACTACTCTTTGGACGAATAAGACCTTCTGTTTACCCATAAGGCACCAGTCGTAGGCTGTGTTCGTAGAGTGGTAGCACTTCGATCGTCTCCCGGACTTCGGCACTCTCGTTAGGATAGGCCTCGGGTGCGCTCGCCCGCACCGTGATGGGATGCTTGCCCGCAGGCAGTGAGGGTCCGTGAGGATGATAGATCCTCACGGAGATGGCCTTTTCGGCGTTGGGAAAGAGCAGGGGGGCCGGTCCCACCTCATAGGAGTCGCTGCTCAGCCCCTCCAAGGAGAGCCGGAACTGCACGCCGGCCTGATTGCCGCGGTTTTTGACGATGATCGCGCCCTCCAGCGGAGCGTCGGGGGTGAGCTGGCGATGGGGGAGTGAGAGGGCCAGCCCGATGGCCTGCGATGGAGCCTGGCGGGACTGGGCCACGCCAGCACTCCCGCTCAGCCGAAAGACCAGTCGGAACTGCCCCACGTGAAGTCGCAATCCGTCGAGCACCTCTGTGGTCGCATGGGGCGGGAGAGGATTGCTCTCCTCGATCTCAATCTCACTGCTCCCCAGGTTCACCAGCCGATACCCCCCGGTGGTCATGCCGATCAGCTGGAGGTGGCGGGCGATAATGCCGCTGCCTCTGCTGGCCTCCAGGACGATATCGTTGTGGCTATCGCTTCCGATGTAGACGATACGCTTTTGTAGGGGAAACTCCTTACGCCAGCCGTCCCTGTCCACAACTTCAATTAGATTACTGTTGTCCATGATGATCCTTGGCCCCTGCCCATAAGTGAAAATGGTCCATGATGCTCACTTCTTATCTGATTGATCTCAATGGATTAACGAAAAATGAGGGAGAGGTCTCTCTAGGATTCCTCTCCGCCCTCAGGTGTGCGCTCCTCTCGCTCCACGGCATGGGTCACGATGTTGGCTCCTATCTCCTGAGCCGCTCGGATGCTTTCGCGTTCGGCCGGATTATCCGTTGGCCCGCCCTGCCAGAGGCATCCGTAGTCGGCTCGACTGAGCAGCACGCCTTCCCCCGCGAGGAGAAGTGGCTCCGTGGGGCTCGCACAGCCCTGGGGGGGCGTGGCGAAGATGTGGGGACTGTTGAGCAGAGGGTTGCCCCTCTCCACCGGCTCCACCTGAATGCCCAGGGAGTCCAGCAGCTCTTGGAAGGCCGCAAAGGCTGCCGCCGTGTCCTCCTCACCGCTGCCGCAGCTCTCCATGAAGATGGAGCCCCCCTCTTGCAGGTAGTCGTACAGCGCGGTCATGGTCTCCCGAGACACTTCGAAGGCGCCTCGACCGACGACGTAGAGCAGCGTGTAGCCCGACCATCCGCCGTCCAAACCGAGGTCATCATCCACCCACAAGGGTGTGCCCTGTGCGCGCAGTGCCTGCCCGAGCGCCCGGACGCCCTGACCGTGGGCCTCTGCTTTCTCGCCGAGGTAGACGACGCCCAGGTGGGCCGGCTTGGAGGAGGTGGGGGTTAGCTCGCGCCGGAAGCGGAGATCGATCTCGTTCTCGGCGGGCTGTTCGGGGTCGTCCGGATCGGTGATGGGCGCGTCATCTCCCCGGCGACGGACCCGGGCCAGCTCTACCCCCTCAACGCCGGAGTTCAGAGGCTGGGCCTCTACCCCGAACTGCGCGTGGATGTAGAGACGCTCCTCATCGGTGCTGTCCTCGACCCGGGGTTGGCTCTCCCCGTAGGTCAACAGGAGCTGCAGATTGCCCTCTGAGGATCCGAAGCTGTAGGCGACGGGTTCCTCGACGATGATAATCTCACCGGTGGGGGCAACGGCCAGTCCCGGCAGGATGTAGACCGAGGAGTCCGGTGGGTCGCTGGCGATAACCTCCAGGCCGACGAGGATGCCCGGTCCGTGGGCCAACCGGTTGTGGGCCACCTCTCGCAGACGGTGGTAGGCGTGCGCTTCTCCCCAGATTGTCGCCGTCACTGCCAGACCATCGATCGGGTGTAGGCGCTTCGCCGGAAAAGCTCGGATGATCTCGTTGTTGGTTGCCATTACTCTCCTCTTGCCTCTAGTTGAGGTGACATGCAACGCGTGAGGTCCCTAGGGACATCACGCTTTGCAGATCCTAATACTTATTATATCGTGAAAATCTAACTTTTGGTACTGTCGATAATCAACTCGTAGGCCGTGTGGGCCGGCTTTTCTGCCTCAATGATCTGTTCCAAGGTGCGGCGCCGGACTGCCGCTTCTTCATCCTCCATGTCGGGCAGGGAGAGCGTGACGGTGAAGGTGTGGGGGGCGTTGCGGGTACCCAGAGCCACTCCCTGTCCCAACCGTGCTTCCTGACCTAGAATGAGGTTCCGCGCTCGGTGCTCCACGATCTGCGGGCGCACGCCTGCATAGATCTCCAGATAGTCGGCCAGTCCCCGCCGCGTGCCCCGGGTTCTGTAGAGCCGTACGGCTGACTGGATGAGCTTGCGACGCTTGCTCTCCGACCAGCGCGCGTCCAACACGAGGTTCAGCCAGGAAGCGAGCCAGGGCAGCAGGTCAGGCGGTGTCGTCTTGGGATCGAAGAGGTAGGGCAGTTGGTCGATCTGCCCCTCGATGGGCGTCCAGAAGCTCTCGAAGAGCATCAGGAAGCGCCCCATGAACTCGTCATCGTCGTAGAGAGCGGGGAGATGGCGGAGATAGCGGCTCTTCGTCTGCACCTCGATGCCGGTGCTCTCCTCGATCCGGCTCTCCTCGTCGTTGGCGGGCTCGAGAAAGGCCCGGCTCACGAGCGTTACCGGCTCATCCAGGCGCTCAACCTGTACGAGGAGCCGGTACTCGTGTTGCTCCTCCGGCTCGACAGTCTCCTCCACCTGCCAGGTGACCGTCTGCCCCCCCTCGGGCCAGCGTACGATGCGCGGCACCAGGCCCTCCTGTTGCGCGGGCGGGACGTACCCCTGGATGGCCAGGCCCGCCGGGAGGGTGACGCGCAAGACGTAACCGGGCAGCGTTTCCGCGGTCGATACACGCGTGAACAGCACCAGTGGCTCGCCCGGATAGCGCAGGTTCAAGTCCGTCACATGATCTACGATCAGGGGCGAGGGACGATTCATAGCTCCACCAGCTTGACGGTGTGTTCGAGCGAGCAGAGCAGGGTGTCCTCCGGTACGGGTAGGCGCCGTCCCGCGAGGGGCTGGGGTGCCCGGGCCTCCGCCTCCTCGGGCGTAAGCTCCTGCACCTCCCCCTCCTCCACGGGTACGACGGACCGGTGGGCGAGGTGCACGTCCAGTACGTGCTTGACCCCTGGCACCTGCTGGATGAGCGAGAAGAGCTCGGAGACGTAGAGATCGCGTCCGAAGGGCCACCCTTGCCAGGGATGCCCTACCATCTCCGAGAAGAGCGCCTCGTAGTCGAGGGACAGGGGGCTCAAGTAGGCCTGTAGCCTCTCGGCGACCCGGGCCCGCACCGTCTCCGGATGGCTGTACTCCAGGGGGACGATCTCGGCGGTAATCATTACCCCGATGTAGCGGGGCTCGCGCACGTTGAGCGTCGTCGTGAGCAGGCGGTAGGCGTCCAGGTGGGTGAGAACCTGCTCGCGCAGAACCGGGTCGAGGGCCAGCTTCGAGAGGTCGTTGGCCCTCAGGGCCTCGAAGACGGCGGGGACCAGCAGCAGCTCCACCATGCCGGGAGGCAGATTGCCGCGTCCCTGGCTCGGTGCCCGGCACTTGACGCGTGCGACGGCCCGGCTGGCCCGCTGCGCCAGATTCTCGAAGTCCTCGGCGGTCACGGCCCGCTGCTGAGCCCGTATCTCCCGGCGGGCCCGTAACTTGGCCTCCTCCAGGCTCTCCTGGTCCCGTCCCCCATCCGCACGCCGGAGGTTGCTGACCCGGTCGATGTAGGGGAAGGCGGAGCGCAAGACCTGGAGGCTGCCCGTCGGCACGTTGCCCGCCGCGCCCCCGCCGTAGCGGTAGCGGCTGAAGCGGATCTCCCGTCCCGACTCCGGCACCCGCCCGTACTGCCGGACGGAGCCGTCGGCCTGACGTACACTGGGGCCGAAGGCGACCTCGCCCGTGGCCAGATCCAGGGTGAAGTGACGGTCGTAACGGCTGGAACGTGAGAAGTCCTCCACACGCTCCCAGGGGACGAGGACCAGCTCGCCACCGCGCAGCTCTTCGACGAGCACCGTCTCCTCTCTCTCCGGCAGGAGCAGCGGAGCGTGCTCCAGGTGGAAGATCTGTCCGGCGTCGCCGCTGCTCAGCCCCAGTCGCTCGTCCTCCTGGATGATGGCGTGGGTTGCCGGCACCGTCGCTCCGATGGTAAAGACCTCGATGCGGCGAATGCGCGGGGACTTCGCGTAGCGCCCCTGCTCCGGGCGCCGCTGCTCGTAACGGCAGCGCAGCCAGTAGCCCTGCCGTCCCTGCACCTCGTCAGGCTGCATGGTGAGGGGGAGGTAGAGGGTGATCCGCCCCTGCGGGTTGTTGAGGCCCCCGGTCGTATCCTCCTCCCCCTGGCGCTTGCTGGGGCGCACCTCGCCCCATTCGCCGTTGCCCAGGGATACCTCCCAGACCAGCGGGGGATCCTCGCGGCGGATGCCCGTAGCCTGGGTCTCCTCGGACTCGAAGAAGAGCTGCAGGATCTGTCCTTCAACGCTCTGGCTATCGTCCAGCCCGATGTAGAAGGTATCGCCCTGCTCGGGAGTCTCCTGGAAGGCCTTGAAGACCTCGACGTTGAGGCGGGGCAGGTAGTTCTTGTTGATCTCCCCCTCGCGGCGCAGTTGCGTCAGGTTGAGGGGGGCGATGATCAGACGTCTGTCCGTGGTGAAGGTGACCTCGTTCTCCTCGTCCAGCCGTTGGGTCGTCACCTCCGTCCCCTCCGGCACGACGGCCACCGTCGTATCCTCCGGTCGGATGGGGAAGGGGGTCGAAAGCCAGAAGGTCAGCTCCGTGCGGGCGCTGCTGGGGGGCTGCAGGTGCACGCCGAGGAGCTCCAGGAACTTGACGTAGTTCTTCTCCGGCACGCGGTTGAGACGGTAGGTGAGGAGCTCCGTCATCCAGGCGAAGAGCTCGATGAGGGTAATGCCCGGATCGCTGAGGTTGTAGTCGGTCCACTCCGGACAGTAGCGGATAATACGGCGCCGTGCCTCATCCACCAGGTCGCGTTGGAAGCGCAGATCATCGAGAACGGGTTCGGGTAAGGACATAGATCTTCTCCACTCTATCTATTTGAGGTCATGGATCTTAAGAACAGAATAGCACAACTTTACCCCGGCCGAAAGTGGGCCGGGCGGGCATCTGGCAGGGGGCTCGCCTTCTGCCCTCTGATCACGTCTGGGGTGGGGGTCAGAACTCTTCCTCCCCCATAAGGTAGAAGGGATAGACGATGCTCCGTTCGTCGTGCGTGGCCCTGACCTGGTAGTTGACCTCCACGAGGAGGACGCCGTCACGGTCGGGATCGGGCAGAGCTTCGACGTTCAGGACCTCGATGCGCGGCTCCCAGCGTCGCAGGGCGCGCCGGACGTAGTAGGCCATGAGCCCGGCGGTGCTGGAGTCGCGGGGGGCGAAGAGCAGCTCTTTGGCCCGGCAGCCAAACTCGGGGCGCATGACCCGCTCACCGGGCGAGGTCTCCAGGATGATGCGGATGGACTGTTCGATGTCGGTCTCGCCGCGGACCAGCGCAATCTCCCCCCGCTGGTTGACCTGCAGGGGAAAGGCGAGCCCCTGGCCGAGAAACTCACGGTCACGGACGTTGTCGTTAGCCATGGTGAAAGAGAAAGCTCCTTCTATGTGGGGATTTAGGTTCTGTTACGAGCACGCGGTCAGCGTCGCTCGGGTTGGCCGACGCGCACGCCCTCGGGGGCGTCCGCCCTACGCACTATTGACCGTCCTGGGGGCTCTCGCTGGGGAGGCTGCACTCTGACGGTCACGCTTCGAACGTCACCTCCATACCGCAGATGGTCGATGGTAACCTCGCGATGTCCTAGCATGCTGCCTGCCTTTCTCTGATGACCTAACCGCCGATCAGAACGTTGGGCTGGCCCTTCAGCACGGTCGTCGTGACGGGAGCCCCCGAGGCGGGGTTGACGCCGGTCACCGTGCTGGTGACCCGCGCTGCCGGACGCCCCCCGATGAGGACGGTCATGCTGCCCATGATGATGGCGCCTGTGCAGGCCGCTCCACTGACGGTATCACCTACCACCGCCGCAGGCACGCCCCCAATAAGGACGTTGGGAACCCCCGGTCCCGTGATGGTGTCCCCCGTGGCGGTCTGGTCGCCGAGTCTTGCTGCCGGAAATGTCATCGCTTGCCTCGTTTCTTGCCCTGTTCGTTAACCGGAGACGTCAATTGATCTTCACCATGCCGCCCTGTACCTGGACCATCGCAGTGCCCTTGATGGCGACCTGCGTGCCTTGGATGTTAAGGTTACCGTTGGCCTTGAGGTCCAGGTTGCCGGAGGCCTCGATGGCGATGGCACTCTGCCCCTTGATGGTGATCTTGGTGCCCTGCATGTCGATGTTGGAGCCGCTGCTCGCCTGCAGGGTCATGTTGCCCTTGCTGGTGACCTTCGTCTCCTTATCGCTGGTGCTCTCCACGACGCCCTTGGCGGCCAGCGTGTAGTTGTTGTCGACGTTGATGGTGATGTCGTTCTGCTTCGAATCGATGATGATCTCATTATTGCCCGTCTTGTCGCGGATCAGGATCTGCTCCTCGCCCTCCTTGTCACTGAAGACGATCAGATGTCCCGTACGCGAGCGGATGATGCGCTCGTTGACCTTGCCGCTCTCCACCAGCGTGCCGATGCCCTCGGGCAGCTTATCCTGACCGTTCCAGAGCCCCCCGAGAACGTAGGCGGTGCTCAGGTCGCCCCGCTCGAAAGCCACGAGCACCTCATCGTTGACCTCGGGGAGGTTCAACGTGCCGCGCTCGGTGCCCGCGCCCGGAGCGACCAGGCGCAGCCAGTGGCTCTCCAATTGGTCGTCGAGCCACGGATACTTCACCTTGACCCGCCCCAACTTGTCGGGATCGTCGTTGTTCGTGACCATGGCGGGCACGACGCCGCCGAGGAGGCCGTTTGTCACTCCGTGACCGTTTCCGCCCTCATCCAGGAGGTAGCTGAGCACGTCCTCCTGCTGCCCGTGGACGGTGAACTCCGTCTTGTAGCCCTCCTCCGGGCGGTAGATGTGGGTGACGGTCGTCAGAACGTAGGTTCCCCCGAAGCGGGTGCCGACGCCCTGGATGTCTACCACAGCACCGGCCTTCAGCGGCGGCGTTCCCGTGCAGAGTCCGTCGGCGGTGACGAAGTCGCTGTTCATGCGGTTGAAGATGGCCTGGGCCATCGCCTCGGCCTCGTCGGGGGTGGTGACCGGAAGGTTGACGTCGAGGCTCTTGGCGTCGCCGAAGGCCGACTTGGCGACCGCGGCGCCGTCCTTGCTCTCTCCCCCCTGGTGCTGCTTGTTGGTCGCGCTCGTGACCTTGGCCTGGACCGCCTCCTTCTTCTGGGGGTCCCAGCCTTTCACGGTGACCTCGTTTACCTGATGGCTCGCCGCGACGCGGGGGCGGAATCTCAACAGCTCTGTTCCCCAGGTCAGCTCCACGTTGGCGCTCGAGGGTGGGGCGGGCTCCTTGAAGTAGAGCTTCTCCTCCTCGACGTAGGTCTCGTAGCCGTTGCGGCGGGCGAGGGCCCGGATGAACTCCATGTCCGTCTGGTGGTACTGCAGGATGTACTCGTGCGTGGTCTTGGTGGCATCGACCGCAGCGGAGAGACCGGCGTTGCCGGCGAGCTTCTCGACGACGGCGCTGTCCCTCATCTTGAGGTGGGTCGCGTTCTTCTTGCCCCGATGCAACCGGTGGGACTTATCGTAGCCCCGCACGATGAGGAGCGGGTGGTGCTCCTCGGTAAACTCCGCCTCGAGGGCCGTGATCTCGCCCTTGAAGAGCGGGTGCGAGGTCCCGTTGTCGTCGTTGACGCTCACCTCGATGGGGGCCCCGATCTTGAAGGTATTGTCGTCCATGACCTCGGTGTGGGCGCTGTTGAAGGTGATCTGCACCATGTCGGGCAGATGGCGGTTGCTGTCGACGAGCAACTCTACCACGTCCTCAAAGAGCTCGGTGGAGAGTGCGCTGCCCCCGACCTTGACGGTAAACTGTGAAACCAGAATGCGTTCTACAGTGACTCCCATAGTTCCCTTCCTCGCTGTGTGACCTCTCGGGTGACGGAAACGCGATCGTCAGGAGAGGGGGGGCAACTTGAGTACTTGACCCGGCTGCAGGTCGAGGGGGTCCTCGATGTCGTTGACCTTGGCGATGTGCCGCCAATGGCCCGGGTGCCCGTACTCCTGGTTGGCGATCCAGTCCAGCCGCTCGCCCTCGCGTACGATCCAGGTCTTGCGAGCTTCGGTCCGTGATGTCGGGTTCTGCGCCACCTTATCCAGGTCCGCCTCCTCGTCGGCGATCTCGAAGCTGACGCCCACCTCGGCCCGCACGGGGGTGCCGTCGGCCAGGAAGAGGGTGTAGGTAGCGTTCACGCTCTTCAGGAAGCCCTTGACGAAGTAGAGCTTGCCCCCCCATTCGAAGCGGCAGTAGGGTGGGCGCTTCTTCTCCTCGTCCACGACCTTGAGCAGCTTGTAGAGTTTGTTGACGTAGGTGCGCACGTCGGTGCCCGCGCTGACGTTCACCCCATGCTCGTTCATATCTCGCGTGGTGTCGAAGAGCAGGGTAGCGTCCACCGTGGCGGCGGCTCCCCCTTTGTAGGTGTACTTCTGGAGGGTCCGCTGCGGGATGGATTCGGGGCTCCAGTTCGCCCCCCGATTCACCTTCAGCTGTTCGGGATTGTACATGCAAATGATGGGATCGCCGATGGCGTTTCCCGTCTCATCCACTTCGACGATCTTGGCCTTGGCGACCGTCGTGTTCTCGCTAGAGCTGTTGGCAGCTGCCATCTTTCCTCCCTATACTCTTCGAGTCCTGCGTTCCAGTTCGGTACGCAGCATACGCTTGATCAGCGGATAGACCTCCCGGGCGAGACCGTCCACGTCGAACATCGGGGCCTCCCCGGGTTCCTCCGCTGCGCTGTCCGATAGATTCAAATCATCCGCGGTTGCCCGCCGGACCACCACCGGGCTCTCCCCGGGAGAGCGCTGCACGACGGTGAAGGTGCGCTGGATCTTGACCGGGGGCAGGGTCATGGTGGGTGCTGTGGTCATAGGTTCGATGGCCCGCCGTTGAAGGGGTAGGGCGGGATGCGCCGCAGAGGAAGGCTCCTCAGCTGTCCGTTGAACGGTGGGTGAGGATCTGCTCCTCTGTGTTCCCTCTCCGGTTGGCGTTGCACTGCTCTCCGCCGTACCCTCCGGCCTCCCTGCGACACTCTCCGCCGGTGTGGGGGCTGCCTGCTGCTGTAGAAGGGTGGGGGAGGAGGTGCCGGTCGTCGGCGGGGCCGCGCGGGCAGTGAGCCTCTGCACGAGAGCGGAGTCAATGCCGGGTAGGTCGGGCGTGCTCTCTTGACCAGAAGGGCTTTCGGGTGTACGCTTGACAGTACCCCTCGAAAGCGGGGTCCGCTGGATGCTCTCCTCTTCCTCAGGAACAGTGGGTGAAGGAGCAGCAGCGCGCTGGAGGGGTTTCCCTTCCGGCGGCGTGGGGGGGTGAGAAAAGGGGGCCGCAGCAGTTTCCCCCGGCTGTTGGCGTATCCGCTCTTCGGCGGTCTTGCGCCTCACCTGCTGCGGCCCTTCCAAAACTTGGGATGGGGTCTCGGGTCGGCCGGCTCTCTCTTCTGTCTCGCTTACGCGTCTCTGAACCTCTTCCTCGTCGATGGGTGCCCGCTGCACGCGCGCGGTCTGGAGCTCTTCCTCGTCGATGGGCGAGGTTTGAATCTCCTCCTCGACCGGGGCCCGCTGCACGCTCTGAGGCGCGGTCTGGAGCTCCTCTTCCTCAGCGGGGGCGCGCTGAACCGGAGCAGCGCTCTTCTCCACGGGAGGTCCGACCCGCGCTCGCTTCAGATCCTTGAAGGAGACGGGGCGGGGGGGATGTTTCGGCGTGAACTCCTCGACCTTCCGGTAGAGCCGCATTCCCTCCCGGATCTGGGGTGCCGTGGGCGGGGGCGAGGAAGTCGGCTCTGGTGCTGGTGGCGCCTTCGGGGGCGCGGGCGGTGTTGTTGGCGGAGCGGGCGGCGGAGCGGCGGGTTTGGCGGAAGGCGTGGGGGCCGGGGCTCGCTGCGCCTCAGGGGCCGGCTTGGGCGCCATGGGCTTGATCGTCTCGGGAAAGCGCAGGCGCTGGCTGACCTCCTCGAAGGAGGGCATACGATTGAGCCAGTTATCGTCCTCTTCCGGCTCCGCCTCCTCGCGCTGCACGTCGTCGGCAGGTGCCCCGACGAGGGGCAGCGCGGTCGGAGCCAACTCGCGGGAGCGGGCCTCGAATCTGTTGGGGCGCCCCTCGAAGCGCTGCAGGTGATTACCCGCGTCTCGATCGAGGTTGACGACGGCCATGCGCTCCGTGCGGGGGCGCCAGACGGTAGTGCGTTCCACCGTGCGCTGCACGTGGCGTGTCACGGCTTCGGTTCCGGAGAGGGTGAGGGACTGGAAGGAGGGGGCAGCGGGCGCGTCAGACCGGGCGGCATCGTCCAGCGAGCGCTGCACCCAAGGCGAGAGGGAGCGGGCGGTGCGTTGCAGGCGTCCGGTGATCCGTGTGTCCAGCTGGGGTGCTTCGTCTGCGTTGTGCTCGTCTGCCATCATAACCTCAATAGGTGTCCGTCTGCATCTTCAAGCCCTGGTGCGCGATCTCGATGGTTTCCACGGCGGCGTCGGTACTGCCCGCCGTCAGGCTGGGGCCGCTCCACTTGACGGGGAAGGCGCGGTCCACGTCCCAGCGTACGACCAGACGCTGGCCCTTCTTCACGTCGTAGCGTACGACGAGGATGATGGCCAGTTCGACGGGGGTTGCGGTACCCTTGATTAGCCCCTCCTGGAACCAGTTCCAGAGAGCGTCGGAGTAGGTGATCCCCCGTTTCAGGACAATGTTGCCCGTGTACTTGGCGCGTCCCGGCAGGATGTGGACGTGGTCGTTGAGACCACCCTCCTTCCACTCCTTGGTCTCGCGCTCCAGATTGAGACCGTTGCACTCGGTGAAGGCGCCCTCGATGACGCTCTTCATCTCCACGTAGTATCGAAAGGCCGCCGCCGGATCTTCACCCAAGGTCCGTGTGTTGCTCGGTTCTTGTGCTGCCATCTTGCCCCCTTATGATCCTCTAGGTCCTAGCCGCTCGCGCTGCGTGCGAAGATCCTCTTGGAAGAGCTCGAAGACTTTGCGAGCCAGGCGTTCCAGATCCTGCTTGTCCAGCTGCGCATCGCCGGACTCTCTCTCTTGTTCCCTCGTACTCTGCACACTCGGTTCTGGCATATCCTCTACTTCTCGCTCTCTTCTACCCACTCTCTCTCTGCTGCTTCGTTAAGCCTGCGATTGATCTGGGCGATCTCCTCTAGCCACTGGCGCCGCTCGTTGTGCTCGAGATTCAGAATGTCCTCACGCGGCCAGTGAAAGTGATAGGCAATGTAGGCTACCTCCTCGTGCAGGCGATCGAGGGGGTAGCCTAGAATTCCCCCCCCAAATCAGCCAGGTCCACCTCAAATGCGTGTTGACACTCGGGACAGGTGATGGGGATGTTGCTCGTGCCCTGCTCGTTGATGCGCCGGTAGAGCTCCTGGAGATAGGCCAGATCGGCAGCGAAGAGCTTCTCGATGATCCCCGGATGGATGGTGCTGAGGGAGCCGAGCTGGGTGATCACACGCGAGAGCAGGATGATGACGAGGTAGGCCTGGTTGGCGCGTACGCGCGGATCACGCAGCGGCGCGATCTCGTCCATCGCCGTGGCCAGGCGCATGGTCCCCTCCCGGTGAACGTTGCCGCTCTCGTCGACGTACCCCCGGGGGAGGGTGAATTCGAACTCAGTTTGAATGCTCATGGACGTTCCTTGAATAAGTGCATGGATGAAAGTGCGGGCTGCGTACTGCGTGTTGCTCAGGCGACACGCAGTACGCTAAGCCGCACGGGCAACCTGCTTAGACCTCGACGCGCAGCATGCCCTCGTGAACGATGGTGAGCTCCTCGATACCGATGTCGTTGCTGTCGGTCTTCATCGAGGGGCCGCTGATCTTGGTGGGCCAGGCGCGATCCAGCTTCCAGCCGGCGACGGCATTGCCCTCGCGGTCGTGCATGAAGATGGTGCAGTCGGTGCGCGCCGTCTCCATGTCACCATTGACGACCTCGTCACGCCAGGTCCAGAAGGCCATGTTCAGGGTGATGCCCCGCTTCAGCGTGATGGGACTCCACTTAATACGCCCCGGGATCATCTGGATGAACTCCTTACCGTCCGGGCTGACCACCTTGTGCTCGATGGTCTCGCTCTCGGAGCCGATACCCTCGACCTCGGTGAACCAGCCGCTCAGCTCGTCCCGGCCCTCGATCTTGATAGAAAACTGAAAACCTACAAGAGGATCTGTCTCTCGAACAGGCATCTTTACTTACCTCCTTGGAATAGTGTTGCCTACTGACCTGCCCACTGACTGATACGGAAGATAACGAACTCCGCCGGTTTGACCGGCGCCATGCCGATCTCGACGATAAGCCGGCCCAGGTCGCGGGACTCCGGCGGGTTCAGCTCCTCATCGCACTTCACGTAGAAGGCCTGCGACGGGGTCAAGCCAAAGAGCGCGCCTTCACGCCAGACGATGGTGAGGAAGGAGGAGACGGCGTTGCGCACGCGGGCCCATAGCCGCGGCTCGTTGGGTTCGAAGACGACCCACTGGGTGCCACGTTCAATGGACTTCTTGACATAGTTGAAGAGACGGCGCACGTTGATGTAGCGCCACGAGGGGTCGCTGGAGAGAGTGCGTGCGCCCCAGGCGCGAATGCCCCGGCCCGGGAAGGCCCGGATACAGTTCACGCCGATGGGGTTGAGCACGTCCTGCTCGCCCTTGGTGACGTTGTACTCCAGCCCGGTGGCCCCACGGAGGATCTCGTTGGCCGGTGCCTTGTGGACGCCGCGCGTGTTGTCGCTGCGCGCCCAGACGCCCGCCATGTGGCCCGCCGGCGGCACGAGTTTCGGACGGTCGGTGAGCGGGTCGCTGATCTCGATCCACGGGTAGTAGAGAGCGGCGTAGCTGGTATCGTAGCCGGCGATGTCCATGCGCCACTTTTTGACCTCGGCGGGCTTCATGCCCAGGGGCGCGTCGAGAATCGCGACGCGATCACCCATGAGCTCACAGTGGCTGATCATCATGCTCTGCACGGCCTTGATGGTGTCCAGATCCACGCTCTGTTGACCCGGCATGGGCGTCATCAGGTCGGGCACGACGAGCATCGTGGCATCGTCGAGCTCCGCCAGCCCCTCGATCCCCGTGCGCTCCGCCACGTCACCGCGGAAGTCGGAGGGAGCCGGGGGGGCCAACACCTTGTTGTCGATCTTCAGGGACTGCTCCTGGGTGCGGGGCCACAGCTTCTCGAGAGGCATCTCCGCCTCGGGGATCAGAATCTCGATGAGTTCGGGCTGCTTGTCGTCCTTGTAGGTGACGGCCACCCGCTTCTGCCCCTCCTCGTTGACCTCCTCGACGAGGGTCGCCTCGCGCACCTCCTTGGTCTGCCACCCGCCGGTGACCTTCTCACTCTCCACGGTGACGGTAAAGGAGGGAGCCTCAGCGACGTCCACCTCCTCCTCGCCCTTCTTGCCGCCCTTCTTCGTCTCCTTGGGGGGCTCGGGGGCGTCCACCTTGACCCGCAGATTCAGCCCGTCGAAGCCGGCCTGCTTCGCGCGTATGGCCAGCTGGGGCTTGCCATCGGCGTTCAGGAGGGGGGCCTGGGCCTTCGGAATGGTTTTGACGCTGATAACGTAGCAGCGACCACCGCCGTTCTGGAAGTAGCCATAGACGGCGTAGGGGAGCAGGGCGCCCTCCACGAAGTCACCGAAAGTCCCTACAAACTGACTCCAGTTCGTGACGAGCTGCGCCTTGCCGCGGACATCGCGCCGGATCACTTCACCGTCTACGCGGTCTTCGACCACCGCTTTCTCGGTGAAGCCGACGAAGACAGGCATGGCTGTGCCCGCTCCCTCGATGGGCTTCGCGCCGCGATCGATCTCTTCAACGTAAACGCCGGGGGAAAGGTACTCTGGCATTTGTTGTTCCTCCTGCTAACAGTGATTTATATTTTCAACGCCGGAATATCGAAAACTACGCTCTTATTCGTTCTGCCCATCTGAATGATCTTGCCCCTCTCTTGCCCTGCCTCCTTTCCTGGCCTAAAAACGAGTAAAGAATAAGGCCAATCCTAGCCCTCCAACCCGTACTCAGGGGAGGGAACGGTGAGGGTGTGCGTGGAGGTCTCACCGTCCACCTGCACTTCGATGGTATACTCTCCCTGGGGCACGTTACTGATGGTAAAGGTGCCGTCGGTGCGCACCGGTATGTCCAAGTCGCGCTCCACAAGTCGCAGCTGCATACCCCGGTAGGTAGGATACCCTCTCAGGGTCCCATTGACCGTCCATAGGGTGGGCCCCGGCTCCTCGGCCGCCCCGGTGTTGAGGTTCCGGAAGGTGAGCGCCCTCTCGCTGACCATGGGCGTGACGATAGGCGCGTAAGGGTTGATGGCTACGGTGACGGTGCAGGTGATGGCGGGCCGGATGTCGTTGTCCATGGAGCTCCAGAAGTCGGCCGGGTTCTGGAGGGCATCGGGCTGCGCCGCCAACATCTGAATGGCGGCCGGTTGATCCTGCAGCCCTTCGGGCAGCGTCTCCTCTTTCAGCATGGGATTGCGAAAGAGGGCCATGAGCGTGCGCGCTAACATGCGATGCTCGTCCTCGGGCTCGTTGGCCCAGGCGGTGATCACGTAGTGGAGGTCCATCCGTACGGGCTGGCGGCGCTGCGTAGCCTTACCCCCCTCGCGGCTCTCCACCATCCAGTACGGGGAAGGCTGGCGCAGCTTCGTATTCTCGCGTAGGTCGTAGAGGAAGAGGTTGAGAGTCGGGCGGCTGAGACGGGCCGACCACTCGCGGGTGGGCTGTTTGAATTGGATGTCGATCTCCCCATTCTTGATGGGCAGTTCACGAATGAGCAACTGTCGCAGGGTTTCGTCGAGTTCGTCGATCATCTTAGCTAGGTCTCTCTCTCAAGCAAGGTCGGTGGTGGCCCAGGCGGGAGGAACAGCGCCCCCGAGCCCCCTCCGATCCTTGAATAGGTGGCGATTCATCTGCTGCTGAAGACCGGCGCTGAGGCTGCGTCTCTGGCTCGTCGCCGGCAAGGCTCATCTTACCGACCCCCCGCGTCGTAAGGGTGCGCAGGGTCTGCGGGCGCCCTGCTGTCAGCGCGCCCCGGCAGGTGAAGTAAGAGTTGAGCTGCGTCATTATACACGCTCTCCCGGATCGCACAACTGGCTGAAAGAGATCGCGACTTTCCGTGAACTTCTACCTCTAACCTTTGCATAACCAATCTCAATCTTGGAAGGCCTCGGACTGTAGCACGGTGTCGATTTCCTGCTTGAAGGCCTCGTACTCCGCCCTCTTCAGCTTGTACGGCAGCCCGTCTCCGGTGTAGTGGATCTCCAGGACATCGCCGTCACTGCCCGTGGGGAAGAGAATGTCCTCCAGATCTTCCTGCGACCTCTGCATCTCTTGTAAGAGGGAGTACGCCGTGAGTACCCTCTCCACCGTTTTATCGGTGAGATCCGAAGCGCTGTTGTGGTGCAGCTCCAGCTCGATGTCATCGAGGCGATCGATTAATTGCTGGCGCTCCTGTTGCGCTCTCTGCTTCTTCTCCTGAGGATCGTAACCTTCGGTATCGGCGTCCAGCTCGTGGTAGAGCGAGTTGGGATCCCAGGCGACGCCGCGAAAGGGGATGCGCAGATAGGCCCGCTCGGGGAAGTTGACCTCTGCCGCTTGTGCGACGTCCCGGGCGAACTTGGTGCAGTTGTAGTCGATGAGTTTGTAGTTGGGCGGCGCCTGCATCCGGTCAGTGGCGCGCTTCATGGCCTTCTTGTACTGTTCGGCGTCGAGGGTGTAGTCCTTGCGGCGGAGCATAGCGTCGTCGTCGTGAATCTTGTCCGGGTACCGCACACGACCGGGTACCGCTTGGTCCGGATGGGGGAAGTAGGCCAGGGGCCAGAAACCGAAGCTGTGCTCCTCGAGCTGCTTGTCATCGGCATCGTAGGTGCTGAGTTTGACCCAGGCGTGTCCCACCTCCCCGCCGATGGACTGCAGCTCCTCGATCTTCTGCAGCTTCTGCTCCTCGTTCAGATCTCCATGCTTCTCCTCCACCACCCGGCGGGCCGCCTCCATCTTGATCTCCCGGTTCGACTTCCTGTTCTTCTTGAGCAGCTTCTTCTTCTGGGCGACGGTCAGCTGCAGCCGCTTCTTGGCGAAGTCCAGGTAGTCCGGGTGCTCGATGGCAGCCAGGACGGAGATCTGGTAGCGGGCAGCGTTCGGTGCCATGATGGAGATCTGGGAGCGGGTAGGGTTCATCCCTCTCTCCGTCCTTTCCATAAGATCCTGCGCATTCTGCGCGTCCCGATCGTATTGCGCAATGGCATTGGAGGGGCTGTCGTTGGGCAGCGGCTCGTTCTTGAGCTCGGCCTCCGCTTCCTTCTTCAGCCTACTCAGGAACATCTGCTTGCGGAGATCCTCCTTCCTCTTGGCCCGCGTGTATTGACCTTCCTCCGTTACAACCAACTCTTGGTGCTTGCTCAACCACCTGCGGCTGAGCCCCACGATGTCGATGAGGGCATCTCGCTGCGCTCTTTGGTTCCCGGCACGATCCTCATAGTCCTTCAAGGTCTGAAGGATCTGCGAATAGAGGCTCTTGTTGAACTTGCCCTTCCTCGATACATCACCCGCCAGACGGATGAAGTTCTCGCGCGAGACCAACCGTTGCACCTGCCGGTTCGGCATGCGGCTGATCTGAGTTCGGCGGGCCGTGTGACCCGTCTGTTGCACGGTGTGGGTCAGCTCGTGAGCCAGCAGCTGCTTGCCCGCCGCCGTGTGAGGATCGTAGGCCCCCCGTGAGAAGTAGATGTCCCGCCCGTGGGTGAAGGCCTTGGCCTGCAGCTGCCCGGTCAGCTCGTGAGCCGCCTCTCCGGTGTGCACTTTGACGTCATCGAACCGGGCGCCGAAGCGGGGCTCCATGTAGGCGCGCGTCTCGCGGGGCAGGGGACGCCCGCTGCCCTGCCGGGCTGCCAGTGTCTCCTCTACCTCCTGCCCAGCCTCGAACCCGCCTCCCACCGGGGCCTTCATCTGAAGCTCCTCCTCTTCCGCCTGGCGCTGCACGGAGCTGATGGAGGCGGCCAGGGGCTTCATCTGGAGCTCCTCTTCCTCCTTCTGCCGTTGGGCCTGCGGCGACGCCGGGGCAGGCCTGCGCACCACCTCTTGGGCGACGCGGTCGGCCTCCTGCTCGTAGCGGTCGCCTGCCGGCCCGACCTGCAGTTTGGTCTGGACCAGACGCATGACGGCCCGATTGCCGGCGGTTCGCTGAAGGGCCCTGAGCGCCGACGGCTGCATGTGCTCTCCGCGTTCCAGTGCCCGTTGGGCAGTCGTCGCTTCGCGCTCGGGTGCGGCGGACGAGGGCTGTCGCTGCCGCGCCGAGGCCCTCTCTTTAGAATCTTGCCCCTTCTCCTGAGATTTGTGTCCTTTGAGATGTCCCATTGTTCTCTCCGTTGAACCCACACTATTGATCGGCACATGTAAAGAAGGACAGCGCTGTCCTTCCTTACATCTTACACAATAACTATCACAAAACTATCACAAAGTGCTCTCCTCACGGCCCGCTTATCCCATTCCGGGATGGAGGGGGTGAATGCCCTGCGTCTGCCGGGACATCGCTTTCAGCTCTTCAATGAGATCCAATGCTCCTCCTACGAAACTCTGAAAGAGATTGGAGAACTCTTCAGGCGTAATGGACTGCACCATCCAGTGGTAGATGCCTACGACCCGGTCGTTTTCCCCCTCCAGGTCCAGGGCGAAGCCGGCCCCCGAGGTCTGGTCGGCGAAGCGCTGGCGATAGAGCAGCGCCCGGTAGAACTCCTCTCCCGGCTCGCCCGTGATCTCCGCCAGCGGGGTGGAGAGGGAGAAGTACTGCTCGCTGCGGGCGAGCTCCACCGTCACCACCAGCCGGCCCTCGTGGAGTTTGACCACCGAGGCGGGCATAGGGACGGGTATCCTGCAGCGCCCCTGGTCATCGAGGGCCAATGTCTTCTTGCCGTCACTGATCTCGCGCAGACCGCGATTGATCTCCTCGCGTAGACTCATTCTTCGTCCTCCTCGCGCTGCTTGAGGTCGGAGGCGATCAGCTCGCCCACCTTCCCCGCGTAAACCGAGCCGAAACTGTGCCCTCCGGGTACCTTGTTCATCGTCATATTATCCGGTGTGGCGAAGTCGAAGTACTTGCCGAAGAGCATGCTGATGGGGTCCTTGGTTCCTACCACGAGCTGCCCCTTGATCTTGGAGGAGGGGAACTGGACGGCGTTGCCCGCGTAGATGAGTTGGATGTACTCGTCCATCTCCTCGGAGGCCATCTTGTCGGCCCGCTGCGCTGCGAGCTCTCGCTTCAGGATCTGGGCGTAGACGGCGGGGCTCAGGCCGAACTCGCTCAGCTCGTCCCGCATCTCCTCGGCGAGCGCCCGCGCCTCCCGGGCGACCTCGGAGGAGGCCAGAAAGGTGGGCATATACTCGGCCTTGAGTTTGGCGTGGACGTTCCTCACGGCGTTGTCCGTCTTGATGGTGCCCCGGCTGTGGGCGGAGACGGTCGTGCGCCGTTTGCTGCGGATGGCGTCCAGCATGATCCGCTCCTGGCTGCGCGTCGCTTCGTCGTCCAGGCGCATCTTCCCGGTGATGCATTCGACCACGTCCTTGCCGAAGCCCTCGTGGGCGCTGTAGGTGTAGAGCACCTCGGGGGCGACGGCGACGCCCTCCGGCCCCATCTTCTCCTGAACGGCTTGCTGGAGCTTCATGGCGCTCCGGATTCCCGACGCGGGCTTGACGTTCATGCCGTTGATGTGGGTCACCTTGGGGTACCAGTTGCCCAGCGAGCGGGGCGGATTTACGGGGCGGATGACGGGCCGGTTGCCCTCGAAGCGCTCCACGATGCCCACGACCCAGTAGGTGACGTTGCCCTCCTCGTCCTCCTGGCGTTGGACGGCTTCCACTGTCTGGTCGGGGGTGACGCGGTACTGGGTGGCGTCGAGGTCGTTGTATTGGCCGGTGTAGATCAGCTTGCCGGCAGCCTTGGTGCCTCTCCCGATGGCCCCACCTACGGCTTTGACCCCGCCCCACAGGGCCCGTCCCCCTCTGCCGATGGCGCTGCCTACGGCTTTGGCGCCGCGTCCCACGGCGCGAGCGCCACCGGCGACCGCTTTGCCTGTGGCTTTGGCGCCCCTGACCAGAGCGCCCCCGGCGGCACGGGCGCCCCGTCCCACGGCGCGTGCGCCACCGGCGACCGCTTTGCCCGTGGCTTTAGCGCCTCTGACCAGGGCGCCTCCGGCGGCTCGAGCGCCGCGACCCACGGCTCGAGCGCCGCCGGCGATTCCCTTCCCGACGCTGCTGAAGAAGCCACCGACGCGGCTGAAGAAGCCGCCCTTCTCCTCGTCCTCCTCCTTGCGCTGCACCACCGCTTCGGCCTGCGGTTGAGGGGCGACCGCGTGCTCCTGCTCGCGGGAAGCCTCGGCGGGCGAGCGGGGACTCCGGATGAGCCGCGTGGCCGCCTGGTTGCCCACCATGCGCTGTAGGGCGATCAGATCGGCCGGTTGGGCGGATGCGGGTTGAGCCAGCGTCCGCTGCACCTGGGCCATCTCGGCAGGCAGGGTCGCGACCTCCTCCTGTTCCTGACGCCGTTCCGCCGGTTGGCGGTTCTGCGTTCTCTCCAGATCACGGTCCGTACGTTGCGACTGGCTCGTCATGGTTGTTCTCCTTGAAAGGCTGAACGGGCAGGATGCCTCGTGGTGCGTTCCTACTGTCGCAGATCCGCCTCCTTGATCAGGCGTCCCATCTTCTGCATCTCCCGCCGGGTGGCGTGGAGCAGGTGATCCATCGTCACGGGTGACTCGTCGGCAGCCGCCAGGAAGGCGGAGGCGACGATAATGTTACGGATGTTACCCCCGGCGAGTTTGAAGCGCCGGGCCAGGACCTCGAAGTCGAAATCGTCGGCGCGCGGCACGTCCGCCGGGAAGAGGGTCTCCCAGATGCGCAGCCGGTCCTCCTCCTCGGGAAAGGGGAAGTCGAGGGCGAACTGGAGCCGGCGGGTGAAGGCTTCGTCGAGGTTGGCCCGCAGGTTCGTCGCCAGGATCGTCACGCCGTCGTAGGCCTCCATCCGCTGCAGGAGGTAGCTGATCTCGATGTTGGCGTAGCGATCGTGGGCGTCCTTGACCTCGGAGCGCTTGCCGAAGAGGGCGTCCGCCTCGTCGAAGAAGAGGATG
The DNA here is from genome assembly GCA_034437215.1 of Anaerolineae bacterium. GTDB lineage: Bacteria > Chloroflexota > Anaerolineae > B4-G1 > SLSP01 > DAOTVC01. The sequence continues at coordinate 6,066 of DAOTVC010000150.1, read as the reverse complement.
GCGTTGCTGCTCTGGGCCTCGTCGAAGATGCGCTCCAGATTCTTCTCCGTCTCGCCGATGTACTTGCTGATGACCGTCGAGAGGTCGATCTTGTAGAGGTCCAGCCCCAGCTCCGAGGCGATGACCTCGGCGGCCATCGTCTTGCCCGTACCCGGCGGTCCGGCGAAGAGCATCGTCACACCGTTGCTCGCCGCCAGCTGTTGGCCCACGCCCCACTGTTCCAGGACCTGCGGGCGACCGCGCACGGTCATGACAACCTCCTGCAGGATGGCGAGGGGGTCGTCGGGCAGGATGATGTCGTCCCAGACGTAGCGCGGTGTGATCTTGCGGGCGAGGTGAGCCAGGCGCGGGTTGGAGTGGGCGCGGGCGCCGGCGAAGAGATCCTCGAGCCCCATGCTCTCTCCCCGCTGCAGGGCCCGGTCCCGGGCGGTGATGACGGCGTCGCGGATCTGCGCCGTCGTCAGGATGAACTGCCCGGCGATGGGCTCGATGGGCAGGTCGTGGGCCGGTTCCACCTGCGCGATGAAGTGCTGCCAGAGCCCCTGCCGCTGGGGATAGGTGGGCAGGTGGAACTCGATCCAGAGGAGGGGGCGCTCCCGGTCGAAGCCCTGGGCCTGCCAGCGCTCCCTGCCGGCGACGATGACCGGTCCGGGGAAGCGGCAGACGGTCGCCAACATGTGGGGCGGCGGGCTCCCGTCGGTGAGGAGGGCGTCCCAGCCGCTGAGGTAGGGAAGCGCGCCGTTCAGCCGCGCGTCCCGCAGCGCCAGGTGCAGGGCGGTCTCCGGCTGCAGACCCGCGTTGATGGCAGGGGCCAGGTTGACGTGGAGCAGCGGGCGCTGGACCTGCACGGCGGCGAGGCGGGCTGCTGCGTCCTGGGCCGCCTCGTCAGGTCCGTGGAAGACGAGGAGGGGGCTGTACTTGAGGGCGGGGGCGATGCGCTTCCAGGCCTCCCCGGCCAGCAGGCGCTCGTCGCCGCCCGGTACCGCGCCCTGCATCCCCACGTGCCCGCGCAGCTCGGCGGGCGGCTCGTAGCGCCCCAATAGCCAGGTGACGATGGCGGGATCGACGTGCAGGGTCTGGCTCAACAGGGCCGGCGTCTGTCCGTTATGCCCGTTGCTGCCGAGCTGCAGCAGGCGGTAGCGGAAGAGCGGAGCCGTGTCGCTGAAGTGGGCCAGCGCCTGCAGCCGTCCCCCTCCCGGTCGCCCCAGCAGGTTGAGGATCAGGTTGACCGAGGGGTACTTGCTGGTGACGTCGTCCTGCAGGTAGCCGTAGAGCTTGGCGTACCGCAGGTCGAGGTGCGGGGCGAGGCAGACGAGGAAGGCGTCCAGGGCGAAGCGATCCAGCCCAAAGGTGGTGGCGAGGTGCGAGAGGCGGGTGGGGCGGCCCTGCTGGTGCGCCCGAGACTTGATCTGTTGGGCCGCCTCCATGGCCTCGGATTCCGCGCGGGTGAGGGCCTGGGCCTGCTCCGCGGGCAGCGTCACGGTGTCCCCCCAGCTGCTGCCGAAGGGCCGCTCGAGGAGGGCCAGCGCCTGCTCATCGGAGACGTAGAGCCCGCGAAAGTCGTCGTGCGGATCCTGCCCCGCCAGCTGCCAACGCCATACCTCGCGGCGGATGAGCATCTCGATGCGCTGCAGCTCCGCCTGCAGATGTTGCATGTGAAGGTCAACGCTCATAAGGTGTCTTTATCTGCTCCCAATCTCTATTGTGGTATCTCGATGTGATAGGCGGGGTCGGTCGGCGGAGGGATGAACTTGCTGACCTTGCCCGCTGCCTTGGCGGCCTGCAGGGCCGCTGCGAACGCCGTTCCATTCTGGATGGAGCTGGGGGCAATATCCACCACCTGAAGCACCGCAGGATCGCTGCAGTGACGGGAGACGCTCGTCGAGCCGATGGCGACGATCTTCTCCTCCATGGCCTTCCGAATCTCGGTCTCGCCGGCTCCCGCGCTCTTCTGCGCCGCGTAGACGTCGATGACCGCATCTCCCCCTGCACCGTAGAGCCGCTTCTGCGCAGCCACCCCATACGTCACGATGTTATTATACATGATACGGGCCTGATCCGCAGGTGTGCGAATGGTGCTGGTGATGAGCGCGCTCTTCTCCCCCGCCTCGGCCAGGATGCCCTTGAGAACGCCCAGCGTGTAGGCGCTGAGGATGCCGCTGTTGGCGTTGGCGCCGAAGGTGATCGTGACGTCGTCGTGGGCGCTCTCCTCCGCCGCCGGCTCTGCCTCCGGTTTCTGTCCCTCTCCCTGGAGTCTCACGTAGCCGCCGTGGACGTAGGCCGCTTTCCCGGCGTGGTGGATGCGCAGCCAGGCGCCCTCCTTCCCCGTTACCTCGACCTGGGCGCCCTGCCGGAGGGTGCCCACCTGGGTGCCGTCGACGGTGGGGCGCTGGCGCACGTTGAGCGCGCTGGCGGTGACCACACCGGTGGCGATGACCGGTTCGACCGCCGGCGCGCTCGTCTCCTCCGTTCTGCCACCCCGCTCCCCATTCCGGGAGAATAGGGAGCCGAAGAAGTTGCCGACGCCGCGGGCTGCGCTGCCGATCCCCTTGGCAACGCCCTTGGCTGCGGAGCCGATGCCCTTGGCGACCGAGCCGAAGAAGCTGCCCAGCCTGCCCCACAAGGAGCCCTTCTTCCCGGCGGCTGCCTGCTCCTCGGGCGCGACGGGCGCCGGTGTGAATTCTGCGTAGTTCCCGTGGACGTAGGCCGTGCGCTCGCCGAAGAGGATCTTCAGCCAGCCCCCCTCCTGCTTGAGTACCTGAACCTCCGTCCCCTGGGGTAGCTGCCCGACGACCTCGTGTCCGGTCCCCGGCCCCTGCCTGACGTTCAGCACGTTGGCGGTGACCTTCGCCGAGCCGATGGGGACCTCGGTCTCGGACGCAGCGTCCTCTGCGGGTTGGTTCAGATCCTCCCCGCGCATCGCCGCCAGCGCCTTGTAGCGGCTGAAGCGGAAGGTGCCGCTCTTGGAAACCCAGGTCTCGCCGCTCTTCTTCTCCAGGTCGGAGAAGTCCCCCTGGGGGTCGGGGCAGCGATAGGTGTCGTCGTGCACGCCCTTGCTGCCCGAGGACTCGGCGGTCTGGAAGACGGTTCCTCCGGAGGTCTGCGTGACGCCCGTGATGATAATGATGTGGTCGACGCTGCCGTCCTGCCACATGGTGTCGCCGGCCCGCAGGTCGGCGGGGTGGGCGACCTGCTCGAACTTGCCCGAGGAGGCTTTCCAATTCAGGCTGCCGCTACCCGTGTCGGCGACCTTGAAGGCGGTGGGGGCAGCGGAGCCCGTCTGCCGGGCCATATCGCCCGTGAGGCTGTTGAGGGCCTGGGAGACGAAGCCCGAGCAGTCGACGCCGATGCCGTACTGCATCATCCACGCGCGGATCTCCTGCCCGGTGAGGAGAGCGTCCGGCTGGCTCGGCGTAATCAGCCCCTGGTCGACGGCGGACTGCACCAGCGTGCGCAGACTCTCGGGATCGGCCTTGCCGTGGCGGCTGTTCCAGTTGGTGCTGGCGAGGAGGGTCTTGTTCGCCTGAGAGGCGGCGTTGCGGTTCTGCTCCGCGTTCGTCTTGCGGGTGCCGGCGTTCATGTGATAGGGGGTCTGTACGGAGACGTAGACCGGCTCCCCTTCCTGCTCCCCCACTCGGATCTTGAAGGTGAAGGAGTCCATGAAGGTCTTGAGTTTCTCGCTCACCTGGCTGTCGAAGGCCGCGCCCTGGCTCTCGTTCGGTGCGCGCTGAATCGCCGGCGCTGAAGAGGCCGCGCGCGGCTGCATCTGCGTCTGGATGAGCCGCGAGGTGGCTCGATTTCCGGCAGCGCGCTGGAGGGTCAGCAGCTGTTGGGGTGGGGCGGCTCCCCTCGAAGAGCGGAACTGCCCCAGGGCCTGGGGGGCCTCCGCTTCGACGGTCGGCGCTCCCGTCTGGGGGGCGGGCGCCGGGGTGCGGCTTGTCGTCGTGCTCTTGTCCTGTGTCTTTTCCTTATGAGGACCCATGCTCTTCTCCCTGATGCTTCAGTGGTGTGAATGAATGCCCTGCTTGTTCTCTGGTCCCCGACAGTATGAAATCTTGCTCCGGCAGTCCCGGCGGCGCTTCCCACGACTATTTTGCTACTTGACCAGTGTCGGATGCAGAAGATAGAAGAGGGTAACCCTCGGCGTGCGACACCGGCTGCCTTCCCGAGACGCAGCTATCCCTCATCGTATTGTATCAGGAAACTATCACAAAACTATCACAACCTACCGGGAGTGTCGTTGCGCCCAGCAAGAGCTGCACTACAATAGGGCCGCTTTCAGTCCTTACCGTCGAGAGTGGAGACGGCCATCCGACTGCCTGACTACCTGACTATCGAACTATCCGACTACCCGACTCTTTTTGAGGCTCCCATGTCCATTATCACTGTAGACAATTTGACCAAGCGCTTCTCCACGACCGTCAAGCAGCCCGGCCTGCGAGGCAGCCTGCGGTCGCTCTTCCGACCCGAGCGCCGGGAGGTGGAGGCGGTGCGGGCGATCACCTTCTCGGTGGAGGAGGGGGAGCGGCTGGCCTTCATCGGCCCCAACGGCGCCGGCAAGTCGACGACCATCAAGATGCTCGTCGGCATCCTCTATCCCAGCGAGGGACAGGCGCAGGTGCTGGGGTACGTGCCCTGGAGGGAGCGCGAGCGCCTGGCCTACCAGATCGGCTCTGTCTTCGGGCAGAAGTCCCAGCTCTGGTACCACCTGCCGTCCGTCGACTCCTTCGAACTGCTGGCGCACATCTACGAACTGGAGCCGCCGCCCTTCCGCGAGCGCCTCGCCTACCTCGTCGACCTCTTCGAGATCGGACCTCACATGGAGGTGCCCGTGCGCAAGCTCTCCCTCGGAGAGCGCATGCGCTGCGAGATCGCCGCCTCGCTGCTCCACCGGCCCCGCATCCTCTTCCTCGACGAGCCCACCATCGGTCTGGACGTCGTCGTCAAGCAGCGCATCCGCGACCTCATCCTGCAGCTCAACGAGGAGGAGGGGGTGACCATCTTCCTCACCTCTCACGATGCGGGCGACGTGGAGGTGCTCTGCAGCCGGGCGATGGTCATCAACCACGGGGAGATCATCTACGACGGGCGGGTGACGGCGCTGAAGCACTCTTACCTGCGCACGAAGACCGTCTCCCTGAAGCTGGGGGAGGTCTGGCAGGGCTTCGACGCGGCGGGGGTCCGCGTCCTGAAACAGAAGGGCTACGGCGTGAAGATGGAGGTGGACACCGAGGTCGTCGCCATCGACGAGGTCATGGCCCGCCTGCTGGCGCGCTACTCCATCGTCGACATCAACATCGACAATCCGCCCATGGAGAGCATCATCGCCGCGATCTACGGCGCGCAAGCTCAACCCCCGTCGTAGGCGGCCCCACGTTGGATCGCTTGAGGGTTGGACAGGCCAAATGTTAGGGATCTGTTTCGCTCAAGTTAGGTCAAGACGTGAACGTGAGACCTTCACGTTTCACGCTTTACGTTTCAGCCAGGGATAGCCATAACTGGGTTGAAACACATCCAAATCACATTGCAATTAGGAGGAACCGATGAACGACCATCACCACGAGATCGCCGAGGAGCGCATCCACTACTTCGAACAGCAGGAGCTGCGCGTGGAGGATTTCGAGAGCTCCGGCTACGTCCTGGACCTGGGCGGCGGCGGGGAGGGGATTATCGGCAAACTGAAGGGAGCGGAGGTGGTCGCCATCGACCGGAGCGCTCCGGAGCTGGAGGAGGCCCCCGACGGCCCGCTGAAGATCGTGATGGACGCCACCGACCTCAAGTTCCTCGACGGGGCCTTCAATACGATCACCGCCTTCTTCACGCTCATGTACGTGCGGGGGGAGGGGCAGCACCGCCGCGTCTTCGAGGAGGCCTTCCGCGTGCTGGCGCCCGGAGGTCGCTTCCTCATCTGGGACGTGCGCTTTCCGCCCCGAGAGGACCCGCAGAAGGACATCGGTGCCTTTCCCCTCCTGATCCACCTGCCCGGCGAGAGCATTCAGACGGGCTACGGCGTCCTCTGGCCCGAGAACGGGCGTGATCTCGACGACTTCGTCGCCCTGGCGGAGG
>DAOTVC010000149.1:0-46624 GCA_034437215.1 Anaerolineae bacterium | reverse complement strand
CGAACCGTGCGCGCTAGCCAAGCTGCGCTACGCCCCGAACGCTCCAAATCATACCACAAAGGGGCGTTTTGACAAGCCCGCATCGGCTGCGACACTTGCGGGATGAGAAGACGGCATCTCGTCTTATCCTGAGCTCTGTGACCCGCCATCGAGCCGAGGCAGCGGGTCGACCACGTCCTCCCTTGCCCTTTTCATCGTGGCTGGTATCATGGCGGACGTGTAGAAATGGAGGTACAGCGTTGTCTCTGAGTCAGATCGTCTTGCTGGGTATCCTGCAGGGTGCCACGGAGTTCCTGCCTATCAGCAGCTCCGGACACCTCGTTATCGTCCCCTATCTTCTGGGCTGGACCCCCTCCAGTCTCGCCGTCGACACCGTCCTGCACCTGGGGACGCTGGTCGCCATTCTGATCTACTTTCGGCGGGAACTGCTGGAAATTGGTGAGGCCTGGTGGCAGAGTCTGCGCACCCGCTCCGGGGCGTCACCCGCGGCCCGCCTGGCCTGGCTGATCATCCTCGGCTCGGTGCCCGCCGCCCTCATCGGTTTCCTGCTGGAGGACTGGTTCGAGTCTCTCTTCGCGCGACCCCGTGCGGCGGCGCTCTTCCTCCTGGGAACGGCGGCGCTCCTCGTGCTCTCGGAGTATCTGGCCCGCCGCAGCCGCCGCCTGGAGTCGATGTCCTGGCGCGAGGCCCTCTTCATCGGCCTGGCACAGAGCCTCGCCATCGCGCCCGGTCTGAGCCGCTCGGGATCCACCATCGCCGCCGGTCTCATCCTCGGGTATCAGCGGGAGGACGCCACCCGCTTCAGCTTCCTCCTCGCGGTGCCCATCGTCCTGGGGAGCGGCCTCTACCAACTGTTACAGTTGACGGGGGGAAATGACGTGGGAGTGTCTCTGGGAGGGCTGGCCCTGGGCTTCCTCGCCGCCGCGCTCACCGGTTACGCCGCCATCGCCGGTCTGTTGGCCCTGGTGAAGAGGCGCAGTCTCTGGCCCTTTGCCCTCTACTGCGCGGCGTTGGGACTGCTCGTGTTGACGGGGGCGCTGGGATGAGGTTGGCGCTGCGCTCTCTGCTGGTCGTGCTGCTGCCGCTGCTCGTCGCCTGCCGGCCTGCCTCCCTGGTTCCCACGCCTACGCCCCTGCCCGTCTCCGTGACGCCCGAGGTCGTGCGCTTCGTCTACCCGGAATCCGCAGAGCCCCTCGTGCGCGGGCTCGTCTCCGCCTACCAGCGGGAGCATCCGGCGGTGCAGATCGTGCTCCTGGAGCGCGCCGATGCCCTCGCCTGGCAGGCCCTGGAGCGGGAGGAGGCCGATCTTGCGCTCCTGAGCCGCCTGCCCGTCGAACCCTCCGCCGACGTGTGGCGTGTTCCCCTGGCCCGGGACGGGTTGGCCGTCGTGGTCAATCCCCAGAACGGTCTGCCGGGGGTGACGCTTGAGCAGCTGCGGGACCTCTTCCAGGGGCGGGTGGCGGACTGGACGACGTGGGGCGGGCTGCCGGGTCCGCCGCAGGTGATCAGCCGGGAGGAGGCCTCGGGGGAGTACCAACTCTTCCAGGAGCGGGTCATGGGGGACTTCCCCGTCGCTCTCACCGCTCTCCTGGCTCCCACGAGCGAGGCCCTCGTCCAGATGCTCGAGGCGGACCCGTTAGCCGTGGGCTACCTCTCGAGCGCCCGCCTCAACGACCGCGTCCGCCCCTTGGCCATCGAGGGGGTGCCGCCGACGGCCCAGACCCTGGCTTCGGAGGCCTACCCTCTGACCCGCGATTGGCAGCTCGTCCTCCGGGGCGCCGAACCCGTGGGCAGGGAGCGGGATCTCACGCAGTGGCTGGTCGGCCCCCAAGCCAGGCCGATCATCAGCGCCCAGGGCTGGCTCCCTCTCACCACCGCCGGACCCTGAGACGCTTAGGGTTCGTAAAAGTATAACTTCCCGCACTCCCTGGAGTCGGGATGAAACGGCTCCTCCGGGCGCGTTTGAGGTCTGCGTGCCTCAAGCACTGCCAGAGGATCACTGCGGCACACGCGCATCCGACGTCGGGAAGTTGTTTTCTTACAGACGCTTAGACTTGCGAAAATGGCGCGATTGCCCAGCTGCGGTAGCAGGGAAGCTGACCCGCAAAGCGCAGTTTGCGCTCACAGGCCCCAGTTGAGGACGCTGCTTTGCAGTTGCGCGGGAAGTACTCCTCCCTGATCCCCAATCCCTGATCCCTACCTTCTAGGGCGCCGGGTTGAAGAAGCGGTAGGCGAGCTGCCCGATGTCGGCGAAGGTGGGGGCGCTCTCCTCCCAGACGAGCCAGTTGGGCTGGTAGAGGAAGACGGCGATGACGAACTTGGCGTTGGGGCTCTCCACCAGCGCTACGTCCGCGTGGGTGCCCTCCGCCCAGCCGTGCTTGTGGGCGATGCGCGTCTCGGGGGGCATCCCCTCACCCAGCAGGCTGTTGCCGCGGTTCTGCTCCATCCAGTTAAGCGTCTGCTCACACTCCAGGGGCGTGATCTCCTGAGGGTAGAGTAGCCGGAGGTGTCCCCCGCCTTGCGCGCACCGGCATAACCCCTCCAGGAGCAGCCCGATGTCCAGGGGTGACGTCTGGATGTAAGGATCGGGCTCGGTGTAGAAGTCGGTCCGTCCGTTGCCCGGTGTAACGATGTCCGGCTCCTCCACCCCCGCCTTCAGATCGTAGGGGGCGGCGATATAGGTGCTCTCCAGACCGAGGCCCTGCAGGAACTCCGTGACCTTGAGAGCGCCGGTGTAAGGATCCCCCGCACCGATCTCGGCCAGGAGCAGGTTTGCTGCGGCGTTGTTACTCCCCGTCAGTGTGGCACTGATGAGCCGGGTTGTCTCGGGGGTGGGGGGCACATCGAGATCACGGTAGAAGGCGGGCACGATCCCAATTTTGAGGGTGCTGAGTCCGGAGAAGGCCACCTCGCAGTTGTAGCAGAGCTGCTGGCCCGAATCGAGGTTCTTGATGAAGATCCCTGCCACACCGGTAAAGCCCTCCAGCCGTTGCTCCAGGGCCTGGCGGAGAAAGTCCAGGGAGGCCGGCGGTATGGGCTCCATCTCCACCACGAGGACGACCTCCTTCTGGGTCGGAGAGAGGAGGGCCGCGACGAGGAGGGGGAGCGAGGCCTTCTGATCGAGGGTGGTGCCCGGCTCCGGGGGCCGGAAGGTGCCGGCTTCGGGCAGCGGGACGGGCTCCAGGGGCGGGTGATCGAACTGCTGCGCCGTGCGCGCGAGGAAGGCGTCGAGGCGCGCCCGCTCGTAGTTCAGGATGGGGGAGACCTCTTGCACCTCCGCCTCTCCTCCCCGCACCTCATACACCAGGTAGTCGATGAAGCCCTGCGGGCCCGACTGCGCCAGGAGGATCTGGTTTAGCTGCTCCGTCGTCGCGTCGACATTGAGCGCGAGCTCCACCATCTCGGGTACCAGGAGAATCTCCTTCTCCCGGTAGTAGACAGTGAGGGGGGCCGAGTAGGCCTCAGCGAGGGTGTTGAGCGCCTGCTCCCGCGTCATCCCGCCCACCGGAAGTCCCCCCAGGGTTACACCGTGGGGTAACACCCGTTGACTGGACCGCCAGCCCGTGTAGAGCCAGGCGAAGGCCAGGACGAGCAGGCTGATCAGTACGAAGAGCAGCCAGATGCCGTTTCCTCTCTTCTCGTTCACCGCAATCTCACCTCAGATTAATTCCAACTGTGCATGCTAGGAAGTATAACCGTAAAGGTTAGCGCGTCAATGACTCTGGTTGTTACCGGCAGGGACCGCAAGGGGAGAGGGTCCTTCTAAAAAGATCCGCTAAAGATCCTCTCGTCTCCTTGACGAAGTGTTGCAGTTTGGGGAGGCGTGGTACAATCTTTTAGACATCGGTGAAAAGATGGTTATAATGGAAGAGAAGCGATTCCCCGCGACAAGGAGTGGAGGCTATGCCAAAGTCGAATCCTGTAGAGGCGCTCTCCTTCGAGGAGGCACTGACCGAACTGGAGCAGACCGTCCGACAGTTGGAGGAGGGCTCCCTGACGCTGGAGGAGACGGTGGGCCTCTATCGCCGGGGCCGTGCTCTCTCTCTGCGCTGTCAGGAGCTGCTGGATGACGTCGAGCTTCAGGTCAAGCAGCTCGTCACGGACGAGAGGGGAGAAGAGACCCTCCAAGACTTCACCGGGGACTCCTAGCGGCGCCCGGCGCTCTTGCTGCCGTGGGTGCTCCCTCGAGCCCTGGACTGTCGTCTGCCACCTAAACAAGGAGATAAGGAAGATGCGTCGAAGCCCCTTTCGTCCCGGCCCCCGTCGCCCACTCGGTTCCCGAGGAGGGAGACGCCTGCCGCCCGTCGTGCGACGGGCGCTGGTGAACGCCCAGCGGTTGCTGGATCTCGGGCAGCATGCGCAGGCGGCTGCCGTCTACGACCGTCTGGCGACGGAGGCTTACGCGCGAGGACGGGTACGGGCCGGCGTGCAGATGGATCTGGAGGCCGGACGGGCCTACCTCAGGGCCGACCTTGTGGACCAGGCTCAGGCGCGGGCCCGCCGGGCCGTTGAGAGGTCGGGAGAACTGGGCCACGCGGGCCTCGTGCGCTCCCTGGTCGAGGGTATCGTCCGGCGGTTGGAGGCGCGCGGTGACTCCACTGCAGCGCAGAGTTTCCGCGCGGAGATGGAGGCCCGGTGGGAGACGGAATCCCCGCCTCCTACAGCTGCGCAGGCCCGCACGGCGCGGTTGCCGGCCCACTGTCCGGCGTGCCGGGCGCCGCTGCGCTTGGATGAGGTGGAGTGGTCCGCGGAGGACAGGGCAACTTGCCCCTTCTGCGGCTCCGTGGTCGTGGCAGCGTGAGATAAGTGTGTAGGAGAGGGTAACGTGATCGGTTTTGCCTTCATTGCGAACTTGCTGAATACCCTTCCGGGGACCGCCGTCTACCATCTGCTGATCTTCTTGGGTCTTCTCCCTGCGGCGGGAATTGCGTGGATCGAGTGGCGTGAGACGCACAACGACGACCTGCAGCCCTTCGTCTATGCCCTGGGGGCGCTCATGGGGCTCCGGATTCTGGGAGCTGCATTGGCCCCCTCCCAGGTCGAGGCGACCTCGGTGGCGGCGCTCTTTACGGCGCCCTTTCTCTATGCCATCGAACCCCTCTCCATCTTTCTCCTGCTCTGGGCTTTCGGCACGCCCCTCTGGCTTGAGAAAAGCAGGACCGTCCTGGGTATCTTCTTGGGGATCTGGGCCCTCTGCCTGCTGATAGCGCTCGTCTCGTGGCGCATTGCCGTCGCCGCCTTCCCGCTGGCCTACAACGACTACTGGCAGGTGCCCGTCTGGTATGGGACCGCCGCCCTCCTGGGAGTCGCGGGGGGCGTGCTCTGCTGGTCCCGGCGTGCGATCCTGGGAGGCCGTCTGGCCTCACTCGCCTTCTTCGTTCTGGCTTTCGGATCGGTCCTGGGCCTTGTCGGATCGCTGCCCGGCTTTCTGACCCAGAGTGGGGAGGGGCTGGGCCGCCTTATCGCGCTTCTCGGCTATCCGCTCTTCGCCATCGTGCTCTACCAGTCGGCCCTGCAGGATCTGCAGGCCTATCGCTTGGATCTCCACGATCTCAGCGAGCAGGCGCTGCGCCAGAGTCAGGAGCTCCTCTTCCTCATCGAGGCGACCAAGTCCATCGGGGAGTCCCTCGACCTGCGTGGGATGCTGGGGGATATCGTGGAACACGTCGCCATGGCCTTGAACACCGACCGGGTCGCCATCTTCCTGCGTCCCGAGGACAAGCGCGGCGTGCTCAACCTCGTCGCCAACTACGAGCTCCTGGGCCGCCGGTACAGCCGCCCCGTGGAGGTCTCTCTTGCGCAGTACAAGACGCTGGGCTTTGCGCTCCACGAGAGGCAGGTGGTCTACCGCGTACACGAGGACTTCGCACCCCTCAAGCCCCTTTTCGAACTGCTCAAGGTACGCCGTGAGGGGCCTGTGCTCCTCCAGCCCCTCACCCGTCAGGGGCGGACGGTGGGCGTGCTTCTGGCCTGCAACGACCACAGCGGCAAGGCCTTCACCGAAGAGCAGGAGCGTCTGGCGACGACCATCGCCGTGCAGATCGCCGGGGCGGTGGAGAACAGCCGCCTCTATCGCGAACTGCAGGAGAAGGCCTCCGAGATCAGCCGCTATCTGGCCATGCGGGAGGAGGATCTCCAGCGCCAGGATGCCATCTTCGAGAGCATGGTGGAGGGGCTGCTGGTGAGCGACTCCGACGGCAACGTGCTGTTGATGAACAAGGCCGCCGAGGAGATTCTGCACACTTCGCGCGAACAGGTGTTGGGGCAGGAGCTGACGCTGCTCGTGGAGAAGGCCGCTCTCGAGAGCACTGTGCAGCCCGAGCTGCTCGTGACGTTGGACGAGCCCTTGAATACCCTCTTTGACATGGGAGACCGGAAGATCCGCGTCAATGCCGCGCCGGTACGGATGGAGGACGGCGCGCGCTTGGGCGTGGCGGCCCTGCTGCAGGACGTGACCCGCGAGTATCTGGCTGAGGAGGCGAAGCGCGAGTTCATCGCCAGCATCTCCCACGAGCTGCGTACACCCCTGACCGCCATCAAAGGCTACGCCGAGCTCCTCCTCTCCGACATCGGGGGGCGCATCCCTCCCACGGTACGCCAGTTCGTCGGCGTTATCCGCGAGAACGCGCTGCGCATGAACTTCATCACCAACAACCTCATCAGCGTGGCGGAGGTGGAGCGGGGTAAGTTCGGCTTGAGCTATCAGACGGTGAAGCTCCCCTCCCTGTTGCGGGAGGTGGTGGGCCGCTACAAGGAGCGCATCCAGGACCGCCAGCTGACCGTCCAGCTCGATCTGCCCGAGGACCTGCCCCGGGTGGAGATCGATCCCCACCGCGTGCGCCAGATTCTCGACAACCTCCTCAGCAACGCCGTGAAGTTCACCTATCCCGAGGGGCACGTGGTGGTGGGCGTGCGCTCCGTCCAGGATAGTCTGGGGGACCCCGATTTCTTCTCCCTCTGGGTTGCCGATACGGGGGTCGGGATCAAGCCCGAGGAGCAGCCGCACATCTGGGAGCGTTTCTACCGGGCCGACAACCCCCTCAGTCTGGAGGCCGGGGGGCTCGGTATCGGATTGACTATCGTCAAGGCGCTGGCCGAGGCGCACGGGGGGCGCGTCTGGGTACAGAGCACGCCCGACGAAGGCAGTACCTTCACCGTCCTGCTGCCTATGCAGCGGCGTGAGGCCATGACCCAGATCGAGGTGGAGGGGTGAGCCGCTTCGTCCACCTGCAGCGGGCCGACGGCTCGGTCCTCCCGGTCCGCGCCCGACGCTGCGATACCTTTCTCTGTCGCCTGCGCGGGCTGATGTGGCGCCGGGGACTGGAGCCCACCGCCGGGCTGCTCTTCGTGGAGTCGGGTGAGAGCCGCATGGGAGCGAGCATCCACATGCTCTTTGTCTTCTTCCCCATCGCGGTGATCTGGCTCAAGCAGGATGGGACGGTCGTGGACAAGGTGTTGGCGCGCCCCTTCCGGCCCTTCTATGCCCCGCAGGCGCCGGCCCGTTACTATCTGGAGGCCCACCCGGCCCTGCTCGATCAGGTGGAGATCGGCGAGCGCTTGACCTTCGCGGAGGCGCCCGACCCTGCCGACTGCCGACGTTGACATTCGCTGATTTTTCTTTATGATTGAGTATCAAGTAACCTGAGTCATTTATCCCGGAGTAAGAGGACTTATGCGGCGCAAGTGCGTGTGGTTTTTATGGTGGGTGGGCCTCCTCCTGTTCATCTTGACGGGGCCTGCTCTTGCTTCCAACCCGCCTCCCCAACCGGAATCGGACGCCGTGCACGTCGTCCGGCCCGGCGAGACCCTCTTCTCCATCGCTCAACGGTATGGGACCACCTCGGAGACCTTGGCCCGTTTCAACGGCCTGGCCGATCCTCGTCAGATCTACGTCGGGCAACACCTACAGCTGGGGGGCGCCGTAGCGGTTAGTGACACGAGCGCGTGGGTCGAGCACCGGTTAAGGTTGGGGGAGTCTCTGGCGCTCCTTGCCCGTCACGCGGGCGTCGATTGGCAGACGGTGGCGGTCGCGAATCGGTTGCTCCATCCGGGCGCTCCGCTCGTCGGTCAGTCGCTGCGCATTCCCCCCAGGAGCAGGACGGGCACGCTCGTCGTCGCTCACAGAGGGGGGACGGCTCTCTCCCTGGCTCTGCGCCATGACCATCCTTACTGGGCAGTGGCGGCACGCAACTCCCAGCCGCTCTACACGGGCGAACTGGCCCTGCTTCCGGGGAGCGGACGCGCCACTCTTCTGCCCTATCCCATCCGCGCTCTGGAGCTGGCCCCGCAGCCCATCATCCGGGGGCAGAGTGCCGTTCTCGCTCTGGAGACGGAGGCCTCCATTCGCTGCGAGATCACCTATCTGGAACGCAGTGAGAGCTGCTTCCAGCAAGATCCCCACCACTACTTCGCTCTGGTCAGCTTCTCTCCCATGCTCGATCCTGCTGAATATGACATCCAGATGCGGATCTGGACGGAGGATACGGAGTTGGCGCTGGAGATTCCTTTGCTCGTCACGGCGGGGCGTTTCGGTTTCGAGCGTATCAACGTTGCGAGCCGGGCCTACCTCTTCGACCCCGCGCTCCTTCAGGGGGAAGCCGAGCAGGTGGACGCCATCGCCAATCTGCATACGGAACAGCGCTTCTGGCAGGTGCCCTTCGACTACCCCGTTCACGCTGCCGTCTCCTCCTACTTCGGGTCACGCCGCTCCTATGGGGGCTCTTACAACAGCTATCACTCCGGTGTGGACTTTCGCGCCGCCACAGGTACACCCATCCGCGTCCCTGCGGGCGGGACGGTAATCCTCGCCGAGCCGCTGCAGGTGCGGGGGAACGCCATCATCGTCGATCACGGGTGGGGGCTCCTCACCGGCTACTGGCACCTCTCACAGATCGACGTCTCCCCGGGAGAGCGGGTGCACAAGGGGGACGTGATCGGACGCGTGGGTAACACCGGGCTCTCCACCGGCGCTCACCTCCACTGGCAGATCTGGGTCGACGGTACGCCCGTCGATCCCCTGCAGTGGGTGAAGCCCTTTTATCCCTTTCCCGATCCGGTCTCTCCGGAGATCTCCGGACTCCAATAAGACATGGCGATCCGGGATCTGGCGCACTACTACCGCGTTGAGGGCTGGTTGGGGAATCCCTTCCTCTACTTGAAGGAGACCCCCTCGACCAATGACGTGGCCCGCCGCCGGGCCCTGGAGGGGGTGGACGAAGGGCTCGTCGTCCTCGCGGAGAGCCAGAGTGCCGGACGGGGACGCCTGCAGCGCCGGTGGTTGACTCCTGCAGGCTCGAGTCTGCTCTTCTCCCTGCTCTTCCGCCCTCCCGAACCCTTTGCCTACCACGCTGCACGCACCTCCATGATCTGTGGTCTGGCACTTCTGGACGCGGTCGCGGAGGTCACCGAGCTCGCCTCCTGCGCGCTCAAATGGCCCAACGATCTCATTGTGGAGCCCGACGGAACGTGGCGTAAGGTCGCCGGAATGTTGAGCGAGATCGTTCTGGACGACGGCGCGCCCGCCGCCCTCGTGGTGGGCATCGGTCTGAATGTGAACGTGCCCCAGGAGGCGTTATCCTCCCTGGGTCCCAATGCGGGCAGCCTGAGCGTGGAGGCAGGGCGCTCGGTGGATCGCCTCCCGATCCTCGAGCGGTTCTTGTCGGGAGCGGAGAGGATGGTTAAGCAGCTGCGCGGTGGCTGGGATCCGCTGCCCGCGTGGCGGGCCCGTCTCGCCTGGCAGGGTGAACGGGTGGCGGTGCGTACCCCGACGGTGACCCTGTGCGGGGTCATGGACGACGTCGACGAGGACGGCGCACTGCTCCTGCGTACGGACGATGGAGCTCTGCAACGCTTCTCCGTGGGCGACGTCAGCCTTAGGATCTGCTAATAGACGCCAGCAAGAATAGGAGCCGGAGCGCATGCGCTATCTGATCATTTCCGACATCCACAGTAACTTCCCCGCCCTCCAGTCCGTCTTCACGGACGCCCCGTCCTTCGATGCCATCTGCTGTCTCGGCGACGTGGTCGGCTACGGTCCCGATCCTAACCGCTGTATTGAAGCCCTCGACGACTTCTCCGCCGTTTGCGTGGCGGGCAACCACGACTGGGGGGTTCTGAGCCGGGTGGACCTGCATGTCTTCAACGCCGACGCCCGCCAGGCCCTTCTCTGGTCGCGAAGTGTGGTCGTGGCGGATAACTATACCTTTCTCGCCCAACTCTCCACCCTCGAACGGGTGGAGGACGACTATCTGTTGGTGCACGGCAGCCCTCTGGAGCCCATCTGGGAGTACCTGGTGGACGTAAGGCGGGCCAGGAAGAGCTTCCTCTCCGCCGACTTCCAGATCGCCTTCGTGGGGCATACGCACATCCCCGTCATCTTCGAGTGGCTGGAGGAGGAGGAGCGAGCCGAGTTGCTCTTCCCCAATCGCGAGCAGCCTGTGCAGCTGCAGGGACGACGGCTCATCATCAATCCGGGGAGTGTGGGACAGCCCCGGGATGGCGACCCTCGAGCGGCCTACGGTCTCCTCGATACGGAAGCTCAGACCTTCGAATTCCACCGCGTCACCTACCCGGTCCAGATCACCCAGGAGCGTATGCGGGCCCGCAGCCTGCCCCACCGGCTCATCGACCGGCTGGAGCTGGGGCGCTAGCGGAACTTTTCGTCCCTGCGGCCCGTCCTAGGTAGCGTGGGCAGACAGAGAGCTGCCCCACGAGAACTGATAGAGAGAAGGAGATGTGAGGATGAAACGCTTACTTTTAGTGGCCCTGTTGCTGCTCCTCCTGATGGCCGGCTGTGCCTCCGAATCACTGGTGGAGACCGGCATGCGACAGGAGGCGGACGAGTACTCCTTTGCAGAGGAGGAGCCCGCGGGTGGGGCGCCCGCTCAGGCCCAGGGCACCGGTGCGCCTCTCCCCCAGCAGCGCATGATCGTCTACACCGGCGATCTCAACCTCGTGGTGCGGGATACCCTGGAGGTCCAGGACGAGATCGGGGAGCTGGTCGACGACCTCGACGGCTACGTCCTCTCCACCGACAGTTACCGCTACGCTGAGGGGCTGCTGCGGGTGAACATGAGCCTGCGCGTGCCCGCCGAGCGCTTCCAGGAGGCCATGTCCGCCCTGCGGTCGCTGGCTCTGGAGGTGAACCGGGAGAGCGTCTCCGCCCAGGACGTGACCCAGGAGTACGTGGACCTGGAGTCGCGGCTGCGGGCGCTCGAGGCCAAGGCCGAGCGGCTGGAGGCGCTCATGGAGGAGGCCGAGGACACCGAGGCCGTCCTCGCCGTCTACGAGGAGCTGAGCGCCACGCAGGAGGAGATCGAGCAGGTCAAGGGGCGGATGCAGTATCTTGAACGCTCCGCCGCCATGGCAACCATCAACGTCTCCCTGGAGCCCGACGAGCTCGCCCGCCCCGTGGAGATCGCGGGCTGGCGCCCCGGTGGTGTCGCTAAGCGGGCCATCGAGGCCCTCATCTCTGCGGCTCAATTCCTGGTCAACGCTCTCATCTGGATCGTGCTCTTCGCGCTGCCCGTCCTGCTGGTGGTCGGGCTCGTCATCTACGGGGTCGTGCGGCTGGTGCTCTTCATCTTCCGGAAGCTGCGGCGCGAGAAGACCTAAAGGTTTTGCACGCAAAGCGGCCCGGGAACGCGTTCCCGGGCCGCTTTGCGTGGCATGAGATCAGGTGCGGCGCCAGAGCAGCCGGTTATCCTCCACGCTCACCGCGGCCTCCTCCGCCCGCTGCAGGGAGGTCAGCGCCGCGTGGACGGTCGTCTGCGCCAGCAGGAGGAACTGGGGTGCACCGAAGTCTACGCCGTAGCGGTGCGCGACCTTCTGCAGGATCTCACCCGGCGTGCGGGGGGCCTCCAGCGCCTGCCAGACCCGGTGGCGGATCTGGCGCAGGCGGGCGGCGTTGACCTCCGCCAGGAGGGTCACGTCCTCCAGCGCCTCACCGTGCCCCGGCACGTACCGCGCGTAGTCGAGGTGGGGCAGCCGCTCCAACGTCTCCAGCCAGGCGTCGAGGTCGGCGCAGAAGAGGATGGGGTGGCGGTCCAGCGTCTCCTCGGGGAAGAGGGCGTCCCCGCAGTAGAGGGTGGGCCCGTAGGCCACGCCCACCTGCTCCGGCGCATGTCCGGGCAGGGGAATGACTTCGAGCGGGAAGCCGGCGATCACTTGCGTGCCCGCCTGGAGGGTGCCGGTGACGGGGGCGGCGTCCCGCGCCAGGGTGAACTTACCCTCCAGCTCGGCGATGGGCGCGGCCCCGCCGTAGAGAAAGAGGGGCTCCAGGCGGGGGTGGGCCGCGAAGGCGCCCTCGAGGAGCGGGGCGTAGACCGGCGCCTCCGTGCGCTCCGCCAGCCAGCCGGCGCCACCAAAATGGTCGGCGTGCCCGTGGGTGATGAGGATGGCGGCGACAGACGCGTCCAGCCCCTCCACCGCCCGCAGCGCCCTCCGTCCGGCGTCTCTGTCGAGACCGACGTCGATCACCAGTGCGTGCCCTTCCCGCTGAATCACCCCGATGTTGGATCCGCTCAGGAGCGCGTAGGTGCCCTCCCCGAGATCACGCCACTTCGTCGCCATACCTCTCCTTTTCGACTTCCCCTGAAAAAAGGGCAGGCTTCACGCCAAGCCCCAAAGGGCGCCAAGATTTTTAAATTACCTATGCATAAGATTAAGTTTGTGCTCTATGGGATTCAAGAATAACATCTGACTCTGCTGAAAAAAGCCTTTTTACCACAGAGGGCACGGAGATTTTTTAAATTGGACTTCATAAAATCAGGCACAAGAGCGCTTTTTATAAAGATATTTCACTATCTCCTTGGTTTTCTCGGTGTTCTCCGTGTTGGAAGAAGTTTTTTCAGGGCAGTCATCATCTGAAACTGGATTTTTTTGCGTTCTTGGCACCTTTGCGTGAGCTTCGTGGTTCTTTCAGGAGAGCCCTTCTTGTTTCTCCGGATTATAGCCCGTTGCCCTACGGCAGAGGCCCTCCCCGTAGGGAGGGCCCCGTCACTACTCTCTAGGCCGGTGTCTTCTCCGCGAGGATCTGGCGGACCCGACGGCGGACGCCCTTCTTGGCCTGGGCTAACTCGATGTCTTTGGCGGCTGCCACCTCGGTTGCCAGCAGCTGGACTCCCTTGCGGTAGGCCCGCTTGCTGCGGGTCGTCAAACCCTTGTCCCGCCAGTGTCGCCGCCACGCCAGGTCGCGGACGACCTCCGCTACCTTGTGAATGTCTCCCTCGGCGAGCTTGTCTACGAGGAACTTATAGCGCGTCCGGTGGTTCTTGGGCAGCTTCTCCGGTTCCGATTCCAAGATATGCCAGATCTCCTTGAGCTTCGATTCGGGAGTTGCGGCACGAACCATCTCTTCCGCCTCTTCGACCGGGATGAGGAGGTTCGTGGGTGTCTTCCTCAAGATTTTGATCTTGTAGTACTTCCGGGGTTCCCCTCCGGGGCTCAGTTCTTGCATTCCCATGATAAAGCCCGCGCCCAGGGTGGGGTGGACAACCGCATCTCCTTTTTCGAACATAAGGGGCTCCTTTCCAACTGTCTTTGAATTCTGTATATTTTCGATATATATCGCTACGATACATTATATCACAGATAGCGCCCTTTGTCAATCTTTTTCAGATGGGTGTGTTAGAAATCACCTCACCATCAAGCGGGCGCTCCTTTACACCTTACCCCCTTACCCGCGATGGGTTGACAGGCGGGCGCTCACCTTTTATAATGGAACTAGAACATCTGTTCTAATTCTTGGAGGGAAGCTGTGTCCAAGCCCCTGCGCGACTATCTCGAAAGCCAGGCGAACCTCGTGGAGGACGTCCTCGCCGCTCACCGGGCCCCCGGACGGGTCACCGGTGGAACGGTCGGGCCGCGGCTCGTCCGCTTTTTCCTCGATCCCGAGCCGCGGGTGCGGGTCTCCTCCATTCGCAGGTTGGCGGACGACCTCGCCCTGGCTCTGCGGGTTCCCTCCCTGAAGATCGATCGGGGACGTGAAGGGCTCGTCGTGAGCTTCCCCCATCCCGAGGCGCGCGCCGTCTGCCTCCTCGACCTTCTGAAGGTCGTCGATCCTCTGCCGGAGTTCTCGGCGGTTCTGGGGCTCACCGACGATGGGGCGCCCCTCCTGGCGCGGCTCTCCTCGCCCCAGGTCGCCCATATCCTGATCGCGGGGACGACGGGGTCGGGAAAGTCCGTGCTGCTGCGGACGATCGCCCTCTCCCTGGCCCTCGCATACCATCCCCAGGCGCTGCGCTTCATCTGCCTCGATCCCAAGGGTCGGATCTTTCGTCCCCTTCAGGGGCTGCCTCACCTTCTGCGACCCTCCGTCTCTGCCATCCCGGAAGCGATGGAGGCCCTGACGTCGCTGGTGCGCGTGATGGAGTGGCGGGACCGGCGGCGGGAGAGCGCCCCACGGATCATCGTTCTCATAGACGAACTGGCTGAACTCGTTCTGGTGGGTGGGGAGGGGGTGGGGGGCCCTCTGGTAAGGCTGGCGCAGCGGGGGCGGGAGGCGGGCATCCACCTGGTAGCCGCAACCCAACGCCCCTCGGCGGCGGTGCTCAGCGGGCTGCTGCGGGCCAACTTCCCCCTGCGGCTCGTGGGGCGGGTCACCTCCGCGACGGATGCACGGGTGGCCGCCGGGCGGGGGGGGACCGCGGCGCATCTGCTCGAGGGACGGGGCGATTTCTTGGCGGTGGGCAGCGGGGCCGAGGTCATCCGCTTCCAGGCAGCTTACGTAAGCGGCGCTGAGGTACGGCGGGAGGTGCAGGCGCTCTGTCGCCGCTGGGCCACACGTGGCTCCTGAGCCTGCCCCAGAAGCAGGAGGCGCTGGGGTTGTGTACACCTTGCGGGCGTGTTTCACTTGAGTTAGACCGAAGTGTGAAACGTAGACCGTGAGACCCTCACGTTTCACGCTTTACGTCTCAGTCATGGGCAGCTCATAACTGGGTTGAAACACACCCTTATCTTTCTGACTACGGGACTCATTTCCGGAGGAGGTGGCGGATGGAAGAGCGAGAACCGTTGGGACGGCGGTTGGGCCGTTTTGTGACCCTGCTGGGGATGACCTTCGTCGTCGTGATGTCCGTGGTCGTCAGCCGGCGTTTGAGTGACGACGCCCTGGCGCTGTTGGTCGGATTGGGCTGCGGGATAGCGGTGTTGCTGCCCGTCCTCTTTCTCTTCGTGTTCGTCTGGCGCGAGCAGCAGAGGCGTCAGGGAGAGCGCCGCGAACAGCGGGCGGAAGCCCGCTCCTCACCACCCTCGGTAGTCGTGGTCGCCCCACCCATGCTGCCCCCGGGCTACGGCCATCAGACCCAGGCACTTCCCTGGCAGGGGGAGAGCGCCCCCTGGCCCGCGCGCCGGGAACGCAAGTTCACCATCGTCGGGGAGGAGGACGACGAGTGAGACGCGTCCCTTTGATTTTCCTCCTCATCCCGCTATACTTTCCTGAGAGCAGGAGCCCGGGTCGTGGACTACGCCCGGACTCCCATCTGCCGTACGTCACTAGCGAGACAGAGTCTGGAG
This sequence comes from Anaerolineae bacterium, assembly GCA_034437215.1. Lineage (GTDB taxonomy): Bacteria > Chloroflexota > Anaerolineae > B4-G1 > SLSP01 > DAOTVC01. The sequence continues at coordinate 31,111 of DAOTVC010000149.1, read as the reverse complement.
ATCTATGTGGTTTCTCTACGTGTTGCGCTGTTCTAATGACGCCCTCTACACGGGCATCACCACCGATGTGGAGCGGCGCTTGGAGGAGCACCGGATGGGGGAGGGCGCGCGCTATACGCGCCAGTATCCACCTGTGGAGCTCCTGGCCGTCTGGTCCTACCCCGACCGTTCCGGGGCGACGAAGGCCGAGCTCGCCTTCAAGCGCCTCTCCCGCACAGGGAAGCTCTCCAAGATCGAGGAGCAGCAACCCTTTAGGGGCGCCCCCTTTGACTTCGAGCGCTTCGGTGATCACCGCTCCTACCGCTTCTGCCCGCGCTGTGGCGGCCCTCTGAATCGCCAGCCGGTGGGCGGGGATCTGGTGCCCGTCTGTACCGTCTGCGGGAGGCGCAACTACGTCAACGCCAAACCTGCTGCCGGGATGTTGATCCTGCGCGAGGGCCAGGTGCTGCTCGTGCACCGCAATCTCGAGCCCTATCGGGGATATTGGGACATCCCCGGGGGCTTCCTTCAGGAGGAGGAGCTGCCCGAGACGGCGGCCCTGCGGGAGGTGGAGGAGGAGACGGGGCTGCGAGCTCGAGTGGTGGACTTCCTCGGCTTCTACGGTGACCACTACGACTATCAAGGGGATCGCTACGCCATTCTCAACATCTACTTCGTGGGGGCGGCGGAGGGGGAGCCGACTGCGGGTGATGACGCCGACGGTTGGCGCTGGTTCCCTCTCGAGGATCTGCCCGGTCAGATCGCCTTCGAACACGCGGCTCGCGTTCTCGACGATCTCCGCCGGTGGGTGGAGGGGAGGGAGGAGGAATGAGCGCCATCATCGAGGTTCACAATCTACACAAGACCTACCGGAAGGCCAAACGACCCGCTCTCGACGGGCTCTCCTTTGACGTGGAGCAGGGGGCCATCTATGCCTTCGTGGGACCCAACGGCGCGGGCAAGACGACCACCCTCCGCATCCTGGCGACCCTGCTCCGCTTCGACCAGGGTGAGGTGCGGGTGGGCGGCTATCCCGTCGACGAGCGTCCTCGCGACGTGCGACGCATCCTCGGGTACATCCCCGACGAGTTCGGTCTCTACGAGGAGTTGAACGCCGTGGAGTACCTCGACTTCTTTGCCGCCTGCTACGGTATCGCCCCCGAGCGCCGTCCCGCCATGATCGCCGACCTGCTGGATCTCGTGGGGCTGGCACACCGCGCCGCCGACCCGGTGCGCACCCTCTCGCGGGGGATGCGACAGCGGCTGGGGCTCGCCCGCGCCCTGGTGCACGACCCGGCCCTCATCATCGCCGACGAGCCCGCCGCCGGTCTGGATCCCCGCGCCCGGGTGGAGCTGCGGGAGATCCTCGCCGCCCTGCAGGAGATGGGGAAGACCATCTTGCTCTCCTCCCACGTGCTGCGGGAGCTGGACGAGATCGCCACCCACCTGGGGATCATCGAGGCCGGCACTCTCGTGGCCTCCGGTCCCATCGACGAGATTCGTATGCGGTTGCAGCCCCAGCGCACTATCCTCGTCACCTTCCTGGGGAGCACCGCCGACGCTCACGCCTGGCTGACGGCGCGCCCTGACGTCGCCGCCGTCGAGGTCGTCCAGGGGAGCGGTGAGGAGGTGCTCCGGGTGACCCTGCAGGGCCAGGAGGACGCCGTGGTGGCACTGTTGGCCGCTCTCGTCCAGGGCGGCTGGCCCGTGCGCTCCTATCTCGAGGAGCGCGCGACGCTGGAAAGTCTCTTCCTCGATCTGACCCGCGGGATCGTCTCATGACCCCTCTGCCCGGGTGAGAGGCAGTGAGCCCGTGAAGGTCGGTCTCTACGTCCACGTACCCTTCTGTCGCCGTCGCTGTACCTACTGCGACTTCAACACCTACGCGGGCCTTCTCGAGCTGCGTCCCCAATACGTGAACGCTCTTCTACAAGAGCTGGAGCTCCACGCCGAATATCCTGCCTCCCTCGAGGCCACAACGCTCTACTTCGGCGGCGGAACCCCCTCCCTGCTCCCCGTGGAGAGCGTGACCTCTCTCGTCGAGGCGGCCCGGCGGCTTTTCCGTCTGAACGATGCCGCCGAGATCACGTTGGAGGCCAATCCGGGCACGGTGGAGCGCACCTCGCTGCGCCGCTTGCGCGAGGTGGGGGTGAACCGGTTGAGTTTGGGCGTGCAGTCGGCCGCGGAGGGAGAGCTGGCGCTCCTGGGACGAATTCACGGTTGGGAGGAGGCCTGTGCCGCCGTGGAGGACGCCCGGAGGGCGGGCTTCGACAATCTCTCCCTGGATCTCATCTTCGGCCTGCCGGGCCAGAGCCTCGCGGGGTGGGCCCGAAGTCTGGAGGCCGTTCTGGCCCTCGCTCCCCGTCACCTCTCCCTCTACGCCCTCAAGCTCGAGCCGGGGACGCCCCTCGCCGAGCGGGTGGGCCGGGGAGAACTTCCCGAGCCTGATCCCGATCTGGCTGCCGACATGTACGACCTGGCGGGAGAGCGGCTGCAGGCCGCGGGCTTCTGGCAGTATGAGATCTCGAACTGGGCGCTGGGGGTGCAACCCTCCCCGACACTCTGGGCGCTGCCTCCCCAAGGACGGACCGAGGGCCTGGGCCCCTGGGTGGCCCACCACAACCTCATCTACTGGCGCAACCGGCCGTGGCTGGGCCTGGGCGCGGGAGCCCACTCGTGGCTCGGCGGGCGGCGCTGGAGCAACTTGACGCGGCCCCGTGAGTACGGCGCCCGACTCGAAGCGGGTCGGCTGCCCGTCGTCGAGGAGGAGCCCATCCCGCGGTCCCTGGAGATGGGCGAGACGCTGATGATGGGGCTGCGGCTCGCCGAGGGGGTCGCCGACGTGGAGTTCCGCGCGCGCTTTGGGATGGGCCTCGAGGAGCGCTACGGTACGGTGATCGAGCGCTTCGTGCGCCTGGGGCTACTGGAGTGGTGTGCGGAGCGGCTGCGCCTGACTGTCACCGGGCGCCTGCTGGGGAACCAGGTCTTTGGGGTTTTCCTGCCCGATCTCGGGGGCTGAGGCGTGCCCGCTGCACTAGAGAGCTCTCAGGCTCTCGATGGGGCAGTGGGCGGTGTCGTGGATGGCCTGTACCAGGGAGGCGGTGTTGAGGGTTTTCAAGAGATAGGCACGGGCCCCCAGAGCAAGAACGTGTTCCTCCTCGCGGGCGTCGGGGTAGGAGGTTAGCACCAGCACCGCAGCGCGGGGCAGCGCGCTGCGCAGGGCCTGGAGGGTCGCCAGCCCGGCGGTCGTCTTGATCTCCATCAGGATGACCTCGGGATGCACGGCCTGGGCCTCCTGGACGGCTCGCCCGTACTCTCCTACGCTGCTCACTACTTCCAGCCCGGCGGCGTCGTCCAGGCGCTCCTGGAGCGCCTGGCGTACCATCTCGTGTTCTTCGAGAATCAGAATTCGAACCATAGTTTCAGTATAACCGTCCCCCCCTCCCCCAAGTAGTGCCATCCCTCCCTCTCAGGGATAAAAACGCCCCCCCGGGGTGATGACTGTTGTCCCGCTTGTCCGACTATGCTATACTTGTTCCTGCATCACCCCCAGGAATCAGCTGCGGTCTTTGCGAAAGGCGCTGCACGATGAGAGAGCTCAGGACGATGCAGGAACACCTCTTCTTTCTGGAAGGCCTGCACAAGAAGTTGAGTGCCATCGAGGAGGCGTTGGGTTACCAATGGTTCGACTTCCACGACTACCTCCTGGTCCTCCTCGAGGATCTCCAGCAGGCGCTGACCGAGGAGGAGGTGGCCTCACTTGTCGAGCGGATGGTGCGGGCCGGTCTGGACAGCCCCGCCGAATCCGTCTTTCGCTCCCTCGTGCAGGAGGCGAAGCGGTGCACGGGTGAGGAGCAGCTGGGGCCTACGACGAAGGGCCTCCCCATGGGGCCCTTTACAGGCCCCGTCGGCCTTCCCAAGGGGGGGCTCGAGTCTGCCCCCATGTTGCGCATGGGAGCCACGGTGCGACGGCTGCTCGAGGATCTGGGTCCCTCCCTGACCGAAGATGCGCTGGAGGGGGAGACGGAGACGCGCTATTTCAATGTCCTCTTCACCGACGTGGGTGGGGAGCGCCCTCTCCCTGTCGATAAGCCGCTCGTCCACGGCCGGCCCTACGCCCTCTACGTGGACGTGAGCCCCGAGCGCAAGGGGCTGGCGGAGGAGGACGTCCCCTTTCCCGGCGCCGCCCTCGAAGATGTCTGGAAGGACGAGGAGGCGCTGCCCATCACCGTCTGGGTGGCCTCCCGCGACTTCGAGGTGCGCCCCAGGCTGGCCACCCTCTCCCTGCCGCGTTCCGGCCCTTCCGGCGGGCTGCGCTTCTCCGTGCGTCCTCTCCTCGAGGAGGGGCGGGGCCAGCTGCAGGTGGAGCTCTTCTACCGGGGTCACCTGCTGCAGTCCCAACGGGTGGAGGTGGAGATCGTGGCGGCCGAGGGTGTGGAGCCGTTGCCCTCCCCCCGACCGGTTCAGACGGCGCGCCTGACCTTTACGACCACCGCGCGCCTCGAGCCGGAGGCGCTCCAGGCGCTGCCCTCCCGCGTTCTGACCATCGACGTCGCCCGGGACCCCCGTGACGGCAGCCTCGATCTGCGCTTCCTCGACCGCTCGGGGGAGACGGAGCAGCAGGTAGCGGCCTTCGACACCCACCTTCAACCCGAGGCCCTGGGGCAGGCGGTCACCGATCTGCGCGCCCAGCTCCTCGCTGCCGTCACCGGGGAGGGGGAGCGGTTCGGGTACCAGTGGATCGTAGAGGGCGACGACGACCTGCTGGACCTCTGGCTTCCCAAGTGGGCGCTCGTGGGTCACCGCCTCTACCGGGTGCTGACGGGGCGGGGCGGTGAGGACGGCGAGCGCGAGGCGCTGCAGGCCCGGCTGCACCCCGACGACGTCATCCAGGTCAACCCGGTGGTGGGGGTCGCGACGCTGCCCTGGGCGCTGCTCTACGAGCGTCCCATCAAGTACGTGCCCGAACGAACGCGCGTCTGTCGTGACTTCGCGGGTTGTGGCGGCGACCACACCGCCTGCGGTGCGGATGAGAGCAGCGATCTCGTCTGCCCCTACGCTTTCTGGGGATACCGGCACACCATCGAACAGCTCCCCTGCTGGATCACCGGAGAGCTGCCCGCCCTCCCCACCGTCGTCCGGCGGGTGAGGAATGGCGCTCCTCTGCCCGTTAACGTCAACGTCTGGCGGGACTTCAGCCTCTGGCAGGAGCATCTGGGTTACCTGGAAGCAGAGGGCAACGTCGAGCTCCTCGTCGCCGAGGAGCTGGCCCAGCTGGAGGCCATCTGGAAGGAGCGCGGACCCGAGCTGGGCCTCGTCTACTTCTACAGCCACGGGGGTCAGAGTTCCTTGCTGGGTCCCTATCTCCGGCTCAGTGACGCGGCCTTGAACAGCGACTTCCTCGAGGCCTCGAACCTGCGGTGGGAGTCGGCCCCCCTGGTCCTGCTGAACGGCTGCGCGACGGGTGACTACGGCCCCGAGAGCTACGTCAGCCTTATCGCCGACTTCCGGGAGGCCGGAGCCAGCGGCGTGGTCGGGACCGAGTGCGCGGTGCCCGAGCTCTTCGCCGAGACCTACGCGCGCCTCCTCCTGCCCCGCGTCTTCCGGGGTGAGGCCCTGGGACCCGCCATGCTGGGGGTGCGCCGCGAGCTGCTGCGCTGCCGGAAGAATCCCTTGGGCCTCATCTACACCCTCTACGCTGCCAATGAGGTCGCGCTGGAGCAGCCCGTCGGTCTCTGATGGGAGAGCAGCTTGGCCGGGAAGTGAGACCTGACGACTATCCGACTACACGACTATCAGACTTATTGTCAGGAGGTATCATGATCATAAAACGTGTTCCGTGGCTTGTCTTGGCTCTGGCACTCGTCATGCTCTCACCCGTCGCCGCTCAGGAGGTCACCCGCATCGCAGTGGATCCCAACGACTCCCCCCTGACCATTCGGGGATGGGTCGGGGAGGAGAACGCTTTCGTGGGGAACCTGCGGCTCACAGCCGTGGGGGGAAACGTGGAGAGCTTTACCTTCCTGGCCTCCGATCTGGAGATGGCGGGGGGGGACGAGGTCATCGGCCGGCAGCAGATTACGCTCAGCGGCTCCACCGCGCTCGCCGAGAACGTTCCGCAGAACTTCCAGGTTCTCGTGAACGGCATCACGCTGCCGGGGATCTACGAGGGGACGATCACCCTGCTGCTGCCGGGGCAGACGGAGGAGGGAGCCGTGACGGTGCCGGTCACCGTCACGGCGCGCGCTCGCCCCGTGCTCACCGCGCTGCCGGGCACGTCGAATCTGAGCCTCCGGCTGGTCAACTGCGCGCCCGGTCCCGACTGCTGGCTGGCCCGTCTCTTCCTGCCTCAGAGCGCCTTCCTCGATCTCTGGTCCCTCCAGTTCGACAACGAAACGGAGGCGCCGGTGAAGGTGGAGGGCGTCGAGGCGGTGGTGTTGGGGGAGGGGACGGGGTACCAGCTGACCGAGAAGGCGTTGGCGCCGCCCGAGGCCGTGACCCTGCCTGCCGACGGGATCATCTCGCTGCCCCTGCTCCTCAATCGAAGCGCCATGCCGCCGGATCACTACACGGGGCGCCTCTACCTGATCCTCGAGGGGCAGGCAGGACGGCTCTCCATCCCCGTCGACCTCAGCGTGCGTGTCGGGCCCTTCTGGCCCCTCGTGGCCCTGCTGCTGGGCATCGTGCTGGGACGGCTCTTCAAGTATATGCAGGAGCGGGGCGAACCCCAGGCCGAGGCGCTGGACAAGGTCAACGCCCTCGAGGTACGGGTTCAGGAGATGCACGCGGAGGATCAGAAGATTCTCCTGCCGATGGTGGAGCGGCTGCGCCAGGCCGTCTACCAGGAGAAGCTGGAGATGATGGAGGTGCAGATCCAGGCCCTCGACGAACGGCGGGAGGCGTTGCTCAAGCTGCGCAACATCGAGAGGGCCATAGAGGGGAATCAGCACCCCAACGTCGCGCGGATTCAGGAGAAGATCGCCCAGACGCGTCTGCTCATCGGGCAGCGGCAGGATGCGCACGCCCAAGAGGTGCTGCAGGAGATTCAGACGCTGCTGGCAGGGCTGGGTACGGGGATCATGAACGCCAGCCGGGGACCCGATACCGATATCATCAACGCCACGACTGAGGCCGCCGCCGCGGTCACGGCAGTCGGGCAAGCGGCGACGGCTCCGCCCCTGCGGGCGCTGCGCGACATCTCCGCCGCTCAGGAGCGCTTACGGCGCTTTCTCGTCGGCCTCTCCGGTCTCTCCGACCGGATCCGGGCGGAGGCGACCCTCTGGCTGGTCCGTCCGCTTCTCTACCTGGCGCTTTTGCTGGGCCTGGTCGCCGTGGGCATGAGCTCCCTCTATCTGAAGAGCGGCGCTACCTTCGGCGCCGACCCCTTCGCCGACTACCTGGGGTTGGTGCTGTGGGGGCTGAGCGCCGACGTTGCCAGTCGCAGTCTTAGCAATCTCCAGGGCGGAGGCTAGGAAGGGCGATCGTTCCCGGCCCCCGCAGGTGCTGCCTGCGGGGGCGACCTCTGGTGATTACAACAGGGGCTGCACTCCCTTTTCTTTTGACATTCTGTCAACTTCGTTTACAATTCAGGTCTGAGCCAGTGCCTAAAGTACGACGGCCCTCGGGCCGTCTTTGCGCGTAAGGTAATTATGTTGGAGGAAAGAGGTTCATGAAAGAGTACGCCACCAAGCAAATTCGCAACATCGCCCTCATCGGTCACGGAAGTTCCGGAAAGACCACCTTTGTGGAAGGAGCGCTCTTCCGCAGCAACGCCATCAACCGGCGCGGCTCTGTGGAAGAGGGGAGCACGGTCACCGACTTCGACGATGAGGAGATTCGCCGCAACATCTCCCTGAGCTTGGGATTGGCCCCCGTCGAGTGGAAGAAGCACAAGCTCAACCTGCTGGACACTCCAGGCTACACCGACTTCGTGGGTGAGGTCAACAGCGCCCTGCGGGTCTCTGAGTTGGCCCTGAGCCTCGTCGACGCGGCTTCCGGTGTCGAGGTGGGCACCGAGCTCACCTGGAACTACGCCGAGGGAGAAGAGCTTCCCCACATGGTCCTGATCAACAAGATGGACCGGGAGAATGCGAACTTCGAGCGTACGCTCAATTCACTTCGCGAGGCCTTCGACGTGCAGTTCCTGCCCGTCCTGCTGCCCATCGGCTCGCAGGGCGACTTCGAGGGCGTCATCAATCTCCTGGACGAGAAGGCCTACATGGGCCCCGAGGGCCAAGCCGGGGAGATCCCTGCCGACATGGCGGATGCCGTCGAGGAAGCACGGATGGAGCTGATCGAGTATGCGGCGATGGGGGACGATGCCCTCCTCGAGAAGTTCTTCGAGGACGAGGAACTGACGCCCGAGGAGATCATCTCCGGTCTGCGAAAGGCCATCATCGGCGGTTCCGTCGTGCCCGTCCTGGCCCTCTCCAGCACCACTGACGTGGGTATCACCGCCGTGCTCGATCTGTTGGTCCAACTCGCGCCTAACCCCACCGATCTGGGCCCCTTCGAGGCCCGGACGGCCGCCGGTGAGGAGGAGTTTGCCGTGGACGATACCTCGCCGTTGGCCCTCCTCGTCTTCAAGACCACGGCCGATCCCTTCGTGGGCAAGATCACCTACTTCCGCGTCTTCGGAGGCATTGCCGCCTCCGGCGCCACGATCTACAACACCCGGGCGGAGACGGATGAGCGTCTGGGACAGCTCGCGGTGATGCGCGGCAAGGAGCAGCTGAACGTCGAGAACCTGCACGCCGGCGACGTCGGGGGCGTGACGAAGATGGCCGAGGCGCTGACGGGCGATACGCTCTGCAGCAAGGAGCGCAAGCTCACCCTCCGTCCGCCTGCCTTCCCCGCGCCTCTCTACAGCGTAGCTATCTATCCCAAGACCAAGGCCGATACGGCAAAGATGGGCTCTACCCTCACCCGCATGACCGAGGAGGATCCGACCCTGTACTGGGAGCACGAGCCCAGCACCCGCGAGACCATCCTCTCCGGCATGGGCGACGCTCACGTGGAGACCGCCATCCGGCGCATGCAGTCCCGCTTCGGGGTGAATCTGGCGGCCCGCGTGCCCAAGGTGCCCTACAAGGAGACCATCACCGCCACCGAGTCGGCGCAGTATCGTCACAAGAAGCAGTCCGGTGGCTCGGGTCAGTTTGCCGAGGTCCACATGCGTCTGGAGCCCACGCCCCGGGACGAGGGTTTCGACTACGTCTGGGAGGTCTTCGGAGGTCGCATCTCCACCTCCTTCAAACCCTCCATCGAGAAGGGGGTCAAGCAGATCCTGGGTGGGGGTGTGATTGCCGGCTATCCCATCGTGGACGTGCGGGTCGCCGTCTACGATGGCAAGGAGCACCCGGTGGACTCGAAGGACATCGCCTTCCAGATCGCCGGTCGCGAGGCCTTCAAGGAGGCCTTCCGCCGCTCCCATCCCGTGTTGCTCGAGCCCATCTACCTCTTCACCGTGACCGTGCCCGAGGAGTTCACGGGTGACGTGCTCTCCGATCTGAACACCCGGCGCGGGCGCGTCCAGGGGATGGCACAGCAGACGGGCAAGACCGTCATCACGGCCGAGGTGCCTCTGGCGGAGATGCAGCAGTACGCCACCAACCTCCGGGCCCTCACTCAGGGACGGGGAGTCTACGCGATGGACTTCGTGCGCTATGACGTCGTTCCTACCCACATGGCACAGGAGATCATCGAGCAGTCCAAGCGTGAGGAAGAGGAGGAGTAGTCCTCCCGCTCTCACCCCGAGGGGCCGGTATCGTATCGATACCGGCCCTTTTTGTATGCTACAATTAGGAAGAGCCGGGCCGTTCGCCGGTGCAATCTCTCATAGGTCAACGTGAGGAGGGTCGTTATGCGTAAACTCTGGCTTTTGCTGCTGCTCTGCACTCTGGTCGCCTGCACCGTAGGAGAGACCCCCGTCCCTACCGCCACCCCGGTGCTGCCGACGGCGACACCTTTGCCGCCCACAGCTACCCCGACCCCCCTGCCCCTGGGAGCGCGGTCGGGGTGGTGGAACGATGCCGTCTTCTACGAGGTCTTCGTGCGGAGCTTCTACGACAGCGACGGTGACGGGGTGGGGGATCTGCAGGGGCTTATCGAGAAGCTGGACTATCTCAACGACGGTGATCCCGCCACCGACGATGACCTCGGGGTGACGGGCATTTGGCTGATGCCCATCATGGACTCCCCCAGCTACCACGGTTACGACATCGTCGACTACTACCGGGTCGAGCCCGACTACGGGACGAACGAGGACTTCAAGGCCCTCATCGATGCGGCCCACGAGCGGGGTATCCGCGTCATCATCGATCTGGTCATCAACCACACCTCCAGTGCACACCCCTGGTTTATCAACAGCGCCGGTGGTGAGGACGCCGAGAGGCGGGCGTGGTACGTCTGGAGCGACGAGCAGCAGGACTATCGGGGCCCGTGGGGACAGCAGGTCTGGTATCGCCGGGGTGACGGCTGGTACTATGCGGTCTTCTGGTCGGAGATGCCCGATCTCAACTACGAGCATCCCGCGGTCACCGCGGAGATCTACGACGTCGCCGAGTTCTGGCTGGAGGAGATGGGGGCCGACGGCTTCCGCCTCGACGCCGTGCGCTATCTCATCGAGGATGACCTCCTGACGGCGACGCCCCGATTGGCGACGACGGAGGAGACCCTCGGGTGGTTGGAGGCCTTCCGCGAGCACTACGTCGCCGTGGAGAGCGAGGCCATGACCGTGGGCGAGGTCTGGTCGCACACTCAGGAGGTGAATCACTATCTGGAGGAGGGGGCCCTCGACCTCGCCTTCGAGTTCGACCTGGCCGAGGCCATCATCAGCGCCGTCGGGAGCGGTTCCCCGGCAGCCCTGCGCTCCCACATGCGACAGGTGCAGCAGGTCTACGCGGATTCTCATTACGCTACCTTTCTCACCAATCACGACCAGGAGCGGGTGATGGAGCGCCTGCGGGGGGACGTGGACCGCATGAAGCTGGCGGCGGCGACCTATCTGACCCTGCCCGGCGTCCCCTTCGTCTACTACGGTGAGGAGATCGGGATGGTGGGGCACAAGCCCGACGAGCTGCTCCGCACCCCCATGCAGTGGACGGCGGAGGCGGAGGCCGGTTTCACCACCGGTCGTCCCTGGCAGGCCGTGAACCGGGACTACGCCGAGGTCAACGTGGCAAGCCAGGACGAGGACCCGGATTCGCTCCTGAGCCACTACCGGCGCCTCATCCACCTGCGCCACGCTCATCCCGCGCTGCACACGGGCGCCTTTATGCCCGTCGAGAGCAGCGACGGGCTCGTCTATCCCTTCCTGCGCCTGGAGGACGGAGACCGGGTGCTCGTGGTCCTGAACTTCTCCGGACGCCCGCGCGCAGAGGTAGTGCTGCAGGTGGAGGAGAGCTCGCTCGCGGAGGGACGGTACCGCGCCCTCGATGCTCTCTCCGCACTCGAGGTGGAGATTGAGGTGGGGGCGGGGGGCGCTTTCGAAGTGGCGTTGCCGCCTCTGGAGGCGCAGCAGCCGCTGATCTTCATCCTAAAGGGGGAATAGGGGACAGAGCTGGTAAGCAAACAGGCGGGTCTCAACGACCCGCCTGTTATCGTTCGGTGTTTCTGAAGCCTTAGGGTTCGTAAAGAAATAACTTCCCGATGGCGTGACCGAGAGCGTAGGGTTGGCGTACCCCGTAGGCGTTTGAGGCTCGCAAACTACAGTGACGCAAGCACCGTTTACGTAGCTCACCCACCAGCACTCGGAAAGGTATACTGTTAAGAGCGCTTACTCGGCTTCTTCTTCGCCCTCTTCGAACTCGCCCTCTTCGTCGGCACCGCGGCCGATGACCTCGACCTCTTCCAGCTCACCGATGACCTCGAAGGTCTCCTCTTCCTCGACCACCTCTTCTTCGATGAAAGTGATCATGACGACGGTCTCCTCAGGGTCGCTGAGGATCTCGATGCCCGCAGGGATGTCCATGTCCTTGATGGCGATGGCGTCGCCGATCTCGGTCATGCCTGAGACGTCGATCTCAAAAGCCGAGACGAGAGCCCCGGGCAGACACTCCACCTCGATCTCGTTGATCTGCTGCAACAGGACCCCGCCCAGCTCCTCGGCGGCGGGGGCGTTGCCCACCAGCACGACGGGGATAGGCAGGCGCACCGTCTCGGTCATGCTCAGGGCCTGCAGGTCGACGTGCAGGAGATCGCGGCGGATGACGTGCCGCTGCACGTCACGCACGATCACGCTGAAGGGCTCCTGCTGGCCCTCGACGTGAACCTTGACGAGGGTGCTGCTGCCGGCCTGCCGGACGATATCCTCGGCAGCCTGTTGGTCGATCTTCACGGCAATGGATTCGATCCCGCGTCCGTACAGGATACCCGGGACCAGACCCTCGCGGCGCAGCTGTTTGACCTGCTTGCCGATCGTCTCACGAGGGGTGGTGCGTAATTCCAGCTCAGCCATAATTGCTCTCCTCCATCATACATCCCGGTGCCGCTACGGTTACCGGTGCGAATTTTATGCCGGGTCTCAATCAAAAGGACCGCATCGAGATGCGGCCCTTCGATAAGCCAGGGCTATTGTACCCCAAAGGGCTTAGTTGTCAACCGGAAGAGTCCTCTCTGGAAGGGACGAGGCGCAGCGTGTCGACGCGGCGCTTTTCCATCTGCATCATCGTGTACCAGGAGATTCCCATGCTCACCAGCTGCAGGATGATGAGCCCGATGTCCCAGGTCTCGCCTGTCTTCAGGTTGGGGAAGAACATCATCAGGCGGACGGCAATATTCACGCCCTGCACGAAGATCAGCAGGCTGCGTCCCAGAGCGGGGGAGAGCGTACCGGTGATGATGCCCGCCACTCCCAGGATCATCAGAATGAGCAGGGTGGGGGGGATGATGATGGCCTGCGGAGCTGCCCGGAAGAAGTCGGGTGTGTAGAGAATCAGCGCGATGAACTGGAGCACCAAAAGGATAATCAGCGTGTTGCGTCTCTTTGACATATAAGGCTCCTTTGTATTGAAATAAGGGCTACAAGCAACATGCACCTGCACTGGTAAGAGTTTCTTTTCCCTGCATGCAGCTGGGGCTTGTCAAGTTACTATTGTCCTGATTTTCATTATAGTGGACTTTGAACTTTGGTCAATTTGACACCCCCCTTGTTTCTTGCTACAATCAAAAGGTGTTCTGACGCGACCGCTCTGTTTCTACGCGGAACAGGGTATGGCTACTTCTGGTCGCGGTTCTTGCTTTTATCCGAGCAGAAGGAGGTCGAAGAGCCGAGAGACGGTCAAATGTGAGCAGAGTTGAAGAGTTGTCCCATCTTTAAACTTAAGTCAACGGAGGAGATAGAGATGCGTACACGTCCCATGTTGTTCGTGCTGTTACTCGTGGCCTTGATTGTCCTGCCGGCGTGCCAACCCGGCGGCAACGTTCCTGCCGAGGAGGGGACGATCAAGGTCGGTCTGCTCTTCCCCATGAGCGGTGACGTGGCAACCTTCGGTCAGTCGTCCTACAATGGCGCGCTGTTGGCTATTGAGGAGTGGAATGAGCAGGGGGGTGTGATGGGCAAGCAGATCGAGCCCATCCTGGAGGACGGCCAGTGCAGTGCCGAGGCGGCCGTCAGCGCCGCCAACAAGCTCATTGAGCAGGACGGTGTCCAGTTCATCGTCGGCGAGGTCTGCTCGAGCGCCTCCATCCCCGTCTCGGAGATCGCGGTTGTGAAGGGCGTGCTGCAGATCAGCGGCTCTTCCACCAATCCCGCCGTTACCTATGATGCGGAGACGGAGACGACCAAGGATACCATCTTCCGCGCCTGCTTCATCGATCCCTTCCAGGGCAAGGTCGCCGCGCGCTTCGCTCGTGAGGAGCTGGATGCCCAGACGGCTGCCGTCTTCCTCGACCAGGGGAACGACTACGTCCGCGGTCTGGCGGAGGTCTTCGCGGAGAACTTCGAGGAGCTGGGGGGTGAGGTCGTCGTCATGGAGACCTACACCGGCGAGGACACGGACTTCTCGGCCATCCTGACCAAGGTCAAGGACGCCGCGCCCGACGTCCTCTACCTGCCCGACTACTACTCCACCGTCAACCTGATTCACTCCCAGGCTCGGGAGATGGGCATTGAGGCTGTTACCCTGGGCGGTGACGGTTGGGACTCCGCGGAGCTCGATCTGCAGGCTGCCGAGGGTGGGTACTACACCAACCACTACTCCCCGGATGACCCGCGCCCCGTCGTTCAGGATTGGGTCGCGCGCTACGAGGAAGAGTACGGTGCGGTGCCCGATGCTCTCGCCACCCTGGCTTACGATGCCACCTCCATCCTCTTGCAGGCGATGGCCGACGCCGAGTCGACCGACCCGGCCGTGGTTGCCGACGCCATGGAGAGCGGCAGGTTCAGCGTCGTTTCAGGCGACATCACCTTCGACGAGCAGCACAACCCCATCAAGTCGGCCGCCATCCTCAAGGTCGAGAATGGGTCGGTGGTCTTCGTCGACTTTGCCAGTCCTTAGAGCTATTTGATGTTACACTCAGTCTGAGACTCAGACGGGTGCCGGTCGGGGGGGCTCGGCGAGTCCCCCCGGCTCTTTGGTTAGTACCGGTTCCCCAACCGTGGTTCTGGGAGAGAAGAATATGGCGACCTTAGAAGCAGAATATAACAAGGAAACTGCCCTTCCGCAGCGCCGTCACGGTCTGATCCTTAACCGCATCAGCCAGATCTTTCTGGTGCTCGTGGGGCTTTTTGTACTCTATGTCCTTATTCGCGCCGCCCTGGAGAGGCCTGCGGTCTTCCTGCAGCAGGTCCTCAACGGCTTGCAGCTGGGCTTGATCTACGCCCTCATTGCCCTGGGTTATACGATGATCTACGGCATTGTGAAGTTGATCAACTTCGCCCACGGCGATGTCTTTATGGTGGGCGCCTTCACCAGTTTCTTTGCCATCTCTCTGGTCGATCTACACCGTTGGCCGCTCACGCTCTGGCCCTCTCTGAACGCAGGATTGGGCACGGTGATCGGAGCGAGTACGGTGATTCTCCTCGCCATGATCATTGCGGGCCTCCTGGCCGTGGTGATCGAGCGCTTTGCTTACCGTCCGCTGCGTACGGCGCCGCGGATCTCGGCTCTCATCACGGCGGTAGGGGTCTCTTTCTTTTTGGAGTACTTCGCAGCCTTGCCCTTCGTCTACACCAATAACTACATCACCTACCCTCGTCCCTTCGAGTTCCAGGTCTTCAACGCCGCCAACGTCTCCCCGGTGGTGATCGGCTTCTTCTGGCTGCTCTTTGTCGTCTCGCTGGGGCTCTACATCACGTTCACGGTGCTGGCGCGCCGGGGCGATCAGCGGGCCCAGGCCTGGCGCCGCCACCCTTTGCTGCAGCTGGGGTTGCTGTTGGGCGGCTTCTTGGGGGTGGTGTTGACCCTTGTAGGCTTCGCTCCCCTGGTGCAGGGTGAAGCGCTCGATCTCTCGGTCTCCAACATCATGTTGGTGATCCTGGTGTCCTCCATTCTCCTGCAGGTACTGCTCCAGTACGTCGTGCAGCACACGCGTGTGGGGAAGGCGATGCGGGCCTCGGCTTACGACAAATCGGCGGCGCGTCTGATGGGGATCAACGTGGACTTCATCATCTCTGCCACCTTCGCGCTGGGAGGGGGGCTGGCGGGCGCTGCCGGCGTCCTCTACGCGACGGCCTTCAAGCAGGTACACCATCTCATGGGTATCATCCCCGGCCTCAAGGCCTTTGTGGCGGCGGTGATCGGCGGTATCGGGAGCATCCCCGGTGCCTTCGTCGGAGCCCTCATCATGGGGCAGACGGAGGTGCTGGCGGCGGGGTTCATCTCCACACCCATGCGGGATGCCATCGCCTTCTCGCTGCTGATTATCGTGCTGTTGATCAGACCTCAGGGTATCTTCGGCGAGGCTCCCGAGGAGAAGGTGTGAGGAGGAGGATATGTTAGAACGGTTGAAGAAACCGGGCGTCTACTTCGCCATCGGCGCGGTCTTACTCTTTGTCGTCGTGCAACTGTTACTGAGCTTCGGCGTCATCAACAACTACTGGAGAGGCATCCTCTTCTGGGGGACCGCCATCACCATGGTCACCCTGGGGTTGAATCTCATCTACGGCTTCAATGGGCAGTTTGCCCTGGGGCAGTACGGCTTCTACGCTATCGGCGCCTACGCCTCCGCTGACGTCACCTACCGCTGGACCCGGGCCGATCCTTCCGGGGTCGTGGTGCTCATCGGGGGATGTCTGTTGGCCTTTCTCCTGATGTGGGGCGTGGGGGCTTTCCTGCGGCGCTTCTACGGTGTAAGCACCATTACGAAGTTCGTCTTCAATCTGTTGGCCGCGATCCTGGGCTTCTGGCTGGCGGTACAGATTCTCAACCCCCTTCTCGGACCGTCGATCTACAGCCTCTTCGACGTGCTCCCCGAGGGCGTGACCCAGCAGGTGATCTTCTTCTTCGCTCTGCTGGGTGGGGCTGCGCTGGCGGGCATCATCAGTTTCCTCTTCGGGATTCCGGTTCTGGAGCTGGGGTCCGACTACTTCGGCATCGCCACGTTGGGCTTTACCATCATCGTCAAGGTCCTGCTCGACAATACCGATACCATCCTACCCTTCCCGGAGATGAAGGGGGCGCGGGGTATGATCGGTATTCCTCGCTGGACGACCTGGCCCTGGGTCTTTGCCTCCTTTATGCTCGTCGTCCTGGTCATGCGCAACTTCCTGCACTCGAGCACCGGGCGGGCGACCCTCTCGGTGCGGGAGGACGAGCGGGCGGCGGAGCTCGTGGGTATCGACGTGGCGCACTCGAAGATCCTCGCTTTCGTCGTCGGCAGCGTCTTCGCCGGGTTGGCCGGAGGCATTCGAGCGCACGACCTGGCCTTTCTCCATCCGATGTCCTTTAACTTCATCCAGGCCTTCAACCCCCTGTTGATCGTCGTCTTCGGTGGGTTGGGCAGCATGACGGGCACGATCTTCGCGGGTTTCGCCTGGATTGTCTTCCTGGAGGGGATTCTGCGCCTCTATCTTCCTGAAGGATTTGAGACGTGGCGCTTTGTCGTCTACCCCTTGATGCTGCTGTTACTCATGTTGCTGCGTCCGGAAGGGCTCTTCGGTAAGTACGAGATCCCCTTCTTGCGACAGTCGCTGCCCCTCCTTCGTAAGAAGGTCGGGGTCGAGCCGACGAAGATCTACGACCGGGGGGCCGAAGGACCGGATGTACAGCAGGAGGTGACCGTATGAAGGGGCGTCCTGAAGGTCTGTCCCCCGAGGTAGAACAGCGCCCGGTGATCCTCAAGGTGGAGGGTCTGACACAGTTTTTCGGCAATCTGCGCGCCGTCCACGACTTCGACCTGACCCTGCGGCAGGGGGAGTTGGCGGGGCTCATCGGCCCCAACGGCGCCGGGAAGACAACGGTCTTCAATCTGATCACGGGCGTTTACGTACCCTCTGAGGGAAGCGTTCGTTTCCGTGACGTCGAGCTGGTGGGTCTGCCCTCCCACGAGATCATCCAGATGGGCATCGCACGCACCTTTCAGAACATCCGGCTCTTCTCCAACCTCACGGTGCTGGATAACGTGCGCATCGCCTACCACCCCCACGCCGGCTACAGCCTGCCTGACTCCATCTTCCGGACCTCCCGTTTCCATGAGAAGGAGCAGGAGATGGCGACGCTGGCTCAGGAGTTACTGGAGATCTTCGGCCTGGCGGAGCGCCAGGCGGATATTGCCGGTAGCCTCCCCTATGGTCTGCAGCGGCGCTTGGAGATCGCCCGGGCCTTGGCGACGCGTCCCCAACTTCTCATCCTCGACGAGCCGGCGGCCGGCATGAATCCCCAGGAGATCGATCGGTTGATGGAGCTGATCCACTTCGTTCGAGATAAGTTCGACCTCACCATCCTGCTGGTAGAGCACCGGATGCGGCTGGTGATGAACATCTGTGAGTGGCTCACGGTGATGGACTTCGGGGAGGTCATCGCTCGGGGCAAGCCCGAGGAGGTGCGGAACGATCCGCACGTGGTGGAAGCTTATCTGGGCCGGCAGGCCGTGGTGATTCGTTAGGAGGCGCACTCATGCCACTCTTGGAAGTCCACGATCTTTATGTATCCTACGGCGCCATCCGGGCGCTGCACGGCATCTCCTTCCACGTCAATGAGGGGGAGGTCGTGACCCTCATCGGTGCCAACGGTGCCGGCAAGTCCACGACCCTACGCACTATCTCCGGTCTCCTGCGCTCCAACGGCGGCCACGTTCTTTACAAGGGCCAGGATATCACGCGGACCGGACCCGATACCATCGTGCGTATGGGTCTGGTCCAGGTGCCTGAGGGGCGTCGGATCTTTGCTCCCCTCACCGTGCGGGAGAACCTGGAGATAGGGGCCTTCACTCGCCACGACAAAAAGGAGGTGCAAGAGAGCATGGAGCGTGCCTTCAGGCTCTTTCCGCGCCTCAAGGAGCGCCTCGAGCAGGCCGGCGGGACCCTCTCCGGCGGTGAGCAGCAGATGCTTGCGGTGGCGCGGGCGCTGATGGCACAGCCCAAACTGCTGTTGATGGACGAGCCTTCCATGGGCCTGGCACCCATCCTGGTCGAGGAGATCTTCGATATCATCCGGGAGATCAAGGATCTGGGCGTGACGATCCTGTTGGTGGAGCAGAACGCTCACATGGCCTTCTCGGTCGCCGATCGTGGTTACGTCCTTGAGACGGGGACCGTGCAGTTGGAAGGGCCGGCGCAGGCTCTGGCGGATAATCCGCAGGTACGCAAGGCCTACCTGGGCGGTAACTGAGGACTTTGCTTCGTAACGTACCGGCGGAGGTCGCGCGACCTCCGCCGGTTTTGATATCAGAGGGGTTTGGCGGCCACGAGGTAGTTCATGAAGGCGGGCCCCCGCGCTCCGGGCGCCTGGTTGCCGCCCAGGACGACCGGCCCCTTATCGTAGGTGCGGCTGTAGACGGGAAAGAACATCCGCCCGCCGGGGTGCTCGATCTCCACGTGCAGCGGTTCCGGTGTGAAGCGCCGCAGCCAGCCAGGCAGACGCTCCGCCGTCGATAGATAGGCGACGTAGACCGTCGACGGACGGGTGAGGTGAAAGCGGAGGTGGCGCTTCGCGCCGACCTCGTAGTCGAGGTCGGCGGTCTGGATGGCGGAGAGGCCGCTGAGGGTGAGGGGGAGGCGCATGATCGGGTAGGGGCGATCGGTGTAGGCCGGACGGAAGGCACGGAGCTTGACGCGCCGGTACTCCCGACCGCTCGAGGCCCGCACCCCGCGCAAGGGGGAGCGGTAGTGGCGCAGATAGTCCCCGGGCGCCCGTCCGCTCTCCTCATGGGCCATGAGGGCCATGCCGCCCACGACGGAGGTGAGCGGGTCCATCTCGCGGATCTTCTCGGCGTCGAAGACCCCTGCCAGCAGCCGGACGAAGGCCGGGACGAGGGAGCTCCCACCCGTCCGCAGGACCACGGAGACGTCCTCCGGTGGCACGCCGGCGTCGGCCAGCACCTGGTGTACCTCGCGCTGGACCACCGCCAGCTCCCCCTCGATCAACTCCTCGAAGCTGCGGCGCAAGAGGCGTTCGTGAATCTTGATGGTCTTGTAGACGAAGTCGAGACGGGCCAGGATCTCCCTGGAGAGCTCGATCTTCGTCTGCTCGATGATCTTGAAAAGGGCAAAGCCCACGTTCTCCGATACGAGGGTTTCCAGGGCGCGTAGCGCCTGGGGGTTGTTGGAGTGCTCCTGGAACTCGCGAATTTTCCCGATCTGATCGGGGCGGGAGAGGTCGGGCATGGTCTGCCAGCTCTTGAGCAGCTCCAGCATATCGTAGGGGAAGTCGACCTCCGGCTGTACCTGGGTGCCGGCTCCGAAGTAGTTGAGCAGCGACTCCATGATGCGGCGGTCGAGGTCGTCACCGCCGACGAGCACGCCGCGGGAGGCCAGCACCTGTGGGCGCTCTTGGCCGCCCACCTCCGCTACCGTCAGGTCGAGGGTCCCGCCGCCGAAGTCGAAGATGAAGGCGATCTGCCGGGTAGGGCTGCTCTGGTGGTAGAGGTGGGCGGCTGCGTGGGGCTCCAGGGCGAAGGCCACCTGCTTGAAGCCCGCGAAGCGCGCGGCTTTGTAGAGGACCTCCTCGGCCCGCTCTGAGATGGCGGGATCATCGGAGAAGCGCACCGGCCGCCCCAGCACGACCTCCCGGCAGCTGTCGCCGAGCTGCTCCTCGGCCCGTTGGCGCATCCGCTTGAGGATGGTGGCGATGAGCTCGTCGATGGTATAGTAGCGGTCGAAGATGACCGTCCCCTCGTACTGGGGGTCCCGCAGGGCCGTCTTCACCGACTGGAGAAGGCGCCCGTTGGCGTTGATGTCCACGAGGTCGTAGATGTCGTGCATGTAGCGAATGGGGCTCGAGCCGGCGCCGGCCACGATCATCTCGATGGCGCCCATATAGCGGCGCTCCCAGATAGACTTTCGTCCCGTCTCCTGCTGCAGGTAACGAGCGGCCGCCACACTGCCGAGGCTGGTGCTCTGGTCCCGCTCAATGTAGATGAGTGAGGGCAGGACGTTCCGATTATGGTTGCCCGGATCCAGCTCGATGGGCCGCAGACCCTGCGGACTGAAATGGGCAACCGATGAGTTGGTGGTCCCGAAATCAACGCCTACGCGCATTGTCCCTCCTTCGAACGTCGTCGGTCAGTCTCATAGTCAGGTAGTCGAGTCGTCATTTGGGTGCGTGAATAGAGCGTCTAAACGCGGGTGTCTCCTACGAAAGGAGCTCCTCAGTTGCGAATCCGCTTTGCTCTGCCCCTACAAAAATAAGCGCTCATGTTCTATAGAACATGAGCCTTCTTCGATGTTGTCTGGATGTTCGGAGGCTAGAGGGCGGTCTCGCTCTCACCCTGGGCCCTTCCCTGCACTACCTCGTTGTCTCTCTCCCCGCCTGTGTCCGGCGTTGAGGGTGTCTCGCTTCGCCGTGTGGCTGCCAAGACCGTCTCCCGTCCCTCCTCTGACGTTGGCGCTTCTTGAGAAGGGGGGCTCCGTTGCTGCATCTCGTCGTGTTCCATCTCCAGGAGATCTGTCTGCACGGACCGGGAGATCTCACCCCACGTCCGCTGCAGGCTGCGAATCTGCCGACCGGCGCTCCGTGCAAACTTGAGCAAATCCTCGGGACCGAAGAGCAGCAAGCCGACGAGGGCGAGCAGCAGCAGCTCTCCGATACCGATGTTTAGAAATTCCATATCTCCCCGGCAGGGTCCCTCTCACTGTCGCGTCTTCTCGTTCCAGCGCCCGGTGCAGCGTTCCATAGTACCACAAGACGCTCCGGAGGCAAGTGCTCACTTCAGGAGCTGCCGGACGAGGCGCTGCAGGGCGGCGATGAGAGGTGAGTCGGGTTGACCGATGGCAGAGGGGAGCTGTCTGTGGCGTGCCGTCGTCTGGCCGGGGTCATAGGGCAGATGCGCGAGAATGGGCAGGTGCAGGGCCCGTTGGAGAGCCTCCAAGGGGGGGCGAGGGCCGGGCGTCACGGTGTTGACGATGATGCCCGTACGTTCACGCTGCGCTTTGAGATAGCGCAGGGTCTGTAGCGTCGTCTGGAGTCCGGGAGGGTCGTCACCACTGATCAGGAAGAGATGGGCTGCCGTGTTTAGCACCCCACGGAAGGCCGGTCCGAGGGTGGGGGGCATATCCACGATCACGAAACGTGCGAGGCCGCCGAGCGTCTGGAGCAGCTCTTGGATCTGCTCAGCGTCAAAGCCCTGGTTCTCCAGGGGGGTGGGGGGCGCGGCGAGAAGACGGAGCCCGTTCTCGTGCTCCAATGTCAGATCCTCTACCTGTTGGGCGTTCTGTAGGGGAACCAGGCCTCGTGATAGGGGCCCCCAGTGGCGAACCGGCTTTAGGCCCAGATAGAGAGCACAGTGCCCGGAGTTGGGAGAGAGGTCGAGCAGCAGGGTGGGTTGTACCTGTTGTAGCAGCAGCGCGAGATTGACGCCCAGGGTCGTGGTGCCGATCCCCCCACGCAGGCTCAGGAGAGGCAGCACGGCCGCAGGAGATTGCGCCTCCCTGTGGGAGAGAAGCTCCTCGATCTGGCCGAGCAGGCTATCGGCATCCACGGGTTTCGAGATGTGCAGGTCGGCGCCTGCCTGCTTTGCAGCCAGGGCGTCGATGGGCTGACCGCGTGCCGTGAGGATGATGATCGACATATCCGCAAGCGACTCGTTTGCCCGGATCTGTTTGACGACGTCGTACCCGCTCATCCCCGGCATCATCACATCGATGATGGCTAGGTCGGGTTTCTGGTCCAGGGCCAACTGCAGCCCTTTCTGGCCCTCGGAGGAGAGAAAGACCTCGTGGTTGCCCTTATGGCGCAGGACGAGCTCCAACATGTTCAGCAGGTCGGCGTTATCATCGATGACCAGAATACGGGCCATGATCGTGCTCCTTTCGCTCTAAATCAGAGGCTCTTCATCCCCACAAAACTGATCTTGGAGGTGTTGACGAGCGCAGCTCCACCTTGATAACTGACACTGGAATCCGAAGTGGAGCGAGCCGTGACGTCGAGGAGGGTGACGAAGCTCTCCTTCTGGGTTTTGAACATGAGTCGAGGGTCCACGTGTCCGGGCATTCGCAGATCGCCGGTCAATTCGAAGAAGGGGACGATGAGGTGCAGGTGCCGGGTCTTCGGCCTCTGGTAAGGGCTGAACCTCTGATCGTGTCGCAGGGCCAGCTCCTGATCGCTGGTCAAGGCAAAGGCGACGCTCCACTTCGTCACCAGAGCCACCGGATAGTTGGTGAGGATCTCGGCGGGGCGGTCGATGACGGAGATATACGCTTCACGCAGGATGATGAACTCGGACGTCGCGTCATAGAGGGCGTCCCCCAGGGAGGCGCGACGTGCGTCGAAGGAGCCCGAGAGCCGGTATCCTTCGGCAAAGAACTCGACGGGGGTATGTTCCTTTTGCGAGATGGCCACGGCAACCTCCTCTTAAAATAAGCCCGCCCGTCATTGCGAGCGAGCGCAGCGAGTCGAGAGATCACACCCGCTCTCCAGTGACGCACAGCTCCTGCGGACCGGTCCCTCTCTCCTCGTGGTGACCGAGGGACGGATGTCGAAGATGGATGAAGATCCGGATTGTTGTGCGTTCCAAGCAGTTACTGATCCGGACATAAAAGCTAAAGTTGATGGCCCTGCCCAGCATCGCCTGTGGCTCAAGTCACAGGCTACCACGAAGACAGTGTGCTCCAGCAAGCACATTGCCGGAAGCACATTTCCAGTCGGCTTCAGCCGACTTCAATACGGTAGCCGGCGGTTTTAACCGTCAGCGGAGAGGTCGTAGCCCGGCTCGGTTTAGCAGCCCGGTACCTGGGCATCCGGCGTCCGGAAGGTCCTTTCTTACAGGCGCTTACTCCTCAGCCTGCCAGTACAGACTACGACTTGCGTTGGACCTGCCCAGCGTCGTATAACCTTCGTCGGTGCCACTTCCTGAACGTCGTACGATCTCTACCTTCCAGGTGAAGCGGTGAATCTCGGTGGTTGCGGTGGGAAGAAGCTGCTCGGGCACACGCCAAGCTGTAGCGCGGGTCAGCGTCGACTCTTCTACCGGGTCACTGCCGGGAAGGGTGATGGTAGCACGATAGTAGGTGTCTTCAGGCAGGATACCTACCGCCGTCCACTGGAGGACGATGGCGGTTTCCGGTCCGGTGAAGGTAGCTCCATCGGGCGGGTAGAGCAAAGTGGGGGGCGGGTAGCTGACCTGCGGTTCAGGTGTGCCAGCCACTACTACCTCGGGGGTGACCTCCGGCGTGGGCGTAAATTGCGGGATCATCAGCACCTGCCCCGCTTGGATGACCGTCACACCCGGCTCCATCTCCGGATTGGCACCCCAGATGTCATTCATGGTGATGTCGAAGTTCTCGGCAATGGTGGAGAGCGCGTCCCCCTGTTGTACGGTGTAGGCAACGAAGGGGGCGAGCGTAGGTGTAGGTTGAGACGGATCGAGCGTAGGAGTCGGGCCGGGGGTCGGGGTCGGGGGCGGGATCTGCAGGCTATCTCCCTCACGGATGAGCTCCGAGGTGAGATCGTTGAAAGCCATAATCTCATTGACCGTCATTCCGAAGGCGGTCGCAATTGTCTCCAACGTGTCCCCCGCTTGGACGGTGTAGAGCTGCGGAGGAATGGGGGTCGGTGTGGGCTCGGGCGAGGGCGTCGCGGTCGGGAGCACCGTCACCGTGGGACTAGGGCTGGGGGTCGGCGTCAGCGTGAGCGTAGAGGTAGGGGTGGGCAGCTCCTGGGCAGTGGACAGATTCAGCCCCAAGAAGATGGCTCCCGCCAGAATGATCAAGGCGAGGGCCGCCAATATGCCCATCTGCTTACCCGTCAGCCGATGTGTCCGTGTACCTGCAGTGGACTCCTCGACCGCTGCCTCTTCCTCAAGGACGGCGCCGCACATCAAGCAGGTCTTGGCGCCCTCAGCGACCCGTGACCCGCAGGTAGGGCAGTGGCGCGGCGGTCGATCGGGTAGTCTTCGAAGTTCCTCTTCCCGTTCCATAGTTTGACCCATCATAGCACCGAAACGGGATTACTGCAAGGAGCTTTTGTTAAAGAGCTGCCAGATACGAACGTTTCTCTAACAAAAAGGGAGCCCGCGTTTGCCTTACAAGTCCTCCATGCTATAATGCGATCCATTCTATGACCGCCGCACCCGCTGCGTCGGGGTCACATTTCCCACAGAGGAAGGAGATTTGCTCATGAAACGCTGGCTGCTGTTGATCATCAGTGCTTTGCTCATGTTCTCTCTGGCTTGCTCCGCCCTGGAAGGTCTCACAGGTAACGATGATGAGGGTGACGAAGTCACTGCCGTCGTGACCGAAGAAGTCGATGGAGATGAGGTGGAGGAGGATGAGGCAGGGTCGAGGAAGGTCGTCGAGCCCGAGGAGACCGTCGAGGACGACGCGGCTGACTCGATCGTCCTCGACGCAAATGCTCTGGAGGGTTTGACTAGTTACCGCACACGTATGGTGATGCGGACGGAGTATGAGGACGGCACGATCGAAGAGATGATTCTCGAGGAGGCCGCCACGCGTGATCCCCAGGCGCAGTACATCTCCATGGGCGGGGTCCTCTCCGAGGAAGAGGATGCCGGTGCGATCGAGATGATCCAGATCGGGAGTACGCAGTGGATCAACTTCGGTGGCGGCTGGATGCAGAGTGAGGTCGGGGAGGACGAGGTCACGGGCTTTGGTGAGGAATCCCTCATCTCCTTCGAGGACTTCTTCGCGGGCACCGACGAGGGCGATTACGACTTCGTGGGCAAGGAGACCGTGAACGGCGTGGCAACGCGCCACTACGAGTTGAAGCTCGGGCCCATGGATCTCCTGGGGCTCACCGCTGCAAACGATCTGGATGACATCCGTGGCGACGTCTGGGTTGCCGATGAGGGTGCGCTCCCCGCTTTCCCTGTACGCTTTATCATTGAGGCGTCGGGTGAGTTAGAGGAGGGGCGGCGGGGAACCTTCACCTTAGAACAGGATGTCACCGATATCAACGAGCCCTTCACCATCGACCCTCCTGAAGATGCGCTGATGGGAGGGCTGCCCGAGGATGTGCCTGTCTATCCGGAGGCCACGGATCTGACGGCGATGCCCGGCATGGTGCTCTTTACGGTAGCGGACGACGTGGCGACGGTCGGCGAGTTCTATACATCGAATCTCGAAGCCGCCGGCTGGATGCAGACGGAGACGCCGGACATGGAGGGCATGGTCATGGACACGTGGGAGAAGGACGGGACCACCCTCAGCCTTACCGTGACGGAGAACACGGAAGAGGGCGGCAGCGATATCATGATCCTGATTGAGGAGGCCGAGTAGTCGCTCCACGCCTCTAGTCGTTCATGCAGCTCCGAGCGGGCCGGTCGAAGTGCCGGCCCGCTTGCTTATAGCGTAACCCTGTGGCATAGTGGGGCTGGAGTGTCTTGAATGGGCGAGACGGAGGGAGAGATGTTACGCCATCAGGTACTGGTGCGGTTGGCCCAGCAGTCAGGGCTCGAGCTGGTGGGTGCTGTGCCCGCGGGGCCGGCGCGCTCTTTGGAGGCCTACCGCGCTTGGATCGAGGCCGGTTATGCCGGCGGCATGGACTATCTCACCCGCCCCGATGCCGTTGCCCGGCGGGCCGACCCCCGACGCATTCTCCCTGAGGCGCGCACCGTACTCGTCGTCGGTGCATCCTACGCCGGAGCGCCGCTGCCTCCGCCGGCGCCTCTCCAGGGGCGGGTGGCCCGCTACGCCTGGGGGGAGGACTACCACCGCTGGCTGCTGCGGCGGCTCAAGTCCCTGGTGCGCCGGATCGAGGAGGTCGCCGGCCCCTTCTCGTCGCGCTGCTACGTCGACACCGGACCCCTTCTGGAGCGGGATTGGGCGGAGGCTGCCGGGCTGGGGTGGCTGGGTAAGAATAGCAATCTCATCCATCCCACATGGGGTTCCTATCTCTTCTTGGGAGTTGCCCTGCTGAGTATCGAGGTGGAGCCGCCCGCGCCGGAGACATTACCCTCCTGCGGCACCTGTACTCGCTGCCTGGGGGCCTGTCCCACCGGCGCGCTGGTGGCCCCCGGTGTCATCGATGCTCGTCGTTGCCTCTCCTACCTCACCATCGAGCATCGGGGGGCCATCCCGCCGGAGCTCCGTCCGGCCCTCGGGGAGCGCGTCTTTGGCTGCGACCGCTGCCAGGAGGTCTGCCCGTGGAACCGTCAACCTCCAGAGGGAGGTGCGCAGGTCGCAGCGCCTCCGAACGCCACGCTCTATCTACCCGACCTCCTCACCCTCGACGCCGCAGGCTTTCGGGCGCGCTTCCGCCGTACCCCCCTCTGGCGCGCGACACCCGAGGGGCTGGCGCGAAATGCAGCCGTCGTGCTCGGAAATCTGGGAGATCTGCAGGCCCTGCCCATCCTGGAGCGTACGGCTGAGAGCCACACCAGTGCTCTGGTGAGAGAGCACGCGGCGGGGGCCCTGAGACGACTGCGGGGCGCCTCTCGCTCCGCGAGATGAGAAAAAAGCCCACGCGGTGCTGCCACCGCGTGGGCCGCCTGCCGCTTGTTCGATGACCGGCTCCTAAATAACGCCCAACTCCTTGCCGATCAGCTCCATGGTGCTGAGCACCTCGTCCAGCTGCTCCTGCGTGTGGGTCGCCATATAACTCGTGCGCAGCAGGGAGAGGGCGGGGGGCACGGCCGGGGGGAGGACGGGATTGGTGTAGACTCCCGCCTCGAAGAGCATCTTCCAGGCCATCAGGGTCTTGTTGTCATCCCGGATAATGATGGGGATGATGGGGGTCTGGCTGTTGCCGATGTCGAAACCGATCTCCCGGTAACGTCTGCGCATGTACTCACCGATCTCGTTCAGCCGTGCGATGCGCTCCGGCTCCGCCTGCATCACCTCGAGAGAGGCCAGCGCCGCGGCCGCATTTGCCGGGGGGATGCTCGCGCTGAAGATCAGGGAGCGCGCCGTGTGCTGAATGTAGTCGATGACGTCCGCGTCCCCCGCGATGAAGCCGCCCAGGGAAGCGAAGGACTTGCTGAAGGTCCCCATGATCAGGTCGACCTCATCAATCAGGCCGAAGTGGGCCGCGGTGCCCTTCCCGCCGCCGAGCACGCCGACGGAGTGCGCATCGTCCACCATGAAACGCGCCTCGTACTTCTGGCACAGGGGTAAAATCTCAGGCAAAGGCGCGATGTCTCCCCCCATGCTGAAGACTCCGTCCACGACCACGAGTTTGCCCGCGTCATCCGGCACGGAGGCGAGGGCCCGCTCCAGGGACTCCATGTCGTTGTGCACGAAGCGCTTCATCGTACCGAGGGCCATCTTGCAGCCATCGATGATGCTGGCGTGATCCTCTTTGTCGGTGATGACGTAGTCACCGCGACCGACCAGGGCCGAGATGGTGCCGACGTTGACCTGGTAGCCCGTGCTGAAGACCACTGCGGCCTCCTTCCCTATCCACTCGGCCAGTTGCCGCTCCAGTTCCAGGTGGAGCTCCAGGGTGCCGTTGAGGAAGCGGGAGCCGGTACAGCTCGGCCCGTAGGTCTCGATGGCTTCCTGGGCCGCTGCCCGTACTTGCGGGTGCATCGTCAGTCCCAAATAGTTGTTGGAGCCGATCATCAGGAGTTCGCGATCCCCGATGTAGGAGACCGTCCCTTCGTTGTTGGTGAGGGGGATGAAGTAGGGGTAGAGCCCCGCCTCCCGTGCCTCCTGTGCCTGTCCGTGTCCGCCGATGCACTTCTTGAAGATGTCCATGATGATTCCTTTCCCTTCCCTTCCGTAGAATTCGACAACCTACTCATTGTAGGGAGGACCCGAGGTCTGTCAAGCTTCAGAGAAGGCTCTTTGACAGCCCGCGTCCCTGGCGTAAGATAGGCTTATGGCTAAAGGACGGGTGGGGCTAGGCCGTAGGGGCGAGGCGCTGGCAACCGAAGCGCTGGAGCGTCACGGGTACACCATCGTCGCCCGCAATTGGAGCTGTCGTCAGGGCGAAGTGGATATCGTCGCAGATCGCAGTGGGGAGTTGTCCTTCTTCGAGGTGCGCACACGACGAGGTGGGCGCTATGGCGCGCCGGAGGAGTCCGTGACCCCACAAAAGCGGGCACGGATGGAGGCGGTGGCCCGCCGCTATCTCGCGGAACAGCCGGCGGCGATCGATGTCGCCTGGCACCTGGGCTTCGTCGCGGTGCAGATGGACGGTCGGGGACACCTGCTGCGCATCACTGTCTATCCTGATCTGGAGGGAGAGCCATGGGACGCGACGCTTTGACTCCCCTGATCGCTATCGTGGGACCGACGGCGGTCGGGAAGACGGATCTGGCGGTAACTCTCGGCCCCGAGGTCCAGGCCGAGGTGATCTCCGCCGACTCCCGCCAGTTCTACCGCAAGATGGACATCGGTACTGCGAAACCCACACCCGCAGAGCTGGCCGCCATGCCTCACCACCTCATCGACATTGCCGATCCCGACGAGACGGTGGGGTTGGCGCGTTTCCTGCGCCTGGCCCGGGCTGCTATTGCCGACGTTCACGCTCGCGGCAAGGTGCCCTTTGTCGTGGGTGGGACGGGACAGTACGTGCGGGCTCTGCTGAAGGGGTGGCAGGTGCCCGAAGTGCCGCCCGACCCCGATCTCCGTGCGACTCTGGAGCGGCAGGCGGAGGTCGCTCCTGGGGCGCTCTGGGAGCGGCTGATGGCGCTCGATCCTGACGCTGCGGAGTTCATCCATCCCCACAATCTCCGGCGGGTGATCAGGGCCTTGGAGGTCTGTCTCAAGTCGGGTCGCCCCTTCTCGGAACAGCGCCGTCACCGCCCGCCCCCTTACCGTATCCTCCAGCTGGGGCTGACCATGGAGCGGCAGGTGCTCTACGCCCGCGCCGACGCCCGCGTCGAGACCATGATGGCGGCTGGTCTCCTGCAGGAGGTCGAGCAGCTTCTTGCAGCGGGCTACAGTTGGGAGTTGCCTGCCATGTCGGGGCTGGGCTATATCCAGTTCCGGCCCTATTTCGAGGGTGAGGCCACGCTGGCCGAGGTCGTGGAGCGCATCCAGCTCGATACCCACGATTTTATCCGCCGCCAGTACACCTGGTTCCGGCCCAACTCTCCCCAGATCGAGTGGTTCGATCGACAAGCGCTGGCGTTGGATAAGGTGCGTGAGACTCTGAGGGGCTTCTTGAAGGAAGAGAGTGCAGGGGCGGGATCTTAAGAGATCTGCATGACAAGAGCGGGGGCCGTCAGGCCCCCGCTCTTCTACGTTCGGATCACGTCTACTCTAACCGCACGACGACCGGCAAGGGAATGGGGGCCGTATAGCCTCCTGTGGCCCGCACACCGTAACGCTCGTTGGTGATGGTCTGGGTGGCGGTGACGGTGAAGCTGCGCGTGATGTACCGAGTATAGGAGAGAGGTTGGGTGACGGTCCAGGTGAGCAGCTCTCCAAAGGGGGTGATGCCTTCGCTAGCACGCAGGAAGGTGGCCAACGAGGGCAGCACGTCGGTAATAACGACTCCCGTGGCCAACCCGCCCGTATTGGTGACTCGCAAGGTGAAGGTAATTTCGTTCCCGGCTGTGAAGCTATAGGGTGCGCTCTTGGTGATGACGAGGGAGGGGGCGATGAGGGTGGAGACGGCGCTGCCCGAGACCGGGACGGCTCCGTCGGCAATGACGACGTAGTCGGCGTTGGTGACGCTCTGGGTCGCCGTGACCGTCAGGGTGACCCAGAGCGAGCCGTTGAAGGGAAGGGTGGGCAGTGAGGAGTTCCACACTACCTCTCGGCTGCCGGGTGACGTTTCAGCCCCGTCGTTCGCTGCAGCCTTGAAGAAGGCACCCGTGGGCAGCACATCGGTGATGATGACGCCGGTCGCCAATCCTCCTGTGTTGGTGACGGTGAGGGTGTAGACGAAGTCGGTTCCCGCGGTCGCCGTCGGCGGTCCGCTCTTGCCGATAGAGAGGCTGGGGGTGACGATGGTGGAGACAGCGACACTGCCCGTAACCGGGGTGGTGTAGTTGGCAGTGACGGCGTAGTCGGCGTTGGTGACGCTCTGGGTCGCCGTGACCGTCAGGGTGACGAAGATCGAGTCGTTGGCAGGGATGCTGGGCAGCTGATTCCAGACCACCACCCCGCCTAGGTCGCCTCCAGAAGGGGAGGCGCTGCTGAAGTGAGCGCCTGTGGGCAGCACATCGGTGATGACGACGCCGGTCGCCAATCCTCCTGTGTTGGTGACGGTGAGGGTGTAGACGAAGTCGGTTCCCGCGGTCGCCGTTGGCGGTCCGCTCTTGGTGATAGAGAGGCTGGGGCTGATGACCGTCGTGACCGGTGGTGTGCCGGGGACCGGATCGCCACCCTCGGGAATCACCCAGTAGTCGTCGTTGGTGATGGTCTGGCTGGCGACAACCGTGAAGGTCAGCGTCTGCGTCGCGTTGGTGTTGAGCCCTCCCACCATCCACGTGACCACGTTGGTTGCCGTGATCAACGAACCCCCATCAGAAGCCGCCACGAAGGTAGCGTCCAGGGGCAGAGCGTCGGTGACCACCACACCGCTGGCCGGGCCGCCGCTGTTCGTCACCGTGAGGGTGTAGGGGATTACCGTTCCGACCGTCGCTACCGAAAGTCCATCTTTGGTGATGGAGAGCTCCGGAGCGA
>DAOTVC010000148.1:0-6576 GCA_034437215.1 Anaerolineae bacterium | reverse complement strand
CCGCTGCAGCCGCGCCTGCCCCATGAGCCTGGACGTGCAGGGCATGGTCCAGGAGGGCGCGATGGAGAACGCGGAGTGCATCCTCTGCGGCAGCTGCGTGGACACCTGCCCCAAGCAGGTCATCCACTACACCTTCAGCGGGGGAAAGTGAAGGGCAGATGGTCGAGCGCAAAGAGGGGCAGGGGCACGTCTACGAAATCTGCGTGGAAGGGCAGCTGGACAGCGCCCACTGGGGAGCGTGGTTCGAGGGATTGGAAGTTAAGCCCAAGGGAGACGGAGAGACGCTCATTCGAGGAGCGGTCGTCGATCAGGCCTCGCTCTACGGGCTGCTGGCGAGGGTGCGCGACCTGGGATTGAATTTGATATGGGTACAAAGAGAAGGCTAGACTCATCACGAAAGGTGGTCAAAGGATGAAAGCGACGATTTTGAACGGCGCCCTCCAAGAGGGCGAGATGGACCTCTACAACGAGGCGCTGACCGACGAGCTGGCAGCTCGCGGTTGGGAGGTGGCGACGATTCCCCTACGGGAGAGGAAGATCGGCTACTGCGTGGGCTGCTTCGGTTGTTGGACCAAGACGCCGGGCGTCTGCGTCATCGAAGACGACGCTCAGGACGTGGGGCGCCGGATGATCCAGAGCGACCTGGTCGTCTTCCTCACCCCCATCTCCTTCGGCGGCCCCTCCTCGGCACTCAAACGAACGCTGGACCGGCAGATCTGTTTGCTCTCGCCCTTCTTCACCCTCGTGGACGGTGAGATCCACCACAAGAAGCGTTACGAGCGCTACCCCCGCCTCCTGAGCGTGGGTGTGCAGGCAGAGAGGGACGAGGCGGCCGCCGACATCTTCACCACCTGGGCGGAGCGTGCAGCCATCAACCTGTGGGCACCCGCCGTGGCGGTGGGCGTTCTCGAGGAGCAGGATGAGGATGGCGCTGGGGAGATCCATAAGAAGATGAGCGAGCTGTTGAGGAAGGTGGAGGCGTAAGATGAAGACAGTGCTACTCGTGGGCAGCCCGAAGGGCGAGGCGAGCACGTCGGTGGGGCTGGGAAGGGCGTTGCTGGAACGGATGGGGGAGGACGCCGCAGAGATAGCCTACATCTATCCGGCTCTGCGCTCGGAGGAGAAGCTGAACACACTCTACCAAGCGGTTGGGGAGGCCGAGCTGGTCCTGCTGGCGGCCCCGCTCTATGTGGACGGGGTGCCCGGCGGCACGTTGCGGTTTATGGAGGGCCTGGCGCACTACCGGAAGGCGCACGAAGGGGAACGCAACCAACGGCTGGCCGTCATCGTCAACTGCGGCTTCCCCGAGGCCACCCAAAACGAGACGGCACTGCGGACCTACGGGCGCTTCGCCGAGAAGGCGGGCTTCGAGTGGGCGGGCGGCGTGGCCGTGGGGGCGGGCACAGCGGTTCTCAGTCAGGGCCTCTCCGAGCCGAAGGGGATGGTAGCGGACGTCGTGACCACCCTCGACGAGGTCGCCGCGGCGCTTACTGCGAGACGCCCGCTAGCCCGGAAGGGCATAGCGCTGGCCCAGCCCCGCATCCCCCCGCGGATGTACGCCTTCATGGGCAAAGTGGGATGGTGGCTTTCGGCGCGGAAGAACGGTGTGCTGGGAAAGCTGGGGGCGACGCCCTACGCGAACGGATAAGCGGCTCTAGTCCCGAAAGACGTAACGGACCTCCTCTTCTCGTTGTGCGCGAGGAGGGGAGGTCCGCTGCCAGCTGCCGCGCCAGGCTCTCGACGGTCTCCTCGTTCAGGGTGAAGGGCTGCTCCTTGCGGGTGACGGCTGAGCCCCCCGCTTTGATGACGATCACGGCAGCTCCTTTCGATTCGGGTGTGTTTCACTTGAGTTAAACCGAGGCGTGAAACGTGAAACGTAAAACGTGAGGGCTTCACGTTTCATGCTTTACGTTTCAGCCATGGATAGCTCACAACTGGATTGAAACACATCCTTTCGATTCTGCGTGTGCTACTCTCTCCGGTAGGCGACGCCGTCGATCATCAAGAGGCAGTCGGCGTCGATGAATTCGGTGGTGGAGGTCATGCGCGCCGGGAAGGTGCCGGGCTCGAAGTAGTCGTGGAAGGCCTGCTCCATAGCGGGCAGATCCTTGATCTCCTTCAACCAGACGTTGACCTTGACGAGGCTCTCGTTCGACGTCAATTCGAGCCCAGGCTAGGGCTATCGCATTTGACCTCTGGTCGCAGAAGGACGGCCTAAAGGCCGGAGATAGAAGGGGATTTTCGTGGCGGGGCTTCGCCCCGCCACGAAAATCCCCCTAAAAAACGCCGCTTCAGCGGCGCACCAGGTAACGCGATGGAGAAAGTGTACTAAGTGCGATAGCCCTGAGCCCAGGCATAGTTAAACCGATCACGACAAGAGCATGATGGATCGAAGAGGAGATCAGGAGATGGTTCCTAATCCCTGATCCCTAATCCCTGGTCCCTATTCTCGTCCTTGACTTCGAGAGCAAATTGTCTACGCTAAAGTCCAGCAGCACGACCATCACCCCAACGAGGAGGTGAAGAGATGCAACCGCTGCGCATCGCCCTGGCCCAGATCAACGCCACCGTCGGCGACCTGGAGGGCAACGTCCGCAAGATCCTGGAGGGGGTCGAGGCCGCCCGGACTCAGGGTGCGGACATCGTCGTCCTCCCCGAGCTCGCCATCACCGGCTATCCACCCGAGGATCTCCTGCTCAAGCCCCAGTTCATCGAGGCGAACCGGGAGGCGCTGGAGGAGGTAGCCGCGGCCGCGGAGGGGCTCCTCATCGTGGCGGGCTTCGTCGACCGCCGCGACGACATCTACAACGCCGCCGCTATCTGCCGGGAGGGGGAGGTCGCCGCCGTCTACCACAAGACCTACCTCCCCAACTACGGCGTCTTCGACGAGGAGCGCTACTTCCGCGCCGGGGAACGGCCCCTCGTCCTCTCCTGGGGCGACCTCATCTTCGGGGTGAACGTCTGCGAGGACATCTGGTACCCTGGTGGGCCCACGGAGGCGCAGGCCTTCAGGGGGGGAGCGCCGCTCATCATCAACATCTCCGCCTCCCCCTACCACGCGGGCAAGGGCCGCTTCCGCGAGACGATGCTGGCGACACGGGCCGTCGACAATACCGCCATCGTCGCCTTCTGCAACCTCGTGGGCGGGCAGGACGAGCTGGTCTTCGACGGACAGAGCCTCGTCTTCGGCCCCAACGGCGAGCTGCTGGCCCGGGGGCGGGCCTTCGAGGAGGATCTGATCGTCGTCGACCTCGACGTGCGCTCCGTCTTCAGCGAGCGGCTCCACGACCCGCGCCGCCGCAAGCAGAGCATGAGGGTGGAGGACCAGGTCGAGGTCATCTCTCTGCCCGGCGCTCCCCAGGTGCGGGAGCGCCCTCCCCTGGAGACTCACATCCCACCCCCGTTGGA
Source organism: Anaerolineae bacterium (assembly GCA_034437215.1). GTDB lineage: Bacteria > Chloroflexota > Anaerolineae > B4-G1 > SLSP01 > DAOTVC01. The sequence goes on along the minus strand of DAOTVC010000148.1, from coordinate 3,168 downwards.
GCACGCCGAGGAGGTCTACCGCGCACTGGTCACGGGGACGCGGGACTACGTGCGCAAGAACGGCTTCGAGAAGGTGGTGATGGGGTTGAGCGGCGGCATCGACTCCGCCCTCACCGCCGCCGTCGCTGCCGACGCCCTCGGGCCTGAGAACGTCACCGGCGTCCGCATGCCCTCCCGCTACACCTCCGACCTGAGCAATGACGACGCCGCGGCGCTGGCGGAGAGCCTGGACATCCGGCTGCTCACCATCCCCATCGAGCCGGCCTTCGAGGCCTACCTGGAGATCCTGGAGGCGCCCTTCACGGGGACGGAGAGCGGGGTCACCGAGGAGAACCTCCAGGCGCGGGTGCGGGGCAACGTGCTCATGGCGCTGAGCAACAAGTTCGGCTGGCTCGTCCTGACGACGGGCAACAAGAGCGAGATGAGCGTGGGCTACGCCACCCTCTACGGCGACATGGCGGGGGGCTTTGCCGTCATCAAGGACCTCTTCAAGATGCGGGTCTACGAGCTGGCCCGGTGGCGCAACACCCGATCACAGGTCATCCCCGAGTCCGCCATCAGCCGCGCACCGACGGCGGAGCTGCGCCCCAACCAGAAGGACAGCGACTCCCTGCCCCCCTACGAGATCCTCGACCCCATCCTCGCCGCCTACGTGGAAGAGGATCGGAGCCTGGAGGAGATCGTGGCGCAGGGCTTCGACGAGGAGACGGTGCGGCGCGTCATCGGCATGGTGGACCGGGCGGAGTACAAGCGCCGGCAAGCCCCGCCGGGGGTGAAGATCACCTCCCGGGCCTTCGGGCGGGACCGGCGCCTGCCCATCACGAATCACTTCCGTAGCTGAGCATAACGCTACAAAGTGAGGCACATGTCCGGCAAAAAATACGAAGGTTGACGCACGAAGCGAGCTCCTCCTGACCCCAAGTCGCTGCAATGCTTGTAGGAGGCGCAGGTCACCGAGCTAGTCCAGGCACTGGCGCTCGAGTCGCTGGAACGGACAGGCGACGAGAACAGGCTGCTGGAGATTGCTTCATCCGAGGAGGGCTCCTGTATCGAGGAGCAGCCCGATCCGCAGGAGGGCCTGCAGACCTGGGGGCTGTGGGGCGACCATGATCAGTTGGGCATCGACCAAGGGAACACCTTCTCCTACCTGGTGTTGCAATACCGGGCTGCCGATAATCATGCCTGTCTGCAGGTGCTCTATGCATATGGCTAAGATGGATTCAAACCGATGCACTTAAATCCACAGCGGCTCTCACCTTAGCGGGAGGATGACCATGCTTCAGCGGCTGCTCTTTGTCGGGCTCTCGACGGTCATCACCGTCTTCTTCTCGGAGAAAGCCTTTGCCTACCCCCAGGGCTATACGTATGCGGAGCTCCTCTTGTACTACGCCTTCCCCGTCTACGCTTGCCTCTGGGCCATCGACCGCTTCCGCGTGCGCCGACCGGCGGCGCTCGTTCTGGTGGCGGCTCTCTATGCCTTTCTCGTCGAAGGGGTGCTCACGCTCGTGCTCTACGAGGGAGGACTGCTGGACCCCACCATGCCCGCCTACTTCGTCGGCTGGCACGGGCTCCTGAGTTTCGTCTTTGGCTGGTACGCCCTTCGTAAGTGGCTCGTGCGGGGGCAGTGGGAACGCGTCCTCGCCATGGGATTCGTCTTCGGCCTCTTCTGGGGGCTCTGGTCCCTGACCTACTGGCTGCCCGAAGCCTACGGGGAGTGGGGGGTGACGAGCAGGTGGTCCATCGCGGACTTTGGCCTCTACACGTTCACCTTCACCGCGACGTTGGCGCTGAGTCACGGACTGCTGGGAAGAGGAGTGTGGCTGCCGGAGTTCAGGCCCGGCAGGGTCGAGAGGTGGGTCGTGGGGCTCGTCCTCGTGGCGCTCTTCATCGTGAACGTCCTTCTCATCCTGCCCCTGGCGATCTTCAAGCTGGCCGCCCTTCTGGGCGTGATCTTTCTGGCGTTGCGCGCCGAGCACGTGCGAGGAGAGGAAAAGAGCGTCCTGTCGGAGCTGGCGGGGCCGGTGAAGGGCCTCCACCTGCCTGCGCTGCTGTCGATCCCCATCGCGGCGACCGGCGTCTATGCGCTCGCGGTCACCTATCGAGCCCCCGAGGAGTGGATCCGCGCCCTGCTGCTGGAGAGCACGCCCTTCTTCCAGGCGCTCATAGGTGCGGGCCTCTTCCTCTGGGCTCTGGTCGCTACCCTGGGGAGACGCCGGGCTCATACCAAGAGGAGCGTGATAGAATAGGGGAGCACGCTCCACGAGCATTGTGGGACGACAGGAAGCCGAGATGGAGGACCGGGGCAGAGCCTGAACAGCTGCCCGGAGGGCAGAGTAGAACATATCAGAGCCAAGAGATGTTTTTTGGTAAGGATTAAGCGAACGGGCCCAAAGTGAGCACCAACTTGAAGATGGAAACGCTACCCCAAGGAGAGGCAGAGACCCTGGCGGTCATCGAGAGAGCTCGTGCAGCCGGGACGAAGACGAACGAGTGCGCTGGTCTGTGGTGTCGAAGCGCAGACTGCCGGAGCGGATACAGCTGTGCCTCGCTCTCGCTTTCATCGAGAGCGTTCGACGGCGTCTCGTAGAGAACGCGAAAGCCACCAGAGCCGCGCTGGAAGTATTGAGCGGGGACAGAGATCCGGGCATTGGCGAGAGGGCGAGAGAGCGGCTGGAGGGCGGCACGTCCGTTTAGTGATCCGGACAAGTATTGCTGAACCGAGCCGGGCTACGACCTCTCCGCCGGCGGTTAAAACCGCCGGCTACCGTATTGAAGTCGGCTGAAGCCGACTGCGGATGTGCTTCCGGTAGTGTGCTTGCTGGAGCACACTTTCTTCGTGGCAGCCTGTGGCTTGAGCCACAGGCGATGCCGGGCAGGGCCCATCAACTTTGGCCTTTTATCTCCGGATCAGCAGTAAAGAGGGAGCGAAGGGGGACACCGTGCGCACACTTCACATACGACTGCTGGGCGATTTCCGTATCCTCTATGGGGAGAAGCCCGTGGAGGAGATCGATACGCCCCGCCCGCAATCGGTGCTGGCCTACCTCCTCCTGCACCGTCAGGCGCCCCAGGCCCGCCACCACGTCGCCTTCGCCCTCTGGCCCACCTCCACGGAGGCGCAAGCCCACACGAACCTGCGCAAACAGCTCTACCACCTGCGACGCGCGC
>DAOTVC010000147.1:0-2952 GCA_034437215.1 Anaerolineae bacterium | reverse complement strand
GCGGCCTGCTCGGCCTGCGCCGGCAGGACGAGGACGACGAAGAGTGCAAAGATGATCAGGGCGATCAGCGTCACCCAACCCGTCGAGACGCGGTAGAGCCGGGTGGAGATGCGGTTGAATAGCATGCCAACTTCCTTTCCTGCAGAAGTAGGGAACAGGGATTAGGGAACAGGACTGGGGAACAGGGACTGGGGTCACGGTTCAAAGGAGTCGTTATGATCCCTGGCCCACCCCCGACTTTGGACTTTCGGCCTTGGACCTTGGACTACTCCAGTAGCGGGATGATCTCGTCCCCCTCCTCGCCCTCGCGCCAGACGTAGGCCCGCGGGCAGGCCTCGAGGAGCTGCCGCACGGCGTCCTTGTAGTCGTCCAGGGCGATCTCGTCCTGCACGGCGACGATGGCCTCCAGAAGCGGTTCCAGGCACCCCTCGCTCTCGAAGACGAGGTCGAGCCCCAGCGGCGGCTGCAGCGCCGTCAGGATGGGTTCCTCGTCCTCCGCCCGGCGCTCGTAGAAGCCGAAGAAGAGGGGCTGCTCCTCGTGGGCGAAGTAGGTCACGGTCAGCTTCAGGGTCTCGTTGGCGTATTCCATCTCGGCCTGCGCGCGGAAGCTCTTCCCCTTCTCGAAGAGGCGGTTGATGGCGTTGTCACCGTTCCAACCCGCGGCGGCGAGCCGCTGCACGATCAGCGCCCGCTCCTGCAGTTGGCGGGGTGTGAGGCTCTTCCCGTCCATGGGCTCTACTTCACGCGCTGCAGCGCCACGCTGGAGGGGAACGTCTGCCGGCCCTCGATGAGCATCCAGGCGCCCAGCATCTGGTCGCCGCCCGGGGTGACGAAGAAGGCGGCAAAGGGGACCAGCTTGGCGACGAGTTGATCGTCCTCGATGGCCCAGGTGCCCTCCACCCCGTTGTTCAGGCGACACTCTCCTCCGGGCAGTATCTCCAGCGTGAGCTCTGTGTCGCCCCGGATCATGTCCTCCACGAGCCAGCGCCCCACCACCTCCCGCTCCGAATCGGTGCTCTTCGGCTTCATCATCCCCAGTAACTGCCGCTGCGCGGCCTTCTTCGCTTTCTCGTGCATCTTGGACCTCCTTGTGGCTGGTGAGAAGTGAGTAGTGAGAGGAGAGACGTACGAGTCATCTCTCACCTCATCCTGTTCGTAGTCAGCCACGCAGCGCAGCGGAGTGGCGTCGAGACACTCCACTACGCTTGCCCTGGGAGCACTGCCGAAAGGTCCGTGCCTGATGACGAGCTGTATTTGGGGTTGTGATGGGGTATTTTCACAGTGCACGGGCCACCTCGATGGCGGCTGCAAGCTCTCTCCTCAGCTCGCCGTTGACCACCCGTTGGCGGCTCTCCTCGGCCCACCGGGGGAACTTCGGGAGGCGCGCTGCCTCCTGGAGATTGAAGAGGGTGGCGAGGGGGCGGTCGAGCAGCACCTCTCGTGGATCGGCCCCCCCGTAGACCTCCCAGAAGGCGCCCACGGCGTTCCCCTCGAGGGAGACGGTCACGTTGCGGCAGTCGCTGTAGCGGAGGCCCAGGCCCAGAAGGTGGTAGTCGAAGACGATGGCCTGCAGCGGGATCTCCCCCCGCGAGAGGGCGAGATTGGTCCAGTAGAAGTCGTTGTAGTTGAGGGTGACGCCGAGCTCGTCGACGGCGGCTTTGAGCCCTTCGATCTCCCGGGCGGCCCGCTCCCAGACGGGGAGTTCCGCGAGCCCAAGGGCCTCGCCGGTAGCGAGAATGCTCTCCGGCGTGAGGGCGTCGATCTCGCGATTGAGAAAGTCCGGGGGCTCCTCCCGCGCCGGCAGGGTGTCGCCGGCTGCGTGGAAGGTCCGGTACCAGCGGGCGACGGCGGCCCCTGCCTCCGGGTCGGAGAGGTCCTCCTCCGTGCCCAGCCGCCACCGCTCGCTCCGCGTGAGATCCTCCAGCAGCAGGGCCTGGGGCGTGCTGCCGTAGAGGGGCAGCGTCGGCACCCCCAACCGCTGCAGGAGGCGGTAGCCCTCGATCTCGGCGGCGGCAGCGCTCTCCGGCAGCCACTTGAGGACGTAGGAGCGCGCCTCCGTGACTAGTCGCCAGATGGCGTGCCCGTGGCGCTGCGAGAGGATCTCGACCGACTGAATCGCCGCGGGGTCGAGACCGAGCTCGCGAGCGATAGGGCGCGGATCGAGGAGCACGTCGTCACCCTCTCTCATCCGGGGATGTCCGCACCGGTCGGCCCCTCGGAGAGGGTGCCCCAGACCTGGATAGCGTGCCCCCAGAAGAGCTCCCCGTCGTCGTGGAAGAAGTCGAAGGAGCCGTCGGGGTAGAGGGTGATGGACTGGAGGGTCATGCGCTCCTTGAAGGCCTCAGAGGTTAAGGGCTCCTCGTCGTCGTCGAGCCAGACGTCGTTCTTCAGCGGGAGAAGGGCCTCGACGGCAAAGTCGCGCACGCGCTTCTCCCACTCCGGCTGCTCCTCCCAGAGGGAGCGAGCGGCGCGGAGCGCGGGCTCGGGGCTCCCCTCCTCGTCGCCGGAGAGGTAGAGCTGCACGGGTGTTGTGCCCCACCTGAAGGTGGTCCCCCACCAATCCAGGCGGCGATCTAACGTCAGTTCGCCGAAGAAGGGGTCCTGCCGCGTTACCGGCTGCCGGAGGGCCTCGGCGCGCTCGCTCAGCTCGGGATCGGTCGCCTGAACTTCGAGGAGCTCGAGCAGCTCGGCGGCGGTGTGCTCGGGGCCGGAGAGGTGGACGCTCAGGCGCACGACGTCGTAGGGTCGGATGCGCTTCATGAACGCCCGCAAGTCCTCCTCGGAGACGGCTTTCGTCACTTCGAGGGCTCCCTCGTTCAGAGGTGCACCCTCTACCCGCCACGGCTCCAGGGAGAAGCGCAGCCTCCAGCGAGGATCCTCGCCAAGGCGCGCCCCACCCGCGCCCGACGGGTGGACGACGCCGGTGACGATGACAGGTTGTCCGATGGTACT
>DAOTVC010000146.1:0-7450 GCA_034437215.1 Anaerolineae bacterium | reverse complement strand
GTCGCCTACGACCTCAACTTCATCCCCTGGGGACCAGGAGGAGGGCCGGACAACGACTACTTCAAGATCTGGGTGAAGCCGGGGTTGATCTTCAGCTGCGAGACCTACGACCTCGATCCCGGGGTCGATACGAACATGATCATCTACAACAGCAACCGGGAGGCCATCGCCGGCAACGACGACCGCGCCCTGGGTGACTACAGCAGCCAGGTCTCCTACTACAGCACCTACGAGGGCTTTCTCTACATCCTCGTGGGACATGGGGGACGCATCCCGATAGAGAACACCGACGACAGCTCCTACACTCTGGAGTGCGAGATGCGGGTGCCGGGCGCCATCGGCACGACGACGCCCATTCCCGGCGACGGTCCCGGCAAGGGGGCGACGCCGGTACCGACCCGCACGCCGCGTACCCCCACCTCGCCCCTGGCGACCCCCACGCCCACCGTCGAGGCGGGGGACGAGGATGAGGATAACGGCGGTACCGTCGTCCTCGATATCCGCCCCCTCACGACGCCCGCACCCCTCCAGGCCACGCCCACGCCCTCGGGCTTCCGCTCCTTCCGTCTCGTCGTCTACTACGATATCAACCTCGACGGGGAGTTCGGGGCCGGTGAAGGGGTGCCCGGTTTCTTCGTGCGCGTGCTCGATGCGAGCAGCGGCGCGGAGTTGGCCCGCGGCTACACCGACGAGCAGGGGCAGCTCTCCTTCTCGGTGCCCACGGTGGGGACGGTACGTGTGCTGGTGCCCCTGCTGGGGCTGGATCGTTACGTCGATCCGGCGACACCCGAGGTGAAGGTGCGCATCATCCCGCAGCCCTTGCCCGCCACGATTCCTTAAGGACGATTTATGAGCGACAATCAGGATCCCCCCATCGATTACGAGACCTGGCCCCTCGAGCCGGAGGAGCATGGGCCGGAGGCTGAAGCGCCGGAGATTGTTGAACCGATCCCCATGCCGGTTGAGGATGTGAGTAGTGAAGAGCCGCTGCGTCCTCCGCCCGACGAGGGTGAGGAGCGGGCTGCCATCCCCCTCCCTCCGCCGGAGCCGGAGAGGCGTCCTCTGCCCGGCGAGGGTGAGGGGCGCGCGGCCATCCCTCTCCCCCCGCCGGAGCCGGAAAGGCGTCCTCCGGGTCAGGCGCTCCCGACTTCGCGCCCCCCTCGTCCCGCCCGCTCCCTGCCGCCTACCTGGGTGCTCCTGCTGCTGATCACGGGGATTGTGATTGTCGCTGCCGTCGGCATCGGAGTTCTGCGTCAGAATTGGCCCGGTAACGAGAGCCAGAGTGGCGTCGATCCGCTGGTGGTGGATAAGCTGCCGACCTTCAACTCCCCCCCCGAGATTCCCCCTGAGATTCAGGTGCTGTTGGAGAACGGCAACCCGCTCCCGGCCGTCGCACCCGCGACGGTGGAGTTTGGAGTGATCACCTATCCCGTCCTTGCCGTGCCCCTGGATGAGGGCCGTTGGCCCGTTCCCGAGGAGGAGGACGAGGTCGCTCTGTGGATTTACGGGACCGTCGTCAACTACGTCCTCGGCTTCCCTTACTCGGCGACGACGGAGGCGCAGCTCTCCGGTCTCACCTCGAGCGATCGCGTCACCCTGACCCTGAACAACGGCACACGACTCCTCTTCGGCTCTCCCGAAGTGAAGCGTTACGAGGCGAACGCTGCGACGCCTCTGGCGCAGACACAGCCGGGGCTGACGATGGTGCTGCTGGGGGACCAGGCGGCGGACCGCTTGACCGTCAGGGCGCGCTATCTGCCGGAGGAGAGCCCCGAGGCGGGCGGCGCCCAGCAGGTCGCGGATCTGGAGATCGACGTTCTGGAGTCGGGGGTCGTGGGCCAGCAGGAGGGGGGGGGGCTGCGCTACTTCGTGGTGGAGTACCGTCTCTACAATCGCAGCGCCGCGGAGGTAGACCCGGCGCTCTTCGAGTTGATCCTCGAAGATGGGGCGGGTCAGCGTTACGCTGTGAGCCCCGAGGCCTCCCAGGAGGGGGAGTACGGCCTGTTGGAGTACCCCATTCCTCCGGACAGCACCATCGAGGGCAGCGCCGGATATCTGGTGCCGCGAGACCTTGCCCCGCCGCTCACCTGGATCTTCCGCCCCGATCCTGCCGTGAGCGAGGCGGCCCGCTTCTCGTTGCCCTACTCGCCGCCCCTCGCCGGCCCGCCCCAGCCCCAGGTCACCCTCTCGGAGGCCATCGTGGACGGGGCGCGCGACGTGATCGTCCTCAGCGGCTCCGTGCGCAACGTCGGGGAGTCGGTCCTGTCCGTGACCCTGGAGGACGTCAACCTCACCTCGAGTGAGGGTGCGGCGCAGCTCCGCACGTCGACCCCGCTTCTGCCCTGGAGTGTGGAGCCCGGTAGCGAACAGCTCTTCGAACTCCAGTTCTCCAGGCCCGGGGAGGTCGACACGGTGCTCCTCGACGTCTTGGGCTTCACCTTCGAGATTGAAGGGTTGCCCTGAGAGCGACCGCGAACCCGGGTAGTCTATAGAAAGAGCTGGGTGTGTTTCAGCCAGGGATAGCTCACAACTGGATTGAAACACACCCGAAAGGGATCTGCCCACGCTCTGATCGAGCGTGGGCAGATTGCGTGTGGAGGACACCACGACGGCTTCTTGTTCGGCTATGCTTGTTCGGCTATGCTTGTTCGGCTATGCTTGTTTGGCTATGCTTGTTCGGCGACCCCCTCGTTCTATGGTTCTCGTTTCGCCCCTCTCCGGTTACTTCCAGAGCACCGCACTCTTCAGCGTGGCGTCGCAGGGAATGGGCTTGGTAGGATCGATCTGGCCGCTGGTGATATACTCCTCGAAGGTGCCGACGAGGTCGTGGGGATTGCCCTGGCAGGTGGTGTCGATTGCCGGATCGCAGACCTTGGCAGCGGCGAAGCCCACGATGTGGTACATGTACTGGTTCTGGTTGGGCCAGGTCTGTCCCGAGTCGACGTAGGGGTCAGGGAACTGATCGTCGTTGTCGTCGAGGTAGTTGGGCGCGTAGACGACGTCGAAGACGGGTAGGAAGACGGTCTCGCCGGCCCAGTGGTCGAAAATAGCATGATTGGCCGTTTGTTTCTGACCGGGCTCGCCGTGGATGAAGTCCCCATCGATGTAGACGGTCACGGGCGGATCGGGGGGCAGCGGTTCGGGCTGGGTGCCCAGGAAGATGGGCGGTGTGGGGATCTCGCCGGTGATATAGCGACGGATGTCGTTGGCGTTGGTGGTGGCTTTGAGGGTGCGCCGCAGGGGATCGTGCTGTGTGTAGTGCTCGATGTTGTAGATGTAGTCGAAGTTGAGCCAGCCGCGCATCGAGGAGGCATCTCCGGGATCGCCGATGCACTGTCCATCGTAAACCTTGCAGAAGACGTCGTTCTCCACTTCAAACTCCGTGCCGGAGGGCATGCCCACGACCACATCGTCGGGCACGGCGACGGGCAGGATGGGCATGCCGCCGGGCAGCTGGATGATGGGGCCGACCAGGGCCATGGCTGCGCCCCCGGTCTCCATATCGTCGGTGCCTACCACGCGCATGAAGGTGGTGTCCTCGCTGTACCAGGTCTCGACTTCGACGCCCCGGGCGTCTGCGGGCACGGAGCCCAATCCGACGCCCTGGAGTCGCTGCTCGTAGCCGTTGACGTACCAGGCGTTGATGTTGGCGGCGGGGTTGCCGGGGTCCACAGGGACCCCGTTCTGGGAGATGTACTTGATAATGGCGTCTCGAATGGCTGCATCACTGGGCCCACCATCACAGGCGCCATACAGCAGGAGCTGCGCCCCGGCGAGCGCTGCAGCGTCGGCCGCGTTCTGTGCCAGCCGGCGGTTCGTGTGCAGGCGTCCACCGTCCAGGGCCAGGCCGATGACAGCGATAAGCCCGACGATGGCCAATGCGATGAGAATCATAGATTGTCCACGTTCGTCCTTCATTGTTCTCCTCCTAAATAGTGATATCGGTGATCTGCATCAACCATCATCAGTAAGTGTTGGCGATCGCGTGCGCCGAAACGCCCTGCAGAATGAGGCCGTCCTCGGGCATGAAGGGATCGGCCAGGGGGATGTAGAATTGGTAGTTGTAGTGGACGGTGACGGTGACGGGTTGGCCCGCGACGATCTGGGGTGTCTCGATGCTGATGTCGTTAGGATTGACGCTGACCAGGGGGCCAAGGGCCTCCACGGCGCGTGCTCTGACCCCATCGAGGTCGGTGGGGGCGATGGAGGCGTAGGTCGCGCCCTCATCGGCGGCATCTCGCAGGGCGACGATCACGTAGTAAGCACGTCCGAGATCCAGAAGCCCTACTAACAACATCAGCAGCAGCGGCAGAAGTAACGCGGTTTCAACGATGCTCTGACCCTTTTGGTTTTTCATGATGTCCTCCTCAGTTAAGATATGAAAGTGGTGCTTTAAGAGTCATGGGATGGGATGACCTGTCCTGTCAGGGCATCCACCTTTACTTCCAGGCTTTCCCCGGCGTCGAGTGCCAGCACGGCCCAGACCAGGCGCTCGTCGCTCCTCTGCAGACGATACTGGACGAGGGCATCGGGGTGAGCGGCGAGAAAGGTATCGCCGCCTGCCGCCCGGAAGCTGATCCAGGCGACCTCGATACCTTGAGGTGGGGGGAAGGGCGCCAGGGGGCTGGGCGTGGCTTCGACCGGGCGGGGAGGGACCCAGAAGGTCTCCTCACCTCTGACGGTTACCGATGCGGTCTCCCGTTTGGAGGGTGAGTAGTAGTAGAGAGACCAGGCGATGGCGGGATGCTCCTCCTCCAGGGCCTCTGCCGTCGGTCGCCAGGAGCCCTTCACCCAGATCAGCTGGGCGTCGGAGGTCCACTCGCGGGCGCGCAGGGCTCCATATTGAACCGCCAACTCCAGCGGCATTTTCGGAGCGGTGCCCCGCCACTCCGCCGTCGGTCGCTGCACCGGCAAGAGGCTGCTCCCGCCGCTCAGGGTGACCCAGAGGACGAGCAGGGCTACGACGAGAATCAGTCCGAATCCGAAGAGAACCAAGACCTCACTGCGCTTTTGCATCTCACTTACTCCTCATCACTAGCGGGAGGTAGACGCGGAACTCCGCACGCCCCGTCCGGAAGTAGGCGCCCCAGTAGGTGATGGGCCCTACGGTGAGATCCTGCCACGCGACGTAGAGCTCATCATCGGTATCCATCTGGATCGCCGGCATCAGAGAAAGGGCGTTGCGGTTTTCGGAGACGTTGAAGGTCGTATCCCAGCTCAGCCCGCTGTTCTTCGAGCAGCGGAGGAGGATGTCCTCCTTGCCCGTCTCCCCCCGATAGCCGTGCCAGGCTGCACAGATCTGTTCGCTTCCCAGAGCCAGGCGGGGTGTGGCCTTGGTGGGGTAGAGGTAGTTCACGCTGACGGCGGTGGGGTCGATGCGTTTCGCGGCTGACCAGGTGCTGCCTGAGAGGCGCCGGTAGTTGATGAACTGTTGAAGAGGACTGGCTTCTGTTCCCTCGGCGATCTCGCTCCACACGACGTGTACCACACCGTTGGCATCCATCTTCACATCCGGGCGCACGGCCATCTGCCCCTGGGGCGAGAGCTGTTGGGCTGTTCCCCAGCTGACGTTGCCGCTCACCGGCGCGCCCGAGATGTACCAGACGGTGCGGGAGATGGTCTGCGTCGTCTGCTCCCACACGAGGTGCAGGCGCCCGTCGGTCGTGTTCACCGCTGCCCGCGGATACCAGACGCCACCGGGCTCGCCGGGTTGGACCTGCGCGCGGGTGATGACGACGGTGGGGCCGGGCCAGGTATCCTGACCTGCAGGGCGGTAGGTGTGGTAGAGATCGGTCTTGGTCCGGTTGGCCTCAATTTCGGCCGCGGCGTAGACGATATGCTCCCCGCCGGGTGCGACGAGGAGGTGGGGGAAGGCGTCCCCGTAGATGTCGGACGCGATGGTCTGGGTGACCTGGGTGGCGACGTCCATCTGCATCACCTGCCCGGCGTCCTCCCCCTCGAGCCAGGCGATCAGGAGATCTCCGGCGCCGTCGTGGGTGAGGGAGGGGAAGCGGCTCCCTGCGGCCTGGGTCACGATGTCCGGGCTGGTCCACATCGTCGGCTGGCGTTCCGAGATGAAGATGCCCGGTTGTATGTCGGTGCCCGCCCAGGCCAGCGCCAGATGGCTGTCCTGAAGACTCAGGCTGACCTGCCGCGCCTGGTCGGAGGGTGAGACCTGCAGGGACTCACCGCTTCCGGGCCAGGGACTATCCTGCGCCAGGACGGTGGCGGCTGGTGCGGCGACCAGCAGGAGTGTTACGATCCAGGAGAGAAGCACGCGCTTGTTCATCAGTACGTTGGCTCCAGGACTAAGTCCGCACCCTGGGTGGTGGCCCCCTCCCAGACGGTCACCATGATCTGGTCCTGGTAGAGGACGTCGCCCATGCGGACGATGCCGACGACCGTGTAGTCTCCGGCGGGCAGGTCCGTGATCTGGTAGAGGCCGCTGGAGTCGGAGAAGCCGGAACCCATGAGGCGGCCCTCCTGATCGTAGACGTAGATGCCCACACCGCTCAGGCTCTGCAGCTGATCCTCGATATAGATGTAGGTGCGCCCTTCGATGGCGCCCGGATCTCCGGGGGGAGTTTCGGGCGTGGGCGTGGGGGTGGGCTCGGGATTCTGCACGGTGACGGTGAAGGTGAGGGGCGCGCTGAGGTTGTTGGTCTCATCGGATTCGCTGATCTGCTCCCACGTGTCGGCGACGGCCACGACGCTGTAGGTGCCGGGCGCCGGGAGATTTTCCCCGGGCACGTACATGGTGAAATAGATCAGGGAGTCGGCGGCGAGGCCGTTGATGGCGACGTAGTCCACACTCGCCTGCTCGTTGAGGGGCCGGTCGAGGTCGGGGTCGAGGTAGAGGTCGACCCAGAAGAGGGAGCTCACGTCCGCCACACCCTGATTGGCGACGCTGGCCTGCAGCCGCACCGTCTCGTAGGTTCCCAGCTCGCCGGTCATGTACTCGCTCACCTGCAGGGAGGGGATGACCAGGTCGGGAAGCGCGTTGGGAAGGGGGGTGGGGGTAGGCCCCGTGGGTTCGACAGAACAGGGGCGCAGGAAGGTGACGCTGTCCACCGCGCCGTCGGGCTCGGGTACGAAGTTCCCCTGATTATCCTCGGTCTGGGCGGTGATGGTGTGGACGCCTTCGGTTACACCGTTGACCGTCATCTGGTAGACGAAGGTGCCGCTGGAGGGTTTGAAGCTGTCCTGTAGGACCTCGTCCCAGTAGATGGCGATCTTCTTGACCTGATTGTTGAGGGGCCAGTTGTAGCCCCGGACGTAGATGGTCTGGATCTGTTCGTCAGTGCAGTCGGGATCCAGTTCCAGGCAGGGGTCGAGGCGCGGGGTCGGAGAGGGGGCAGGGGTGGGGGTGGGTTCCACGACGACCGCCGAATCCTGGGTGCCGTATCCTTGAACGACGACGGTGTAGCCGGCCAGCAGCGGGCTGAGGCCG
>DAOTVC010000145.1:0-18695 GCA_034437215.1 Anaerolineae bacterium | reverse complement strand
TAAAATGGGACTGTTAGAAAATAGTTGCCGTTCAGGGTAGCAGACGTGAGGATCTGGACCTTGGTCGCAATCTCTGTCTACTGTGAATTTTCTGGGGGCTCTGGTCGAGAGCCGCCTAAAGGAGAAAACAACCTTGACATTTGAACAGGGGCTTGTCTACGCAGTCATTACGCTCACCCTGGTGATGCTGGCCCTGGAATTCTGGCGGTATGACGTGGTCGCGATCGCCGGGATGCTGCTGCTGGTGATCCTGGGGACGATCACCGTGGAGGATGCCTTCGCCGGCTTTGGACATCCCGCCGTGGTCACCATCGCCGCTGTGCTCGTGGTCAGCCGGGGGTTGCAGAATACCGGCGTGGCCGATCTGGTCGCCAAGTGGATGTCGAAGTCCGGAGATAATCTAGCGCTGCAGCTGGTGGTGCTCTGTGGGCTGGTGATTCTCAGTTCCGCTTTTATGAACAACATCGCGGCGCTGGCGATCTTCATTCCCGTCGCTATCCGGCTCGCCCGGAAGAGCGACCGTTCGACCTCACTCTACCTGCTGCCCATGGCGTTCAGCTCACATCTGGGGGGGTTGATCACGCTCATCGGCACGCCGACGAACCTCATCGTCTCCGGGCTGCGCGCTCAGTACGTGGGTGAACGCTTCGGGCTCTTCGCCTTTGCCCCGGTGGGTCTGGCCATTTCCGTTGTGGGGGTTACATTCATCGCCCTTGTCGGCTGGCGCCTCATCCCCGCTCGGCAGGGCAAGAAAACCGGTGAGAACAATTTCAAGATGGCGGACTATTTCACGGAGATACGGGTAGGGCCCCAAGCCAAACTAGCCGGCATGCGGTTGCGGGAACTGGGCACGGTGACCGACGCCGACGTCTGGATTGCTACCATTCTACGGGATGACGAACGTATCTCTTCACCGCGAGGTAAGGTCAAGATCCGGGCCGGGGACATTCTCCTGGTGCGGGCCGAGGCAGCGGCCCTGCGCCAGTTTGTCTATGATGCCGGTGCGGAACTCGCGGAGTGCAAGCCCATTGCAGCGGAAAATGGGAAAGAGCCAGTCGAGGATGTCCCCGGCAATTTTTTGGAGGAACTGCGGGCGCGTTTGCAAGCCGACGACATCGAGATCGTCGAGGCGATCGTCGGTCCCGACTCCCTGATGGTGGGGAAAACGGCCCGCGAGTTGGATCTGCGGGCGCGCTACGGCGTGAACTTGTTGGGCATCTCCCGACACGATGGATATATCCGCGACCTGGTAGGCAAAATCTCGTTGAAGGCCGGTGATGTTCTCTTGTTGCAGGCCCATCACGCGAAAGTGCTGGAGACGCTGGAGGCTTTGGGTTGCCTGCCCCTGGCGGAGCGCGAAATGCATCTGGAGCCGCACAACGTCGTTCTGGGCATTGGCATCTTCCTGGCCGCGCTGCTGACGGCTAGCTTCGGCGTGCTCTCCGTGCCCGTCGCCATGACCTCGGCTGCGGCGGCGATGGTGATAACGGGGGTGCTCTCTCTCCACGAGGCCTACCGTAACGTCCAATGGCCTATCATCGTGCTGCTGGGCGCCATGCTCTCCATGGGTGCAGCGCTGGAAAATAGCGGGGGCGATCAACTCATCGCCAATCAGATTCTTACACTCTCGAACTTCGTCTCCCCGACGGCCATCCTGGTGTTCATTATGCTGGCGACGATGATGCTCTCGGATATCGTCAACAACGCGGCGTCGGTGGTGCTGATGGCGTCCATCTCGGTGAGCGTCGCACGCGGGTTGGGAGTCTCGATAGACCCCTTCCTGGTTGCCGTCGCCATCGGCGGCGCGTGCGCTTTCCTGACGCCCATCGGCCACGAGGCGAACGTGCTGGTCTTTGAGCCGGGTGGCTACGAGTTCACCGACTACTGGCGTTTGGGGTTGCCTTTGGAGTTGCTCATCACGGCTATCACGGTGCCGATGCTGCTGTGGCTTTGGCCACTATAACGGTACCTATTTGGCCGGTCCAGGAGCACGCTCGCCCATCATCGAGGGGCGAGCGTGCTCCGTTTAGTGCGCCCCTTCGACTTCCAGCACCAGGAAGTGCGAGAGGGCGAAGGCAGCGAGGGGTGTCCGCTCCAGGGTGTAGGTCACCCGTTGCAGGAGGCGCCCCAGCCGGGGGCGGCGGGCCAGGATGTTGTCGTAGCCGGGGTAGACCCCCTCGTGGACGAGGAGGCGGACGGGCAGCCCGCGAAAGAGCTGCCGCAGCCCCCGGGCGGTGTAGGCCCGCACGTGGGGCGCGAGCCGGTTGCGCAGGGGATCGGGCAGCCAGTTGACGAGGGGCTTGTTGCCGAAGCGGTACTCTCCGCGCCAGTAGACGCCGTGGGTCTCGAAGAGGTAGAGGCGGTTGGGGACGAAGATGACGATCCTGCCTCCCGGTCGCACGACGCGCACCAGCTCCTCCACCGCCTGCCGGTCGTCGTCGACGTGTTCCAGCACCTCGTTGGAGTGGGCGACGTCGAAGCTGTCGTCAGGGAAGGGGAGCGTCTCCCCCCGCGCCTGCACCACCCCCGCGGCGTGCTCCCGGGCCTCCCGGGCCCGGTCGTGCTCGATCTCCACGCCGTAGACGTCGGGCGTGTAGCGGCGGAAGGCGGCGGGGTACATGCCCACGCCGCAGCCCACGTCCAGCACCCGCCGGTTCTCGAGAGGGGCGTGCTCGCGGATCATCTCGAGCCGCCGCTCCTGCCCGGCGCGCCAGACGAAGGAGGGGTTGCCCCGCCGGGCTGCCTGTTCCATCTCCCTGTCCATCTCAGGGATGGATTGTAGGGGTGAATGGGGCGTCTGTCAACCGTGCGTTAACGGGCGCAGTGGCTGGCGGGGTTTGGGGTTGCGCTGTGCTCGTTGAAGTGGACAATAAAACGTGAAGCGTGAAACGTAAAAACACCTCACGTTTCATCTCCAGACAGTTTCTAACTGGCTTGAAACGTAAATCTCTCAAGTTAACCGGCTACTTCACCGCAGGGCCTCCTCGCTCTCGGCGTCGAAGAGGTGGAGCCGCTGCGGGTGGAAGCGCAGCCAGAGGCGGTCGCCGATCGCCGGCTTGATCTGGGGCGGGGCCAGGGCCTTGAAGCGGCTCTCGTCCGCCAGCTCCAGCGTGAGGAGGTTCTCCCGCCCCAGGGGCTCCGAGACGTAGACCCGGGCCCGAAGGGCGCCCTCCTCCTGTTCGGTGAGGACTTCCACGTCCTCCGGGCGGACGCCGAGGACCAGCGCCTCCCCCGCACCGTCGAGGAGCGCGCGCAGCCCCTCGGGTGCGGGGTAGCGGAAGGCGTCGGCGACGAGCGCGCCCTCTCCTTCGTCGTAGCTCACGGGCAGGAAGTTCATCGCCGGGCTGCCGATGAAGCCCGCGACGAAGATGTTCTGGGGGCGTTCGTAGACCTCCTCGGGGGTCCCCGCCTGCTGGATGCGCCCCGCCTGCATGACGATGAGCTTGTCCGCCATGGTCATGGCCTCGGCCTGGTCGTGGGTCACGTAGAGGGTGGTGATCCCCAGCCGCTTCTGCAGGTGCTTGAGCTCGGCCCGCGTCTCCACCCGCAGCTTGGCGTCCAGGTTGGAGAGGGGTTCGTCCATGAGGAAGGCCGCCGGCTCGCGCACGATGGCCCGCCCCACCGCTACCCGCTGCTGCTGCCCTCCCGAGAGGGCCTGGGGACGGCGCTCCAGCAGGGGCTCGATGCCCAGCAGGGCCGCGGCTTCGTGCACCCGCCGCTCGATCTCCTCGTCCTCCAGCCGCTGGGACTTCAGTGGGTAGGCCAGGTTCTTGTAGACGCTCATGTGGGGGTAGAGGGCGTAGTTCTGGAAGACCATGGCGATGTTCCGTCGCCAGGCGGGTATCCCTTCCACCCGCTCCCCCGCGATGTAGATGGCGCCCTCGCTGCTCTCCTCGAGGCCCGCGATGAGGCGCAGCAGCGTCGTCTTGCCGCAGCCCGACGGCCCCACCATGACGGTCAGCTTCCCGTCCTCGAAGGTCTCCGAGACCCCGTCGACGGCCCGCACCGACCCGAAGATCTTGATCAACTCCTCGACGCGTACTTCAGCCATGGTTCTCCTTTAAATCAAGTGCGTAGTGCGTAGTAAGTGGTGAGAGGGGCAATCTTACTCCCATCGAGAGCGCGGACCCGCATCCAAGGGAAGGGATCAGGGAGCGTGCTAACAGGGAGCGTGCCAGCGGACAATTCTGATCAGACCTCGGAGGTCTCCGACCACCGAAGGTCAGACGGGGCTCAGGATTCAAATTACACATGTATAAACTTTGCGTTCTGGGCGCCTTGGCGTGGGTGAAGGGCATCGACATCGCCACTAGTACTTGAGGGCGCCGGAGGTGAGGCCGCGCACCACCCGCCGCTGGAAGATGAGCACCAGGACGATGACGGGCAGCAGCGAGAGGACGATGCCGGCGGCGATCCAGCTCCACTGCAGCTCGAAGGCCTGGCTGAAGCTGAGGATGGCGACGGGCACCGTCTGCACGCGGGGCAGGCCCAGGGAGATGGTGAAGGCCAGCATGAACTCGCCCCACGATCCCAGGAAGGCCAGGACGCCCGCCGAAAAGAGCCCCGGTGCCGCCAGCGGCAGGATGATCTCCCAGAAGATGCGCAGGGGCGGCCGGCCATCCACCTTCGCCGCGTCCTCCAGCTCGAAGGGCAGGCCCGCGAAGTAGCTGGCGAGCAGCCAGGTGGTCATGGGGAGGTTGTAGGCGATGTTGGGCAGGATCATGCCGGCGAGGGTCGCCCGCAGGCCCAGAGCGCGGATGAGGACGAAGGTGGGGGCGATGACGACGATGGCCGGGATCATGCCCGCCGTCTGGATGAAGATAAGGGAGGAGAGCTTGTGACGGAAGCGCAGGCGGGCGATGGTGTAGGCGGCGAGGGCGCCCAGCAGCAGCGTCCCCACGGTCACCGCCGAGGAGACGATGAGGCTGTTCTTGATGGCGTTCTGGATGCGAAAGCCGGGGCCGAGGACGGTGCGGTAGGCCTCCAGGGAGGGATCCACGGGCCAGTACTCGATGGGGAGCCGGAACTCGGTGCCCGGCTCCTTGAGGGAGGTGACGACGATCCAGTAGAGGGGGAAGAGGGCGAAGATCGCCACGGCGAGGACGATCAGGAGCGAGCCCGCCCAGCGGGTCCAGCGGCTCTGTCCGTTCATGGTTCCTCCCCTCCGCGGAAGCGGAAGCGGCCCTGCACCCGTTTGATGTAGAAGATGCTCACCGAGACGACGAGGACGAAGGTGACCATGGCGTAGGCCGACCCCTTCCCGAACTGGGCGTAGGAGAAGTAGAACTTGTAGGCGAAGGAGCTGAGGGTCTCGGTGGTGGTGCCGGGTCCGCCCCCCGTCAGCCCGTAGACGATGTCGAAGATGCGCAGGGCGTCCATCGTCCGGAAGAGGAGCGTCACCAGGATCGTGGGCATGACCAGGGGCAGGGTGATGGTCCAGAAGCGGCGCCAGGCGCGGGCGCCGTCCACCTTGGCGGCGTCGTGGAGCTCGTCGGGGACCAGCGCCAGCCCGCCCATGAGGAAGACGGCGGTGATGGCGGAGGCCTTCCAGGCGTAGGCGATGACGACGCTCGCCATCGCCAGCGTCGGGTTCGCCAGGAAGAGGGGCGGCTCCGTCACCAGCCCCAGCTTCACCAGCAGGTCGCCGACGATGCCCACGTCGGTGTTGAAGATCCACTTCCACATGGAGGCGTGGATGATGCCGGGGATGGCCCAGGGGAGGATGATGATGGCCCGCAGCGCTCCCCGCAGCCGGGGAATCACCCAGAAGGTCGCGAGGGCCAGCGCCAGCCCGATCCAGAACTGGAGGAGGACGGAGACGACGGTGAAGCCGAGCGTGAACCCCAGGGATCTCCTGAACTGCTCGCTCCGAAAGACCTGAACGTAGTTCTGCAGCCCGGCGAAGGGCGCGTTGAGCCAGTCGGTGGTGTGGTCCAGATCGAAGAGGCTGAAGATGAGGGTCTGGACGATGGGGTAGTACATGAAGACCAGCAGGGCCACCACCGCCGGGATGAGGAAGAGGAGGGCCACCTGGGATTCACGCAGCTCCAGGCGCTTCATTCCGCCCTCAGCTCCTCGACGCGGGCGCAGGCGTCGTCCAGGGCCCGCTCGACGGGCTTCGTGCCCGAGAGGGCCGAGTGGAGCTCCTCCTGCAGAATCGAGGAGAGCTCGGCGTAGCGCGTGCTGGGCGGGCGGTTGAGAGCCGTCTCCAGCACGGGGTCGAGCTCGTCGACGTTGGGGTTGGCCTCCTGGACCTCGGGGTCCTCGTAGAGCCCCTCGTAGTACTGGACGGGGCCCCAGGCGATGGCGAAGCCCTTCTGGACCTCCTCGCTGGCGATGATCTCCAGGACCTTCAACGTCGCGTCGTACTCGTCGGTGTAGGGGTTGATGGCGAAGGCGAAGCCCCCGGTGACGCCCGTAGGGCGCCCGTTGGGCTGCGCGGGGTTGGGCATGAAGTCCCACCGTCCGGCGACGTCGGAGCGCTCCTCGTCGTCGAGCCAGGTGATGAGGTCGTGGTTGTGGCGCAGGAAGATCGCCTCCCCCTCGACGAAGCGGGTGCGCGCTCCCTGCGCCCCCCAGGAGGTCGTCTCCCGGGGCGAGACGCCGCTCTCGATGAGGGAGAGCATGAACTCCACGGCCTCCACCCCCTCGGGCGAGTTGAAGGCGCACTGTCCCTCGTCGTCGAAGTACCGGCCTCCGAAGCCGTGGAGGAACTCCGCCCACACCATCACCAGCCCCTCCTCGCGGGCGCCGGCCCAGGTGAAGCCCGTCAGCTCCGGCCGGTCGGCGGTGATCTCCTCGGCGGCGGCGACCAGGTCGTCGTAGGTCTCCGGCGGCTCGTAGCCGTACTCCTCGAGGAGGTCGGTGCGGTAGAAGAGACCGCTGATGCTCCCCCAGTAGGGGACCCCCAGCCGCTGCTCCTCGTAGGTGAAGACGTCCAGCCCCACGTCGAGGAAGTTCTCCTCCAGCGCGGGGAGCTCCTCGTTCAGGGGCACCGCCCACTCGGCCTCCCCGAACTCCATGACCCAGGGCGTGTCCATGCCGTAGATGTCGATGGTGGGATCCTCGGCGGTGAACCAGACGACGAGAGCGTCGTGCATCTGGTTGACGGAGTCGGGTGTGATGTTCAGCTGTACGGTGATGTAGGGGTACTTCTCGGCGACCGCCTCCTGAATGAACTCGATGGGGGCCGGGCCGGGCCCAAAGGACTGATTCATGAAGCGGTTGTAGCCGATGACGACCGTCACGGGCTCTTCGGTCGCTGCCTCGTCCCCCCTTTCTTCGGTGCCGCCTCCCCCACAGGCCACCAGGGTCACCAGAACCAGAAGCAAAAGCGCGTGCGTCCAACGTCGGTGGTACATAGAACCCTCCTTCCACTGTTCCATCTGCAGATAGCGATGAGGGGCGCGTTGGTGTGCGGTGTTGTTACCCTCCCCTCCAATTGTATAACAGATGTCTCTTTTATTCCAGCTGGGTAATCGCATTTGACCTCTGGTCGCAGAAATGCGGCCTAAAGGCCGTGGATGAAAGGGGATTTTTGTGGCGGGGCCTTGCCCCGCCCCCAAAATCCCTCTAAAAAACGCCGCTTCAGCGGCGCACCAAATAACGCGATGGGGAAAGTTCTCTAAGTGCGATAGCCCTGCTGGGTAAACCCTGTGATCCAATGGCTAGGTGTTGAGAGTCTGTACACATGTGGTGCGGCCCCACCCTCTGCCCCCTCCCCTCGCCATTTGGAAGTCCTTAAGAAGATAAGCCCGTTGACGGGGCCAGGGAATGCGGAACCCAAACAAACCGGCGGCTTGCCGGGGGGGCAGCGTGAGGCTGTGCAGCCGGGATGGTGACGGAAGACACCTTGCCCGCCGGGTATGAGACGATATAATAAGGCAGGCTAAGTTTTTAGCCTCTATTGCTAACCATATCACCGGATGGAGATAATCAATGGGTGAAAAGATCGAACAACTGAAGCAGCACCTCTACCCGAAGGACGACCTCGACAAGGCCTCCGCCCTCTTGCAGTGGGACCAGGAGGTCTACATGCCCGCCGGAGGGGTGAATGCCCGCTCGGAGCAGCTGGCGACCCTCCAATCGATGTCCCACGAGCTCTTTACCTCCGACGAGACCGCCAGGTTGCTGGAGGAGGCGGAGGCAGAGGCGGAGGGGCTGGACTACGGCTCCGACGAGGTCTCGCTGGTGCGCGTCGTCCGCCGCCAGTTCGACAAGATGACGAAGATCCCCACGGAGATGGTCGCCGAGCTGGCCCGGGTCACCTCCCAGGCCTTCGTCGCCTGGCGGCAGGCCCGCGAGGAGAACGACTACGGCATGTTCCAACCCCACCTGACCAAGGTCGTCGACCTCAACCGCCGCATCGCCGACATCCTGGGATACGAGGAGCATCCCTACGACGCTCTCATCGACTTCTACGAGCCGGGTATCAAGACCTCGCAGGTCGCCAACCTCTTCCAGGATCTCAAGGAGGGGCTGGTCCCCCTCTTGGAGGAGATCGTCGAGGAGGGCAAGCCCGTGGACGACAGTTTCTTCGGCAAGGACTACCCCGTAGACCGGCAGTGGGACTTCACCGAGGTCATCCTGCGGCAGATGGGCTATGACTTCAGCCGGGGGCGCCAGGACAAGGCCCCGCATCCCTTCACCATCCACTTCTCCTGCAACGACGTGCGCGTGACCACCCGCCTCTTCAAGAACCGCCCCCAGTCCTCGGCCTTCAGCAGCATCCACGAGGGCGGGCACGCTCTCTACGAGCAGGGGATCCCCGAGCGCTTCGACCGCACCCTGCTCGCCGGCGGCGCGACCCTGGGCATCCACGAGTCCCAGTCTCGCCTGTGGGAGAACATGATGGGGCGCAGTCGCGAGTTCTGGACCTACTTCCTGCCCATCTTCGGCGCCTTCTTCCCCAAGCAGCTGGAGGGGGTTTCGCTGGAAGACTTCTACCGCGCCATCAACAAGGTGCAGCCCGATTTCATCCGCGTCGAGGCCGACGAGGTGACCTACAACATGCACATCTTCGCCCGCTTCGAGTTGGAGCAGGCGATGGTGGACGGCTCGCTGCAGATGGCGGACGTGCCCGAGGCGTGGAACGGCAAGTACGAGGAGTACCTGGGCATCGTCCCCACTAAAGACAGCGAGGGCGTGCTGCAGGACGTCCACTGGTCTCACGGGACCGTCGGCTACTTCCCCACCTACACGCTGGGCAACATCATGGCTGCGCAGCTCTACCGCCGCGTGCAGCAGGAGATCCCGGGTCTGGTGGAGGGCTTCAGCCGCGGCGAACTCCTGCCGCTGCTGGAGTGGATGCGCGAGCACGTTCACAAGCACGGGGCCAAGTTCACGGCGCCCGAGCTGATGGAGCGCGAGCTGGGCGAGGAGCTCTCGGCCCAACCGCTGCTCGACTACATGCGCGAGAAGTACACCGAGGTCTACGAACTCTAGAGGACTCACCGGCACACGTACTCGGGGTGGTCGCCTGGACCACCCCGAGTTTTGTTAAACGGCGTGAAACGTGAGATCCTCACGTCTCACGCCTTCCATCGAATGTGACCATGCGCGCAGGAAAGCGGGTCTAACTATCATTGCTCCCCATCTTGGGTATGTTACAATGGAGCTCGCATGTCAAACGAAGAGGAGGCGAGATGGGTACACGTGAGGAGGCCCAGGCACTCTACGACCGGTTGGTCGCCTGGCGGCGGGATTTCCACCGCCACCCCGAGTTGGGTCTGGAGGAGCACCGCTCCGCCGAGGTGATCGCCGGTATTCTGCACGAACTGGGCTACGAGGTACAGACGGGCATCGCCGAGACGGGCGTGGTGGGACTGCTGGAGAACGGCGACGGGCCCGTGATCATGGTGCGGGCCGACATGGACGCCCTTCCCGTCGTCGAGGAGAACGACGTCCCCTACGCTTCGGAGGAGCCCGGCCTGATGCACGCCTGCGGGCACGACGCCCACATGGCCATCGGGCTGGGCGTGGCCCGGCTGATGAGCGAGACGCGCGACCGCTGGCAGGGGACGCTGAAGATGGTCTTCCAGCCCGGTGAGGAGGGGCGGAACGGGGCCGAGATCATGGTCAAGGAGGGGGTCCTCGAGGAGCCGCGACCCGACCGGGTGCTGGCCCTCCACGTCTGGAACGTCTACCCCGTTGGGGCCGTGAGCGCCGCCCCCGGCCCCGTCATGGCGGCTGCGGAGGCCTGGGAAGCCGACATCCAGGGCAAGGGCGGGCACGCCGCCATCCCCGAGGACGCCGTCGACCCCGTCGTCGCTGCGTCCCTCACCGTCTCCGCCCTCCAGACCATCGTCAGCCGCAACGTCGCCACGATGGACGCCGCGGTGGTCACCGTGGGGGCTCTGCAGGCGGGGGACACCTTCAACGTCATCCCCGACCGGGCTAACCTCAAGGGCACCGTGCGGACCTTCAAACCTGAGGTGCGCGAGAAGGTCCTCGAGCGGCTGCACGAGATCGTCGAGGGGACGGCGGCGATGATGGGCGCCGAGGCCACGCTGAAGTTCCACCCCGTCAGCCCGGCCGTGGTCAACGACGCGGAGACGGCTGCGGTGGTGCAGGAGGCCGCCCGTACGGTCCTGGGAGACGCGCTGCAGCAGGAGGAGGTGCGCACCATGGGCAGCGAGGACGCCGCCTTCTTCCTCAACGAGGTGCCCGGCTGCTACTTCTTCGTCGGCTCCGCGCCCGAGGGGGAGAACCGCCCCCACCACAATCCCCACTTCGACATCGACGAGGAGGTCCTGCCGGTGGGCGTGGCCATCATGGTCGAGGCCCTGCGGCGCCTCATGTCGGGTGAGGAGATCTGATGCCTCAGGGAGGTCCCCTGCGCTGGGCCGACGGCACCGGCTGGCTCGTCCTCTCCGGGGGCGGCTCCATCGCCCGCGGCGAGACGGACGTCGTCGACGCCCACATCCTCAGCATTGCCAACCTTGACCGCCCCATGGTGGTCCTCCTCTCTGAGGGGCAGCAGGCGGAGGCCGAGGCCGTGGTGGATCACTATGTGGCCCTGGGTGGGCCCGTGGGCGAGGGCTTCATCCTCGCCGACATGTCCCCGGAGGATCTGGAGGATCCCGACTTTCTCTCCCTGATCGCCGAGGCGGGCATCCTCTACCTCGGCGGCGCCAATCCCCTCTTCCTCGCCCGGCGGCTCCAGAAGACCGCCGCCCTGCGGGCCATCGTCAAGGGCTTCGCCACCCTGCAGGGGCTGCTCATCGTCGGCGCCGGTGGGGGGGCGGCGGCGTTGGGAGCCTGGGTCACCGACCCCGCCGAACCCACCGTTCAGGCACCGGGGCTCAACTTCCTCCAGAGCGCCATCGTCACCGCCCACTTCACCTCCACGGAGGACGCCGACGCGCTCCGCACCCTGCTCCACGAGCACCCCGGCTTCATCGGCCTGGGCGTGCCTGACGGCACGGCCCTCGCCCTGGGACCCGAGGGGGAGGTGGTGACGTGGGGCGCGGGCGAGGTGACGGCGGTGGTACACCAGTAGAAGCAGAGTCGCTTTAGCGCGGATAACAGGAGCGTTATGACCGAGATCGAAACCGTAGTCGTGCGGATGGGGGGGGAGGCCGGCGAGGGAACCATCACGCTGGGGGATCTCTACACCCGCATCGCCGCCCGTTCGGGGCTGGAAGTCTACACCCTGCGCACCTATCCCGCCGAGATCCGCGGCGGGCAGGTGCTCTTTCAGACACGCGTGGGCATCGATCGCGTGCTGAGTGAGGGGGACGCCGCCGACGTGCTGGTGGCGATGAACAAGAACGCGTGGACGGAGAATCGGGACGAGCTCAAGGGCGAGGGCGTCTTCGTCTACGACCCCAGCGCCCTCGAGGAGGTCGACGCCGGGGGACGGACGACCTACCGCATCCCCGCCGAGGAGCTGGCGCAGTCCATCGAATGGCTGCGGGGCAAGAACCTGGTGATGGTCGGGGCCCTGGTCTGGTTCTTCCGCTTCGACTTCGAAACTGCCGAGAAGGTGGTGCGGGAGCGGATGGCCCGTCACGCCGAGGCCCTCGAGAAGAACCTCCAGGCGCTGCGCGAGGGCTACGAGTATGCCCGGCGCCACTACCCCGAGCCCTTCCCCTACTCCCTGCCGCTGCCGGAGATCTCGGAGACCCACCTCCTCCTCTCCGGCGCCGACGCCATGGCGTTGGGCGCGCTGGAGGCGGGCTGCCGCTTCTACGCCGGTTACCCCATCACCCCGGCGACGCCCGTGATGGAGGCGCTGGCGAAGCACCTCCCCGCCTTCGGGGGGATGATGGTCCAGGCGGAGGACGAGATCGCCGCCATCAACATGATCATCGGGGGCTCCTACAGCGGGCAGCGCTCGATGACCGCCACCTCGGGCCCCGGGCTCTCCCTGATGATCGAGGCGCTGGGCATGGCGAGCATGGCGGAGATCCCCATCGTGGTCATCAACGTGCAGCGGGCCGGCCCCTCCACGGGGCTGCCCACGAAGACCTCCCAGGGCGACCTCTTCCTCTCCCTCTACGGCGGGCACGGCGACGCGCCCCGCTTCGTCCTGGCCCCTGACTCCGTCAAGGACTGCTACTACCAGATGATCAACGCCTTCAGCCTGGCGGAGTACTACCAGATGCCCGTCATCGTCCTCTCCGATCAGGCGATGGCCTCCCGGCTGGAGACGATGCCCTATCCCGAACGGGCCTGCGGGATGTGGAACGAGTGCCTGGAGCGCCGGCTCCCCACCGAGGAGGAGCTGGCGGGGGACTACCGCCGCTACCGGGACACCGAGGACGGGATCTCCCCGATGGCGGTGCCCGGTATGGAGGGCGGGACCTACCTCGCCGAGAGCCTGGAGCACGACGAGTACGGACACCCCGACCAGTCACCCGACACCCACGAGCGGATGATGCGCAAGCGGGCCAAGAAGGTGGAGGCCGCGCGCAAGCGGCTGGCGGAGTGGAAGTTCGCGGCCCGCCGCTGGGGCAAGGCAGGTGCCCCCTTCGGTATCATGGGGTGGGGCAGCACCCGGGGCGCCGTCCGTGAGGCGATGGAGCTCCTGGCGCAGGACGGCATCGAGATCGAGGCCCTCTACCCCCACACCCTGCTCCCCATGCCCGACCGCGCCGTCTCCGAGTTTCTGATGGGCAAGCGGGCCATCCTCGTACCCGAGCTCAACTTCTCCTCGCAGTTTGCGCGCATGGTCGAGCACCGCTACTACCGCCAGCTGGACGCCGAGGACATTCACGTTCACATGCTGGGCAAGGAGCGGGGGGTGCCGCTGAAGATCCACGAGATCTACGACGCCGTCATCGCGATGATCACCGAGGAGCGGCTGCAGTGGGCCGCGGACCAGGGGGCGCTGCTGGGGACCTTCGAAGCCGTGAAGAGAATCGCAGGAGAGGAGGGCTAGCCATGGGTCCCTACAAGACCAAAGATTACAAGAGCGGCGTCCGCCCCATCTGGTGTCCGGGCTGCGGCGACTACGCCGTGCTCAACGCCCTGATGCGGGCCTTCGCCCAGCTCGAGATAGCGCCCGAGAGGATCGCCGTGGCCTCGGGTATCGGCTGTTCGAGCCGCTTCCCTGCCTTCCTGCAGACCTACGGCTTCCACGGCATCCACGGGCGGCCCTTGCCCCTGGCGACGGGGATCAAGCTGGGGAAGCCCGAGCTGACCGTCGTGGCGGTGGGCGGGGACGGCGACGGCTTCAGCATCGGCGGGGGCCACCTGCCCCACGCCGCGCGCCGCAACGTCGACCTCACCTACATCGTGATGGACAACAGCATCTACGGGATGACCAAGGGGCAGCCCTCACCCACCACGCCGCCGGGGACGGTGCGCAAGGCCTCACCCTACGGCTCCCTCGAGCGCCCCCTCAATCCTCTCATGATGCTGTTGGCCTACGAGGCCTCCTTCGTCGCCCGCGCCTTCTCGGGGGAGATCAAGCAGATGGTGGAGATCATCAAGTCGGCGCTGCAGCATCCCGGCTTCGCCTTCGTGCAGGTCCTCTCCCCCTGCGTCAGCTTCTACGACAGCTACGACCACTACCGGGGGATCGCCGAGCCCCTGCCCGAGGAGCACGACCGCTCCGACCTGATGGAAGCGATGCGGTTGGCGCGCGTGGGCACGCCCCAGTACCTGGGCATCTTCTACGAGGAGCGGGAGCGCCGCTCCTACAGCGCCCAGATCGAGGATCTGCAGGAGCGGGCGCCCGAGACGACCGTCTCGGAGGTCATGGACCGCTATTTGAGGTAGTCAGGTAGTCGGGTAGTCGGGTCTAATTGACTACTGATCCGGACGAGTACTGCTAAACCGAGCCGGCTACGACCTCTCCGCCAGCGGTTAAAACCGCCGGCTACCGTATTGAAGTCGGCTGAAGCCGACTGCGGATGTGCTTCCGGTAGTGTGCTTGAGCCACAGGCGATGCCGGGCATGGCTCATCAACTTTAGCCTTTTATGTCCGGATCAGTAACTGACTATCAGACCACCAGACTACCGGACTAAGCGACTAAACGACTAAACGACTAAGCGACTAAACCATGTTTGAACTGATCGCGAGCGACATCGACGGGACGTTGACCGACAGCGCCGGGGAGATTCCGCCCTTCACGGTGGAGGTGCTGCGCGCGCTGCTCGACGGCGGAACGCCGGTGGTCCTGGTCACGGGCCTCAACCCCTGGCCCGCACGGCGCCACGTGGAGCGGATCGGGCACGGGGTGCGGGCCATCTGCCTCAACGGCGTCTTCCTCCTCGAGGAGGGGCAGTTGAGCGAGGGGGCGGCCCTCGACCCGGCGACGCTGCGCGAGGCGGCGGAGGCGATGGTCGATCAGGGCTACGTCCCCCTCGTCTACGGCGTCGACGGCGTGACCCGCTATCTGCCCGCGAAGGAGGGGTTGGGCAGGGTCGCGGCGCTGGTTGAGGCGCGCGCCTACCAGCCCTACGAGGCGGTGGGCTCCCTGGAGGCGCTCTTCGCGACCCGGCCCGTCCAGCTCTCCACGGTGGAGACGCCCGAGCGGGCCACGCGCCTCTACGATTTGCTCCTCGGCGTCGTGGGGGATCGCGCTTACGTGCTGCACCAGCCCTCTTCGCACCTCGGGCATTGGGTGGAGATCAACCACCCGGAGGCCCGCAAGGACGCCGCCCTTCTGGCGCTGGCGGAGAGGCTGGGCGTGACCGCCGAGGCCATCGTCTACTTCGGCGACAGCCTCAACGACCTCCCCGTCTTCCAGGCCATCCCCCACGCCGTGGCCGTCGCCAACGCCCTCCCCGAGGTGCAGGACCTGGCCTGGCGGGTGGCGCCCTCCAACGACGAGGAGGGCGTGGCCCACTTCCTGGTGGAGCACTTCGCGCTGGAGAGCTAACATTGGCTTCACTGAAAAAGGCCAGATTCACCGCAAAGGCGCAAAGGCCACCAAGTTTTTCAAGTTACCCCCGACTTTCTTGAACACAAAGAGCGAATTTGATCAAAAAGCTAACGGAGACTTGACTCTACTGAAGAAAGGCTAGCTAATCGCAGAGAGCGCAAAGAACGCAAAGTTGAGACACAGATTATTAATTCGCCGAGGTGTAAACCTTAGAAATATTGAGTTATCTTTGCGACCTCTGCGTTTGCGGTTAGTCCCCACCTTCTTTCAGGGTAGTCAACCTTACGTTTCACGTTTCACGTTTTACGTCTTACTTCACCTCCCCCAAGTGAGAGATCCCCACGGCCCTTACTCGCGTGTGATGACGAGCAGATCCTCGGGGCCGTAGACGTGCTCGTAGTAAGGCACGTAACGTAGTGGAGTGCCGTAACGCGACCGCTTACTACGAACCGTGTGGAGTTCATCGGGTCCTTATGACGAGCAGATCCTCGGGCCCAAAGACGTGCTCCGCGGTGAAGGCGACCCGGCGCCCGTCCGGCGAGACGAGGGGCTCGGGGTACGCCCCGGCGTAGTAGCCTTGGGGCATTTGGGGCGTATAAGAGAGGTGCGGGCGGACGCACTCCCTGGGGTTGCAGGGTTCGCGCAGGATCTCCCCGCCGGAGAGATAGGTCCCGCTGCGCTCGTTCTCGACATCGTAGAACCGGGTCGCGCCGGCGGTCCCCGGCTCCCACTCTCCCTCTGCGTTGTAGCCTCCTCCACACCAGGTGCGGTAGAGGAGCGTCCCTTCGTCCACCCAGCCCAGCGGCTCGTACTGGCAGCCCCGGATCTCGGCCATGTTCTGGTAGCTCTTGACCATCCCCTTCAGAAGGCCGGGTCGCTCCACGATCCGCATCTCCACGCCCGACGCCGCTTCGACCGCGGGCCGGTAGCGGACGATCAGGGGAGAGCCCAACAACAGGACAAGGACGGCGGTCAGGAGGTAGAGACGGTGCCGGTTTCCGGCTTGCCGGCGTTGGCGCAGCACCAGCCAGGTCAGCCCCACCAGCGTCAGGAGGAGGGCTGCTCCTCCCACTATTACCAAGCGTGTCGTGTCGCTCAGGAGCCGGCCCACGAGGTAGAGCGGGTACCAGAGCAGGATAATACCGTTAGGTGGCTGACCGGCAAAGAGTAAGAACGATAGCCTCAACAAGCCCCCTATCACCATCGTCAGCCAGAAGGGGGCGGTGACGAGCACGATCAAGGGGATCAAGAGCGAGAGCGCCTGAGATTCGCGTTGACTATTCATGAGCATACCTCCTGATTGAGCGTAAGCTAGCATTCTAAGGGTTGGGGTAGTGACGAGGCTCAGCCAGAGCCGGTGTAGCGGAGAGAGGTAGACCCGGCGCAGGGCGCGCCCCACCTTTCGCGCCTCCCCGAGGTTGGCCAGGGCGGTCGCTTGCGCCGCCTCTCTTCCCAGACCCCGTGCTTCGTACTCTGCTACGGCCTCCTCGTAGTGGGCCTCAATTTCACTCCGCACGGTGAGGGCCGCGTCGCGCGGCAAGTTCCGCGTCGCCACCTGCAGCCACTGATCCAGATTCGTCGCACTCATCACGCCGTCTCACCCAGTACGGTGTTGACGGCGTGGACGAAGGCGAACCACTCGCGCCGCTCTCGCGCCAGCTCCTTGACGCCCTTCTCCGTCAGCCGGTAGTAACGGCGCTCGCGACCGTCCACCGTCGACGTATAGGCCTCGATCAGCCCCTCCTTCGCCAGCTTGTGAAGGGTGGGGTAGAGACTGCCCTCCTGAAAGTCCAGCACCCCCGCGGAGCGCTCCTTGATCTCCTTGGCGATCTGATACCCGTACCCTGCCCCGTTGGCGAGGGCGTTGAGGATCAACAGCTGCAGGCTGCCCTTCAGACTCATCGACGTCCTCCTGATGATATGTAGTTTATATAGGTATAATACCTCGAGAATCTATGCTTGTCAAGGGGGAGACTACAGGGCTATCGCATTTGGGTGTGCTTCAACTCAGTTGGAAGTTATCCACTGGCTGAAACGTAAAGCGTGAGACGTGAAGATCTCACGCTTTACGTTTCACGTTTCACACCTCGGCTTAACTCAACTTACGCCAGACTCGCCCCCGAGACGGGGGCTACGAGCACTTTTAAGCCAAGTGCGATAGCCCTAGGGAGACTATATGGGGGGGACAGGTTTCGCTCTTGTCTCACCGGTGGTCGCGGCAGCGCCACTCCCGGGAGAGGTTGGTGATGGTGCACTCGATCAGCCCGTCGTAGACCTGGACCGCCAGCGCCTCCTCCGTCAGCACCCTCACCGTCCGGCAGTCCAGTCCGATGCCGTCGCAGCGGGGTGGGCTCTCCTCCATGCCCGCGATCCAATCGAAGTGCTCCAGTTCGTCGAAGTAGACCTCGGCGACCGAGGCGGGGTAGTGGCCCTCCTCCGCACGGTAGGTCTCGTAGCGTTGGAAGAGCGCCTCGCCCAGCGCGACGCTCGGCTCCAGGCGGCGGCGATAGTGGGCGTAGGGGGAGAGGCGGGCGCCGGAGAGGAGGAATCCCAACAGGGCGACCCCGAGCAGGCCCGCCAACCAGAGCGCCACCTTTTGCCTCCTCTTGAAGGCGAGGAAGAGCGCCAGGGCGAGCGTGAGGGACCAGAGAGTACCTATGACGCCGAGCCACAGGTACCACATCTGCACCGTCGATCCGTCGAGGATGAGTTCGTACGCGGGCATAAGGTTTCCCTCCTTGTGTGGACATTATCGTCCTGCAGGTCGGTCAACACTTAGAGGACGCATGAACCTGCTCTATTGTTCCGGGAGCACGCTTGAAAGCCCCTACCTATGCGGCGCGTAGCGCCGAGCAGGGGAGGGGCGAGGACTGGCGGACATGAACAGCACACGCCCCGGCGCGCGACCGCCGGGGCGTGATGGGGAGGGAACCTACTTCAGCAGGCCCGTCTGCTCGTTGAACTCCACGATGAGCTCGTCGATCTGGGGGATCTGCGTCTGGAAGCTGGTCCAGTAGTCGTCGTCGTACCACTGCGCCTGGATCTCCTCGTAGGTCTTGCCCTGCTGCTCGACCCAGGTGAAGTACTTGAGGTTGTGAACGCGCTTGCGGTCGGGGTAGGTGAGCTCCGCCATGTGGTCGGTCGTCTCGCCCAGGAGGTAGCGCTCGTAGTCGGCGGCCGCGTCCAGCTCGGTGTAGTCGCCCTGGGATTCGCGCAGCTCCTGAAGCCGGCTCTGGTAGAGCTCCATGGAGTCGGTCCAGACGGTGAGGAGGACGTCGTTCTCGTCCAGCTCGAACCACTTCGCGGTCTTGATGGCGGCCAGCACGTTGGCGACGCTGGAGATGCCCATGAGATCCAGCT
>DAOTVC010000144.1:0-33173 GCA_034437215.1 Anaerolineae bacterium | reverse complement strand
CTACCGCTGGAGCGGAGACGAGTGGCAGTTGAGCGATAAACCAGCCCTCGTTGATGCGATTGTGAGTTAGCCACTAAGCGGCGTTAGAGGTCGTTTGGTGCACACAAACCGGGGCCTGCAGGCAGCAGGAACCGGGTTAGTGGGAAGAAAAAACAGCAACTAGAGCGGGAGCATTGAATGCCAAGAGCGAAACCCTACACCTGCCGGAAATGCGGCCACCAGTACGTGACCGCGCGCTGTCCGCGCTGTTACCCGCCAAAGAAACGGCGGGGCAGGGGTGGGGGTAGGGGCGGGGGCGGGGGACGGCGTCCCCGGCGGGCCTCGGACGTGCTGGGGCGACATCTGCCCCCGCTGCCGGTGAATACGGATGCGCTCCCGGAGCGCGAAGGCGAACTTCGCGTATTCATAGGAGGGGAGGGGCAGGAGCCAGACCCCTCCCCGGAATAGCGTAAGTCGATGAGGGTAATGTGAGGGTATGAAAAAGGGCGAGGTGCGATGGGCATCGGACGAACTACGAGCGGCGCTGGCGCAATTGACGAGCCAGCAGGCCGCCGGCGTCGTGCGCATCGTGCAGGCGGAGCTCGACGGACGGCCGCTCTCCTCGCTGCTGGACTGTCCGGGCCAGATCTGCACCTCAACGACGTACTACGGGAGCGGGAAACGCCCGGGCTGGAAGGGCAAGCCGGCGTTTCAGCGTGCTCTCGAACTGGCTCGGCGGGACTATCGCACGTGGGCGTTGGAACACGGGACGAGCGAGGCGCTCACCGTGCTGGCGGATGCCTCTGCACCGGCGGCGCGGGCGCTGCGCCACCAGGTGGTGGGCGACGAGCAGGCCCTGGCTGTGCTGGCCGAGTTGTTGCACTCCGAGCAGCCCGCGGAGCGGCTGGCCGCAGCCCAGGGGTTGGGAGGGGCCGGATTACCGCAGGCGGTACCTTGGTTGCAAGCGGCGCTGGAAGCGGAGACCGAGTCCGGGGTGCGCGAGATGCTGATCACCGCGCTGTCCCACATCGCCGGTTTCCGCGATGGCGAGCGACGGCTGGCGGCGGCAGGCATTCTCGACCGCGCGGCGGTGGAAACGGCAGCGAAAGCCGCCCTCTCGGTAGACGAGGACGATGTGGATGCCGCAATTGAGCGGGAGTTGGCGCGATTGGCCGCCGGAAGCGAAGGCGCGCTTCCTGGAGCGGCTGCGGGCGACGCCGACGCCGAGGAACTATGACCGATGGCGACCGGATCCGGTAGGGTTTATCGAGTCGGAGTTGGGTACCCGGATGACGGTGCCCCAGCGGGCTGTCGCGGAGTCGGTGCGCGACTACCAGGTGACGGTGGCGCTCTCGGCCAACGCGGTGGGCAAAACCCACGTCGCGGCGGGGATCGCGCTCTGGTTCCTGCGGGCCCACGAGGGCGCGAAAATCGTCACCGCAGCGGCCCCACCGCTGGAGAACCTGGAGCGACTGCTCTGGGGCGAGCTCCAGGTGCAGTTGGCCGAGGCGCCCGAGGCGTTCGAAGCAGCAAAGGCGGGCCACCTACAACTGGCGCTGGGGCCGGAGTGGTGGCTGGTGGGGCGGGCGATTCCCCAGAGCGGGTCGTCGGCGCAGCGGGAGGCCAAATTCAGCGGCATTCACGCGCCTTATCTGCTCTTCATTGTCGACGAGGGAGACGCCGTGCCCGAGGAGGTTTACCGGGGTATCGAGTCCTGTATGAGCGGCGGCTTTGTCCGGTTGCTCATCATGTTCAACCCCCGGGCGGCGGTGGGTTCCGTCTATCAGCGAATCCGCTCGGGGCAGGCGCACGTGGTCGAGCTCGACGCATTCTCGCACCCCAACGTACAGACGGGGCGGGACGTGGTCCCCGGTGCCGTGACGCGGGAGAAAACCGTGCTGCGCATTGCGGAGTGGTCACGTCCGGCCACGGCCGGCGAGCCGGAGAGCGAAACGGATCCGGAGTGGTTCCGGGTGCCTGCCTATCTCGACGGGGCCACGGCGGAGCGGGCGAATGGGACGCGCACCCCGCCTCTCGTGGGGGGGCAGTGGCGCAGAATCGAAAATCCGGCGCTGGCGTACATGACGCTGGCGCGCTTCCCCGGCCAGGCGGTCAACCAGCTTATCTCCCGCGCCTGGGTAGAGGCGGCGCAGCAGCGGTGGCTCGTCTGGCAGCAGAGCCACGGCGACACGCCCCCGCCGGTGACGCCGGTCCTGGGGCTGGACGTGGCGGAGTTCGGCAACGACCAGAACGTCGCCTGTCTCCGGTACGGAGGCTGGGTGCCCCCACTGGAGAGCTGGGGCGGCGTGGACGTATTGGTCACGGCGGATCGCGGTGCGGCGCTGGCCGTGCAACACGGAGCATCCCAGGCGCTGGTGGACGCCACGGGCGTGGGCTCCGGTGTACCGCCGGGAATGCGGCGGTGGTGGATCCGCCAGGGGCACACGGCGACGGAGCGTGGCGCGCCCTACGTGGCGCACGCGATCAAAGTCGCCTCCTCTCCCACCCGCGAAGTGGAGGAGGGTACGTTCAAACTGCTGCGGGATCAGCTGTGGTGGCTGACGCGCGAATGGCTCCGGACGGATCCCGGCGCGATGTTGCCGCCCGACGAGGCCCTGGCCGACGAGCTATGCGCGGCGACCTATCACGTCCAGGGGGCGGAGTTGCGGGTCTCCTCGAAAGAGGAGTTACGCGATCGGTTAGGCCGATCGCCCGACAGAGCCGACGCGCTCTGCCTGACGTTCGCGGAGCCGGAGCAGAGAGTTGTGGTAAAGCGGGCGAGTGCGGCGGAATCGCCGTTCTGAACTGAGGAGGAGGTCTATGAAGAGGAAGGTGAAGCGGGGCAAGGCGCTTGAGGAGTTGGTGAAGGGCTCCATGGATTACACCATGGCCCAGATCCGAGGCGCGTTCTACCGGCAGTTTGTTCGCGGCCGAGGCGATGATGAGTGGTATCCCTACATCGAGGAGATCTTCTCCGACCACGTCATCGTCAGGGAAAACGATCTCCCCACGGACGAATACTACTACGTCTCCTACGAACGTGTGGATGGCGAGTACGCCTTTGCCGAGCGCGAGGCGTGGGAGATCGTCGAACTGACGTACCAGCCCCAGACCGTCGAGGAATCTCGAAAAGACAATCAGCGCTTCGTGGAGCGCATTGAGGACAGCCGGATCGAGCTGCTGGAGGCCCCGGATGCCCCGGAGGGGCAGCCACGGCGCGTCCGAGCGATTGGAATCACCGCCGACGTGATCAACGCCAACGGTCGGCGTTATCCGGCCCACGTGCTCGAGGCAGCGGTCCGTGATCTGAGGACACATCTGCACGAGAGCGCGGGACAGGGCCGGGCCTTGCAGCTGCTGGGCGAAGCGGAACATCCCTCCGACAAGCTCACCAGGCGGGCCAACTTGCTGGAGACGGTCGTGAAGTGGGACGAGGTGGAGTTCGACGGGCGCCAGATCATCCTGGAGGGCTCTGTCCTCGAGACTGCGAAAGGCAAGGACATCCTGGTGTTGTTAGAGGGCGGCGTGGTTCCCGATATCAGCCAGCGGGCTTACGGTGTATCGGAATTCATCAAAGAGGGTGAGCAGCGGATCGAGGAGGTGCTCGAGCTGACGATCACCGGGTACGACCTGGTGGTCGAGGGGAGCGATCCCGAGGCCGGTATCACCCTATTCGAATCAGAGGAGGAAGAGGAGATGAAGCTCAACCTGGAGATGCTCAAGGAGAAGTACCCCGACCTGGTCGAGGCCCTTCTGGCTGAGCACGACGACAAGAAGAAGACGCAGCTCCGCGAGATGCTGGAGAACTACCAGCGGGAGATGGAGCGCACCCAGGAGGCAGCCGGCGGCGACGCTGATCTGCGCAAGATCCTGGGGTTGGACGAGACCGCCGACCTGACCGAGGCCATGCGCACGCAGGCCCAGGAACTGCAGCAGCTCCGCCAGGAGAAGCGGCAGCGGGAGGTGGCGGAGTACATCGAGGCCCAGGTGGCCGAGATCAAGTACCCGAAGTTCCTCAAGGAGAACTTCGTCGAGGCCGTGAAGAACGCCGGCGCCCAGACCATCGACGAGGCCAAGGCCGCGATCGTGGAGAAGCGCAAGGAGTACGACGCCATCGTCGCCGGCCTGGAGCTGCAGTCTCGCGGTTTCCGCGGCGCTGGCCAGGTATTAGGGCCCGTGATCGAATCGGAGTTGGGCGTGCCGGCCTTCGCGGCTGCTGCCTACCAGCTGCAGGAGTCGTTGATGCGCTCGGGGCACGGACGGCGCTGGGACCACCGGAAGCCGGCCAACGTCAACGAGGAGTTTGCCTCCGTCTACCTGGAGGCCTACGACCGGGCCTACAAGGCACAGTTGCTGCGGGAGCAGCGGGATTTCGAGGAGGCGGAGCAGACATCCGACCTCAACATCCCCTACAGCGTCATGCGCGCCGTCATCGCCGAGGCCTTTCCCGAGCTGGTGGCCACCTCGATTTTCGACTTCGGCATGATGGCGGAGTCCACCGGGCGGATGTACTACGAGGCGTACAGCGGGGAGACGGGCTACACCGGGACGGTGAGCGACGAGGACGTGACCGCTGACGAGGACACCTGGGTGGCGCTGGATTACAAGCGCATCACCCCCGGCACCGTCGTGGTGACCAGTGACGGCGGTGGGGTGACCTACACTGAGGGTGACGACTACGTCATCGACTATGCCAACGGCGAGATCATGGCGCTCTCCAGTGGGGACATCGCCGACGGGGCCTCCCTCGACGTCGACTACAACTACACGGCTATCCGCGAGGGCGAGATGGGCGTGATCCAGCGGGGCAAGATGACCCTGACCTACAAGACCATCTCGGCGGCCGCGGACCGGCTGGCCACGCAGATCTCCAGCGAGGCTGTCAAATTCAGCCGTTCCCAGATCGGCTACGACGCCGTGACCCGGACGTTGAGCAGCCTGGTGCGCCAGGTGCGCCGCAAGGTCGACCAGGGCATCCTCTACGCCGCCCTCTCGGCCGCTCTGCGTGTCTCCAGCAACACCGGAGGTACGTGGACCGCCGCCACCGATGCCTACGACGACCTGATCAAATATCTGGGCCTCAGCAAGGTCAAGGTGGCCAACCGCTACTACCAGCCCACCTTCTACCTCATGAGCGTGACCAACGGCGACCGTCTGAGCAACTGGGACGGCTTCAAGCGGGACGGCTTCCCCGACGCCATTCTCAACGCCAACGGCTTCGTGGGGCGGGTGAAGGGGTTGCCGGCCTTCGAGAGCACCGAGTTCAGCGACTCCTACATCCTCACGGGTAACCGGGAGCTGGTGATGCACCGGGTCTACAGCCCCATGGAGCTCAAGGGCCCGTTCCCCACCTACGATGTCTCCGGCAGCACGAGCAAGCTCGTGGCGGCCGACCAGTACTACGCCGAGGAGTACAACGCCACCGAGGCGCCGGTGCCCGAGAAGGGCGCCTACGTGGTGATTTCGTAAGCAGTCTGTGAAGCAAGGTAGGCGGGCGTAGACCCGCCTACCGGCTCTCTCAATCGATCGCATAAGGAGAAGACACATGAAGACGTACTACAAGCGATTCCTGGTCGTTGCGTTGCTGGTCCTGGTGATGGGCGCGGGCCTCGTGGGCAGCGTGGGCGCCGGTCCCGGCGAACCGCTGCCCGGCACGGTGCGGGGACTCGGCGGTCCCTACACCTTCTACAATGCCAGCACGGGCATCACCGAGACGACCTACACGTCGCAGCCGAAGACGGTTCAGGGCCAGGATGTGAGCATCATCTGGCTCTATCACAGCGCCGACATCTTCGTCACTGCTGATGTTTCTGGTACTGACACGATCACGGTCACGCCCCAGGTGAGTGTCGACGGTACCAACTGGACCGACATCACCTACACCTACGTGGCCGACACCCTGGCGTCGACCACGACTGTGCTGACAAGCACCGGGACGACCACTGCCACTTCGACGACCTCCATGAGTTCCGCGGTCACCGAGGCCATCCACCGGATTGTGCTGAATAGCGACACCACCGATTACATGCGCATTCAGTTGGCGGGGCGCTACATACGTTTCAAGATCGAGACCAGCGGCACCGTCACCCCCACGATCAAGGCCCTGCTACGCAACGACTAACGTCCGTTACACACTCTGGAGAGGGGGAGGGTCTCCCTCCTCCTCTCCCTGAAAGGAGCACGATGCAGGTCAAGAATGTAGGACCCCACGAGCGGGTGATTCAGCACCAGGTAAGGCTGCCCGGAGAGATCTTCGAGTTGCACGAGGCTCTAATGTCCGGGATTCAAGCGCGCTTCCCCAACGAGTTCGAGGCCGTCCGGGGTGCAACCCGGTTCGAGGTCGGCGCCGAGCGGCGACCTGCGGAGGGCTTCGAGCGCCGGCCCATCGCCCTCACCACGTTGAACGGGGTGGGCCCGGCCACGGCGAAGAGACTGCGTGAGGCCGGTATCGCCGGCGCCCAGGATCTCCAGGGCGCGGATCTGGAGGGGCTGGCTCAGGTAACCGGGATCTCCCTGGAGTCCCTCGAGGAGTGGCGACAGCAGGCCCAGGATCTTGAGGAGGCTGAGGGGTGAGCGTCGCACTGGCCGATCTGGTAGCCCTCCTGCAGGCCGACGTGCCGGCGCGGGACAGCGTGCCGAGCAGCGCGCAGTACGAGCGGACGGTGAAGCAGGCGGTAAGGGATTTGGGGCGCCGGGTTCCCTTGCGGAAGCGGGCCAGCCTGAGCATCGTCAGTGGGACGGCGGCCTACAGCCTCCCCGACGACTTCCTGCGCCTGATCAAACTGCAGGCGAGCGTTGCGGTGGACGGTGTGGTGCACACCTCGGAGGGGCTGCTGCCCCTGAACTCGCTGACGGCGCCGGACGCCTACGACTATGCCATCAACGGCACGACGCTCACCTTCTACCCTACCCCAACCTTCACCGACATCTGGTACGTCTGGTATGCCGCCGGCTACGTGCTTAGCGAGGGGTCGTACACAGATCTGGACGACGAGCGGGCGGAGATCGCCCTGCTGCGGGCCCAGGCACAGGCCCTGACGCTGCAGGCCAACGCCATCGCCCACCACGCGTGGAAGTACCAGGCGGGGGACGAGGCGGTGGACAAGCAGAAGTTGCGGGCGGAGGTGGAGGCGCAGGCGGCGGCCCTGCAGGCGGAGTACGAGCTGGCCATCCAGACCTTGGTGGGGCCCGTGGGGCTGCGTGGGAGATAGGGCCGCTATGTGTTCTTGTTGGCGGTTTTGTGTACGCAAAACCCTGGCGGAGCGTGGCTGTGCTCTCTGTAATCGTGTCGAGAAACGACCGTTAAGGCGGTGCCATGCTCAGCAGCGATGATCTGGCCCAGATGACCGCCGACCTGACCAAGGTGCGCGACGACCGTGACGAGTCCCTGGCCTTCCGGCGGGGCGACACGACGCTGGACGCGCAGACTGTGCGCATCGTGCGCGCCGGTACCGCGGCCCGTGACCAGGTCGGTGCGGAGAGCAGCGAGCAGCGCGCCCGGGTGCTGGTGCTGGGGCCCACCGACCTCGACGTGGCGGTAGGGGATCGCTTCAACGATGGCGGGGGGACGCTCTACCGAGTGACCTTCGTGCGTCCCAACCGCACTGTGGAGACGGTAGCGGAAGCGGAGGCGGTGGCGTGAATGGCACGCGAGGTGCTCAAGTTCAGGTGGGTCAAGCCGCCCAGCGCGCTGGGCGGGGCTCTCGAGCAGCGCTACAGCCGCCGGTTGCTGCTGGCGGTGCACGCGATGGCGGGCTACGTGGGGCTGCAGATGCAGAATGCCGGGCGAGCCGCGGCGCCCTGGGAGGATCGGACGGGCAACGCCCGTTCGGGCCTTTTCTTTGCCGTGGACGGCTTTGGACTCCATCCGATCGTGGGGCGGGTCTCCGGCAAGGCGCGCAGGCTGCAGACCGACAGCGCCACGATTTCCGGCGACAAGGACCGCCTGATTTTGGTGTTCGGACATACCGTGTACTACGGCAAGTTTCTGGAGCTGGCCCACGGCGGCCGGTACGCCATT
Source organism: Anaerolineae bacterium (assembly GCA_034437215.1). GTDB lineage: Bacteria > Chloroflexota > Anaerolineae > B4-G1 > SLSP01 > DAOTVC01. The sequence continues at coordinate 25,174 of DAOTVC010000144.1, read as the reverse complement.
GTCATGAGCACGCTGGAGGCCCGCGTGCCGGTGCTGGAACGGATGCTCAAGGCCTTACTGCGCTAGGAGATTGAATGAGCCTCATCGACCGTATCACAGACCTCTTCAGACGTAGCCAGCCGGAGGACCAACCGACGACGGCGGCCGAGATGCCGCAGGGTCGTCGTCCCACGGCTGCCGCACGGCGCTTCAGCACCGACCGCAGCCGGCAGGAGAAGGTGAGGCGCTGCCGGGAGATGTATGCCGACGACCCACGCGGCAAAGAGGTGGTGAAAGCACTAGCGCGGGACATGGTGAAAAGCGGATTCACAGTGGCCACGCGCGACGCCCGCGCCGAGGAGATTACCAAGGATTTGGTGCGACGGCTGGATCTCTTCTCCCGGATAGATGACTGGGTGCGGCTGGCGCTACGGGACGGCGACTCATTCCTGGAGGTGAGTATCGACGAGAACCTGGAGATCGTGGACGTGACGCGCAAGCCCACGCTGGAGATGCACCGCAACTCCAACGACCGGGATCAGTTTGAGGACCCTGAGCGGGCCTTCTGGTGGGCCGACAGCATCTATGGCGCTCTGGGACCCCCGGAGGATGCCGTCTGGTTTGCCGAGTGGCAGATCATCCACGCGCGCTGGGACCACGACGAGGGCTCCCGCTACGGGACGCCCCTCTTCGCCTCAGCAACGAGCGCCTACAAGCGCATGGTGCAGGGGGAGAAGGACATTGCGACGCGGCGCTGGACGCGGGCAGGGCTGAAATACGTGCACCGGTTTCCCGACGGTACAGACGGCACCTACATCGACGAGTACCGGGAAAAAAACCGAGACGCTTTAAGCCAGGCTAATCCGGCCATCGCCGATTTTTTCGGCACGGTGGACATCAACGTTGTGCAAGGGGACGCGCGCCTGCAGGAGATCGGCGACGTCGTGCACCACATCCGCACCTGGTGGATCTCCTCGCCGGTGCCGATGAGCCTCCTGGGCTACGGACAGGATCTGAACCGCGACGTCCTTGAAGACCAGAAGGAGCAGTACGACGAGGCGCTTCTGGGCCTCCAGCAGTGGGTGACGGACCAGATTGTCAAGCCGCTGCTGGAACTGCAGTGGCTTTTGGCCGGGATCTGGCCCGCGGCTCTGGAGTACGAGATCGAGTGGAAGAGCAAGCAGCTCCTGACGGCGGCCGACATCCGTGACCTGGCGGACGCGGCCTTGAAGCTCAGGGCCCTGGGGCTGCCGCCGGACGTGGTCTGGCAACTCCTGGCCAAGTTCTTCCCCGGCGTGGACCTTGTGGATCTTCTGGCGCAGGTCGGCGCCACGGATCCGACGGCCGGCAATGCCAGCCCCGGGCGTATGGCGAACACGGCGGACCGGTTCCTGCCTCATGGTGAGGAGGCGTAGCGGTGCCCTCGATCTGGGACGTTCCCACCGCGCAACTGGATGAGGCGCTGCAGGCGGCGTTGATGCGGCTGCAGATCTACGTGCTGGGGCAGGTCCACGCGATCTTCCTCGAGGTAGCGGCCGCGGGGCGCAAGGCTGCGGTCGAGGCGGCGCGTGACGACGGCACCCTGGATGGGCTGGGGTTGAGCCAGGTACAGCAGGCCCTGGAGGGCGCCTGGCGGACGGCCATGACGGCCTACGAGCAGCTGTTCGCGGGTGGACGCCGGCAGGCGGTGGAGCTGGCCTTCGGGCTCCTGGCGGTCATGCACGAGCGCTACGTCGGGCAGGGTATGGCGCGCCTCGAGGAGCAGGTCGGGATGGGCGCCGTCCCCTTCTTCGACGAGCAGCTGGAGGCGCTGCGGCAGGCGGCCAATGAGCGGCTGTATGGGGACGGCCTGCGACTCTCCCAGCGGATCTGGCGTCTGGACGAGGAGAGCCTCGCCGGGATCCAGGAGACGATCTACGCGGCCGTCGTGCGGGGCGACAGCGCCATCAATCTGGCACGGGAGTTGGAGGCTTTCCTCGGTGCCGGCGCAGCCTGCCCGCGCTGGACGAGTACGCGGCTCTACGGTCTGACGAAGCAGCAGATTGCCGACGGGGACCGGAGCGGCCTCTATAGCGGGGACGAATGCGCCGGTCAAGGGGTGGCCTACAACGCGCTGCGACTGGCGCGAACGGAGATCCAGTACATCCACCACGCCGCCGACGACCTGGTGCGGGCCAAGATGCCCTGGGTGGAAAAAGAGCGGGTGCGCTTGAGCCCCTCCCATCCGGAGATCGGTTGCGTCTGCGAGGACGTGGTGGAAGGCGGCGAGGAGGGCAACGGGACCTATCCCAAGGGGGAGATCGTCATCCCGCTGCATCCGAATTGTCTCTGCTGGAAGGAAGCGCTGCTGATGGACGAGGACAAGTTCGTCGAGCGCCTCCGCCGTTGGGTGCACGGCGACCCGTGGACCGGCATGGACGAGTACGCCACGTGGGTGGGGATGTCGCCGGCGACGGGGAAGAGTCCCTTCCTGCAGGGGCTGGAGGAAGGACTGCAACTGTGGTTGTGGGGCAGCCGGGACGATCTGGACGCTGCGATCGCAGAGGCGGCGTGAATACGCGCGTATTCAAGGGGTGAGAGGATGAAAGCAACGGTCAAGGCCTACCTGGAAGCGGATGCCACGCTCCTGGCGACGCTGACCGGCGGCGTGCACACGAGTGTGGAGATCAACCGGCAGGAGGCGCCGAGCGCCTTCGACGCGGGCGGTGAACTGCTACCCTGCGTGCTGGTAAGGATCGAGAATGAGACCTCCACCGGCCCCTATACCGACTCCAGTCGCCAGTACCTGGTGCTCTACTTCTACCAGCGACGGGGCTACGACGCCATCGACCCCGCCCTGGCGCGGGCCTACGTTCTCCTGAATCGCCATAAGTTCAGCGCGCAAGCGGTCTGGGAGGTGCGGCACGCCGACGACCTACGAGACGCCCGAGACGAGGCCCTGGATGCCGACATGGCCTACAGTCGCTACGCCATCACCCGGAGGCGAGTATGACCTTCACGCTGGTCGGTAATATCTGCCGTTACGACGGCTACGGTTACATGAACCTGAAGTTGAGCGAGGTGCTGCGACGCCGGGGGGGCCTTGTACGCAACCTCGCCCCGCTCAAGGAGCATGAGATCGTTTTGCACGGCCCTACGGTGGTGGCCGCATCTCCCGAGTGGTTGCGAGAAACCAATCTCAAGTACGTGCCCGAGGAGACGATGCTCCTGACGATGTTCGAGGCGGACCGGATACCCGGCTACTGGCCCGAGATCCTCAATGCCCTGGCGGGCTGCATCGTGCCGACGACCTGGAACGTGGAGGTCTTCCGCCGCTGCGGGGTGCGTGCCCCCCTCTTTACGGCGCCGTTGGGGATCGACCGCCGTGAGTATCCGCTGCTGAGTCGCCCGCCCGACGAGCGTCCCTATACGTTCCTGTGGAGCGGCACGCCTGACCGCCGCAAGGGCTGGGATCTGGCCTACCGGGCTTTCCGGAGGGCCTTTGGCGATAGCCGGGAGGTGCGGCTGGTGCTGCACTTCCGCGAGATGCCCGACGGGCTGCAGGGAGCGCAGGACGCCAACGTGACCCTCATCCATGGGCGCTTGCTGCACAGCCAGTGGCGACTCCTGCTGTGGGGGGCGAACTGCTTCGTCTTCCCCACGCGGGGCGAGGGCTGGGGGCTGCCGCCGCGAGAGGCGGCGGCGACGGGACTGCCGGCGATCGTAACGGACTGGAGCGGGACGGCCGAGAACCTGGAGCAGTGGGGGATCCCCCTGCGGGTGGCGCGCCTGGCACCGGCCGACCACGGCGTCTGGGAGCGTGAGGATCTGGGTCAGTGGGCGGAGCCGGACGAGGAGCACCTGGTGCACCTGCTGCGCTGGTGCTATGAGCATGCTGAGGAGGCCACAGGGATAGGGAAGCGAGCGGCGGCGTGGCTGGCCACCCGGACGTGGGAGCGCATGGCGGATGGTGTGACCGCAGCCGTGGACGAGGTACTCACGTGAGAGCCTACCTGGTGGCCGGCGCCGAGAGCACGGGCACGCGGCTGGTAACCCAGATCCTGCTGGCGGCAGGGTGCCGGGGTGACCGTGGGCACGCCCAGCGCTGGGACACCCGGCTACCGGAGGGGGAGACGCCGATTGTCTGGCGGCGGAGTTTCCCCCACGGCGACACGTGGCCGCTCCTGAAGGAGCTGCTCGGCTATCTGGGCGAGGCAGGCTACGCGGTCACTGTGGTGGTGACGACCCGCGACTGGTGGGCCACGGCCCGCTCCCAGGTGCGCCATGGGCACGCCCATGATGAGGCGGAGGCCCTGGCACATCTCCAAGAGGCGTACCGGCGTATCTTTGCGGCCCTCGAGGAGCAAGGTGGCGACTACCAGGTGGTCGGCTACGAGGGTTTGGTGCAGCGCCCGGAGACGGTGATCCCCTGGCTGTGTGAGCAGTTGGGGTTGCCGACGCCGGCGCGCCGGCCGGCGATCTACGACGGGAACGCGGCCTACGAAGATCAGAATTCAGGAGGTGACGGAGTGCGGATAACATGGCAGGGCAGCCGGGTAACCCGGCGGTTGATCGCCGGCCACGAGTGGAGCCGGGCGACGGACTTTGTGCAGGAGGTGGCCGACGCGGCCCTGGCGGCGGAGCTCCTGACCTCTCCGGAGCCCTTCGCCGTGGCGGAGGACGAGCCCTTGCTCGCCCTCAAAGGGATCGGGCCTCATACCGTGGGGCTATTGGCGTTGGGCGGCGTGGCGAGCCTGGCCGCTCTGGCGGACTTGAGCGCCGAGGAGATCCGGGCTCTGGCGAGCAGGACCTCGCTGGGCCGGAAGCAGTTGACGACGTGGGTCCGTGCGGCCCAAAAGATCATTCAACCTGAGACAGAGGAGGACGCATCATGAGTGGATATGGCGAGAAGCCCTTTGGGCTCCACGACCTGAAGTTGACGAACATGGCAGGGGATTCCCAGGTGGATCTCCCCTACGCCCAGACGCTACAGTTCAAGGAGCGACTGGTGAGCGGTGAGTTGCGCGGCGACGGCAAGACGGTGGCGGTGGTCTCGGAGGTGGATGCGGTGGAGGCCTCGCTCGAGGCTGGCGGCATCTCCCTGGAGGCCTACGCCCTGATGACCGGACGGACGGCCTCCGAGAGCGGGAGCACGCCCAACCGCGTCAACACCCTGACGGGGAGCGGCGCCGAGCGCCTACCCTACTTCAAGGTCTACGGCAAGAGCCTGGGCGACGGGGACGACGACGTCCACGTGAAGCTCTACAAGTGCAAGCTGACCGACGGCCTCGAGGGCAACCTGGCCGACGGAGAGTTTCTGATGTCCAACGCCGGCTCGATCATCTGCATTGACGACGGCACCAACGGCATCTGGGACATCGTCCAGAACGAGACGGCGGACGACTTACCGGAAACGTAATCCTCACAACGACAAGGAGCAGACTATGAGTCACGAAGCAGAGAAAGCAGAGAAACAGGATAACACGCTCGCCGCCTGGCGTGCGCGCCGCCGGCAGGGGGAGGACTTCGTCACGCCCACGGGCCTGCACATCAAGGTGCGGCGGGTGAGCCTGATGGATCTGGCGGAGCAAGGGGCCATCCCCGCGCCGCTGGTAGGGCTGGTGGACCAGGTCTTCGACAAGCAGGATCACGTCCTGCAGGTCAAGGACGTGCCGGAGTTCGGCAAGGTGGTCAACCTGGTGGTTCGCAGTGTGGTGGTCGACCCACCGCTCGCCGAGGAGGCCAGCGAGACCCACGTGGGTCTCGAGGAGCTGCCCCTGGTGGACCGCCTCGCCATCTACAACTGGGCCAACCGGCCGGGAGCGCTGGCCACCTTTCGCCCGGAATCCGGATAACCTTCGGGCCCTGGATGCCATCGGGCACCGGTACGGCAGGCGGCCCAGCGAGATCCTCGGCGTCGAGGACAACTGGGTCGCCTACCAACTGGATCTGGCCTGTGTGGTGGTGGCCGGGAAAGATCTCCGGGAGCGCAAAGGTAAGGCGCCGGCGGCGGGCCAGCGACCGGACCGGTTCGTCCCGTTACGCGGGCGGGCGCGGAAGTTCCGGGTCCCCGAGAGTGGGATCTGGTGAGATGGGAAGGGATAACGGACGTTTTTCAACCCAGATGGGGACCCTGGAGGGTGCGTTCTGGCCCCTCCAGGGTGACAAAACGTCCAACAAAGGGGGTTAGCGGTAGTGGCGATTCAATTGGGGAGCGCCTACGGGCAGGTCGTCCTCGACGCCTCCGGAGTCCACAAGGGGACCCGGCAGGCGCAGAACGCGCTGGGTGGGCTGGAGACCTCGGTGCAGCGCGTCTTTCAGTACACGATCGGCAACCTGGCGGCCCAGGGCATCTCCCGGTTGATCAGCGGCATGGGCGAGCTCTACCAGGAGACCAAGGTCCTGGGGACCGGCTTCGAGTCGCAGATGGCCATCATGTCCATGGCCGTGGATCCTGCAGTCGCCTCCCTCGACGACCTGCACGGCATGGCCCTCCTGGTGGGGGAGGACACCCGTTTGGTGGGCATCGACGCCACCCAGGCGGCCGACGCCATGACGGGGCTCTTCAAGAGCGGATTGTCGGTCAACGAGGCCTTCGGCGACATGCAGGGCTACATGGCGGGTACGGTCGAACTGGGCGGCGCCCTGCGGGCCTCCATCGACCTGCAGGCCGCCAGTGCCCTGGACCTGGCGCAGGCCTCCGACTCGGTGGCGGTCTCCATGAAGACGTTCGGCCTGAGCGCCGACGAGGCGACGGAGATCGCCGACAACTTCGTCCAGACGGCCGACGCCAGTGTAGCGGAGGTGGAGGACCTGGTCGAGGCGTTGGAGAATATCGGACCTACAGCGGCCGCCTTCGGCTGGGAACTCCAGGAGACCAACAACGCCCTGGCGCTGCTCTCGACCCGGGGGATCCAGGGCGCCGAGGCCGGGACGGCGCTCAAGAGCATGCTCACCAATATGCTGCGCAATACCGATGAGGTGCAGGGGGCCTGGGACGCCCTCAATGTCGAACTCTACGACGCCCAGGGAAACATGCGGGCCTTCCCCGATATTCTGGGAGACCTGGAGAACGCGCTGGCAGGGATGACCCAGGAGCAGCGGGACTATTACGTCCTTACCGTGGCCGGCTCCTACGGGCAGAAGGCGTTGAACACGCTGCTGGCCGAGGGGCGCACGGGTTGGGATGCGATGGCGGAGGCGACGCGCAATGCCAGCACGGCGGCAGAGGTGGCGGCAGCGCGCACCGACACGCTGGCCGGGGCGCAGGAGGCCCTCGAGGGCAGCCTGGAGACGCTGAAGATCCGCGTGAGCGAGGAGTTCATCCCGCTCTGGCGGGAGGCCACCGAGACCATGACCGCGATGGTCGACGAGCACGGCCCCGCGGTGGTGGCTTTCTTCGGCGACGTCGCTGACGGGATTGCGGCGACGGTCGACTGGCTGGGCCGACTGGATCCCGTGGTGGTAAGCACGGCTACGCAGATGACCGGGCTCGTTGCCGGATTTAGCGCCTTGCGATCCGCCATGACCACCCTGGCGCCTGTAGCATCTGGCTTGTCGACGGCACTCTCCGACGCGGTGGTCGGAATTCAGCTGATGAAACAGGGGGCCGGTGCGGCCGAGGTGGCGACACTGGGTTGGTCGGCGGCCCTGGGGCCCATCGTGGTGGGCCTGGCAGCGCTGACCCTCTCCATCGCTGCCGTGAATAAATCGATTGAGTTTCACAACGAACTCCAGCAGGAGACGGCGGAAGCCACCGACGAGTGGACCCAATATCTAACAGATCAGGCCCGTGAGGTGGGGAGCGCCACGGAGCTGGTCGATGCCTACACGGCGAAGCAGGCGGAGTTGAGTGGCGCGCTGGATGAGACGGCGGAGTCAGGAGACTGGCTGACGAGGGTGGCGGTCGGCTTGGTGCGCGAGCAAAAGGCGCTGCAAGCCGACACCGGCGTGTTGCACGACCAGCTTCTCGATACGGCCCGCGGTTATGAGGACTATCGCCTAGCCGTCGAGCGTGTGAACCGGGAGGTCGAGGAAGCATCCTGGTCATATGGCAAGTACGGGCAGCGGGTGCAGGACGCCAATTACGTCGCCGAGCACTCCATCGAGATCCTGGGCCGGCAGGCATTCGCCGCGGAACGCAGCGGCGGGGCGGCGGAAGACGCCGGTTGGAGCTGGCAGCGGGCCCAGGAAGGGATGGCGGCGGGGGCCGAGGCGGCGCGGTTGAGCGCTCAAGCCTCGGCGGATGCTGAACGGATGGCCGAGGCGCAAAAGACGGCCTGGCAAAGTTTCGCCGGCAGCGTGGAGCAAGGGGTGCAGGGAGCACTGGCGGCTTACAAGGCCGGCAACGAGGAGATGTACCAGGAGCAGCAGCGGGCCCTGGCCCAGATGCTCTGGAACCAGACCGACGTGATGCAGGGGCTGGGACAAATCACGGAGGACGAGGCGCTGACCATGAAGTCGGCGATTGCCGAGGATTTCGGCGTCATGGTCGACGATACCCAGGTGGCCACCACCCGTCTCCTGACGATGTTTGACGACTGGTCCACGGGTGGGGAGACGGCGGCGTCCGACATCGTGGGCTTCCTGACCAACATCGGCACCGAAACGGATACCCTGGTGGATAACGAGATCGCCGCGACGGAGGAGATGCTCACGGATTGGGAGCACCGCAAGAACGAGATGGCCACCCGGGGCGCCGAGATGGAGAACACGATCTTCCACATGGCCGAGACCACCCGCAACGAGAGTGTATCGGCGGCCGGGGAGGTGGGCAAGATCGAGGACGCGCTGGAGTCGGTGACCTCGAAGGCGTGGACGATCGAGATCGAGGTGGACGACTCCCGGATCCCTGACGAGTTCCGATTCAACTCGCCCAACTTCCGCTTCTACTACGCCCTCCAGGATCTGGTCTCCTGGGCCGGCAATCACCCCATCCCCATCGGAGCCCAGGTGGACACAGCAGGCCTGGCGGCCCAGGCGGAGATCCTGCAGGCCCTGCGGGCCGCCCCGACCCAACTCTCCCCGACGGGCGGCCCGGCGGGGAACACCTACTACGACCAACGCAAGGTGGAGGTGAGTTCCTACCCCCAGAACGAGGTGGACGTCGAGATCCTGGCGCGACGTGTCGCAGAATTGATGAGGTCACGACGATGATCCTACGCATCACCGACGGTACGACGACGGTCAACCTCACGGGCGGCTCCGACGGCATCTACGGCGGAGCGGAGTACGTACCCCGCACACCCGACGTCTCGGAGATGGAGTTTACGGCCGAGGCGCTGCGGGACGGCGGAGAGCTGATTCAGGCCACGCGGCGCAACGTGGTGGAGAGCCTGCTCCTGGTGCTCACCGGCGCCTCGCGGAGCGCGCTGGAGTCGACGCTGCACGACCTGGAGCGGCTCCTGGAGGGGGCGGCCCGCTACCAGGAGCGCAAGGTGGGCGCGCGCGTCTACGTAGAGTACCGCAAGGCCGACAGCGGGGACGTCTACCGCTCGGAGATCCTGCGAGGCAGCGTGCAGCCCAGCGAGGAGACGGCCGGCGAGGCCTACTTTGCCGCCGGCGCCATCCAGGTCACGGTGGCCTGGAAGCGCCGGTTTTACTGGGAAGGCCCCGAGAGTGAACTGAGCCTGACCAACGCCCATGGTTCAGGGGTCAGCGGGATCACAGTTTACAACCACTACGACAGCGGAAATGAAAACTTCGTGGCCATCGATGGCGACGACGTCGATGGCGTCCTCCCGGCCGGATGTCGACTGGTGATTATGAATACCTACAATGACACGTCCCGCCTGGGTGACGTCATCATAGCCCACAACATCTTCTCCTATCCCACGACCCTGGATCACGTCCTGGAGGGAGAGGACGCCGACTACGTGGCGGGAGGCGCCAGCGCGGCGCCGGCGTCCCCAGATGTATCCACCTACAGCGCCGGACAGTATCAACCGGTCTCCTGGACGGGGGATACGTTGACGCAGGCCATCCGCTGGCAGTTGAGTGCCGCGCTTCTAAGCGCCTGCGCCGGCGGCTGGTTCCGACTGTGGGGCCGCTTCACGACGAGCCCTTCGGGGACCAAGATCACGCCGCGCATCACCTTCCCCTCGGGAACACCGCTGACAGTGGTCGCCGAGGCGGCGGAGGTGACGCTGGGCAGCGGGACGCTGCAGGATCTGGGCGTGCTGCAGATCCCGCCCTGGCTGCCCGCCGAGACGGATCTGCAACAGGTGGACCTCACACTCTACGCCCGGGAGACGGGCGGTGGTTCGTTCAACCTGGACTTCCTGCAGCTGACGCCCCTGGACGGCTATCGGTATTTGTATCCGCGGGGCTACGGGAGCTCCTACGAACGGCAGATTGTGGATGATTCGATCCACAACGTGCTCTATACCGAGAATTACCCGTCGGGTGGCGTCAAGACGGGTCACTATCTGGGGCGGGGAAACCGGATCCTGCTCTGGCCGGGCCGAGATCAGCGCCTCTACTTCCTGGCTACAAACTGGACGGGCGGGGCGGAGGTGCTGCGCACGCTGGGGATCCGCGTCTACTACCGCCCGCGGAGGCTGACGCTATGAATCTGATTGTGGGGTTGAAGAAACGGGATTTCAGCGATCCCGTAGGCTTTCCGGATCTGCAGTTCAGCCCGCAGCGCTATGGTTGGGCGGCGTTGGGCGGTCCGGACTTTGCCGAGATCGCGGTCGCCGGCGAGGCTCGGGGGTTGTGGTCGCTCCTCAACTGGCTGCGAGCGCCGGTGGAGATCACCGACGAGCGGGACGTGCCGGTCTGGTGGGGCTACGTCGACGAGATCGTGGTCCAGGTAGGCGCGATCGAGGTGGGGGTCTCGCTGCGGTACATGGTCAACCGCGTGGCGGTGACCTACTCCTATGTACCGCCAGGTTCGAGCACGGTGGGAACGCGAGCTACCACCGGTTGGGTCCAGGACGACGACTCGGTGGCCACCTACGGGACCAAGGAGCTCCTGGACAGCCGGGACGGGGCCACGGCGGCGGCGGCCGAGGCGCGACGTGACGCGATCCTGGCGCGCTTGAAGTATCCGATCCCCACGGCGCGGGTGCTGGGAGGCGCCGAGACCCTGGAAGCACGCCTGCTGTGCCGGGGCTGGTGGAGCACCCTGGACTGGACCTACTATACGAACTCGGGTACAGCGAGCGTAGAGACGTCGACGCAGATCGACACCATTGTGACGGCGGAGGGCGCCTTCTTCAGCGGCGTGGATCTGGTGGACGCCAGCGGGATCAGCAGCAGCGAGTACCAGGAGGGAGACGCGACGGCGCTGCGGGTGATCCGGCAGTTGTTGGAGGACGGGAGCAGCAACGACCAGCGGCTACTGGCCACCGTCACCCGTGACCGGGTGCTCAAGGTGTACGAGGAGCCGGGCAGCGACGAGGTGACGCTCTATCTGCCGGCGGACGGCCGGCCCCAGGATGGGTGGGGCAACGAGGTCCTGGCCCACACCTGCCCGGTGGCCCAGTGGTGCGAACTCAAGGATGTAATCCCGGCCACGGTGGACTCGGGCGTCCTGGCGGCCCCCAGCCCCTTCTTCGTGGAGCGGGCGGAGTTCGACGTACGGCGGCAGTTATGGATCCCTGAGCCCCGCGGCATTCCCTCGCCGTGGGAGATTGGAGAGTTGGTGGACGGATGAAAGTCACCGATGTTGTAGCGAGTATCAAACCGTTTGTGTTGGGCTGGATCTCGGAGACAGGCGGGGGCGCGGGCCCCTACGCTCCCACGCCCCACGATCTCAACAGCGCCCACCACTCCGGTGATCTGGCCGACGCCCAGTTCCCCAACGCCCTGCTGCGTGACGGCTCGCGCAGCCTGCTGGGCAACCTGAGCGTGGCGGCCGGAGCGACCCTCGATGGCGTGGACCTCAGTGTCTTCAAGTCTGACTACGACACGCACGTGGGTGCGGATGACGCGCACCACGACCCGGTGACGATCGGGAGTGACGGGCTCTCGGGGAAGTTGAGTCTCTCTCTGCAGGAGCTGACGCTGGCGGCGATCGACCACGCGGATTTGAGCAACATCGACACGAACCAGCACGTGGATCACAGTGCGGTTTCGGTCGGGGCCGGGACCGGGCTGACCGGTGGTGGGACGATCGCCGGTAACGTGACGTTGAACCACGGTACGGGTGATTTCGGCGACCTGCACACGAACTACACCGAACACGATGCAGCGGAGACGATCACCGGATCATGGGCCTTCCAGGCGGATCTGAGTACCTACCACGTCCGGGCGGCCTCGTCGGATGAATACGATCTGGGCAGCAGTACCCTCCTCTGGCGCAAGATCTACGCGAGTGAGTTCGAGACGGTGCTCTTTGCCCTCAATACCCTCACGATCAGCGGCGCCCGCCAGGTCTGGGGGCACGACGCAGGTGCGCTGGGGGCCGCGGTCGCCAGCGGCGCGACGACCATTGATTTCGGCAAGGCCATGGTCAACGGCGACTTTGTGGAGTTGCGGGGCTACGGGCGGGTGGAATACGTCCAGGTTGGCTCGTTGTCCTCCGGCACGACCTACAACGTCACACGTAACTTGGACGGTTCGGGCGCCAACGATTGGCCGGCGGGTGCCCCCTTCCTGGTACTGGGGGCCTCGGGGGACCCCCGCGTCGAGATCGACGCCGCGGGGCCCTATCTGCGTATCCTCCTGCAGGGGGCGGCCTACAACGCCAACACGGAGTATGGGCGCTTCGGTGACATGAACGGTGCGTTCGGGGTCTCGGGGCACTATCCCGGCTTGGGCGTGGGGGATTATGCTGGAGGGAACTACCTTAAGTATGATAGCAATGGCGGCCTTGTTATGAAGGCCGCATCCGGCGGCCTTGTAATAGATAGTGGCGGCCTCGATTTGGTGGCGGGGGCAGGCACAACTGGCCCCCACCGCATTGTCTGGAGCAGCGGATCTGCCGTTCAGTACGGAGGGATTGTTTGCGACAGTAGTGGTGTAATGCTAGTTCAGGGAGTGTCTGAAGTACACTTACAAGACGCAATCGGGAGAGTTGAATTAGAAAACGGGGTGTTAAAAACAATTTCTGGACTGGGAGGGGCGTCCGGGGATTTTTACGCGGGAGCAGATGTGCGTATAGGCGGCGGGCTGTATGTTGGTTCGGCTAGCGTCAATCCTGACACCGATGATATTCACTACGAGGGCGACCTGCGCCCAGTTCGGGGCGGGACAACCTACACGTCCTACACGTTCGTACCCCTGACAACACCGCTTACCCACACCTCCTTCGACGGAGATGCGTTCAGTGATGTGGGTACAGCCACCAAAATTGAGAACACATCGTGGAGTTCAGCCATACCGGCAAATGCCGTCGCCTTGTTGATTGATATCTCGTGTGTTGACTCAGGCAGTTGGGGTACTAATGGTCTGTACTTTAGGGTAGGCCCCTCTAGCAGCTATCCCTACGCTTTCATCGTGCGGCCTAAAGGGGGCAACGTCTATGAAGCTGGGATGAGTGTTGTTCCGTGCACAAACGGAGATCTTTGGTATCAGGTCAATGCCAGCGGCACCAACACGCTGACAGTATTTATGAAGTGCTGGGGCTACTGGATTTAGTCCCGTACACAAGGAGTGTTATGAAAAAGAAGATCATTGTCAAACTTGGAGATATCGCGGAGAGTGCGTTGGTCGCACCAGGACGCGCATCCTCTTTGGACGCGCTGGCCTCCACCAAGCAAAAGCCAGCGCTCAACTTCCGGGCGGCCTACAACCTCCTCGAGGTGCGCCAGCACCTGGAGGTTTATGATCAGATGCGGCGGGAGGCGTTGGAAGAGGTTTTACCGGAGGGGCAGCAGCGCCTCACGGTGGACGTCTTCGGCGATCCGGAGAGCGAGGAGGCACAGGACGCCTTCGAGGAGGCCCGAAAGGCCTTCAACGCGCGCATGGAGGAGATCCTGGAGGTCGAGGTGGAACTCGAGATCTATCCCCTGGATCCTGAGCAGGTCGAGGGGCTGGGGGTGATCGACGTCGCGCGGCTGATGTATATGTTCGAGGTGAGTGAGGAGTAGCGCTGGCGTGCTCCACTAATCCGTCTTGTTGGAGGTTTTCAACCTTACGGATGTTCCTTACGACCGTTTTACTGCCTTTCAATGGCAATGAAAAACGTCCGTTATGATGGCGGGGGCCGTGTAGGCGCCCTCTCAGATCGAGAATCTCCGAGAAAAACGCGCTACGACTCCCTCTGTGGGCCGTAGCGCGTTTTTCTCTGCCCATAGAACAGATATGCTATTTAGGCCCCAAGGGCCCTTGTAGGCCCGCAGAATCGACGCTCGAGGTCCTGGATAGCGTGTGCTAACGATCAGATCCCCCAGTTATCGAGGGGGGATGCCTTCCGGTAAGCAGCCTCGACGTCGGCCTGAGCGATAGCAAGATACGTTCGCACCATGTCGAGGGAGGAGTGTCCCAGCAGTCGCTGTAGCGTGTAGATGTCCCCGCCGTTGCGTAGGTACTCGATGGCGAAGGTATGCCGGAAGCGATGCGGGTGGGCGTCTGGGACTTCGGCCCGATCAGCGATCCGGCGGACGGTCTGCCACAGTAGCCGCCTGGCGATCGGCTTTTTGTCGTTGGTGATCAGCGCGAAGAGGGGGTGTGAGGGCTCCGCCGCTGGACGTTCCACCATGTAGCGCCAGAGGAGGCGGGCCGTGGTGTCACCGAAGGGAAGCACGCGTTCCTTTGCACCTTTGCCGTAGACCTTGAGGCGCCGGTTAGCCATATCGAGATCCCGGATTGTGGCATTGCAAAGCTCCGATGCGCGGATACCGGTATCGACGAGCAGGCAGATGAGTGCCTCATCTCGAGTCGCCGTAGGTCGCTTGTTGCTGACCTTGTCTTTGTCCCGGGTGCGATTGTGAAAGTAGGGCGCCGTGCGCCGACACGCCTTGAATATGCGATTAATCTCGTTCTTTGTGAAGGGCACGATCACCCGCTTCTCGGGGTCTGGACGGGGCACATGACTCATGACGTGCCGTGAGGTCAGGCCTTCCTCGACAGCCCACGTCCACATCGATGACAAGGCGGTATGGATGTTTAGCAAGCTCTTCTTGGAGAGCGGCTTTGTGGGGTGGGGAGCGAAGCCGTTGTCGTTGGTTTGTGGAACAGTACCCAGGTGAGCCAGGAATGCGCTAATCTGAGATGGCACAATGTCCTCGATTAGGGGATCTGCTTCATCAAGATACCGAATGAGGTGCTGAAAACTATTGAGATAGTCGGCGATGGTGTTCTTGCTTAGCCGCTCACCGCGCTTGAACAGCACAAAACCCTCAATGGACTGCGATAGCGTGATACTTGGACGTTTAGACACGTGTGGCCTCCGGTTTTGATATGTAGCCCCCCATAGATACGATAATCAACCATACAGGATTGATAAACGCGGTGGGCTTTTTTTTGGACCGGAGGAAACGGTCCTATTCTGCCGTGGCTCGGTGTTGATGTGAGCCGTAGTGCACACGGTACGGTGTAGGGCCTTACCTTGTGGCCTAAGGTCGGGGCGGGCGGATTTGAACCGCCGACCTCACGGACCCGAACCGTGCGCGCTAACCCGCGTTTATCAGTGGACACGGTACGCGCCAGGGACGTGCCTTGTCCTCTCTGGCTGCTCCCGCTCGGGCTGTACCATGTCGTCCGCGGCAGGGCCTAAAAGAGGCCCCGCGCGGGGCTAACGAATTCATGCTATAGATACGATAAGTGTCTTTATCGACCGTTGACTGTCTTATTAGCTGACGTCTTTTGATCTGGTTAGGTGCGTTGAATACGCGCGTATTCAACGGTTTTCGGCCTCGAAACGTCCAACAACGGGCGTTAGCGGAAGTTAGTGTCATGGGTCTTGCGTGCTTGTAACTTGTTTCGGTGGTGAAGGAAGTGCGCTTTGTTCTGGCCGTGTTTTCTGTCTGGGAGATTGAGATAGGTTTCGCAGACTCGAATGGCGTCATCTAATTGCTTCTCGCGAGTGTAAATGATGCGTAATCGGTCGTAGGGGTGAGTGCCCTGGAAAGCGTCAGCGATACAGGCCTCGTATAGACGGAGGGCCTTGGTTAGGCTCCCGTTTTTCTCTTCGTGTGTGGCTGCAGAGTTACGTTCAGCGAGGACGTCACCCGCTTTGAGATTATGATCTGCATACCAACCCAAAGGCGTGTTGGGATTCTGCCCCGGCTGTGTTTGTAAGACCCTCATCCTTCCTGCAGTTATTTCATCAGCCACTTCCTCCCAGAAGACTGATGGATGACCGCCCGCGGCAGTCATCCGCGAGATCCACTTGGTTTTCCACTGCCGGAGCACCTCGGCGTGGCGATCGCGGGCTCCAGATTTGCCTTTATCTGTGGACCGCTCATCCGTGCGCAGGTTCTCGATGTGCTGGGCGATGTGTTGATTGTAACTCAGTTGGGCTGCGGATTTTTTGTCAACGTCCCCCTCGCGCCCCCCGTGTCTCAGGGCGATAATCATTTCGTCTTCGGTGGCCTCGAAGCGCTCTTGCAACCACACGATGATGTCCTGGCGACTGATTCCGGCTTCCAGCATCTCGCGGATCTCGGCGTCGAGTTGGGCCTTGTGGACCTTGTAGGGATCTTTCATCAAGCGATTGGTGGACGTGCGCAGAACTCCCAGGCGCTCGAAGTACTCGTCCTGGGTGAGAACCTCGCCGTCACGGGTGACGAGTCTACCGTCGGGGAGATGCTTAATTGGACGTCTGATAACGAAGATCGCGACTGCAATCAGGACGAGTCCACCTAACACTGTGGTGCAGGTCGTGTCACTGGACAGTCCCCAGTAAAGGAGTGCTAAACCTATCAGGGCGACAATGATGTTCCTGATTATTCTGTCCGCCTCGGTTTGGGCTTTCATGTAGTAGATGTCCTCGCGAGCGGTGATTCTGGGATGCGGCGCCAGCGGATCTCGATGTTGACGTAGGGTTTGAGGAGCATGACTACAGTCCCGGCACCCATTGAGTGTCATTTGCCATAGAAGACCTCCCCGTAGATGACCCACCGGCGTGGCGGGCGTTGAGGCCCAACGACGCTGCGTACCCACTGCTGCTCTTCCACCGTGGCGCGTGCGATGTGCACCCGATATTCCAGCCGGCGCCGCTGGCGACGCAGGGGCCGGGGGGCGAGAAGGCGACGGAGGAACTCCATGTTACGGGCTCGACGTCTCCCACCCTACCCGCCGGCGACGAGCCGCTTCGCGCTCACGCTCTTCCCGTTCGCGCTCCTCCTTGAGTTTCTGGTGACGTAGGTCGGCGAGGCTGCGCAGCATGGCGATGGCGCGCTCCTGGTCCTCGTCGCTGAGCTGGTCGAACCAATGCAACATGGCCTCGCGCGACTCTTCCTCTGTGCTGAGATCTGAAATCAGTCCGGCCGCGCGGAAGACAGTGACTTCTGAAACGCCCAAGGCTTGCGCGATTGCTGAACAAGCCTCGGGGCCTATACCCCGTTCTTGATTCAAGATCCTACTGATCTGGGCGGGGTCAACCCCAGATTGACGAGCTAGGTCAGCGGGACGCCAGGCACGCTTGTCAATCTCCTTCAGTAGCCACTCTGAAAATCTTTCGTCATTGCTCATAGTCAATATTCTATTGCATTAGCGTTTGATTTTGGGCATTGCATAATTGACCCTTGACAAGTTTTGTCGTACTGTGCTATAATGATCGTAATCAACAGGTAGTTGATGTAGGGCAATGGAGGCGGCATATGAATAGAGAACGGGTTGAAGTACGGACGGTGGGTCTCTACCCTGCCGATTGGCAGATTCTGGGCGAGCAGGCCCGTCGCCTCGCCGTCACCGCCGGCGGTCGGGAGAATGTCTCTGCGTCCGCCCGGGCGATCGTGCGGCAGTGGGGCGCGACGGGCCGCATGTCCCCCGGCCATAGCGAGCGCCGGCAGGAGGTCCTCGCCGACCTGAAAGCCGAGACAGACACCGTGACCGAGCGGGGACTCAGTCTCTACCCGTCGGATTGGGTAATCGTCGAGGCGCTGGCGCAGCAGTTGCACGCCTCTGGGGCCTCCCCCGAGCTCTCCAACTCGCTGGCGCTGCGGGTCATCATTCGTGAGTGGCACCTCTCGCCTAAGGGACTGGAGGCTTTGGCCGATCACGATTTCACGCCCGGAGAGGTGGCCGCGTTGAAGCAGTTGGCTTCGGGGCTGCTCTCCGGGTGGACTGTTCCTATCCCCTGTGAAGTTGCTGCAGACGCAGACGCGGACCTGGAGGTGTAGCGATGGCCGGGATGTTGATCTCGCTAACGAGTTCGCCGGTCCCGGCAGCGGGCGGGGAGGCCTACGGGCTGGTCGTCACCGGGGTCGTGATTTTGGCCGGCATTGTCTGGGGGCTACGACACCGATCGAGGTAAAAAAGTAGGGCCGCGGTCGTCCACACCGCGGCCCTCCGGAGATCACTTCACCACAACCAGGAGGTTATGATGAACGCTAAAAAGATTGTACCCGAAAGTTCGCCAAATAGCAAGCAAGTCGATGATGTCGATGCCGTTGCCATGGAGTGGGTGGTCGTGCCCGACCTGGAGGAGGAATTCACCGCCTCCCTGCGGCGCAAGGATCGCAGCGAACGCACGGTGCGCGCCTACGCCGGCGCGGTAGCCGATTTCCGCACCTGGTTCGAGGCGCACAACCCCGGCCAGCCCTGCGATCCGGCCCATATCACCCCCCTCGATGTGCGCTCTTACCGGACTCATCTTCGGGATGAGCGACGACTTTCCGTCAACACTGTCAACTCCTATCTGGCCGGCCTGCGTGCCTTCTGCAAATGGGCCCAGGGGGCCGGGCACGCCCAACACGACCCCACGAGCGGGATCAAGTCGCTGAAGGTCCAGCGCTCCGCGCCAAAGTGGTTGGAGGCGAGCGACCAGTACGCTCTCTTGCGCGCCGCCGAGCAAGCCGTGCAGTTAGGCGATCTCCGCGCCGGCGGTGAGGCGGACGCGCCGGGCGCTATCTGGTCGCGCCGGGATCGGGCGCTGGTCGTGTTCATGCTCAACTCCGGCCTGCGCCTCTCCGAGGTCGCGGCGCTCACGCTCGACGACATCACCATCCGGCCCCGGTCGGGCTGGGTGGACGTCCGCGCCGGGAAAGGAAGCAAGGCTCGCCGCGTGGAGTTGAACAAGGACGCCCGCAAGGCACTCTCCGAGTGGCTGGCGGTGCGCCCCGAGGAAGAGGGCTGCGCAGCCCTCTGGATCTCTCAGAAGGGTGGGGCGCTCAGCAAGCGCGCGCTCTCCGGCCGGATCACGGTCCTGGGTGAGGCGGCGGGGCTGGACATTCACCCCCACACCCTGCGTCACAGTTTCGCCAAGAACCTGGTACGTGCGGGCGTGGGGCTTGAGGTGGTGGCCGACCTGCTCGGTCACGAGAACCTCGATACCACGCGCATCTATACCACGCCCTCGGCGGCGGATCGCCAGGCGGCAGTCGAAAAGGTGCGGTGGGCGGATTAGGTCAGCGGATTAGGTCAGCGGTCAGCAATCAGCAATCAGCGGAGGTGCTTATGAGCAAGGGTACGCGAGTGGTAAAGGTAGGAACCCTGCGTGCGTTCGAGACAGAGGTCGACCACGGATCAGTGGTGCGCCTGATGTCCTCGTCCCAGAGTGAGAGTGCGTTCGACCGCATGTTGTACCTGGATTTGTACGGCGTGACCCGCGATGATGAGATCGTCTGGTTACACCGTCAGGTCAGGATCATGACGGGTACAAATGGGGAACCTCTCGACGGCAAATCCCGGGCCGTCAATGAGCAGTGGAGCACGTACGGTCAGATGGTGCGCGTTTACCTGAAGACCCTGGGATACGAGGTTCGCACGGACACCTCCTACGGGATCTCTCAAGACATTCTTCCCTACAACGGCCACTTCGAGTGTGTAGCGTGGGATCCGCAAGGGCAACGCTATGTGTGGGCCGACGGTTACCACACTGCTGAGGTCCAAGATGAACTACGGAAGCAGGAGCGGTTGGATGCCGGCGCTTGAGGATCTACGACGGGCTCGGAACTCTGAGCCAGGGGGCTGCGGGGCCCAGACGGGAGCCGTAGCCCCCAAAGACCCGCAGGAGATGAGGTGACTGATACGACGACCCCCTATGCAACGACCACGATCGCGCCACTGCAGATGGTGGCCCTCGACGAGGATCTGCTCTGGGACGCCTACGGGCGGGCGCGGGAGGATTTCCGAGAGTCGAAGCGCCGCCGCTCCGGCCGGGACAACACCGCTCGGATGTACGACGTGGCGCTGGACGACTGGGAGCGGCTCCTGGAGCACGAGGGCGTCGCTCCCTGGCTCGCCGGGGAGGCCGAGGCGCAGGCCTGGGCCCGGGCGCTCCGCCACGGCGAGGGCGTCCCTTATACCGGCCTGGTGGTGGCCAACACGCGCACGGCCCGGCTGCACCATCCCTCCTGCACGTCGGCGCCCCACGAGGGCCACCGGCAGACCTACGACGACCTGGAGACCGCCCTGGCGGGCGAGCCGGCGCTCACGCTCTGCGGGCGTTGCAGTCGCCTTCTCGGTGAGCCCCAACCCCTCGCCCCGGCCAGCATCAACCAGAAACTGGCCGCCGGCAGCTCCTTCTACCGCTTCCTGCAGGGCTACACGGCCCGGGTGGGCGGGCAGGAGGTGCGCCTCTGGAGCCCCAACCGTGCGAATCCCTTCGCGCTGGTGGAGCGGGCCGAGATCCAGCCCTTCGAGCGGGCCGTCTTCCCCTCCGCCGAGGAGGTGGTGCAAATGCTCTCTCTCTGCAACCGCGAGGTTCCGTTGGGGGCTCGCGACTTCGCCCTGCTCTACACCCTGGTGACGACCTGCCGGCGCGCCGGCGAGATCCTCAACCTGCGTTGGGGCGAGATTGAGCCTGCCGGCGACGGACACTACAAGTTCCGCTACACGTACAAGGGCGGCGCGCTGCGCTGGGCCTCGCTACGGCGCGAGGTCTGGGGGGTGATCGTCGATTACCTCAAGGTCTCCGGGCGCTACCCCCTGGAGAGCGCGGACTACGTCTTCACGGCGCTCTACCACGAGCGGGGGGAGCGCCTGGGCCACGAGGATCTGGCGGAGAACCGGCCCCTGAGCAACAGTAACGCCAACGCCATTCTCCAGAAGTACGCCGCCCGGGCGGGGGTCCCGAGGGGGAAGGCGCACCTGCACGGTCTGCGCCATGCCGGCGCGCGGGAGCGCTATCGCGAGGAGAAGGAGCGGGGGAGTTTCGACCTACTGGAGATGAGCCAGTTCCTGGGGCACGCGAACGTCGCGGTAACCCAGGTCTACACCCAGTCGGTTCTCGAAGACCCGGCGGACCCGGCCGGGGAGCTGGTGGTGGACACCTTCATGCCGGCGGCGCCGAAGCGCAGTTGGTTGCCCCGACGCCCTCCGCAAGGGCGTCAGGAAAGATAAGGCGTGTTATATAACCTGTGGGCGGCCCAAAAATCGAGTTATCCACAGGTTGTTGAAAAGGACCGCAAGTTCTTATTTTGGCTGTTAAAGTGCCGGACGGCCGCTCTCAGCATAGCGGGAACCGGGCCGGCATTCCAGAAAAATGGAGGAAATCGCATGGAATTCGGAACCAAACTGGTCATCACCTTATTGGGACTACACCTGTTGAGCTGGGGCTTCAATGCCCTGGTGGCCTGGCTGGAGAGCCGGGGGCATCATGACGGCTATGTCAGCCTGCTGGTCGTCGTGGGCGCGGCCTATACCGTCACGGCGACGCTCTGGCTCATCGGCATGGAGGCGTACCTGATCCTGACGGCGGCCTTCGTCGCCAGCGGGATTCCGATGATCGTCGGATCGGTGGCGCGCCACATCCGGGCTCGCAGCCTCGAAGAGCGGCGGATGGCCGCTCATGCGCGGAAGATCAGCGGAGAATAAGGATGAGCGCCGCGTCACGCCGCCGGGTAGCCGGCTATATCTGGAATCAAGAGGTCGCTCGCATTGAGCAATCGCATGATGAGATTCGCGGGTTGACCCGCCAGGCGCTGGCGTGTCTCGAGAACCATCCCATCAGCGTCCGGCTGCTCGTCACCTACGTGGCTCAGATCGCGCTCCATCTCAACACCGCGACAGCGGCGCTGCGGGAGCTGGAAAGAATCGCCCAGGAGCACCGGGAGGAGTAAGGGCCTCCCAGAAAGGACATACGATGGATTGGTTAGAGACCTTTGGACAACAGTTGGAAGCCCGCCCGGATGGCGAGCACCCTCTCAGCCGCCTGCCTCTCAGTCGCTACAACCTGGACCTGGCCCTGGAGAGCCTCCCGGCGCACCATCCCGACGTGGTCCGCACCGCCGTGGGGATGCTGTACTGGGCAGCGCAGGCCGTGCGTACCGCCCAGCTGGCCCCCGGAGATGCCGATCTCATCCTCCAGGAGGCCGCCTGCCGGACGAGTCTGCTGCCTCAGGAGCTCGTCGCTTGCGCCGAGATCGTGTACCGCCTGCGGGCGGGCCTAGAATTGGTGGTCTGGCCTACGGTCGAGCAGGCTGCCGTGGGCGCCTGGATCGAGACCTACGTTTATGGCACACAGCAGCTAATGTCCGTTAGCGGCTTTTATGCCCTCGAAAAGCGCTCTGAACTGCGGCCTATCGGCCCGGTAATCACCTTCGAAAATGTCAGCTATGGGGAGCCGGGGCGATGATCGAGTCGCGGACCCTGGAGAAACTGGAGCACCTGCTGACCGAGGGTGGGGAGACCGTCCTCCTACCGGTCGATCTCTTGGCTGCGCTCCTCAAGGCGGCTCGGCAGCAGGCGGAGCAGACCGCGCCCGCCTTTACGGTGGGGGATAGAGTGCGCGTGGAGCCCCGGCATTGCGCAGTCGTCGGGGCCGGCGGAGTCGTGGTCGCTGTCTGGCCCGGCGCGGAGCCGGTGTACGAAGTGCTCCTGCAGTACGGGCAGGGTTCCCGCTTGCTCTATCGCGAGAGCGAATTGCAGCCGGAGGCAGAGCATGGACGGTGAGCAGGTAGTCGAGACCGCTTACCGGGTGGGCGATCTGGTTCGAGAACGGCACGGCTGGAACGTCTACCGGGTCCTGGCGTTTAGCCAGAACGGACGGGTAGCGTACGTACTGACCACCACGGGCACACCGGGCACGTACAACTACGCCGTCGAAGATCTGATTCTCTACGAGAACCCTGAAGAGCACCATGGCGCGGCACACTGAACTCGGAGCGTGGGGCGAGGACTTGGTGCGGCGGCGCCTGGCGACGGTCGCACCCGTGGCAGCCGGCGAGCGCGCCGACCTGCAAGTGGAAGGCATCGAGATTGAAGTCAAGACCTCGCGTCCCAGCCGCGCAGATCAGGACCGCCGCCGCCCTCGGTACCAGTTCTGTCTGCGGAGGGAGGGGCATCACACGGACATGCACGGCGACGTCCTGGTCCTCGTCCTGGCGCCCGAGGGGACGTGTTACGTCATCCCGCGTCCGGAGGTGCCCCGCGCACGGGTGCTCAAGATGGGACCCTGTACAGAGCGCTGGGAGCCCTATCGGGAGGCCTGGTGGGTCCTCGCTGACCTTCTCGAGGCCCGCGAGTTCGACGAAGTCGCAACACCATTAGCCCAGCCCGTCAGGGGCTGAAAGGAGCACGAACCATGTCACGGTTGATCAAGCAAGTGCCAGCAGGGCGGCTGTTGGAACACCAGATCCGGGTAAGTCGCATCGCCGGCGACGTTCGAGAGTACGCCGGGCTGCCGCGCGGTACGGTGGAGATCCGCTGTCCCTGCTGTGGGGCCGTGCAGTTCGAGTTGGACGCCGGCTTCGTCGCCGCGCATGACGAGTCAGCGTTGCTGAAGTTCTGCCCTACTTGCCTGGCGCTCCCTGAGGAGACCGTCCTCGAGCACCTGGGGGAGAGAGCGTAACATGCCGGCTCGCCAAGGTCCACGCGGGTTCGAATCCCGCAGCGAGTCCTCGCGGTCCCTCACCGCGAAGCCTCCTTTCCAGGCGACCGGGGATACCTCCCCGGTGTCTCCGGTCGCCGACCCGGGCGCGATCGGGGACTACGCAGTCGTGTGTGAAGTAGAGGGGGTGCGCCGGCGCATGGTTGTACGGGACACTACCGAGGTGGGCGCACGCCGGGAGGTTCTGGAAATCCTGGGGGGGCAGATCGTCGAAGTCCGCCCCTACAATCCCGAGGCCCAGGTCCGCGCCCTGCTGGCCACCGGCGAGGAACGGCGAGAGCGCGGTCGAATCGCCGCGCAAATCCTGCAGATCGGCCACGACGTGGCGGTGATGGCCGCCGGGGCAAACCCGGATCTACTCCAACTGAAGGTGCGCCAGTACCTGGTGGAGGCTGGAGCCCTCCAGGAGCGGCGCGCCTGGAGGGGAGATCTGGACGAGGGACGAGCCGCAGTACAGCGTCTCTGTCAATTCCACCAGCAGTTATTGGAGGCCGGACACGGTTCTCCGGGGATCCGCCCTGTGGATCTCAGCAGTGATGAGGAGGTATCCCATGGAAACACTTCACCCCGATAGGTTACGCAATCACTTGGAAGCCGAACACCTGGAGGCGATTGCACAGGTCACGACTCAGAGGGAGCGGGAGATATCCACGGAGCGCATTCCCCTGTGGCAGATCCGGCCCTCACGCTGGCAGCCACGCGAGAAAGAATTCGACGCCGAGAAGCTTCTGGAACTGGCTCACAGCATCCACGATCACGGCCTCATCAACCCGGTGATGGTTTTCCCCGGCGAGGATGGCTACGAGCTGGTCGCCGGCGAGCGCCGGACGCGGGCAAGCATCGCCCTGGCGCTGGCCGGGAAGATCCCCGGCGAGGAGGAGATCGAGAAGTACACGCGCTTGGTAGCGCGCGTCGGACTGACAGGCCTGGGGAGTCTCTATCAGCAGCTGCTCAAAACCACAGAGGCCACGATCCCGGCCACGGTGCACCCGGGCGACGACCTGGAGAAACTGCACGTGATGGCCGTGATCGAAAACCTCGACCGCGCCGATCTCTCGCCCCTCGAGGAGGCCCGCGGCTATCAGAGCCTGATGGAGGCCTACGGCTGGCGGCAACGGGAGCTGGCGCGCCGGGTCAACAAATCGCAGGGCTACGTGGCCCAGCGCCTGGCACTGCTGGACGCGGCGCCGGAGCTGCAGGCGGCGCTGAATACGCGCGTAATCGGCGTCACCGCGGCCCGCGCCATCGCCACCGTCCCCGAGAGGCTCCAGGGGAGCGTCACGGAGTGGGCAGTCAAATCGTTGAAGCGCGACGAGTCGCCCGCCACGACCC
>DAOTVC010000143.1:0-2762 GCA_034437215.1 Anaerolineae bacterium | reverse complement strand
GTACCGCTTCTCGTAACGCTCCCGCACCGCTTCCCCATCGCCGAAGAGCGAGAGGTCGCGCTCCAGCGCCCGCGCGAGCGACGTCTCGAATCCGACGTGGACGAAGATGGTGAGATCCCAGCAACCGAACAGCTCGGGGCGCAGCAGAAAGACCCCGTCTAAGAGCAGGATGGCGTCTACTGGGGCCTGGAGAAGAGGGCTGTCGACAGGTGCGTCCTTCCGGTAATCGAAGGCTGCCGTCCGGTAGCGCCGGTCCCCACCGGGGCCCAAGGGCTCCAACAGGTCACGTCTCACCGCCGCATGGTCGAAGGAGTCGCAGTAGTAGCCCTCCGGCGAATCCTTCCCGCGCCGGTAGCGCTCGCTCCGTGGGCGGTGAAAGCCGTCGATCGAGGCCCTGACCACCCGCCGCTCCATCCGCTCGAGCGGCGCGACCAGCTCCTCGGCCAACGTCGTCTTTCCCGCAGCGTCGATCCCATCGATGGCCACCCGGGTAGGATGGGGCAAGACCACCGCCGCGATCTCCTCCGCCAACCGGCTAATCAGATCTGCTCTCTTCATATTGTGCCCCACGGTACAAGCGCCTCCACACCAGCACCCGGAGAGGGCTAAACCTCAACTTCCAGATAGTGAAGTATAGCAGAAGAACCGCCGGCGAAAACAGTACTACCTCCCGAATGTTGTGGAATCATGTCAGGTCTTGTCATGAACTCGATACAAGATGTAACTACGTGCAGAAGCGAACTCACAGCACGAAATCGAGCGTTCGACATTTGACCTTAGACTTTGGACAATTTCTGAGAGGAGATAAAGATGAGCAGAGAGAGCGTACGTTGGGGAAAGGCCGTCGTGGCAGGATTGGTGGCTACGGGGGTCGGCTTCACGATAGGTTTCTTTTTGTACGGCGCCATGAACGGCGTCTACGCGAAGTTTGGGGAGCTCCCCTACGCCAAACCGATTCGCTCGGTTCCCGCCTACCTGGCGCAGATGTTTGTAGGGAGCGCGATCCTGAACGTGCTCTTCGCCGGAATCTACGGGCTCATTCAGGAGGGATTACCGGGTAAGAGACGCTGGCGGAAGGGGTTGGCCTTTGGAGCCATCCTGCTGGCCACCAACATGTTGCCCATCGCCTTCAACACCTGGATGCAGATCGCCCAGCCGCCCACGCTGATTCTGGTCGAGGCGGTCAACCGCACCATCGGCCTGCTGGTTCAAGGGGTCGCCATCGCCCTGGTCTATGGCCCCCCGCTCTCCGTGCACCGGAGTAGGGAAAATCGTCCACACCCAGCGCATCCATAGCACCGCCAGCGCTTTCAGATCGCCTGGTGGGCTTTCCTCCTCCACCCCGCTGCGCTCCTCGACCGCAGCGGGGCTGCGGCGCCTGCTCACGACCTCCCGCCCCCACGCGTAGAGACGCCGTCCCACCCACCGCCAGAGCAGATAGAGCGCCCCGACGACCAGAAGAAGCTGGGGCAGGGTGTAGATGAGGAACCAGATGATGGCGTCGACCATGAACTGGAGGGCGTTCACGAGGGCTTCGAAGGCCGCACGGGCCGTGCCCTCCGACCTCCAGCCGCCCACCTGGATGGGCCGGGCCAGCTCGTCGGGGATGAGGGTGATGGTCGGCGTCGGGCTCCGGTACCGGAACCCGGATGGTGATGGTCGCCTGAGCGCTCTCACCGTACTGCTGCATGCTCGAGGAGGTGACGTAACCCTCGGCGCCGGCCGTCAACCCCTCGATCGCCGCCAACGCCTCATCGACGTCGGCCACGACCAGAGAGGTCTCCACAGTGTAGATGACGAGGCGGGAGCGCTCGGCTGCCTGGCCCTCTTTTTCTTCATCCAACGTTAGCGTCTCATCGGTCGCAATCTCAGGTGAAGCAACAGCAGAGAACTCGTTCTCCTGCCGGACGAAGCCCAGATCACCGGCCAAACTGGTGGTCGGAGCCACGAGGGAATAAGAGCTTTGAAGCCTGCCTTGAATCTCAGGAGGGATCGCTCCGCTGCCCCGGATACCCTGCACGGGAGCGGCGCGGAGCAGCACCACGGTGAAGATGAAACTCGTCATCCGGTGAAGGAGTTCACTGATAGTACCTCTTGTCCAGGCTGAAGGTCCATCTTACCTCACAGTCGCCTTCAACGAGAAGGTGAAGGGCAACTTACCCTCGTACTCGGGGAAGATCCAGTGGCCCTGATCGTCCCTGACCTGCTTCTCGGCGGACAGCTCGTAGTAGAGCCAGTCGAACTCGTGAAACCATTCGACGTGCATGCCGGCCTCGCTCAGGGCGTTGATGATCTCCCCAACAGTGTACATCCAGGCGTAGTTGACGGCCCGCTCGGGCTCGGAGGCGTACCCCCCGATCCACTCGTCCCGGTCCGCCGTCTTGCGGAAGTAAGGGTACTTGACGACGAGATCGGGGAGCGCCCCCTCATCCCAGACCATAAAGAAGGGATGGGAGTCCAGCAGGTAGCGAAAGCCGTCGTCGGCCAGCAGATGGCGGACGTTGCGCGCCCAGAGGCGCAGGTCGGGGAGCCAGCAGAGCACCCCCTCCGTCGTGTAGACGATATCGTACCGCTCGTCGTGCTTGTCCATGATCTCCAGCACGTTGGACTCGATAAAGCGCGCATCGTGAATCCCCAGGTCGGTCGCCAACTTCCGGGCGAAGTGAATGTTTTCGGGGACCAGATCGACGCCCGTGACCTGCGCCCCCATCCGCGCCAGGGAGAGCGTGTCGGCTCCGGTGTTGCACTGGAGGTGGATGAGC
>DAOTVC010000142.1:0-9589 GCA_034437215.1 Anaerolineae bacterium | reverse complement strand
CATGATACCAGCCACGATGAAAAGGGCAAGGGAGGACGTGGTCGACCCGCTGCCTCGGCTCGATGGCGGGTCACAGAGCTCAGGATAAGACGAGATGCCGTCTTCTCATCCCGCAAGTGTCGCAGCCGATGCGGGCTTGTCAAAACGCCCCTTTGTGGTATGATTTGGAGCGTTCGGGGCGTAGCGCAGCTTGGCTAGCGCGCACGGTTCGGGTCCGTGAGGTCCGCGGTTCAAATCCGCGCGCCCCGACTCTAGGCCACGCGGATACGTCCACCACATAACCGCGTGGCCTACGCTTTACCTCTCCGCGTAAGTGCGGACCACACGGCAGTCTGCTTTTTGAAGCAAAAAAAACCTCCTGTTTCATTATCGGAATACATCCCGATAGATACCGGAAGGTTCATTCAGAAAGGAGACCGCAAAGATGGAAAACGACTTCACACTTTCCCAGGCCTTCGAGGGCTTTATCCTCGATAAGCAAGCCGCCTCAAAGAGCCACTCGACCATCCGCAACTGATCCGGACGAGTACTGCTAAACCGAGCCGGCCTACGACCTCTCCGCCGGCGGTTAAAACCGCCGGCTACCGTATGGGAAGTCGGCTCAAGCCGACTCGTACGCCCGACCGCCAGCCCGCTTCAGCGGGCTTGAGTACCCCTAGACCCCGAATTCATGCGGGGGCGACTCCGGCTCCCCCATGACCGCGCTTCGTGCCAGCGGTTAAAACCGCCGGCTACCGTATTGAAGTCGGCTGCAGCCGACTGGTACGCCCGGCCCCCAGCCCGCTTCAGCGGGCTTGAGTACCCCTAGACCCCGAATTCATGCGGGGCCACCGGCGACGGGTACGCCCGGCGGGCCATGTGCTTGCTGGAGACCCCGCGCTGCATCCCCCAGCCCGCTTCAGCAGGCTTGAGTACCCCTAGACCCCGAATTCATTCGGGGGCCACCGGCGACGGGTACGCCCGGCGGGCCATGCGCTTGCTGGAGACCCCGCGCTGCGACCCCCAGCCCGCTTCAGCGGGCTTGAGTACCCCTAGACCCCGAATCCATGCGGGGGCGACTGCGACGCTCCCCCTTGTGCCACGCCTCACGTGGAAGGTGCTTATCCTGACCCGATCCCAAGTAGATACCCGTACCTTGTATATACGTTAACGCCTGTAACACGGCAGGTCTGGACGAATTATGGTACCGGCAACATCATCCAGGGGTACACTGGAAAGATTCTCCAGACCCATCTTCAGGCCATG
Source organism: Anaerolineae bacterium (assembly GCA_034437215.1). Classification (GTDB taxonomy): domain Bacteria; phylum Chloroflexota; class Anaerolineae; order B4-G1; family SLSP01; genus DAOTVC01. The sequence continues at coordinate 8,344 of DAOTVC010000142.1, read as the reverse complement.
CCGTTTGGTTATGTGGGTTTACGCGCACCCGTCTCGCGCTACTCACTTTCGTGACGAACCACGGGGAGGGTGAAGTAGAAGGTTGAACCTTCACCCGGCTGCGATTCTACCCAGATACACCCTCCATGTCGCTCAACGATCCTCTTGCAAAGCGCAAGTCCAATACCGGTACCAGGATATTCCGGATTGAAACGTTGAAAGACCTGAAAGAGGCGATCCTGCTGGTTATGGGGAATGCCGATACCATCATCCTGAATGGCAAAACGCCACACGTCCCCCTGCCGCTCCGCCGTTATATGAACCTGGGGAGAGGCATCAAGGTCCTGAAACTTAACGGCATTCGCGATGAGGTTCTGAAAGACCTGTTGTACTTGCCGTGCGTCTGCCCTCACTCGAGGCAGCGGAGTGTGAGTAATCGTCGCGGACCGCTCTTCGATCATGCGTTGCAAAGTCCCCACCGTATATTCGAGTAACTCCTCGCAATCGACCACTTCAAAGGCGCGTCCCTGTGTCCCCACACGCGAGAAACGGAGAAGATCTTGGATCATCTCCTGTAAGCGCCCAGCAGCCTCCAGGACATAGTCCATGAACTCCTGCGTTTCTCCTTCGACCTGATCTCGAGAACGTTCTTTGATCAACTGGAGAAAAGAAGTGATTGTCCGCAGGGGTTCCTGAAGATCGTGAGAGACAACTCCGGCAAAGTGCTGGAGTTCCGTGTTGGAGCGAGCTAACTCCACCTCCACCTGCTTTTGCTTCGTGATATCCTGAAAAATGGTGATCGTACTGACAAGCTTCCCCCGCTGATCACGCAGAGGCGTAGATCCGACTAAGATCCAGCGCTCATGCCCATCGGGCCAACGGAGAAGAAACTCTTCATCGCGGGGTGTTCTCTGTCCCTTCAACGTACAGGGGAGGGGCAGATGCTCCAGAGTGACCTCCGTTCCATCAGGATAGTACACCGTGTACGCAACCTCCAACTCCTGCATGGCACCCACAAGATGCTGCTCAAGAATCTCTTGCCCCATCTGGTTAATGCTTAGGAGGGTGTTCTCGGCATCAGCGACAAGAGCACCGACAGGCATTTCCTCGAGGATGGTATCGAGAAGACGCTTGGTCGCCTCTGCTTCTCGATAGAGCTCCTCCGTGCGCACCTGCTGTTCCTCTAGGGATGCCAGTAACCCCTCTTGCTCTGCCTGCGTCTGCCGCAACTCAGTTAAGTCAGTGATGGTCAAGCGGTAACGCTCCCCGGTAGATTTTGCCGAGGCGGCAATCCGGTCACCCTCGAGGTGAGCATAGAGACGGGAACCGTCAGCCCGCTCCATCCAGAGTTCGGTAGAGCAGGGACCACCTGTGCGAGATAGATTGCGCATGAAGAAGTAGTACGAGTCCTGCCCCTCATAACTCACATAACGGGTGAAAGGTTCACTCATAAAGGTGGCTCGCTCCTCACCCAGTAGAGAGACACTCGTGAGGTTCCCGTGTAGGATAACACCTTCTGCATCGAGGGTAAGGTACCCCACAGGAGCAAACTCATAGAGATCGTGGAAGCGCACCAGTGAATCATGGAGCGCCTCGTTTTGCATCTCCAGCTCGATCTCATGTACACGCAGCTCGTGCAAGACCTCGCGTACTTCCTCTGGGGACAGCTGCGTGGGATCCTGCAGCTCTTCCGCTCTTTTCTGGAGCAGGGCTTCAGCACGCGCCCGTAAATTTGCGAATTGCCGGGCTAGCTCTATGTCTTGTCTTTGTGTATCCCGGTGGTTACCCATCCAACCTCCAAGGAGTGGCACAACAGTATCATGTCTCAAGTCTGGCCAGCTGTCGAGAATCACGCAAGCTAAGCGTAGGCCAAGTCTGCTGGCTCCAACGATTGGGATGAGGCTCAACGTGAGACCTTGTTGTATGTCAAGGGGCCAGGTTGTCAACCTCTTCACTCCTGGACAGAATAACCTCGCGCCCACCCTCGCCGGCGACTAAGGTCACAACGCCGGGGTCGCCATCAAGCCGGGGGCGGGCCGGCAGGCACGTGCAAGCGAGTACCCCCACTCTCGCCCGCCTGGGTCCCAACGCGAGGTCGAGGAGCGGGAGTGGTGCGCGGTGTCGGTCTAGAGCCTCACTTGTGGCTTTCCGGAGCTCCGCTATACTCGCGGCAAAGGGAGAGAGGCGTCTTCCAAGATAGACAAGAAAATGATTCTCGGGAACATCTCCACCTACTGCCTAACCCACGCGCTCGTCGATGCTACGTGCGCCGCTACGCTCTTTGCCATAGCTGCCCTCGGCCAACACAAGCCGCACCTTTTGTTCTATATGATCGTGTTGTATAATGTAGTGGCCTTCGCCACACAACCCCTCTTCGGTTTAGCCGTGGACACCTTCGATCTACCTGTCACTGCGGCGGTAGCAGGCGCACTATTGGTGGCTGCCGCGACGCTCTTGCTCTCCGTCCCCTTTCTGACAGCCTTGATCACCGGTGTGGGGAATGCCCTCTTTCACGTCGGAGGTGGTGTGGTCAGCCTGCAGTTGGCCTCCGGCAGGGCGACTCTGCCGGGTATCTACGTCGCCCCCGGGGCACTGGGGGCTGATGATCGGCATAGGGGTCGGCAAGAGCGGGTATTTCATCGCTTGGCCCTTTGTCGTACTACTGCTGGTATCCGCTCTGCTGCTCTTGCGTCTGCCCAGACCGGAGGCTGAAGCAGAGCGCCCCCTGCCCGGTAACCTCAGATGGTTCGACACGGTGATCGTGCTCCTACTTACCTCGATCGCGATGAGGGGCGTGGTGCGGATATATCTAAAACATCCAATTATGCGATCTCTTTGAGGAGACGCCGGTGCTCGCGCACACCATCCAAGCACGGAAAATGACTACTTGACTATCAGACTACGAGACTAAACGACTAATTCCGAAGGGGAGCCAACTTGACGAGATTAGTTACGACTCTGGGCCCTAGAACTGACGCTGACCTGGGTATCATCCTGCCCCACGAACATATCTTCGTGGACTTCAGGCCCCCCGACCACCCCGCACATGCCGCGGCCGAAGTTGATGATGTCGTGGCGCTGATGGCGCCCGAGGTCGAAAAGGCCCTCGCCCGGGGTGTGACCGCGATGGTCGACTGCACACCGGTCGGTGTGGGCCGGCGGGTCGACATTCTGAGGGCGGTCTCGGAGGCCACGGGGATGCCTATCGTAGCCCCCACCGGGATCTACCGTGAACCCCACGTGCCGGCCTGGGCGCACGCCGCCAGCGAAGCCGAATTGACCGACTGGATGTTAGGCGAGCTGCGAGGCGAAATCGAGGGCAGCGGAGTGCAGGCGGGGTGGATCAAGTTGAGCGTCGGCGACGACGGCATCACGGCGTGTGAGGCCAAAATCCTCCGGGCCGCGGCCAGGGCGGGCCGGGAGACGGATGCCGTGATCGGGGTTCACACCAAGCGGGGTCGGGTGGTTCGGAAGCAACTCGATATTATCGAGTCGGTGGGGTATACGGCAGAACGCTTTATCTGGATTCACACCCAATCCGATCCGGACTTCAAATTGCACCTGGAGATGGCGCGACGTGGGGCCTGGCTGGAGTACGATGGAATTGGCTACGGCGATGACGAGACCTATCTGGAGTACCTTCCGCGTGCCTTGGACGCCGGGCTGGAGGAGCAGGTGATGTTGAGTCACGACCGGGGTTGGTATGATCCTGCCCGGCCGGGGGGTGGTGATCCCCAGCCCTTCACCTATCTCTTCGAGCACTTCCTGCCCAAATTGCGGGCGACCGGGGTGGACGAGGAGACGATCCACAAACTCACGCACACCAATCCTTACCGGGCCTTCGCCCGCTGAAGCTGGGCTGGATGGACGTGAGCTTTGACCCAATCCCTAAGCGACCCCGAGACCGGCAAGAGGAGGGTTTGTGTCTATCGAGGCAGTGATCTTCGACGCGGACGGCGTCGTCATCTTCCCCTGGCGCTTTGCCCGCTATCTCGAGGAGGAGCAGGGCATCACCCCGGAGATGGTCCGCCCCTTCTTCCACGGGGTCTTCAACGACTGCCTCGTGGGTGAGCGGGACTTGAAGGAGGCGCTGGCCCCCTTCCTGCCCGAGTGGGGATGGCAACGGTCGGTGGAGGAGTTCGTGGCTCTTTGGTTTGAGGTAGAGAACGCGGCGGACGCTCGAGTGATCGAGGTGGTCCGTGATCTGCGGCGCTCCGGTCTCACGTGCTGCCTGGCGACCAATCAGGAGGCCTATCGCGCCGAGTACATGACGAAGATGATGGGGTTCGAGCATATCTTCGACCGCTTGTTCTTCTCCTGCGATCTGGGTTGCCAGAAACCCAGCAGGATCTACTACGACCGGATTGCCAAAGCCCTGGGCCTGGAGGGGCGGAGCATCCTGTTCTGGGATGACGGCGAGTCCAATGTGGCAGCTGCCCGGCTCTGCAGCTGGAATGCGGAGCTCTACACCGACTTTTCTGCCTTCAAGAAGGGGCTGGTCACGTACTTCGGTTAGCCCGAAGATACGCCCGCCAAGAGGCTCGCGCCGTTCGTAAAGGGTGCCCTACAGTGAGCCCGCCGGCGACGAAGGAGTAAACTTCTTATGAAGAGGATGACATGCTAGAGACCCTCACATATAACAACGACCAGCGGCTCGCCTATGCCCGGTACGGCGATCCGCACGGCTATCCCGTGCTGATGCAACATGGCGCCATCGCCAGCATCCGCAATGGCGAGCTCTTCGAAGAGCTGCTTCGGCAGCGACGGCGCGTGATCTCCGTGGCACGACCGGGCTATGGGGAGTCGTCGCCCTACCGGATGCGCGATATTGCCGAATGGGCCGATATCGTGACCGGGCTCCTCGACGAGCTGCGCATCGATCACTTCGACGTCCTGGGGATCTCCTCGGGTGCGCCCTACAGCTACGCCCTGGGTCACAGGTTTCCGGATCGAGTGCGTCGAATCTATATCTTGAGCGGGACCCCGGCGCTGTACGACGACGAGATCCTCGCTCATTGGCCCTACGAGGTGAAGAGAGAGGCCAGTTTGGCCGAGATGCAGCGGGTCGCCCACGACGTCTTCTTCTCACAGCTCTCACAAGACGACCTCGCGCAGCCCGGCATCCAGGACTCGATGAACAATCAGGGCTTTGGCCTGGCCCAGGATCTCCAGCTGCGCTGTCGAGATTGGGGCTTTCGCCTGTCCGACGTCCGGGTGCCGGTAACCATGCAGCACAGCGAGGTCGATACGGCGGTCCCGGTCCTAACTGCCACGCTGACGGCCGAGATGCTACCCGATTGCACCCTGACACTCACAAAAGAGGGCGAACACTTCTCCCAAGAAATCCTGGTTGACTTCATCCACAGCACGATGTTGAACAGTTACCCATGCCACGATCTTGGATTATAATGAAAGGGATCGCATGCTGAACAGCCTGTCAAAGAGATGGTAAGGTATGCGGCCCACAGAGCACAGCCCACCTGGATGTGCCCGCGGGGTGGACGCCGTTGCGCCTGCTGCTCCTCCTCAACCTCCTCACCCTGACGGCGGCCCTGTGGCTCGGTCACCTGGCCCGAAGCCGGAAAGCGCTAACCCTCTACCGGGCGACCTTGCTCGGGGGCATCGTGGGGACAGCAGCCTGGTCCTCCTCTACCCGGGCCATTGGCTGTGGGGCATCTGGGGCACGGTTGTCTGTTTTAGGCATCGCGGGTATCCTCTCATTCTGGCTGCGGAGTTCACAACCACCGCTGCCGGCAGAACAGTAGCCACCCCTTACCGACTCTGGGAAGCGGGCTGAGAGGCATGCTGGGAAGCCTTGCCGATTCAAAGGAGACAAGATGGTCACGAGACAGATAGAAAATCGTGAGAGAGAAGCGTTTATCCAACTCTATCCTAATCCCGGCGACCAACAGTGGCTGGATCAGTTATTCGAGCACCGAGCTACAAAACCGGAATGGTGTTTTGTCATTGAAGAAGAGGGAAGGTATCTAGGAAGCGTCGTCTACTTTCAGTTTGGCGGGAATGATGCTGAACTGGCTATTTTTGGACCGACCCTCCCTTGGGAAGGGCGCTACCTGGAAATTGGCAAGAAGCTCCTCAACGAAAGTCTGAAGGAGATTCAAACGCAGACCCTGAGGAGAATAGAGTCTCGCTGTGACACCGATCACCGGTATCACCAAGAGGTGAGAGCCGTCTTGGAAAGGGCCGGCTTTCAGTTAAGCCAGGAGAAGGAGTGCTACGTCTTGACAGACCCGGATAGAGCATACGACCCCGGCCCCCTCGTCTTTAGAACCCTCGGCGAAGTCGGAGAAAGGAGATTTATCGATGCCATCCAGCAGGTCACCGTAAGGACCCTGGATCGAGGGGACCAGGATGAAGTCGATACCTACGGTGCTGAAGAAGCGGCCAGAGAGTATTTCGACCTGCTCGCCTCTATAGATGACGATCCCGACCGCTGGATACTCGCCTACGATCCAAAGGGTCAACTCGTGGGGCTTGTGGTTGCCCAGCGCCTTTCAGAGGAGACAGGGTGTATCAACTACATCGGGGTGACGCCTGAATTCAGAGGGAACAGCTACTCGAGGAACTTGATCATCAAGGCTGCACACATATTTACAAGTGATGAATCGATCGAACGCATAGTCGCCGAGATTGATGTGGAGAATTTTCCCCTGGCAAGAGCGTTAGCATCGTTAGGATACCAACCGTCGAAAACCATGTGGGTCTATCGCAAAGACGTCTAACCCGTATCAGGAGAGATTCTATGGATATCCTGGTCGCCCATCTGAAGAAGCATTTGGAGATCTCCTTGAGCATGCTCGTCAAGGAGATCGACGCCTGTCCCGACGAGCTGTGGGACGAAAAGGCGGGTGGTTTTGTCTTCTGGCAGCAGGTGCTGCACGCCTTAACCGGGCTGGAGTTCTGGACACGCCCAGTCAAAGGTCCCTTCGAGGAGCCCTTTCAAGAGAGGAAGGTCTACCCCGAGCTGGAGCAGGAGCCGGAGGGGTACGTCTCCAAGGGCGAGATGCGGGCCTACGCAGAGGGAATCAAGGATCAGGTGGCGGCCCTCGTCCACGGCCGGAGTGATGAGTGGTTGAAGCAGACCAGCGTCGTGTACGACAAGCTCTTGAACGTGGACATCATCGGAATGCAGATCCGCCACCTGCAGTACCACGTGGGGCACTGCAACAGCATCCTCCGCGAGAGAGGGCTGCCGGCAGTCGAATGGGAGGAGTACTTGGGGTGAGCGGGCCACGCAAGCAAGATGTCGGAGGTAAGGTGGTTTGCTGGGGACAAGTTACCGTAGCCCTTATTCCTATCTCCAAGGGACCTGGTGGATAGGAGAGGCTATCTTCCGCGGCAAAGCCGGGAAGAGTAGCAAGCCCTCATCCGTTAGAATGACGGGGCTCGAGCAAGGCAGTGGGATCGGCCACACCTCGGAATCGGGGCCCTGCGTTTTCAAAGAAGGGGCAGCCGTGATAGCATTGGGCCACTGAAATGAACTCTGCCGAACAAAGTTTCCAACACCGAAGGAGAGCCCCTTCATGAAGCAACCGGATAGACATAGCGAGACGGATAGGGTAGAGAGGACCCAGCGGGGCTGGGTCTTCCTGCCGGTCGGCTACATGCTCGCGCTGATCGGATGGGGCCTCGGATTCGAGCCGCGAACGATTCCGCAGGGGTTACTGAGCATCGCACAGGCACCCGGCTTGCTGGTCAGCGACTACCTCGCCATCGGTGGACTGGGTGCGGCCTTCGTCAACGCCGGTCTAGTCGGTTTGGCGGGACTGCTGCTCTCCCACTTCAACGACCTACGTCTCTCGAGCCCTACCATCTCCGCGTCTTCACCATGGCAGGCTTCGGCTTCTTTGGCAAGAATTGGTGGAGCATCTGGCCCATCAGCCTCGGGGTCGCCCTCTTCAACCGTGTGACCCACCACCCCTTCAAGAGCTACATCCGCGTGGCACTCTTCGGGACCGCCCTGGCCCCGCTGGTCACACAGGTCTCCTATGGATTTGGTTGGGGCATCGTCCCGGGTGCAAGATCACCATCGAGGACACGGAGCTCCAGGTGAGCGAGCCGGAATACCAAAGGGTACAGAAGCTAGTGATCCTGACTACAGTGATCCTGACTATTGAGCGCGTGATGAGTGCATCTAAAAAATAGTGGCAATTGAGACGACCGAGACAGAACAAACTGGGGCTACTGACTATGACACCCGAAATCATCCTTCTTCTAAGCACTGTCGTTGTAGGACTCGTGCTCTTCGCCCTGGAGCTGATCCCCACCGATGTGACGGCACTGGGCATCCTGCTCTCTGACCATCACGGGGTTACTGCCCGTTGAGAGAGCCTTCGCCGGCTTC
>DAOTVC010000141.1:0-18240 GCA_034437215.1 Anaerolineae bacterium | reverse complement strand
AGCGGGCTGGCGGTCGGGCGTACTAGTCGGCTTGAGCCGACTTCCCATACGGTAGCCGGCGGTTTTAACCGCTGGCACGAAGCGCGGTCATGGGGGGAGCGCCGCAGTCGCCCCCGCATGAATTCGGGGCCTAGGGGTACTCAAGCCCGCTGAAGCGGGCTGGCGGTCGGGCGTACTAGTCGGCTTGAGCCGCCTTCCCATACGGTATCCGGCGGTTTTAACCGCTGGCACGAAGCGCGGTCATGGGGGAGCCGCAGTGGCCCCCGCATGAATTCGGGGCCTAGGGGTACTCAAGCCCGCTGAAGCGGGCTGGCGGTCGGGCGTACTAGTCGGCTTGAGCCGACTTCCCATACGGTAGCCGGCGGTTTCAACCGTTGGCACGAAGCGCGGTCATGGGGGGAGCGCCGCAGTCGCCCCCGCATGAATTCGGGGTCTAGGGGTACTCAAGCCCGCTGAAGCGGGCTGGCGGTCGCAGCGCGGTGTCTCCAGCAAGCACATGGCCCGCCGGGCGTACCCGTCGCCGGAGCCCCCGCATGAATTCGGGATCTAGGGGTACTCAAGCCCGCTGAAGCGGGCTGGGGCCCGGGCGTACCCATCGGCTTGAGCCGACTTCCCATACGGTAGCCGACGGTTTTAACCGCTGGCACGAAGCGCGGTCATGGGGGAGCGCCGCAGTCGCCCCCGCATGAATTCGGGGTCTAGGGGTACTCCAGCCCGCTGAAGCGGGCTGGGGGTCGCAGCGCGGGGTCTCCAGCAAGCACATGGCCCGCTGGGCGTACCCGTCGCCGCAGTCGCCCCCGCATGAATTCGGGGTCTAGGGGTACTCAAGCCCGCTGAAGCGGGCTGGCGGTCGGGTGTACCAGTCGGCTTGAGCCGACTTCCCATACGGTAGCCGGCGGTTTTAACCGCTGGCACGAAGCGCGTCATGGGGGGAGCGCCGGAGTCGCCCCCGCATGAATTCGGGGTCTAGGGGTACTCAAGCCCGCTGAAGCGGGCTGGCGGTCGGGCATACTAGTCGGCTTCAGCCAACTTCCCATACGGTAGCCGGCGGTTTTAACCGCTGGCGGAGAGGTCGTAGGCCGGGTGGTTCGCAGCCAGAGATCGACCTTCTTGAACGTGACGCGGTAGTTGCGGATGGTCGAGCGGCTCTTTGAAGCGGCTTGCTTATCGAGGATAAAACCCTCGAAGGCCTGGGAAAGTGTGAAGTCGTTTTCCATCTTTGCGGTCTCCTTTCTGAATGAACCTTCCGGTATCTATCGGGATGTATTCCGATAATGAAACAGGAGGTTTTTTTGATTCAAAAAGCAGACTGCCGTGTGGTCCGCACTTACGCGGAGAGGTAAAACGTAGGCCACGCGGTTATGTGGTGGACGTATCCGTGTGGCCTAAGGTCGGGGCGGGCGGATTTGAACCGCCGACCTCACGGACCCAAACCGTGCGCGCTAACCAAGCTGCGCTACGCCCCGACGGTACCTCTCTTATACCGCACTTCGGGCTGCCGTCAAGGAGACCAGGAGAGGCGTTGATTGTCCCAGCCCGGCATCTCGGCGCCCAGGTCCAAGATGCGGCGCACGTTCTTGCCGTTGGGATCGGCGATGTAGATGGCCCACTTGCCGTCGCGGTTGCTCACGAAGGCGATGCCGCTGCCGTCGGGCGCCCAGGTGGGCAGCCCCTCGTCGGAGGAGTCGTAGGTGAACTGGGTCACCCCGCCGTCGGTGCTGAGGAGCATGATGTCCCAGCTGCCCGTGACGTTGGTCATGTAGGCCATGAGGCTCCCCCCCGGTGCCCAGCTGACCGCGATGTCGTTCTCGTTGCCCGTGAGGCGCGTGCCCGGCTGCCCGTCGTCGGGGTTGTCAACGACGATGCCACAGGTCGTCCCGCCGGCATCACAGCCCGTGTAGGCGATGAGACCCGCGGGCCCCCACGCCGGCGCCCAACCCGAGGCCAGGGCCTGCGGTTGCCCCTCCCCGTAGGTGGGGACGACGTAGACGGTCCAGACGCCGCTGGCGTTCTGCGCCGCGTAAGCCATGCGCTGTCCGTCGGGGGAGAGGGTGGGCCAGGCCCTGCCGTTGGGGGAGGTGAGGGTCTGGGGCACACCCTCCTCGGGCAGGATCATGCTGATCACGTCCAGGGTGCGGTCGCGGTAGATCACCCGTCCGGTGCCCCGCTCCCACCAGGGTTGGTCGGCGCTCCGCGCCACACGCAGGATGCGCCCGTTGGCGTAGAGGGCGTAGAGGTCGTAGAGTCCTGTCGTCTCGTTGTAGACGGGGTAGGCCAACCGGCCCACACTGAAGCCGGGCACGGGCTGCGGGGTCAGCAGGGGCTCGTCCCCTTCGAGGGGCACGGGCGTGGCGATGAGGCAGATCTCCGCCGCCTCGGCCCGCTTCTCCTCCACTGCAGCGTCAGGGGAGAGGCGCAGCGTCTTGGCATACTGCAGCTCTGCCGGGCACATCTCTCCGCTCTCGTAGAGGTAGTCGCCGTACTCGAGATTCGCCTGGTAGAGACGCCAGAAGACGTCCTTGTAGTGGGGTGCGACAGCGTAGAGCTCCTCGAACTCCTCGACGGCCTTCTCCCAGTCGACGCCCCAGAAGTTGAGGGCCGCCAGGTAACGGGCCGCGAGATTGCGCTGATTGACCGCCTCGGGATCGAGGGGCCGCAGGGCGATGGCTTGGTCGAGGTAGAAGACCCCGCGCTCCAGGTTGCCCTCCTCCAGGGCCTCCATACCCGCGTTGTGGAGGCTCTCGTAGAGCAGCGCTTCGACCTCCTCCTGGTAGTACTCGGAGTCCAGCGCCCGCAGCTGCGTCAGCGCGTTGGCGGCCGTCGTCCAGTCCCCGCCGGCATAGGCCTCCTGGGCCTCCGCCAGGCGTTGCGCCGCCTGAGCCTCGTGGGCCTCTCCGAGGGCCTCCTCGGCTTCGGAGGTGGGCGTGGGCACGACCACCAACTGCGCCTCCGCCGTCAGCAGCCCCTCCTGAGCCTGGGCGTGATCGGGCTGGAGCTGCAGGACCCACTCGAAGTTGGCGCGGGCCAGCTCGTACTGACCGTCGTTGAGGGCCCGCAGGCCATCCTCGTAGTGCTCTTGAAGGGTGGTCTGCCGCTCGGTCTCCCGGTCACGCTCGCCGTAGTAGAGTCCCAGATAGGCCGCGCCGGCGAGGGCCCCGATAAAGAGCCCCAGACCCAGACCGATCCACAGCAGGCGCCGCAGCCAGGGACGGGCTTGCTCTTCGGCGTCGGGTTCCGCGAGGGAGGCGCCGCAGTCGGGACAGAGCACGCCCGGATTGTCGAGGTCGAGACCGCACTGGGGGCACTGCATAGACGTCGTCTCAGTCCTTAGTCTTCGTAACCGTATAACGTCCCGCAGTCCTCGGAGCCAGAATGCCAGGGCTCCTCCTGGCGCGTCTGAGGTCTGCTGGCCCCCAGCGCTTCCAGAGGGTCACTCCGGTACCCGTGCATTCGACGTCGGGAAGTTCTTTTCTCACAGTCACTTAGTCCCAGTGGAAGTCTTCGAGGGAGACCCCGCCTACGAACTCCCGCAGAATGGAGTTCTCGGGTACGAGTTCGGGATCTGCCGGTAGGAACCACTGGAGGAAGGTCAACAGCCGTTTGGCCTCCACGCGTTGGGGACTGTCGGGATCGACCTGCAGCAGCAGGGGTTCGGCGAAGGGCTTGAGCACTGCCAGTTCGTAGACGAGCGCCGAGTTGAACATCACGTCGGCGAACTCCTGGTAGGGAAAGATGTAGCGCTTCTCGCCCCTGCGGACGCTCTCCCACCGGGTGATGGTCTCCTTGGCGCTGTAGCCGCGGGTGCGGGCGTCGCGGACGATGCGGCGGATGAGGCGGGTGTCGGTGGTGGGGACCCGGTTGTGGCGGTCGAGGTTGAGTTGGGTGAGCGCCGAGGCGAAGATGCGGAAGGTCTTCTCGCCGGAGATAGAGGTGACCAGCCGGGGATTCAGACCGTGGATCCCCTCCACGATGATGATGTGATCCGCTCCCAGCTGCACCCGCTCTCCCGGCTCGCGTTTGCCGAGGATGAAGTTGAAGCGCGGCAGCTGCACCTCCTCGCCGCGTAGCAGCGCTCTGAGGTGCTGATTGAAGAGCTCCACGTCCACGGCTTCGAGGGCTTCGAAGTTATACTCGCCCGACTCGTCGCGGGGGGTCAGCTCCCGATCAACGAAGTAGTTGTCCATCTCCAGCGCGAAAGGACGCATTCCGTGGGCCAGAAGCTGGACCGCCAACCGCCTGGAGAAGGTGGTCTTCCCCGACGAGGAGGGTCCCGCGATAAGGACCAACCGGATCTCCTCCCGCCGGGACCAGATCTGGCGGGCGACATCGGCGATACGTTGTTCGTGCAGGGCCTCGGAGATGAGGATGATGCGGCGCAGGTTGTGCTTCTCGACGGTCCCGTTCAGATCGCTCACGTTCTCGACGCCCAGAAGGCGCAGCCAGCGCCCGTACTCCCGGAAGACGTTGAGCAGCTGCGGGGAGTGGCGCTGCTCCTGAAGTTGGGTGGGTTCCCGCCGGCGCGGGAATTGCAGGATCAAGCCGTCGGCCCAGCGAGTGAGCTCCCAGTAGCGCAAGTACCCGGTGGAGGGGACCATGTAGCCGTGGAAGTAGTCACAGTAGCCGTTGAGGCTGTACATCCGCAGGTAGTGTTTGTCGCTCTCCTCCCGCGATTGGAAGAGGGCCTCTTTGCCCGTCTCACCCCGCTTCTGGAAGACCTCTAGAGCTTGGTCCAAGGGGAAGATCTCTCGACCGATGATCTCGTCCGCTTCGACCAGCCGTTCCATCTCCTCACGCAGGGCCTCGACCTCCTCGTCATTGAGAGGGTCGCCGTTCTGAATCTCGCAGAAGTAACCCCCGAAGGGCAGTGAGTGATCGACGTAGATATCCCCGCGCTCCTTCGGGAAGAGGCGATGCCAGGCGGCGATCAGCAGGAAGGTCAGGGAGCGCCGGTAGATCCGCACCCCATCGGACTGTGAGAGGGTGATGGCCGCGATGCTGCAGTCGCGTACGAGGGGTAGGGTCAGTTCGCGGAGATGTCCATCAACGAGGGCCGCGATGAGGGGCGCTTCCGGATCGGGATAGGCTGCCTGCAGAAAGGTTTCGACAGTCGTGTGGAGCGGGCCCTGAAAGGTACGTCCGTCAGGAAGCGTAATTTGCACATTATCGCGAGGCTCCGCGCTTCTGACCTGCCCTGCGTCGCTCATCTAGGTTGTCCTCCAAATAGATTGTATGGGATTTGACAATAAGGCTGAAAGCTGAACAGTTTCTCCTTGTAGGAGCTCTCACATACTCGCTTTCAGTTGGGTCGGATTCAATGCTTGATTTTTATCTCTATGAGTGGGAAAAGTATACCTTGATCGAGAGGAATGTAAAGTTCATCCCCCTCTCGGGGCCGGGGGGAGGCCTTCCAACCTTGTTATGACCCTCTTGGCACCCCCGGCGACAATGCTATAATAGCAGTAGCATTAGGCACGAGCCCATGGAGGCAGAAGATGAGTCCTGCTCAGTCCAGCGCAGCAAATCGCAAACAGGCAGAAGCATACTATAAAGAGGCCCTGGCGGCCTACGAGCGTTGGGAGATGGAAGAAGCCGTCGATAAACTCCAGACGGCGGTCAGCCTGGTGCCCAGTCGCGCCGCTTACCACATCAGCCTGGCTCAGGCCCTGGCGCGCGCCGGCGACTTCGACCGCGCTCTGCGGGCGTTGGCCAACTACCTCAGGTTGGAGCCTGACTCCCCCGTCGCGACCCGCGTGGAGCAGCTCTTCGCCAGCGGCATGGACCCCGTCGAGGAGGTGTTGACCTCGAAGATGCGCGGGGAGCGGCTGGGGCTGGAGATGATCGGGGTTGCCATTCAGATGTGGATGGAGTTTCGCATCGCCCTGGGCGATCAGGCCCTCGCAATTCCCAAACCCGCTACCTGGGCCGCGGCCCTCGACTACACCGTGCGCAAGCTCAATCTGCGGGATACCTCTCTGAGCAAGATCGGCGCTTACTACGACGTCTCCGAGGAGACGGTGCGCAAGCACCACGCGACCCTCGTGGAGACCCTGGATATCATGCCCTGTGATTATCGCTATTTCACCGGGGACGAGAACCCGCTCGACAAGCTGGTCGAGGCCGCGGAGCTGCTGGCGGACCTGGAGTCACGCTTCCGCGAGGATTAACGTGCACGTCAGTCGTGCAAGGCGGGGATGCTCTCCCCGCCTTTTTGCTTGCCCGCTCGTCCGGTTCCCCATCCCACCTAAGGTGGCCCCATGTCAATCAGATCCTGCGGCGGGGAATGGGTCTTGCTGACTGGTCGCTTACACCGGGGCTGAACCCCCTTGGAAAGGCGCGCCCGGCCGCAAGCCTGGGTGGGGAACTTCCTGTGGGCCGTTGGCCACTGGCCATGGGAGTCCCCGTCAAGTGCGGCTGTACCAAACCGGCGGGCACCCCAGGAGTTCTTTCCCATTTCCAGTTCTCTGGAAGCTGTGATACCATGGTTAGAATGCACCGCTGGACACGGAGGACTCGCAGGGTTCTCTAGGGGCATAGGACAAATGATTGGGAAGGTTGAGGTGCCTGTTTAGCGTCGGCGAAGGCCGACGCTTGGCGCTATGCGTCATATGCATAGCGCCCCTCCAGGTGACTTCAGTCACCGTCCGTCGAGGGCCTGTCCCGAGTCCGCTGCGCTCCGCTCAGGGTGACGTTTCTTGATCAAAGTCTCGTTGTAGAGGTAGGTTCTGTAGATATGTGCGAAGGCGGGAGAGGAGGGGCAGGTTGATGTCCATCATCGTGTTGTTGATCGCGGCGGTCAGCGTCTTCGGCGGATTGGTGATGCTCGGGTTGGGGGGCTATGCCCTCTACGAGAGCTTTTCCGGGGACGAGGGGGAGCGGATCTGGCTGGGCTCCCCGACGACGGCGCGCATCATCGGCGTCGTCGCTCTGCTTGCCGGGCTCTCCCTGCTCTGTTTGCCCGCGGCCGTCTTTATCTTCGGCGTGGGCTTCATGCCGGTCTTTTGAGCGGAGGTATCCATGGTTGCAGAGCTCTCACCCAGTGACTTTCGCTCCCTGGCGCTGCAGATCGAGGCGGAGATCGGACGGGTCATCGTCGGGCAGCGGGAGGTGGTGCGCCACGTGCTCACCGCGCTCCTCGCCGACGGGCACCTTCTTCTCGAGGGGCTGCCCGGCTTGGGGAAGACGATGCTGGTGCGCACCCTGGCCGCCGTCCTGCAGCTCGACTTCACCCGCGTGCAGTTCACGCCCGACCTCATGCCTTCCGATATTCTGGGCACCGATGTGCTGGAGATCACCGAAGCGGGAGGACGCCACTTCCGCTTTCACGAGGGCCCCGTCTTCACGAACCTGCTCCTCGCCGATGAGATCAACCGCGCTACCCCCAAGACTCAGTCGGCCCTCCTGGAGGCCATGCAGGAGCGTCAGGTGAGCATCGGCGGACGCTCCTACCCCCTCCCGGCACCCTTCCTCGTCCTCGCCACCCAGAACCCCATCGAACTCGAGGGCACCTACCCCCTGCCCGAGGCGCAGCTCGATCGCTTCCTCTTCAAGGTGAACGTGGACTACCCGTCGGCGGAGGAGCTCGTGGAGATCGTGAACCGCACCACCGGCGCCGCTCCCCTCGTCGTCGAGCCCGTTGCCGGTCAGGAGCAGGTCCTGGCGATGCAGGCGCTGGCGCGCGGCGTCCCGGTGGCCACACCTGTCGCCGACTACGCTGCCCGGATCACCGTCGCCACCCACCCCCGGCGGCCCGAGACACCCGAACCGGTGCGCCGCTACGTCCGTTACGGGGCCAGCCCCCGGGGGGCCCAGGCCCTCCTCTTCGGCGGGAAGGTGCACGCCCTTCTCGCGGGTCGCTACAACGTGGCCTTCGAGGACGTGCAGGCCGTGGCCGCTGCCGCCCTGCGCCACCGGCTCATCCTCACTTACCAGGCGGAAGCCGAGGACATCACGCCCGACCAGATCGTCAGGACGGTCCTCGAGACCGTCGAGGCGTAGGCCGTAGATCTACTTTTTTCTGACTCCGCTGAAAAAAGAGCTCTTACCACGGAGACCTTGATGTTCAACTTTATAAAATTTAATTTTCAGTTTAACTTTCATAAGAATCTCCGCGATTTTCTCAGGGTTCTCTGTGTCCTCCGTGGTGAAATAGAGTTCTTGCAGTAGAGTCAAGCACGAGAATGCAGATCCTGTCAATCCTGTCAATCCTGTGAATCCTGTCTATTTGATACGAGGAGGCTGAACTGCTCGAAGAAGCCGACTTGGGGTTGCTCTCCCGCCTGCGTTTCGTGAGTCGAAAGCGCAGGCGCGGAGGGCGGTGGGGAGAGCGCCGCTCCACCCGGCGGGGACTGGGGCTGGAATTCGCCGACTACCGCGACTACACACCCGGAGACGACCCACGGCGGGTTGACTGGAACGTCTACGCCCGCCTCGATCGCCCCTACGTCCGCCTCTATGAGGAAGAGGAGGAGCTCTCCGTCGTCCTCCTCCTCGACGGCAGTGCTTCGATGGGCGCCGGTATCGAGGTCCGAGAGGACAGTCGTGCCCTGCACCCAGCCGGGGAGGAGGGCGCCCGCTGGCCTGCTGCTCTAAAGCTGGGAGGCGCGCTGGGCGCCATCACGCTCCTGGGCGGGGACCTGCTCACGGGGGCGCTTCTGGGCGAGCGGGATCTGGCCGCGCGTTGGGGCAGTGCCCGGGGCCGGGGGCGTCTCCCCCGCTGGCTGGAGTGGGTGAGCGACCTCACTCCCCAGGGTAATACCCACCTCGCGGCTTCCCTGGGGGCGGTCGCCGGCCGCTCCCTGCGTCCCGGCCTCGTCCTGCTGCTCACCGACGGCTACGACCCTGCGGGGCTCGCAGCCGGCGTGACCGCGCTCGCCGGGCGGGGGCACGAGGTGATCCTGCTGCACCTCCTCACCGCGGAGGAGCTGGAGCCGCCCCTGCACGGCGACCTGCGCCTGGTGGACGTCGAAACGGGTGAGGCCCGAGAGCTGGCACTCGACCGCCGGGCGCTCTCCGCCTACGCGGCACGTCTCGCTGCCTGGCAGGCGGAGCTGCGCACCCTCGTCGGAAAGCACGGCGGACGCTACGTCCTGCTGCGCAGCGACCGCCCCCTCCGACGGATGCTGCTGGAGGATCTGCGCCATGCCGGCCTGCTGCGCTGACCCCTCCTCCACGGTGCAGGAGGCCCTGCGCTGGGCGACCGGGGAGTTGGGTGCCGTCGCCGATCGTCCCCGGGTGGAGGCCGAGATCCTGTTGGCCTCGCTCCTGGGAAGAGGGCGCGCTTACCTGCTGGCCCATCCCGAAGCGACAGTGGGAGATGAGGTCGCGGTGGCCTTCTCGGCCCGCGTGCGGCGGCGGGCGGAGGGGGAGCCCCTCCCCTACCTCACCGGTCGGATGGAGTTCTTCGGACTGGAGTTCGCCGTCACACCGGACGTGCTTATCCCTCGCCCTGAGACGGAGCTGCTCGTCGAGGAGGCCCTCTCCTGGCTGGAGCGTCGCCCCGGCGCTCGCGCCGTGGACGTGGGGACGGGCTCGGGCTGCATCGCCGTCACCCTGGCCTTGCACGCTCCTCACCTGCGGGTCTGCGCCGTCGATCTCTCCACCGCGGCCCTTACCGTGGCTCGCGATAATGCCCGGCGACACGGCGTCGCCGACCGCCTCCTCTTTCTCCAGGGGGACCTGCTGCAACCCCTCCGCGGTCCCTTCGACCTCGTCGTCAGCAATCCCCCCTATGTGGCGACGACGGAGTGGGATTCCCTGCCCCCTTCGGTGCGGCGGGAGCCCCGTCTGGCCCTGTTAGCGGGTTCGGACGGCCTCGATGCCCTCCGGCGCCTCCTCCCCCAGGCCGCCGCCTGCCTGCGCGCGGACGGTCTGCTCCTGGTGGAGATGGGGGAGCGGCAGGGGGAGGTGGTGGCGTCCCTGGCCCGGCGGTGCTTTCCCCAGGCCGACGTCGCTATCCTGAGCGACCTGGCGGGCAAGGAGCGACTGCTGCGAGTGCAGCGGTTCTAGGCCGGCAGCCAGATAGTGAAGGTGCTGCCTACCCCGAGCTCGCTCTCGACGCTGAGCCGGCCGGCGTGGAGCGCCACGATATCCCGGCTGATCGCCAAGCCGATGCCCGTTCCCGGCGCCTGGGTCACCTCACTCGCCCTCCCTCGAAAGAAGCGCTCGAAGAGGTGTTCCTGTTCCTCCCTGGAGATGCCCAGCCCCGTGTCGGAGACGGCGATGGTCACCCACGCTCGCTCCTTCTCCTGGACGAGGGCGGTGGTCAGGGTGACCTTTCCCCCGGCGGGCGTGTAGTGGAGGGCGTTCGTGAGGAGGTTGGTGATCACCTGTTCCAGCAGGCGTGGATCACCCTCGACGTGAGGTAGCGCCTCCGTGGTCTCGATCTCGAATTGCAATCCCTGCTCTGCGAAGAGCACCTGGCGGTCCTGCGCGAGGATTTCGACGAGGAGATTGACGTTCACCCCTTTAAGGTTCATCTCCAGCATGCCGAGGTCCAGGCGTGAGACGTCGAGCAGATCCTCGATGAGCACCTCGAGGCGCTCCGTCTCCCTCTGTAGGGCGTCCAGGTAGACGAGGCGCTTCTCCTCCTTGCCCCGCGAGAGCATCTCCAGATAGACCTTGATGCTCGTGAGCGGGGTGCGCAACTCGTGGCTGACGTTGCTGAGAAAGCGGGATTTGGCCTGGTCGGCGCTCAGCGCCCGCTCCCGGGCCTCCTCCAGGGGCGTGACGTCGCGCAGGACGAGCAGGTGGCCCAGCGCGTTCCCCGCCAGCCTCAGGGGCGCGAGGGAGAGATCGTAGACCCGCCGGTCGAGGGCGACCTGTTGCGCCTCGTGACCCTCCACGAGCAGCGGCGCCAGGGTGGGAGCGATCTCCTCGATCGTCCGTCCCAGCACGCGGGAGGCCGTAGGGCCGCCGAGCAGCTCCAGCCCTGCCGGGTTGATGTCGACCAGGGCGTGGTGGGTGTCGAAGACGAGCAGCGCATCGGGCATGCTCTCGACGAGGGTGTTGCGTGCGATGGGCATGACCCGCAGTAACTGAAAGCGGGTCAGGCTCCAGGTGATTGCCAGCCCGCTGAAGGCGAAGGTATAGGGGACGGGGTTGATCCGCGGGTCGGGATCGAGAGCGAAGAAGTACCAGATGTTGCCGAGCCAGGGGGCCGCGATGGCGAGAACGAGGCCGAGCACCTGGGTGCGGTAGGGCTGCCGCAGGCGGATCATCTTCACCAGGAGCAGAATGGAGCCCGTCGCCAGCAGGGTGTAGACGTAGAAGGTGTTGATCCAGAACCAGGGACCGGGCTCCCAGGCCATGGCCGTGAAGCCGCCGCTGCGGTCTATGTGGATCTTCTCGAGGTAGAAGCCGTGCAACTCGTTGGTGAAGACGAGGACCAGCGTGATGAAGGGGATGAAGCTCAGCAGCACGAGATCGGTGGGCGTAACCTCGTCCCCCCGTCCGGCATACTGCAGGGCGAAGACGAACCAGAGGATGGGGACGGCCAGGATGCCGAAGTACTGGATCTTGAAGGCCCACATCAGGGTCGCCATGTTGGTGCTCCCCAGCTCCACGGCGTAGCCCAGGGTCCACGCGGCGACGGCGAACATGAAGCTGGTAAGGGCTGTCGCTCCGGGCGTCGGGCGGCGGCGCCAGATCAGCCCCGCGAGGACCAGCACGGCGGCAGCCGTCGCGATAAGGGGGAGAACGTAGGCGTTGGATTCCCAGCTCATAGGCTCAGTTCAATCTGTGTTTCTGAGGGCCGTCGGGCCTCAGCCCTGCTCCTCAGCTTCGGTCATGTGCAGCTCCCACACCGCCCTTTGGAAGCTGATGGACCAGTACCCGCCCTCTCCGGGCAGAATACTCAGCTTGCCGGAGAGGGTGCCTTCCTCGTGCAGCTCGTAGTCGAAGCGGTAGATCTCGAGGTTCCGTTGGTCGATGGGGGTGAGTTCGCCCTGAACATCCAGGTTCAGGCTCTCGTAGCCGGAGAGGGAGAGGTGGGCCTCCTCGTAGGCCTGCAGCGATTCGGAGAAGGGCGAGACCCACAGCTCACAGGTGCTCTCCGTCAGACGCAGCGCGGTCAAGGGCAGGTCGTGCCAGACGAACCGCTCGAGCAACTCGAACTTCGAATTCATGCCGCTCCTCACTCTCGACAGAATGGCTGCGCTCTACTTCGAGTATAGAGCAGCTTCGGAGAAGCACAATTCGCGGATACAACCGGAACGCCCCGCCTCATAATCGAGGCGGGGCGCGATCAGGACCGGGCGAAGTTCCGGCTCTCAGGCGGCGGCGGGAGCCCGTGTGGCCCCCGCGCCGCAGATCTGGGCGAACTCCTCGGCGCTCAGCGTCTCCTGCTCGTGGAGGGCCGCGACGAGGGCCTCCAGGCTCTCGCGCTGCGCGCTCAGGATCTCCTTGGCCCGGGCGTAGGCCTCCTCCACCAGGCGCCGGATCTCCTCGTCGATCTGCATCGCCTTGGCCTCGCTGTAGCTGCGCGGCTCCTCGCCTTGAGCGTCGGGGTAGCGGCAGAAGGAGACGGGGCCCAGGGCCTCGCTCATCCCGTAGTGGGTCACCATCTTGCGCGCCAGGTCGGTCGCTTTCATCAGGTCGTTGGAGGCCCCGGTGGTCACCTCGCCGAAGATCAGCTCCTCGGCGGCCCGTCCGCCCAGGATGTAGGCCATGTCGTCCTGCAGCTTCCCGGCGCTCACCAGCAGGCGGTCCTGCTCGGGGAGGGTGATGGTGTAGCCGGCGGCCCCGCCCCGCGGCACCAGAGAGACCTTCTTCAGGGGGTCGCAGCCCGGCAACCGGTGGGCGACGAGGGCGTGGCCCACCTCGTGGTAGGCGACCACCTGCCGCTCGTGCTCGGAGATGATCCGGCCCTCCTTCTCCGGGCCCGCCATCACCCGCTCGATGGCGGCGTCGAAGTCGGCGGCGGTGATGAGGCTCCGGCCGTTGCGCACGGCGAGGATGGCAGCCTCGTTTACCACATTCTCGATGTCGGCACCCACGAAGCCCGGCGTGGCCCGGGCCAGCTCCCAGGGGCTGACGTCGCCGCCGACGGGTTTGCCCTGCAGGTGCACCGCGAAGGTCTCCTGCCGTCCCTGGATGTCCGGCGCCGCCAGGGTGATCTGGCGGTCGAAGCGTCCGGGGCGGATGAGCGCCTTGTCGAGGATGTCGGGGCGGTTGGTGGCGGCGATGACGATGACGCCCGTCTCCGAGTCGAAGCCGTCAATCTCCACGAGGATCTGGTTGAGGGTCTGCTCTCGCTCGCCGTTGTTGCTGCTCCCGCCGACGTCCCGGTGCCGGCCCACGGCGTCGATCTCGTCGATAAAGATGATGCTCGGGCTCTGCTTCTTGGCCTCTTCGAAGAGCTTGCGCACCCGCCGGGCTCCCACCCCCACGTACATCTCCAGGAACTCCGAGCCGGACATGTTGAAGAAGGGGACCGCCGACTCGCCGGCGACGGCCTTGGCCAGCAGGGTCTTGCCCGTACCCGCGGGGCCGATAAGCAGGATCCCCTTGGGGATGCGGGCCCCGATAGCGGCGAATCTCTCCGGCTCCCGCAGGAAGGTGACCACCTCTTGCAGCTCCAGCTTGGCCTCATTCACGCCCGCGACATCGGCAAAGGTCACCGCCGGGCGGTTATCGTCGGAGACCCGGCTGCCTTGCCCGCCGAAGAGGGAGCCGTTGGCAAAGCCGGGCACCTTGGTGTACAGCAGGTATCCCAGCCCGCCGAGGAAGCAGACGGCGACGAGGTTGTTGAGGGCCGCACCGACCCGCGCCCATCCCGAAGGGCCCGCCAGCACGATCGTAACCTCCGCCAGCTCCGCGGGTGTGATCTGCAACGTTGCCAGCTGCTCGAGGAGCGTGGACTCGGGCTCCTTCTGGGCCTTCGCCTCGCTGCCGTCGACGTAGATGATCCGCAGCGCCTCCTCTCCAATCCGGATCTCCTGCACCTGCCCGGCCCGGATCTCCTGGGCCAGGCTGACGATGGAGACGCTCTCCTCCTCTTCGTAGAAGAGCAGGAAACCGGCGATCAGCGCCGCAACCAGCACGAGGGCAAGCACCAACTTTTTTGTGTAGCGTTTCATCTATACACTCCTGTACTGCGCATCCAAACCGCCCTGTATTAACTTGTTTCAAACTTTCATACCTTTATCTTACCGGATTCTGGCGGTGCTGTCAACCGGTGGAACGCATCTGCAACGGCTTTGGACGGTTTTCCGGACAGTAGATGAGGATTCAGGAAAGAGGGAATCGGAATCGGGATCTCGGTGACGGGCCCCTGATGGGCCCACTGAAGAAAGGCTAGCTAACCGCAGAGAGCGCAAAGAACGCAAAGTTAAAATAGAGATTATTAATTCATCGGGGTGTAATCCTTAGAAATATCAAGTTAGCTTTGCGAACTCTGCATCCTTTGCGGTTAGTTCCCACATTCTTTCAGGGAAGTCAATCTCTATTTTCCGGAGAATTCGTCAGGGGGGCCTTGTCAGGGGTGGGCAGCGTGAACCAGAAGCGGCTCCCTGTGCCCGGCTCGCTCTCCACCCCCACCTCGCCGCCCAGTTTGCTCGTGATACGCTGGACGATGGAGAGCCCCAGGCCGTGCCCCTCGGCCCGCACGCGGTGCAGGCGCGTGAACTGGGTGAAGAGCTGCGCCTGCTCCTCGCGGTCCAGTCCGGGGCCGTTGTCCTGCACCCAGAAGCGGAGCTGGCCGTTGGTGCCCTCCGTGCAGCCGAGCTCCACCCGCGGCGGCTCGCCCCCGTACTTGAGGGCGTTGCTGACGTAGTTGACCCACACCTCTTCCACCCAGGAGTCGCGCCCCACGGCCACCGGCCAAGTGGTGGGCAGGATGATCTCCGCTCCATACTCCTCGATCATGTGGGCGAGACGCGCCTGTACCTCTGTCACGATGGCCCCCATGTCCAGGGGCTCCAGTTTGATCTCCTCCGTCTTGCGCACGCTGGCCAGCAGCAGCAGCTCATCGATGATGTTTGCCATCTTGAAGGCGTTGGAACTGATAGCGTGCAGGAAGGAGCGCTCTGTCTCCTCCGAGGTTACGACGCCCGACTTCAGGAGATCGCTGTACCCGATGAGCACTCCCAGGGGGTTCTTCAGATCGTGGGCGACGGTGTGGGCGAAGGCATCCAGCTCCTCGACGTGGGCCTCGAGATCCAGATTGGTCTGCCTCAAGGTCTCCTCGGCCCGCTTGAGCCGGGTGACGTCCCGCAGGACGATCAACCGCCCCGTCATCTGTTGCCGTCGGTCCCACAGGGGGGAGACCTGGAGGTCGTAGTAGCGGGACTCTCCCGCCTGTCCGATCACGACCTCTGCTCGTTCCTGCGCGGTCTCACGAATCTCCTCGACCAGCTCCGGGGGTTGTAAGACCTCCAAGGGCTGTCCGACGACCTGTCCCGGGTGGCTCAGAATGCGCCGCATCGCCGGATTGAGGTCCACGATGCGGTCGCGTGCGTCCAGCACCAGCATGCCGTCGCCCATGCGATCGATGAGCGTGTTGCGGGCCACCGGCACGACGTCGAACATGCGGTAACGGAAGAGGCTCAGGGAGGCCAGGAAGCCGGCCACGGTGAAGGCCAGCGCCGTGTAGTCCACGCCGCTGGCGTCCAGCCACCCCAGGGTGAAGGCGACGTTGATGGTCAGCGGGAAGAGGATGCCGACGAGCAGCAGACCGATCTGCAACCGGTAGAGAGCACCGGAGCGGAGAAACTGGCGGACCAGAATCCCGATTCCGGCCATGAAGAGGGCATAGGAGTAGGCTGTGTAGATCCAGAACCAGGGGCCGAACTGCAGGGGTTCCGCCGTGGCCTGCGCGCTCGTCGCATCGAAGGGAAACCTGTTCCACATTAACTGCCAGGGGTTGACCCAGGTCATGATCAGGGTGATGGCAGGTATCGCCCCCAGCGCCAACAGCCGGCGCCGGTTGAGCCACTCCCCCTGCTCTGTGACCTGGAGGGTCAGCGCCACCCAGATCACGGGTATCGCGCTGATGAGGGTGAAGCGCACTTTGCTCCAGACGATGGCCCCCGTGGCGGTGTGCAGGGCCGAGAGGAGGGACCAGAGGGCGACGATGACGGTGAGCCAGATGAAGGCGACGGCCCCCGGTGCATCCCGGCGGTTAGCGGCGTAGAGGGCCAGCGCCGCTGCAAAGAGACCCGCGCCCAGCATGATCACCACGATGAGTATCTCGGTCATCAGCATGAGCGCACCCCCTTTTCAGAGTCTCTTATCTCTCCCGCAGCCAGCAGCGCCAGAAAGCGCTCCACATCGTAGAGCGCGGCCTGTCCCGCGGGGGCCAACCGTGGCAACGGCAGGTCGAAGGCGTGCTCGGTGAGGGGAAATTCGACGTAGACGACGGGCACGCCGGCCTCCACCAGGCGACGATAGAGGGCCCGGGTCGTCTCCACCGGTACGTCGCTGTCGTGGCTTCCGTGGAAGAGCAGCGTGGGCGGGCTCTCCGGCGTCACGTAGTTCAGCGGTGAGAGCCGTGCGCAGACCTCGGGCACCTCCGAGGGCAGCCCTCCCAGGACGTTGCGGGCCTGCTGCCACCGGCGATTGTAGTCGTGGCAGAGACGCAAATCGGTGGGTGGATAGTAGGCGATGACGCCGCACACCCCGAGGTCCTCGTCCTGCAGCCCCTCCGGGGTCAGCTCCGGCCGGTGAGCGTAGGCGGCGAGCAGGGCCAGGTGGCCCCCGGCCGATTCACCCGCCAGCACCACACCCTCCGGGAGCACGCCGTACCGCTCACCGTGCTCCTTCATCCAGTACAGGGCCTGTTTGACGTCCCCCACCAGGCCGGGCAGATCACTCTCCCTCCAGGTGCGGGCATGGAGGTTCATCACGATGTGCCCGTGCGTCGTCAAGCGGCGGAAGAGGGGCGCGTTCCAGCGCTCGGGATAGCTGAAAGACCATCCCCCGCTGTTCACGTAGACGAGGGCCAGCCCCGAGGGGGAGACCTCCGCGGGAGGCTGCCAGATGTCGGCGTAGAGAGGCGAGGTAGGCCCGTCTACGTTGCCGAGGGTGACCTCCCGCTCCACCCGAGCCTCGGGGGTGCGGGGCAGCCACCACCTCCAGCGCCGGCGGAGCATCCGCTGGGCGCTTGTCTCCGGCAGCCGGGTCTGCCACCCGGTGCCGAAGGCCCGGTCGAAGGCGTCGTGGGGCGCGATGACCCGTGCCAGATAACCCGTTGCCAGAGCCGCACCTGACAACCCGGCGATGACGGCCGAGGGTGTACGCAGCGCCAGCCCCAGCCCGCTGCCGGCGACCCCCAGGAGCGCCACGGAGGGTGCCAACGCCTCCCCTACGATCTTGGGGCCGGCGATGACGCGGGCGAGAGGTCGTCTCAGCTTGAGATAGAAAATGCTGCTCGCCCCTAACGAGAGGAAGGCCAGCAGGTGACCGAGAATGACAGTCAATTTGTCCACGAATCTGCCCCCATACTCAATCTCACCACGGAGCGTCTCCCCGCCCTCGATAGGACACAAGGGGGCTCCCGCCCCCATCCGATCAGATGGTCAAGCCAGGAGCCCCCCCAAAGTTCAGGTAGTGCTGTTAGCCTCTACTGATAGGATAGCACACCAGCCGGCGAAGTACCAGAAACTCGTTATTTCTTGACAGACCCTGGCTCTCCAGGATCTCACAGGATACAACAGGGCCATGTGCCACGCGTTGCCTGCCACAACGCAGGAAAGGTCTGGTACGCCCCACCGCAGCAGCCATTGGGGCTGGTTTTAGAGCTTCTCACTCCACCACCCGGCGAAACCCAAAAGACCCCAGACCCTGAAGCTCACTTCAACCCTGAGTGTACGAAGCTCTGGATGAAGCGGCGCTGGAAGATCAGGAAGAGGATGAAGAGGGGGGCGATGACCATCAGCGTCGCGGCGGTGAGCAGCGACCATTGAGCCCCGATCTCCCCTAACTGTGTAAAGCGTACCAGCCCGGCGGTGAGCGGGCGGCTCTGTTCACTGTTGGTGATCACCAGGGGCCAGAGGAACTCGTTCCAGTGCCAGGTCACCGATGAGAGTCCGAAAGCCACCAGGGCCGGAATGGAGGGGGGCAGGTAGACGTTCCAGATCAACTGCCACCAGGTGC
Organism: Anaerolineae bacterium; assembly: GCA_034437215.1. GTDB lineage: Bacteria > Chloroflexota > Anaerolineae > B4-G1 > SLSP01 > DAOTVC01. The sequence goes on along the minus strand of DAOTVC010000141.1, from coordinate 150 downwards.
AGCCGTCGATGATCCCCGCATCTACCAGATCACGCGGCACCTCATGGAAGGCTTGGCGCATGAGGAAGGTGCCGAAGGCGGATCCAAAATAGGGAATGGCGATGGCTAATCGAGTATCGTAGAGACCGAGCCAGCGGATGGTCGCGAAGT
>DAOTVC010000140.1:0-24766 GCA_034437215.1 Anaerolineae bacterium | reverse complement strand
ATCTCTTCTTCGCACCCGCCGACGGCGGTTTCGGGAGCGGGCTGCTGACGGGCGAGCGGGAGGAGCAGGAGCACCTCCTCTTCCTCTTCGCCCCGGAGACGGTAGCCCTACAGGAGGAGAGTCTGCCGAAGGATATCGTCTTCGTCATCGATCGTTCGGGCAGCATGCAGGGTGAGAAGATGAGCCAGGCCCAGAACGCCCTCCAGTTCATCCTGGGGCAGCTCAACCCCGGGGACCGCTTCTCCATCGTCGCCTTCGACGACCGGCTCGAGGCCTTCTCCTCTCAGTTACGCCCGGCAGACGGGGTATCACTACGCGAAGCTCGCTCCTTCGTTGAGGCCCTCTACGCCAATGCCAGCACCGACATCGAAGGAGCGCTACAAACGGGACTGGGGGTCTTCGAGCAGAGCGAGGTACGTCCCGGTGTTCCCCGACTGCTCGTCTTCCTCACCGACGGATTGCCCACGGCGGGCATCACCGACGAGAGGCTCATCGCCGATCTGATCGGGAGCGCCAACGCGGAGGTCGAAGCCCGACTGCACGTCTTCGGCGTCGGCTACGACGTCAACACCCACCTCCTCGATCGCCTCTCCGGCGAGAACGGCGGCTCCGTCACCTATGTCCAACCCGATGAGAGCCTGGAAACCGTCCTCTCCAACTTCTACCAACGAATCGCAAACCCCGTCCTCACCGACGTTACCCTGGAGTTCGAGGGGCTGGTGGCGGAGGACCTCTATCCCCGGCAGCTGCCCGACCTCTTCCAGGATTCCAACCTCCTGGTGACGGGACGCTACCGGGCGCAGGATTCCGAGATCACCGTGCGGGTACGGGGACGCGCCGGGGAGCGCATCCGGGAGTACGTCTACACCTTCGACCTCGAGGAGAGCCGTGGATACGACTTCGTCCCCCGGCTGTGGGCCACCCGGCGGGTGGGCGAGCTTCTAGACCGGGTGCGCGTGGAGGGCGAGAGCGCCGCGTTGATCGAGGAGATTCGAGCGCTGGGATTGGGCTACGGCATCGTCACCCCCTACACCACCTTCGTCGTCGCAGCACAGGCCGACGGCGCGGCCTCACTGGAGAACATGAGCCTCTACGACCGCGGGAGCGAACTCAACCAGGCCTTCGGCGAGGTAACCATCCAGGCCCGGGTGCAGAATCAGGCCTACCAGGGCGCCGCTCAAGCCAATCTGGCGACCGGCGCTAACGTCGTCCACCAGGGCCGGCGCAGCCTGGCGCAGATCGCCTCCCAGAGCATCGACCTCACGCTGCTGCAGGCCTACGACCCGGCGGAGGGGCCGATCACCGACGCGTGGATTGCCGCCAACGTCCAGGTCGATCGGCAGGTGACCTTCGCCTCCGAGGAGTACTTCGCCCTCGCCGCCGATCCCGCCGTGCGCCCGCTGCTGCAGAGCGGCTCCAACGTTATCTTCGAACATGAGGGGGAGGTCATCGCCGTCGAGGACCCCGACGCGCCGGTGGCAGAGCAGCCAAATCCAGATTCTCGGCGAGCGCCATCACAGCAAACGTCCCGCAGCTCGCTACTGGAGACCCTGCTGAAGGTGCTCGAAAGACTATCGCAAAAACTCCTATCCAAGTAACCAATGTCCGTTTAGACAAAGAGGGCTCGGGAACATTCCCGAGCCCTCGCGCATCAACCACCACCAGGTCTACGTATCCGCCTCTTCGTCCGATTCCTCCTCAGGGGCCTTCTTCTCTCCGAAGCGCGCTCCGAAGGGGCCGAGCACCCGCAGGATGAAGTAAGCCGCCAACGTGCCTGCTATCGCCAACGCCCAGTCCCCCACCCCCACAGCCGCGCCCACGACCGCCATGGTCCAGACGGCGGCTGCCGTGGTCAGTCCGTGGATGGTGCGGCGATACATGAAGATGGTCCCGGCGCCCAGAAAGCCCACCCCCTGGACGAGAGCCCCCAGGATGCGAGTAGGGTCGAGATCGAGATCGATGGAGCCGGCCCCGGACACCACGAAGAAGGAGGGGGAGCGCTGCGCGACGAGCATGACGAGGGTGCTGCCCAGCGTCACGAGCATGACGGTGCGCAATCCGGCGGGCTTCTGCTCTTGCTCGCGCTCGAAGCCGACGATGCCGCCGAGAAAGAGGGTTCCCAAGATGCGGACCAAGAGCTGTCGGTCGCTGACCATCTACGACTCGGTGAGGAAGATGTCGGTGCCGCAGTAAGGACAGCGCACGACGCCCTTGCCCGCCAGCTCCAGCTCGCCACCGCAGTTGGGACAGCGGGAGCCGGCCTTGAGCTGCGAGGCGTCGCGGGAGTAGAGCATCCCCTCCTGCCAATTGACGTAGCCGGCAAAGAAACCCTTGTTCACCAGGTCGTAGAGCATCTCCTTCACCTCGTCACGGTTGGCATCGAGCTCCAGCGCCGCCTGGGCGATGTCCACCTGCCCCTGAGTCTGCACCATACCCAGCAGCCGCCGCTCCTGCTTGACCTGGGCCATCTGAGCCTCCTCACCCCGCCCGCGCACGAGGATGAAGGCCCCTGCCCCTATCAGCGGCGCGGAGACGACGAAGGCCAGGATCAGCCCCAGAGTCGCTCCCCCGGGGGAGAGTCCCTCGCTGGCAGCGCTTACCCCCAGCCACAGGGTGGCCAGGAGACAGATGACGAGGCCGATGGCGAGCAGAATGATTCCGAGAGTTTTACCGGTCTTCATGGAGCTCCTCCCTAGACAAGAATAGTGGAAGGTTATTCTACGCCGAAGTGACGTTTTGGGCAACAGCGGGCCAAGCGAAGCACCAAGTTGTCCAAATTCCGGTTCTGAGGTATCCTCCACCAACGGTTAGCCAAGATGAAGATACCCGAACTCATTCAACGACACGAGAATCTGGCGGCGGCCCTGCTCCTCGCCGGGCTGGTGCTGGTCACCTACGGCTTCACGCTGGGGCTTCCCTTCTTTCACGACGATCTCCCCATCATGACCTGGGTGAGCAGGCACGGCTGGGGGGACGTCTGGTTCTCCCAGGAGAACCACTACTATCGCCCCCTCGCCTTCACCTTCTACAAGCTGGGAACGCTCCTCCCTCTGGGCCTCCGCCAGGGAGTGTTGCACAGTGTCAACCTGCTCTTCCTCTGGGCGGGCGGGCTGCTGCTGGCGAAGGTGGTGCAGCTCTCGGGTCGAGAGCGACGGGAGTCCTATCTGGCGGCCGTGCTCTATCTCCTCTACCCTTTTCTCAGCGAAGCGGTGCCGTGGATCACCGCGCTCTCGCACCCCCAGGTCGCTGCACTGACGCTGCTGGGCGCCTACGGCGGGTTAAAGGCGGAGCGCGAAGGCAAGATGGGCTACTGGGCGCTCGCCTTCTTCGCCGCCCTGACGGCGCCCCTGGCCCACGAGAGCGGCGCCGTCTCCGCCTTCGTCTTCGGCGGCATCGTCCTCTTCGCCTGCGGCTGGAGATCGCCCCCGCGCCTGATCAGGGTAGCCCTCGTCGCCGGCGTCAATGTGGCCATAGTGGGGGCTCGAGCGCTCATTCCCGGCGCCTACACCGCCACGGATCTGGCCGGGCTGCCAGACCTGCTGCCCAACGCCTTCTTCTTCCTGCACGGGCTCCTCTACCCCGTCGCCCCGCTGCTCCAGGCCGTGCTCGTTCGCTGGGGCTGGCACGACTTCACGCTGTTGACAACCGCCGGGCTGCTCCTGGCCCTCCTGCTCGCCCTGTTGGCGCAACGGGGAGGATGGCGTTGGATCGCCCAGGGGCTGTGGTGGTGGGCGGTCGCCGCGCTGCCCGCCGTGCTCGCCCTTCGCTACGCGGCCCTCTTCGTGGGAGAGCGCACCTACGCCCTCGCCGCCCCGGGCATCGCCCTGCTCTGGGCCGGGCTCCTCGTGGAGGTGCCTCGCCGGCTGCCGCGGAGATGGCCTCGCAAGGCCCTCCTTACCATCTTGGTCGGCGTGCTCCTCATCCAGAACCTCGCCTACCTGCACCGCCAACGGACGCTCTACCTGCGTCTAGACGCCCTCTACGAGGACGTTCTGGCAGCCGTCGCAGAAGAGAACGGGGCTCTCTTCGTAAACCTGCCGGCGGCCCTCACTTGGGAAGAGCGCACCTATCCGCTGGTGACCGACGACGTGGTCTTCGTTCCGGGCGGCTACACCAACCTCGGGGAGTTCATCGAGGTCAACCTGGGAGAGTTCCGAGAGGTTCGGGCCGCCACTGCACCCGCCATCTTCGAGCAGACCGATCCCTTCTGGCTCTCGCAGGGCCCGTGGCTGGAAGGGGAGGCCCTGCGTGACTTCCTCATCCAGGGCACTGTGTGGCTGGGACGCCACGATGGAAGGGGTTCCCGCTTCTGGGTGGACTACGTGGGATCCATATCGGAGTCCAGCCGTCCCTCGCAACCGGTCATCGCCCACTTCGAGGGCGGTCCCAGTCTGCACCATGCACGCGTCGCCTCCCTGCCAGACGGTCGTCTCGCTCTCACCCTGGAATGGCATGGGGTGGATAACGTCGACGGGACCGTCTTCGTCCATCTGCGGGACAACACGGGCCAGGTCGTCGCTCAGGCCGACGGCGCCGCACTGGGCGGCCTGCTCCCCCTGGAGCTGTGGCAGAGATACGAGTGGATCAGGGACGTGCGCTACCTGACACCGCCCCCGGAAGCCCGCGCCCCCTTCACCATACAGGTGGGAGTCTACCGGGGTACCGAGCGCTTCCCGGCCTTCGTGGACGGCGAGCGCGTGCCCGATGACGTTGTCGTCGTCGCCGTGGTGGAGAAGATCCCCGGACGCTCCGTAGATTGACAGCCCCCGCCCACCGGTTATAATCCCGCCACGAACGCTGAGTAACTATAGAGTGTAGGAGACCTATGACCGCATCGATTGCCCTCTGGATCGACAGCAACCGTACCGAGCTCACCCGCTTTCTGAAGTTCGCCGTGGTGGGCACCATCGGCGCCCTCATAGACTTCGGGCTGCTCTACCTGCTGCATCCGGTGTGGGGATTGCACCTGGGTGTGGCGAACACCATCTCTTTCACCTGCGCGGTCCTCAGCAACTTCACCTGGAATCGCTACTGGACCTACCCCGATTCCCGTTCGAAGCCCCTCACCTCCCAATTGGGACAGTTCTTCGTCGTGAACCTCATGGGGTTGGGGATCAACACGGTGATCCTCCTGCTCCTGAGCCGCCCCCTGACCTCGCTGGCAGGTACGCTGCTGGTGGGCCTGGGCCCCGGGATGGCGTACAAGCTCGGCTACAACGGCGCCAAGGTCCTCGCCACCGGGGTCGTCATGTTCTGGAACTTCTTCGCCAACCGCTTCTGGACCTACAACGACGTCCAAACCGGTACGTAGGGCCCCCCATGCGCATCGCCATCGACTACACGGCGGCGGCCCGCCAGGGAGCGGGCATTGGGCGCTACGCCCGAGAGCTGGTCAGCGCCATCGTCGCGGCCCAAGAAGAGCACGAACTCCTGTTGATGGCAGCCAGCGCAGGTCTGGGGGAGCGCTGGGAGAGGGAGCAGGAGCGGCTGCGCAATCTGGCCTCCCACCCCGAGCACCTGACCCTTCGCTCGCTGCCCGTCACCGACGACTGGATGGCCCGTATCTGGCAGCGGGCCCGCGTTCCCCTGCCCGCCGAGATCATCCTGGGCGACGTCGACGCCTTCTATTCACCGGACTTCGTCCTCCCGCCCCTACGCAAGAGAACCCACGCCCTCCTCACCGTCCACGACCTCTCCTTCCTGCGCTTTCCGGAGACCTTCACCCCGGCGCTGCGCCGCTACCTGGAGAGGGCGGTCCCCCGCAGCATCGCGCGCGCCGATCGCATCCTCGCCGACTCCGACGCCACCCGCGATGATCTCATCCAGCTGCTGGACGTGCCTCCCGAGCGGATCACCGCCCTCTACTCGGGCGTCTCCGCGCGCTTCAGCCCCCAGAGCGAGCCCGGAGAGCGGAGCGCGCTACAGAAGCGCTATGCCATCGGTGAACGCCCCTATATCCTCAGCGTGGGGACGCTCCAGCCGCGGAAAAACTACGTGCGGCTGATGGAGGCCTGCGCTCCTCTGGCACAGGAGAAGGAGCTCGATCTTGTGATCGTCGGGCAGCCGGCGTGGTTGGCAGAGCCCATTCTGGCGGCGACCGCGGAGTACCCCTTCGTCAAGCTGCCGGGCTTCGTCGACGATGGCGACCTCCCGGCCCTCTACCGGCAGGCGGCGCTCTTCGCCTTTCCCAGCCTCTACGAGGGCTTCGGGCTGCCCGCCCTCGAGGCCATGGCCTGCGGCACGCCCGTCGTCGCCTCGTCGGCCTCCAGTCTGCCCGAAGTGGTGGGGGATGCCGGTCTGCTCGTGGACCCCACCGATGTCCCCGGCTGGACGACAGCCCTGCGCCGCCTTCTCGAGGACGAGGGCCTGCGGGGCAGACTGCGCGCAGCGGGTCAGACGCAGGCCACCTCTTTCACCTGGGAAGGCGCGGCAGAAGCGTGGTGGGAGATCGTTCGTTCGTTGGCCTGAGAACCTGTCCTTCCTCCCGCCCCATGCTATAATGGTGCCACGCTGCTTGAGAGAGGGCCACCCGCAAGGATCAATCCATCACTCATAGTCGTCAACAGAGTATGCTCAAATGGCGCAGATATCCCATTACAGATGGAGGCAGGAGATGCGCATTGCAATAATCACCGGCGAGTATCCGCCCCTGGAAGGGGGCGTGGGAGACTTCACCGCGCGGCTGGCTCACGCCCTAGTCGATCAGGACCACCGCATCCACGTCCTGACGAGTCTGAGCGATGACGAGCGGCGGGAGCGCCAGCACTGCCTCACCGTCTACCGGGAGATCGAGGAGTGGGGGTGGGCGGCGCACACCCAAATCATGCGCTGGCTGCGAGACATCGATCCCGACATCATCAACATCCAGTACCAGGCGGCCGCCTACGAGATGCGCGCCGGCATCACCCTCTTCCCGCGGTGGCAGGGACGCAATCTACCCATGCCCATCGTCACCACCTTCCACGACCTGCGGACCCCCTATCTCTTTCCCAAGGCCGGCCCGCTGCGCTCCTGGGCAGTTTGGCAGATGGGCCAGTACTCCGATGGGGTGATCGTCACCAACGAGGGCGACTACACCCAACTCACGGAGAACCTGCGGGAGGAGACGCAGCCGCAGATCCGCCTCATCCCCATCGGCAGCAACATCGCGCCCCATCCGCCCGTCGACTACGAGCGCCACGCCTGGCGGGGACGGCGGGGGATTCTCAAGGAGGATCTTCTCCTGGGCTTCTTCGGCTTCCTCAACAAGAGCAAGGGGGTGGAGATCCTGCTGCAGGCCCTCGCCCGTCTCGTGGAGCAGGGCCAGCCCGTGCATCTCGTCTTCATCGGGGGCAGGACGGGTTCCAGCGACATCACCAACGCCGCTTACGCCAACAAGATCGACGCCCTGATCGCCGAGCTGGGTCTCGAGGAGCGCGTCCACCGCACCGGCTTCATCACGCCCGAGGAGGTCTCCGCTGCCCTCCTCGCTACGGACCTCTGTGTGCTCCCCTACCGCGACGGGGCCAGCCTCCGCCGGGGCACTCTTCACGCCTGCCTGGCCCACGGATGCCCCATCGTCACGACGGAGCCCCAGACGGGGAGTTCCGAGCTGGAGGACGAGCAGAACGTCCTACTCGTCCCTCCCGAGGACGTCGGCGCTCTGGTCGACGCCATCCTGCGGCTCTGCGAGGACCCCGAGATGCGGGTGAAGCTCGCCCAGAACGCCACCGGGCTCGCCACTAAGTTCTCCTGGGAGCGCATCGCCGCCCACACCTCCAAGTTCTTCGAGCAGTTGATCGAAGTCCGTCAGTCACGGCACGCCCGCGCCCGCGCCTGAGGCGCGGGGAGGTAGAGGTTGTCACCCGCGCATCTCTTGCGGCAGTACCTCCCCTGTGGTATCATCCCCCCTGTGTCTGAGAAGAGAGATCGCAAGCGGAAGCTAAGAATTCTCGTCACGGCGCTCGTCGCCGTCGTGCTCACGTTGCTGGCATACGGAAGGGGCGTACGGCTGCCCTTCTACGCCGACGACCTGCAGCAGATCCCGTGGGTGAAGGAGACGCCGACCCTCGCCTACTGGCACCGGCTGGGCCCTTACGGCGATTGGCGCCCTCTGCGCTTCATGCTCCTGCGCGCCATCTACGTCACGACGGGCGCCCTCTCCCCTACCCTCCTGCACGGCTTGAACTTGATCGGGCACATGGTCTGCGGAGTTCTGGTGGGGCTGTTGGGCTCCCGGTGGACGAAAGAGGGCTGGGCCGCGACGGCACTCTTCATCACCTTCCCCTTCGCCACCAACGTCGTCCTGTGGGTGAGCGCCATCTCCTACCCTCTGACCACGGGGTTGGCCCTGACCGCTCTCCTCCTCTATCTCAAAGCCCGTGACCGGGCCCGTGACCGGGCCCGTGATCGGGGCGACCCTCGTCTCCACCTCGTCGCCATCCTTTTCACGCTCATGGCCGGGCTCGTCTACGAGGGCGGGATTGTAGCCGGCGCCGCCGTGCTCTGGGCCGAACTGACCCTCCAGGAGCGCCCCTACTCCCGCTGGGTGCTGGGACATCTTGCCGCGTCGGGCGCGGTCTTCGTCGCCGTCACCATCTTCTCCACAACCGTGCCCACGGAGTTTCTCACCGGCCTTCACCCCTGGTATAACATCGTGGCGCTGCTCCAGTGCATCGCCTACCCCTTCGCGCCCCTCGCCACGCTGGGCGAAGGGCTGCTGAGCATGAGCAGCGTGACGTTGATGACCCTGCTCGGCGCACTCACCCTCCTCGGGCTGGCCCTCCTCAACCTGCGTCTGGGGCAGCTGCGGGGCTTGCTCTTCACCCTGGGTTGGATCCTCATGTGGAGCGTCATGCCCCTGACCACCCAGCCCTTCAACTGGTTCCGCGATCCCACCCGGGCCTTCTACCAGAGCTCGGCGGGCATCGCCCTGCTGTGGGCCATCACGATCCTCGGCCTCGCCCGGTGGCGCCCCGCCACGTGGTGGCGCCGGAGCCTCGCCGCCGCGCTGCTCCTCGGAGCCCTGCTGCCCTCCCTCTGGTTTGTGCGGCGCGTCACCGCCGTCCACCGCATGACCGGGGATCTGCTCTGGGAGACCATCGCAGCGGCGGAGGCCCAACCCGACACTCTGGTGGTCAACCTACCCGGACGGGTGACGCCCGACGAACGGGTCTACCCTCTCATGCACGAGGGCATCATCCCCATTCCGCCCCCCACCAGCGGAGAGAGCTTCGTCGCGGCTCACACGGAGGAGAGCCAGGGGTTCCGGGGACGTTCCCTGGGCGCCGTCATCCCCGAGATCCCCTACGCCATCGAGCCCGCCGACCCGCCCCTGGCGTCGGAGGATCTGCGCAGCGCCTCGCGCGTCCTGCTGGTGCGCTACGCCCCCACGGAGATGCACCTGCTCGACGCCGGAGTGATTCGTGAGAGAGCAGCCGACGCCGAGCTCCTCGCCACTTTCCAACCCGGGAGCGGTCCGCCCGTCGTCGGCATAGAATCCGCCGCGTGTCGCTGGACGGGACCCGAGGAGGTGACCGTCAAAGTGACGTGGTACGCGCTGAGCGATATCGAAGAGCGTCCGACCGTCTTCACCCACTGGTTGGGGCCCACGGAGCTGCTCGACACCCAGGCCGACGGAGACCCGCTGCGGGGGCTCTACCCGCTGAGCAGCTGGCAGCCGGGCGAACGGATCTCAGAGACGCGCGTGCTGCAGGGCATTACGGCCCGGGAGGGCGGGGTCTCCCTGGGGATCTGGGATCCCCAGGCCGGGACGCGGTGGCAGGCGCGAGATGCGGGAGGGAACCGGCTGCCCAACGACGCCTTCCGTATGCTCTCCTGCACGGAAGCGCCCCGCCCCTGACCCGAGCGATGAACAGCCCACAAGAAAGACGCTACCTGCTCCTCCTGCTCTCCGCCTTCGTGCTCCTGGCCTCGGTCTACAACGTCACCGTCCCGCCCTTCGAATCGCCGGACGAGCTCTTCCACTATCCGCTGGTGCGCCACCTCGCCACCCACCGGGCGCTGCCCGTCCTCGACCCGGCACGGCGCGACGATGTCCTCCAGCCGTGGCAGCAGGAGGGGGCCCAGCCACCGCTTTACTACATCCTCGCTGCAGCGCTGACCGCCGGGATCGACACGGAGGACATGGACGCCGTCCGGCGTCTCAACCCGCACAGCGCCCGGGGCGCGGCCCTGCTCGACGGCAGCAACGCCAACGTCGTGATTCACGAGCCCGGCAGCGCGCGCTTCCCCTGGCGGGGCACGGTGCTCGCCGTTCGCGTCGCCCGCCTCTTCTCGACGATCTGCGGCGTGACCACACTCTACCTCACCTGGGCGCTGGTGCGCACCCTCTATCCTGACCGCCCTCGCCTGGCCCTCGTCACGGCGACCTTTCAGGCCTTCCTGCCCATGTTCCTCTTCATCAGCGCCTCCGTCAACAACGACAACCTCGTCATCACCCTCTCGGCGCTGGCGCTCCTGCTGCTGGTCCGGCGCATGAAGTCCGCCCCCACGCGCCGCGCCACCCTGGGATTGGGCGCCGTGCTGGGACTGGCAGCGCTGAGCAAGCTGGGAGCGCTGGCCCTCCTGCCTTTCGCCGCCGCGACGAGCGTCTGGACAGTCTGGAAGCACCGGATGCCGGGACGCCCCTTTCTGCCGGCGCTGGCGGGAGACCTGGCGCTGTGGGCCTTGCCCCTCTTGCTCATCCCCGGCTGGTGGTACGGGCGCAACTACCGTCTTTACGGCGACCTCACGGGACTGAGCGCCTTCCTCCCCTTCGTAGGGCGGCGCCTCGCGCCCCTGACCGTCGCCACCCTGTGGCAGGAGCGCAGCTCCTTCCTCAGCAGCTATTGGGGGCACTTCGGCTGGATCAACGTCCCGCTGCCCGAGGGGATCTACACGTTCCTCAACGCGTTGGCCCTCTGCGCCGGCATGGGATTGCTGCTGGCGCTGGGGCGCTGGATGATCAACCCCGATAGGCGGCGCTGGCCCGGGCAGTGGGAGAGCCTCACGGCGGCCCGCGCCCTGGCCTGGGCCTGGCCCCTCGCCATCTTCGCCTCCGTCCTCCGCTGGACCTCCATCACGCCGGCTTCACAGGGACGGCTGGTCTTTCCCGCGCTGGGCGTGCTCGCGCTGGGGATGGTGCTGGGGCTGCAAGCCTGGTTTCCCCGCCGTCGCCGGTGGCGGCAGGTCGTAACGGGTGCCACCGGCGGGGTGCTGGGGCTGGTGAGTCTCCTGACGCCCTTCTTGTGGATCGCGCCGGCCTACGCCCCACCGCCGGCCCTGACCACCGCCGAGGTCGCGGCCCGCGCGCAGCCGCTGGACGTGCAATTCGGCGACTCGCTGCGCCTGGTAGGTTACCAGGTCGAGGAAAGCCCCCTCCGGCCCGGTGATCCGCTGCGGGCGACCTTCTTCTGGGAGGCGCTGGCGCCCCTCGAGCAGGAGCACACCTGGTTCGTCCACCTGCTGGGGGAGGGCGAGCGCATCGTCGCCCAGCAGCATCGCTTTCCGGGTCTGGGCCGCCTCTCGGCAACGCACCTGGAGCCCGGCAGCACCTGGGCCGAGGAGCACGCGCTCGTCGTCCCCGAGATCGCCCACGCGCCCGATACGCTGCGCTGGGCCGTCGGCGTCTACGAGACGGAGACGGGTATCCGGCTGCCTGCCCGCGCGCCGGCGGGCGCCGCTCAGATCAGCGCCGACCGCGTGCTCTGCGGCGAGGTCGCGCTTCAGCGGCGAAGGGAGCCGCTGGACGTGCGCTTCGGCGATGCGCTGACGCTCACGGACTACGAGCTGAGCGCGGTGGTGGTCGCGCCCGGCACACGCCTCACGCTGAAGCTGGAGGGGCAGGTGCCGGATTCCGCCGACCCGGGCTACACCCTCTCGGTGCAGCTCATCGACGCCCAATGGCGCAAGGCCGCTCACGTGGAGCGGCGGCTCGACGGACACCCCTTCGACCTCTACTCGCTGGATGTGTGGGACGAGGCCGCACCGGGATGGTACGATCTGCAGCTGATGCTCTACCGGCAGGAGGGCGCAGAGCTGCGCTACGCCCCCGTCACCTGGCAGGCCCACCAGTTCCCCCAGGAGTTCGTCACGTTGACCCAGGTACGGGTAGAGGCGCCATGAAAGTACGCCGGCCTGATCTCCGGGAGCTGCCCGTCCTCGTCTTTCTGGCGGCGGCGGTGCTCCTCTTCTTCTGGCCCATCTGGCTGGCGGGCTACACCTTCCCCCAGGGCGGCGGCGACCTCTTCGGCCAGCTCTACCCCGTCTGGTCCTACGTGGCACGCTGGCTGCGGCAGGGGATCTTTCCCCTCTGGAGCACCCAGCTGATGGCGGGTGATCCCATCATCGCCGAGGCCCAGTACGGTCTCCTCAACCCCCTCAACTGGCCCCTCTTTCTCTTCTCGCCCATTCCCCGGTGGCTGCTGCTGTTGCGTGGAGCCTTCACCCTCTGGCTGGCGGGCGCGGGGCTCTATCTCTACCTGCGACGCTCCCCCGTCTGGGGGGTGAGTCGCGCTGCCGGCGTCGTGGGCGCTCTGGCCTTCACCTTCTCCAGCCCCTTCGTCACCCACCTGGGACACCCCCAGTTCAACGACGTGCTGGCCTGGCTGCCCTGGGTCCTCTGGGGGATCGACGCTGCTGCGCGCCGGATGCGCAGCGTCCTCCCGGCCGGGCTGGCCCTGGCGGCCCTCCTCCTGGCAGGGCACGGACAGGCGGCCCTCTACGCGGTGCTCACCATCGGCGTTTACGCCCTCTGGCAGATAGCGACGGGGGGTGTGAGGCAGGCTCCGAAACGGGCTGCACGCCTGGTACTGCTGGCGCTGCTGGCAGGTGCGCTGGCGGCCCCTGCCGTCCTGCCGGGGATGGAGCGCCTGCCCTACAGCGACCGCAGCCTCGTCCCTCCCGAAGAGCGCCGGGGATACGAGCTGCCGCCGGCGATGTGGATCGACTTCGTCAGCCCGGACTTTCACGGGCAGGGGATGCGGGAGTTCTGGGCACCCTGGGATCGGGTGGAGAGCGGCTATGCGGGTGCCGTGGCCCTCGGTCTGGCCCTGCTGGGCCTGGCTGCCAACCTGCACCGACCGCGAGGCTGGTTCCTACTCCTCCTGGCGACCGGCGCCTTTCTCTTCGCCCTCGGGTACGAGGGACCTCTCTACACCCGTCTGGCCCCCCTCCCCTTCTTCGCCGAGACCTGGAAGACGGCCCGCATCGTCTACCTCATCTCCTTTGCCGTGGCGCTCGGCGCCGCCCTCGGGGTGCAGACCTTAGAGCGCGGCCCCTCGGCGCTCACCAGGAGCTGGTCCATCCTGCTGCTCGCCGTCGCGCTCCTGCTCTGGCTGGGAGCCCCGGCGTTCGTAGCCCGAGTCCCGGGAGGTGCAGAGCGGCTCCGCGCCCTGACCGGGCTGCGCTTTGCCGCCGTCCTGGCGCTCCTGACGACCCTCCTGGGTTCCTACGTGACCCGCCTTCGCTCCCTGGGAAGGGCGGGGCTCGTCGGCCTGCTCCTGGTGGAGCTCATCGTCGTCGGCGCCTTTGCCGAGACCGACCCTCCCGCTCCGCCGGCGGTCGCCCACGAGGGGGCGCTCGCCTTCCTGCACGCCGACCCCGGCTGGTTCCGGATCGACGTGGACGCAGCCGCCACGGGCATCTGGTCGCCCGCCCGTCTCCTGGCGGAGGGCTTCGAGGTGGCCCGCGGGACGGGCAACCCCATGGAGATCTTCCTCTACAACCAGTTCTACTGGCACATCCCCCGCAAGGATGCACCTGCCTACTCGACCCTGGGCGTGAAGTACATCATCGTACCCGACGGCGCCCTGCCCGGCGGCGAGAAGATCTGGCCTGTCTACGAGGACGATCCGTTGATCGACGTCCACCTCAATACTAACAGTACCAACCGTGCCTGGCTCGTCTACGATACAATACCGGTGAGCACCATCGAGGAAGCCTACGCGCTCATCTCCGATGCAGAGTTCGATCCCCACCAAGAGGCGGTGGTGCAGGGAGGAAGGTCCCTCACCGCACCGGGCGAGGGCCGCCTGGAGGTGCTGGCCTACGGCCCCAACCGCGCCGCCTTCCGGGTGGAGACGACGGAACCGGCCCTGCTCGTCCTCAACGACCTGCACTACCCCGGCTGGACGGCGCGGCTCGACGGGGAGACAATGCCTCTCCTCCGGACGAACGCCATCTTCCGTGGGGTCGAGATCCCGCCGGGCGTCCACGAGGTCGAGATGCGCTTCTTCCCCACTCCCCTGCGCTTGGGACTGGGGCTGGCCCTCGCCGCGCTCCTGACGATAGCCGTCGGGACAGGTGAGCGGCGGCTGTTAGGCAGGTCGTAAGGCGATGATCACCTTTACCCAGGGGAAAACCACCTTCATCTACCGCGCAGCGGCGGTCGCACTGAGCGAGGGCCAGGTGCTGCTGCACCGCTCCGAGAGGGACGATTTCTGGTCCCTGCCCGGCGGGCGGGTGGAGTTCGGGGAGCCGGCGGAGCTTGCCATCAGGCGGGAACTGCGTGAGGAGCTGGGGGTGGAGACACGGACAGAACGGCTCCTCTGGGTGGTGGAGCAGTTCTTCGAGATCGAGGATGAGAGGTATCACGAGCTGGGCCTCTACTTCCTGATCTCTCTACCCCCCTCCCTCGCCCCGACCCGCATGCCGGTCCCCTGCTACGGCGATGAGGCGGGGCTCCGGTTGAGCTTCCGGTGGTTCATGCTGGAGACCCTGCCGGGGCTGCCCATCAAGCCGGCCTTTTTGAAGACCCGACTCTCCTCCCTTCCAAAGAGCACCGCGCACCTCGTGATGGGGGCACCAGGTGTCTAGACGTCGAGTTTCGGTAGGGCCGTCGCTCTGGTGGATTGGGAGCGTGGTCGTGCTGCTGACCGGCTTCGCCCTCCGCGCGTGGGCCATCGCCTACCCCGACCTCACCTTCGACGAGATCGCCACCGTCTTCATTGCCGAACGCCCTCCTCTGGAGATCCTGCGTTACCTCACCGGCGCCATACGCGAGCACCCACCGATCTACTATCTGCTCATGTCCCTCTGGCTGGACGTGGCAGGCAAGTCGGAGTTCGTCGTCCGCTATCCCTCCGTGCTGGCGGGGGTTCTGTCCATCGCGGTGGCGGCGCGCTTTGGACGCCGCCTGTTAGGGCGGGAGGGGGGCTGGTGGGCGGGTGTGCTGCTCGCAATCCTGCCCTTCGCCGTCTGGACGGGCCAGACGGCGCGCATGTACAGCCTGGTGCTGCTCCTGGCGCTGGCGACGATGGAGGCCTGGTGGCAGCTGCAGCACCCGACACCGCTGCGCTGGGGGCTCTTCATCGCGCTCTCTCTCGCCGGCGCCCTGACCCACTACTATCTGGCCCTCCTGTGGCTGGTGGAGGCCTTTCTTCTGCTGCTCTTTCACCGCGACTATCGAGAGGCGCGCTGGCGCTGGTTGGCGATCGCCGCCCTGGCAGCCCTGCTCCTGGGCGTGCTCGTCGCCGCCTCGCCGGGCCTACAATCCACACTGCGAGAGACAGGGAGGCGTTTCCCCGTTCGTCATCTACGCGTTACCGAGCTTCTGGAAGCTCTGATGGACCTCTACCTCTGGTGGCACTATCCCGCGTTGCTGCCGGTCATCCTCGCCGGTCTGCTCGTCACGCTGATGGGCTGGTCTCTGCTCTTCCGACGTTCCCGGGTGGCGGGCACGCTGCTCGCCCTCTGGGGCCTGCTGCCCCTTCTGGTGATCGCCTCCGTCCCGGAGGCCATCGAGGCCCGCTATCTGACCCCCACCTTCCCCGCCCTCGCCCTGGGGCTCGCCGCCGCCATCGCTCTCCTGCGACCGCACCTGCTGCGCCTGGCGCTAGCGGTGATCGTGCTCTACCAGGCGGTCCTACACTGGGACCGGCTCTTCCTGCCGCCGAACAACGATTTTTCGGAGCAGGTGGCCTTCCTCCACGCCTTTGCCCGCCCCGGCGATGCCCTCCTCTTCAACGGACCGTGGCCCGAGCTCCTCACCCACTACTACGAAGAGCCAGGATTCTTGACCGTCTACAAGGTGCCTCGCGCGGCCCCGCCCGGCTTCGATTCCGAGATCGACAGCCGCCGGTTAGCGTACATCAGCGCCACCCACCCTCGCATCTGGGTCTCCTATGGGGCAGTCCAGCCGGCAGACCCCCGCTTCGAGGTCAGTGGCTGGTTGGCGGAGCAGCGCTACATGGCGGATCGTTTCCACAACCTGGCGCTCTACGTACCCGCGCCTGACGCTCTGATCACAGTACGAGAGGCAGTGGCCTTTGGCGACGCCCTCGAGCTGCTGGAAGCCGCCGTGGATTCTCCCGAAGTCCAGCAGGGAGAGACCCTCCGGGTCCACCTCACGTGGGGGGGCGAGCAGCTCACTTGGCGACAACAGGTCACCCTGGCCCTCCTCGGTCCCGAGGGTGAGGTGTGGACGCAGGAGAGCAATACGCTGGGACCGCTTTTCCAGAATCTCAACAAGGTGCTGCCGAGCCCGTG
The DNA here is from genome assembly GCA_034437215.1 of Anaerolineae bacterium. Classification (GTDB taxonomy): domain Bacteria; phylum Chloroflexota; class Anaerolineae; order B4-G1; family SLSP01; genus DAOTVC01. The sequence continues at coordinate 8,299 of DAOTVC010000140.1, read as the reverse complement.
GGAGGAGCGACGGGGCTTGTGGATAGAACCGGGTATCCCACCCGGAAACTACACCCTGGCCCTGAGAGTCAACGGGGAGGGCGTAGAGACGGCAGAAGGGAGCGCTGACGGTTGGTTCCCCTTGACCTCCGTCAGAGTGACGAGTGCCAGCCGGGGAGAGGAGGAGCGTTTTGATCCGACGGCTTATCTACCCCTGATCCTCCATCAAGCACGGCCCTCCGAGACAATCGCGGAGCAGGAGAGGTACCCCTCCTTTCCTGGCTGGCATCCCACGGGGGTGACCTTCGGAGAGAATCTGGAGATCCAGGGGCTGCAGATGCGAAGTGAGAAGGTAATGCAGGGGTACAACCTGGAGTTGGATCTTCTGTGGCAGCTCCACGCGCCGCTCGAAAAGGCACAACTCTACGTACAGCTCCTCGGTCCCGGGCGCGGACCGGTGCAGGTCTACGACGTGGCCCCCGACTTCTATCCTATTGGTGAGTGGAAGGTGGGAGAGATGGTCCGGCAGAGCGTGCACTACCCCTTGCCCAAGGAGCTGCCCGGCGGCAGATATCACGTTCGGGCACAGCTGCGCGCTGCGGGAGAGCATCCGCTGCCCGTCGGGGGCTCGCGCCCGTCAGAGACCTTTCTCGAGTACGTCACCGATGGGCGGGACCTGGCTCTGGGGGGGGAGTGGGCGGACCTCTTCGTCATCGAGGTCGAAGAACGGGACCGGCGCTTCCGCCCGCCGCTCTTTCGCACCCGCGCCCACGCTACCTTCGGTGAGGTGCTACGTCTGCGCGGCTACCGCATCGAGAGGACGCAGGTCCACGCGGGAGAAGGGCTCGTGCTGACCGAGTACTGGCAGGCCATCACCGATCCCGACAGAACCTACGCCGTCTTCAACCACCTCATCGGCACCGGAGGGCAGGTTATCTGGCAGCAGGACTCCTGGCCCCAGGAGGGGCTCTACACGACGCGCCAGTGGCTCGCGGGCGAGGTCGTCCCCGAGAGCTATACTATCACCATCCCCGAGGACGCCCCTCCCGGCGAGTACACCCTCTACGTGGGCGCCTACGCGCCCCGGGAGCCCGACGTGCGGCTCCCCGCCACCGATGACCGGGGCGAGCGCTACCTCAACGACGCCGTCCCCCTCCTCACCCTCGAGGTACTCCCGTGAAGCACAGGGGCGCGCGCTTCCTGATCCTCCTTCTCGTGCTGCTCTACTTCGCCCAGGGGATGGCGCACGCCCGTCACGCCTCCCTCACCTTCGACGAGGGGCCGCACCTGGCCGTCGGGTACACGACCCTGCGCACGGGCGACCTGCGCCTCCAGCCCGTCCACATTCACCCACCGCTGGCGAACGTCCTTGCCGCGGCACCCCTGCTCCTGCAGGACGATCTTCCCGATCCCCGTCAGATCGCAGGCTGGGAGGATGCAAGTCTATCCGCCGTCACCGATGAAGTCGTGTGGCAGTACCAAGAGCCGCAGCGGCTGGCGGTCGCCGGACGCCTACCCATCCTGTTCCTGGGCGTGCTCCTGACCGCCCTGGTGGCCCGGTGGGCGGCGGACTACGCGGGCGCGCGCGCCGCGACCGCAGCACTGTTCCTCTTCGCCTTCGACCCCAACGTGATTGCCCACAGCTCGCTCATCACCACCGACATCGCCGCCACGACCCTCATCGTGGCGACCCTCTTCGTGCTGGGGCGCTACTGTCGCAAGCCCCGCACCGCCCTCCTCATCGCTGCCGGCCTGCTTCTGGGGTTGGCGCAGTTGGCGAAGGTCTCGGCGCTGGTGCTCGTGCCTGTGGTGGTATTACAAGTTGCGAGTTGCGAGGTGCGAGGTGCGACGGTGGAAGGCGGATTACGGAATGTGCGCTGGGGGAAGTTCATGACCGGGTGCGCGGTCCACCTCCTGTGGATCTTCGTCCCGGCGGCTCTGGTGCTGTGGGCCGGCTACGGCTTCGAGCTGGACACCGTTTCCGGCTGGCCCACGCCCGTGCCCGCCGCCACCCACGTGCGCATCTACCAATCGCTGCGCGAGCACTACGATCTGGGACACCCCACCTTCCTCGCGGGCCGGGTGAGCGAACGAGGCTGGCTCTGGTACTTTCCCGTCGCCTTCCTGCTCAAGACGCCGCTCCCGGTGCTCGTCCTGGGCGTGACCGTACTCGTCTACGGTGTGAGACGTATCGCGTATTCCCGCTTGCGTAAGGCGCGCCTGCCCCTACTCCCTACTTCCTACTCCCTACCCCTACCCCTCCTCTTCCCCCTGCTCTACGCCGCCACGAGCCTCTTCAGCACCGTCAACATCGGCTACCGCCACCTGCTCCCCCTGCTGCCCTTCCTCTACGTCACCCTGGCATGCGCGATCCCCCTTCTCCTGGAGGTCTCACGTTTCACGCTTTACGTTTCACGGTCCACGCCTCACATTGCACGCTTCACGCTGCTCGCCCTGCTTGTGTGGCAGGCTCTCGGCGCCCTCACCGTCGCCCCCCACTACCTGACCTTCTTCAATGCTCTTGCAGGTGGCCCGCAGAACGGTCACCACTGGCTGGTGGACTCCAATCTCGACTGGGGGCAGAATCTCTGGGACTTGAAGACCTGGCTGAACGAGCGGGACCACGAGAGCGTCTACTACGCCCACTACAGCCCTGCACGGCCCGCGTCCTACGGAATCGAGGCGGAGTTCCTGCCCCCCGATCCCCGCGCCGTCCCCTTCGCGCCGTGGGGTCCTGCCCCGGGCCTCTACGCCATCGGGGCCACCGTGCTGCAGGGACCCTACGCTCCCGATATCAACACCTATGCCTGGTTCCGCACCCGCGAGCCCCGCGAGCGCCTGGGAAACGCGCTCTTTCTCTACGAGGTGGCGGAGCAGCGCGCCCCCGAATGGGCCACGCTCTGCGCCTCCCCGGCCCCGGTGTTGGACGAAAGACGGGTCCGCGAGGCGACGGGACAACCCACCCTGCCCGTCGCGCGCGTCGACTGCCTGACGGCGTGGTACTATCCTTCCGGGGAAGCGGGGCTCCACGTACTGCCACCGGAAACAGCCCCTCCCCCCGGCGCGCTCCTCGCGTTGGAGGGCCGGACGCGGGATGGGGACGCCGCCTACCGCGTCTATCGAACGGTCGGGCAGCCGGCGCCCCCGCGTCTCAGCGACGCGCGCAGCGACGGCCCTCTGAACTTCCTCGGCTACTCGCTGGATGGGGAGCAGGTGCGCCCTGGTGAAACGCTCGAGCTGCACACTTACTGGGAGGTGAAGACCGTACCCGACCGCCCCCTCTCCATCATGGCCCATCTGATAGGGCCTGACGAGGTACCCGTGGCGGTGGGTGACGGCCTGGGCGTGCCCCGCGACCCGTGGGTGAAGGGTGGGCTCATCGTACAACGCCACCTCTTCGTCGTGCCCGAGGGGACGCCGCCGGGCAGCTATCGCGTGCAGACGGGCGCTTACTGGCTGGATACCCTGGAGCGCTGGACGTGGAGCCTGCCGGCGGGGGAGAGGGTCGATCACCTCGCCCTTACCCACCTATCGTTACCCGGTCAGTGAGGAGCGCCAATGGGAACTGAGATAGGCGGCCGACTCCGGTATGTAGTTGAGAGACTCCTGCCCCTCCTCCTCCTGTTGATCCTCTTTGCCCAGCTGCTCTCGGCCGTCGTAGCCCTCTCCGCCACGGTAGACGAAGGCTTTCACATCACCAGCGGCTACGAGTACGTGCGGACGGGCAACCTCCGCCTCTTCGACGAGCACACACCGCTGGTCAAGGCCCTCCTGGCGTGGCCCCTGCTCCTCATCCCCGATCTGCCGGCGCCGGAAGAGGCCCCCGGCTACGCTACCGGGGACCTGATCCAGGTGGCACAGGGCACGATTCTAGCCTACCGCCCTCTCGACCGCGTGGTGGTCGCCGCCCGCGTGCCAGTGACGCTCCTCACGGTGCTGCTGGGGGCGAGCCTCTACGGCTGGTCGAGGCGCCGGTTCGGATCCCGCGCCGCTCTCGTCTCCCTGAGCCTCCTGGCCTTCGCGCCGAACGTGCTGGCCCACGGCAGCCTCGCCACGACCGATCTGGGGGCGACGGCCTTCATCTTCTGGGCCACGCTCGCCTTTCTTGACTACCTGAGGGCCCCTACGCCGCGCCGCTGGTGGACAGCAGCCCTGCTGCTGGGCCTGGCCCAGGGTGCGAAGTTGACGTCGTTGCTGCTCTACCCCGTCCTTGCACTACTGCTGATCTTGACGCGGATAGGCACGCTCCGCCATGTAGGATGGCGTAGGGCCCTGCACCCACTGCTCTCCTACGCGGGCATGGTCGGGGTATCCCTGCTCGTCCTGTGGGCGCTTTACGGCTTCGAGCTGCGGCCCGTGACGGCGCTCGGCGGTACCCTGCCCCTACCTGCCGCCGGTCACCTGGAGCGGTGGCTGCGGCTTCAATCGAATCTGGACTACGGTCGCGAGGCCTTTCTGCTGGGTCAGAACAGCATGCAGGGTTGGTGGCAGTACTTCCCCGTCGCCTTCCTCGTGAAGACCCCGCTGCCGGCGCTCGTCCTGGGCTCGATCGCACTTGTTTATGGTGCGAGACAGATTGCGTATTGCGTATGGCGTAAGAAGCGTCTCTCCCTACTCCTTACTTCCGACTCCCTACTCCTTATGCTCTTCCCCGCCCTCTACGCCCTTGCCAGCCTCACCAGTCCCCTGAACATCGGCTACCGCCACCTGCTGCCCGTATTGCCGTTTCTATACCTAGCCGTTGCGGGAAGTGCAGGATCTCTATCGCGCAAAGCTGTTCCAATGCCTCGTCATCCCCTACTTCCCTACTACCTACTCCTTACTGCCCTGCTCGGTTGGCAGGCTCTCGGCACGCTGCGCGTCTCCCCGCACTACCTGGCCTTCTTCAACGAGCTGGCAGGTGGGCCGGAGTCGGGCTGGCGCTTTCTGGCGGACTCCAACACCGATTGGGGACAGACGTTCAAAGCGCTAGCGGAGTATCAGGCAGCCCACGACTTGGGAAGTGTCAAACTTTCGGCCTTCACCTTCTACGACCCGGCGGCCTACGGCGTCGAGTACGAACCCCTCGTACCGATGACGGGCGCCCCGCCGGTTCTGCCCCGGCGCTTCAACCCGCCCGCAGGGCTCTATGCCATCAGTGCAACGACCCTCGATGGTGTGCCCCTGCCCTATCCGCCCACCTTTGATTGGTTCCGGCACCGGGAGCCCTTCCACAAGGTCGGCTACGCCATCTTTCTCTACGAGGTCGAGCCCCTGGCGGGAGCGTGGATCGCGCAGTGCACCCAACCGGTAGCGCCCCTGCCCACGCCGGTCGTCGAGGAGGGACTGGGAATCGCCGACCTGCGTGAGGTGCGCTTCAACTGCGACGAGAGTTGGGTGCTCCCCGGAGGAGGTCGACAACCCGGCTGGTACGCCCGCGCTATCGCCCCTCAGCAGGGGCTGCGTTGGCCCACCGAGAGCGACGGGCGCGCAGGGCTGCCCACCTGGCTGCCCGTCCCAGTCGTGCCGAAACTGACGTTGAGCTACGTGCAACCGACACCCGGCGAACTCCCCGCTTTTGCGCTCTGGGAGTGCGCAGACTGCGCTATCGAGCCAGCGGAGAGCAGGGGCGTGGATCTGGAAGGACGGCTCTCCTTTCTGGGATTTAGTGCTCCGGAGAAGGCAGCCGCGGGCGAGCAGGTGGACGTCCTCACCTACTGGAAGGTCCTGGCCCCTCCCGACCGACCGCTCTCTATCAAGCTGCATCTCCTCGACGACGTGGGGCAGCCAGTTGCTGTGGGGGATGGGCTGGGCTTCCCCAGCGCACATTGGCAGAAAGGCGACCTCTTCATCCAACGCCATCGGCTGGAGGTTCCCCCAACACTGCTCCCCAAGGAGTACACATTAAGAACCGGCGTCTACTGGCTTAACGATCTCAGCAATCTCGCTATAACTGTGTCCGGTGACCTGCTGGAGAGGCAGCTCGAAGTCCACCGGTAGCCGTGCCGGCTCTGCCACAACCGAGCCGGCATTGAAGTTCACCCTGATAGGTGTCCATTCGGAAAGGAACGATATGAACCGCTACTCTTCTCGACTGCGAGACCTTGATGATAAGGAGTACCATGTCAAGCAGGGATAAGCATACCCTCTTTTGCTTGCTGGCACTTGCTTTTGTAGCGATAATTACTTGGCCGCCCTCATCCCTCGCGAGCCGAGAGGGTTACCGAAGAGAACAAGTTGATCTCGCGAGGGCCGACAGTGAAGTTTATGTTCCGGCGGGAGAGTTCGGACGCGGCTGTACATATGATTTCAACAACGGTAAGTGCGATAACGATGCAAGTCCCATCACCCTCACCTATCTGGACGCCTTCTACATCGACAGAACTGAGGTCACGAACGCCCAATACAGAGCCTGCGTGACCGCCGGCGCCTGTCAGCCTCCCCTCAAAGAGCGTTCAGCGTCCCGCCCCGACTACTACACCAACCCGGCGTACAACCACCATCCGGTCATCCATGTGGACTGGGTGCGGGCCCATCGCTACTGTCAATGGGCGGGCAAACGTCTTCCCACAGAGGCCGAATGGGAGAAGGCCGCCAGGGGCACGGATCTCCGCTGGTATCCCTGGGGCAACGAGGCCCCAACCTGTGATCGCATCAATTTCGCCTACATCGCTTCCGGAGATCCCTATCGCCTAAACCCCTGTGTGGGAGATACCGTCGCTGTAGGCAGCTATCCCAACAACGCCAGTCCTTACGGAGCTCTGGACATGGTGGGCAATGTACGGGAATGGGTGAGTGACTTCTACCAGAAGCCTTACTACCCGGATGCTGCTTACTTCAACCCCCAAGGGCCCTCCGACGGCGGCGCCAAGGGTGAGAAGCTGGTGCGAGGAGGATCGTGGGCCGACCAACACATTGAGGGAAACAATGTCTGGGTCAGAATTGATGAGGCCAACATCTACCAGACCGAGCGCATCGGCTTCCGTTGTGCCCGCTCGGCGGGCCCCGGGGGAACACCAACCCCCACTCCAATTCCTACCCTCACTCCGACCCCGCTGCCCGAACCGGACAGCCGGGTTGTAGACGCGCAGGGAGCTTATTTGTGGCAGGCGTACGACCAACACCTGACCGTACTCCACGTTCCCACGGGCACAGTGAGCGGCGATACAACCTTCACCGTCACCTACGAAATCTATCCCGGGGCTCAGGACGAGCTTCAGGGGATCGATCACTTTTTTACCATCTCCAGCGACGATCCTGCTCCCCCACCTTTACAGCTGCTGGTAGGGTACCGGGAGACCTTGGGAGTCAAAGAGGAGACTATCCGGCTCTACTACTTGAGTCCCAGCGGCTGGATTACTACGCCCTTTACCATCACAGGGGTCTATCCGAGATTCATCGTAGCGCAAATTGACCAGATGGGCACTTACGCCCTGTTGGGGACAACCAACCGTTACTATCTGCCCACAGTTCTTCGCTATAGATAGACACAAGCACCACGACTCGGAAAGCGAGAAAGACTGAGAGCTTCAAATGTGCACACGGCCCTCAGACATCGCCGCTATGAGAGACCTACTTCCCGGCCCTTCTTCGAGATCCGGTGACCTGCAGGACCTTCGAGAAGTGCCAACCACTCAACAGCAAGCCGGAGGTCAACGCCCCCCCCCAGACGAGGATAAAGGCCTGGGCTTGGGCTAACGGAAGGCCACTGGTCCAAATGTACCAGGGCCAAACATCGGCGGGTCGCGCGTTTGCCGGATTGTAGAACCACAGCTGAGACTGCCAGCTCCAAGGATAAGCCATGGTTAGGGGCAGCGGACGGGGCAGGTGAAGATCCCGAAAGGTCACAGGGATCTCTGCCTGCCCGCTAGCCACCTCGGTCAAGAAATAGCCCAAACTTCTAGGATCACCTAACTCATCAGGAATCCAGGTGCTAGCGAAGATTTCCAATGTATTTGGATAGATCTGGTGTGCATCAGCTGGTATGTCTAAGCGCACGCGCCACTGCACCTCACGCTCATTCTCAGTTAGCTTCTCGAAGCTGGCAGTCAACGGTTGACCATTGTAACTGAAGTGCAGATCTTCAGCATCAAGGATCTGCGGTCGCGAATAGGTCAACTCCACAGTGACCGGATACTCGCGCTCAACATAGAGGCTCAAGCGCGTGCGCTCACCCATCCATCGCCCGAAAGGCGCCATATCTGGCACTTCGATGTCATACAGATCTCCTTCGAGCGTGTAGAAGGTCTGATGAGAGACACGAGCCGCGTGATTGTAGGCACGCCAGCCGCGCAGCATATGAGGCCACAGGCGCCACTGCGCCGCAAGAGGCGAGGCAGCC
>DAOTVC010000139.1:0-6815 GCA_034437215.1 Anaerolineae bacterium | reverse complement strand
ATTGCGATCTCCAGGGAGTTGCCCGGAGCGGTGATCGTCCGGCTGTTTGCCACGTAGGGCGCCTGCGGGTTGGAGATATCCACGATGACCAGCCCATCCTCTGCTAGAAAGCGCCCATGGACACTGTCGCTCATAGACATCCCCCGGTTGAGCACGTAGGCATAGTTGTCCAAGAGTGCCAGGTCGTAGACCGGATAACCCAGATCCAACTCGCTGACGACCGTCGGCGCCGTCGGATCGGAGACGTCGAAGATGACCAGGTCGTCGCCGATACCGGCGTAGGCGTAGGCGTCCCGGACCTCGACGGCGTTCAACGGACCGCCGAAGTCGGTGATCCAGGGGCCGTTGGAAGCCGTCGTGACGGTGGCGGTGCTGCCGGGTGTGACTAGGACGAGCGAGATGAACAGCACGAGACCCAGACAAAAAGAGATGCGTTTCATGATTTACCCTCCTGTGATTGGATAGTGTGGTGCCACACAGATTGCTGGTAAGGAGGAGCATATAGCGATTTTCCCCTTGGGCAAGTCGCTCTGCTGTTGAAAGCCGCTTGAGATGAAAGCTGCTCTCAGCGAGACCAACGCACGACGACGCTCTGCTCTCGGTAGCGCTCCAACTGCCGGAGCGGGGGCAAGTGGGAGCCCAGGCGGGTCGTGGCTCCGGCGGCGAAGGCCGTCGCCAGCCGGGCGCTCTCGAGGGGATCCATGTGGGCGAGCTGCGCTGCGACCAACCCGGCGACGAAGGCATCGCCCGCGCCGACGGTGCTCGCGACCTTGACCTTCGGCGGTCGGGCGATGACGCTCTCCTCGGCGGTCACGAGGATCGCTCCCTTGGCCCCCAGGGTGACGGCGACGAGTTCTGTGCCCCGCGCGAGCAAGCGCTGTGCTCCTGTGACGAGGGCCACGGTGTCAGACAGCGGTCTTCCCAGGAGTTGGGAGATCTCCGTTGCGTTGGGCTTCAGGATCTGGGGACCGGCGGCGGCCCCTTCCCGCAGCGCTTCACCGCTGGTGTCGAGGACGACGTGACGACCGCGCGCCTTGAGCCGCCTGATGAGCGTGACGTAGAAGTCGGGGGGCAGGCCCGGCGGCAGGCTGCCCGTCAGGACGAACCAGGTATAGGTATCCGCAAGGTCGTCCAACGTCGCGAACAGCTTCTCGACTGCGCCGGAGGTGGGGGGCAGTCCGGGGAGGTTGAGGTCGGTGGTCTCCTCGCGGACCTCGTCGACGATCTTGACGCCGAAGCGGGTGTTGCCCGGGGTGTGGACGAAGCGGTCGACGATCCCCTTGCTCGCGAAGAGGCGCTCGAAGAGGGCGGCGTTCTCCTCCCCGAGGAAGCCCGTCGCGCAGACCTCCTGCCCGTAGTCGGCGAGGAAGGCGGCGACGTTGATCCCCTTCCCGCCGGCGTGGACGGTCGCCGACCGCGCCCGGTTCACAGTGTTGGGGCGGAAGTCGTCGACGATCAATGTCTGATCGACCGCGGGATTGAGGGTGACGGTGACGACGTTCCCTGTGGATTGACTCCCTGGCATGCGACCTCCTCTCTGCGCTCCTTCATATTGTACCGGTGAACGCGCCTTTCGACAGTGCCACGCAGCTTTGACGGGCCCCTGCTTCGTCCTATACTTCAAGCATAATCGTAGATCAGGCGTGGTAACCGGACCTGCGCTTTTGAGCGAGACACCGCTGCTGGCACTTGCCTTCCAATCACGAAGGTGACGACTTGACTACCAGACTACCAGACCAACCGACTACGAGACTAACCGACTGATTCCAAAGGAGCCGACATGAAGCGAAACAGAAGTGTTCTCAAACCCGTTGCTGTCCTTCTAGGCCTGATCTCCGCCGGTCAGGGCGCCCTGCACCTCTACCGGGTGCGCTCCGCGGAGGGGGCGGCGCTTACGGGACCCAAGCTGCTGGCGGAGGCGCTCTCGCCCTTTGTGACGCTCGCCGGTGCAGTCGGGGCGCTTCTAGGCCTGCTCATCCGCTCCCCGCTTGCCTTCCTCACGGGTGCCGCCGGCGCCCTGCTCTCGGGACGCTATGTGAAGGGCGTCCTGCAGCCTCCTGAGGGCTTCGAGAGGACCTTCGGGGAGGACTGGGAGGCGCGCATCCCGCCGGAGCGGCGCGAGCGGATGCTTCCCAGCCGCTGGCAGCCGGGGCTGCCGGAGGGCCCGGAGCCGCGGTGGGAGCGGGACGTCGTCTTCTGGACGCTGCCGGCTGTCGAGGGAGAGGCGGAGCGCGAGCTTCTCTGCGATCTCTGGCTGCCCCCCGAGGGGATCGCACCCTCGGGCCTGGCCTTCATCTATCTCCACGGCAGCGGCTGGCACTTTATCGACAAGGACGTGGGCACGCGCCCCATGTTCCGCCACCTGGCGGCGCAGGGGCACGTCATCATGGACGTGGCTTACCGTCTCTGTCCCGAGGTCCAATGGCAGGCCATGGCGGGCGATCCCAAGCGGGCCATCGCCTGGATGAAGGAGCACGCGGCGGAGTTCGGCGTCGACCCCGAGCGGATCGTGATCGCCGGCGGGTCGGCGGGCGGGCATCTGGCGCTCCTCGCGGCCTACGCTCCCGATCACCCCGAACTGACGCCCGAGGACGTTCGTGACGCGGACCTCGGCGTCCGCGCCGTCGTCTCCTGGTACGGTCCCAGCGACATGCGCCTCTACTACGACTACGCGGGTGTGCCCTTCAGCGTCCTCGTCGGAGAGCAGGATACCGACGCGGGCAGCCAGATCTCCGAGTGGGTGACGGAGCGGCTGGGCTTCGAGATGCAGCAGCCCCAGGGCTGGTGCCCCGATCAGACGGTGCAGGAGGCGATGATGCACGGGCTCCTCGGCGGCTCGCCCAGCGATGTGCCCGAGGCCTACGCCCTCTTCTCACCGGTGGAGCACGTGGACGCCGGCTGCCCGCCGACGCTCCTGCTGCAGGGCGAGCACGACATGATCGTCTCCGCGGAGGGCGTGCGTACCATGGCGGAGAAGTTGGAGGCGGCAGGCGTACCCGTGATCTACGTCGAGTACCCGCAGACGGAGCACGCCTTCGACCTCATCCTGCCCCACATCTCCCCGCCCGCGCAGGCTGCTCTCTACGAGGTGGAGCGCTTCCTGGCGCTGCTCTGATTCGGGGCGCGCTCTTTTAGTCGTTCTCCGGCTCGTGGCTGATGAGGTCGATGACGACGGCGCAGGCGAGGACGAGAACGTCGTCGACATCCGGGCCCACGTCGACGCCGTAGCTGTCGCGCAGCGAGAACCACTTCTTGGAGACGTGGGCGACCTCTCGCCCGCTCTGCAGGAAGCGGTACTCGTGGTCTAGAATATTGCCCTTGATCTCCAGGTCGGGCGTCTCCCCCTCCATCTCGATGTTGAAGCGCTCGCGGAAGAGGCTGAAGAGCTTCTTGCTGATCTCCGCCTGCAGCTCGTCATCACGGTAGATGCGATAGCGGGGTTTGAGGCTGATGAGCTCCTGCTTGATGAAGGCCAGCTCGTTGCCCTGCAGATCGTAGAAGCGCAGCCGGTCGCCGAGGCTGAGCAGCTTCCCCTTGACCTCATAGACCGGTCTGCCTTGGGCATCCTCGATGGTGAACTGGTCGGTGAAGGAGAAGATCTTCTCTTTCATTCGATAGCGCATGGTTATGGTTCCCTCCTCGTGGGTCTATCCTCTCACCACTTATCCTATCACCGCTCTTGCGCGGTGCAAATTGCAAGAGAACTCTTGGGTGTCTGTCAGTTTGGCTTTTCTTCCGCCCGCTTCCTGCGCCCGCTCCGCGCGCGGAGCGGGCAATCTAGGTGGTTTTTGTGGCCCCGGCTTTGCCGGGCCACAAAAACCACAGCCAACCTCTTGTCCCGGAGATTTTTCCGTCGAAGCTCTCCTCCCTTTCCCCCTCCCGCCTCTGGGGCAGGAGACGCGCGGGACCTGGAAGGTGAGCGCCGTGCAGGAGATTCCGAGGTAGGGGCCCTGACAGGCACGCGGAGGTAGACGTTAGCTCATTATTTGCCTCCTTTTAATTCGGGTGTGTTTCAACTCAGTCGGAAGCTATCCATGGCTGAAACGTAAAACGTGAAGAGCTCACGTTTTACGCCTCGACCTAACTCAAGTGAAACACAACCTTTTAATTCCTCACCGGCCTTTCTGTGCTATAATGTGTTGTTGATACCTCAATCAACAGCGCTCTGGTTTCACGACGATAACGGGCTTTGGAAGAAAGACGCAACTCTCACCAGGAATCTTAAGAAGGGCTGTGGCACGTCTTTGTACGAGCATTAGGAGGCGGAGATGAGGATCGTTGTATTGAGCGGCAGTCCCAAGGGTGCCAAGAGCGTCACCATGCAGTACGTGCGTTATCTTCAGCACGCTTTCCCCGAGCACGACTTCGAGCTGCACCACGTCGGACAGCGGATCAAGAAGCTGGAACGGGACGAGAGTGCCTTTGCGGAGGTACTCGACGCGGTCCGGAGCGCCGACGGTGTCCTCTGGGCGGCCCCCGTCTACTACATGCTGGTCCCCTCCGGCTACAAGCGCTTCATGGAGCTGCTCTTCGAGCGCGAGGGTGCCGAGGCCTTCGAGGGAAAGTACGCTGCCGCTCTCACCACCTCCATCCACTTCTACGATCACACGGCCCACAACTACCTCGAGGCCATCTCCGACGACCTGGGGATGCGCTACGTGACCTTCCTCTCCATGGCCATGGAGGATCTGCTGGAAACCGAGGGGCAGGAGAGGGTGCGCCTCTTCGGCGAGACCTTCCTGCGGGCCATCGAGGAGCGGGCACCGACGGCTCCCCGTTATCCGCCCCTGCGCCCCCTTGTTTTCGAGTACGAACCGGGGGCGGCACCGGGCTCGGTCGAGCCCGGCGATCTGCGCGTCCTGGTGCTGACCGATGCTCGGGAGGGGGAGGGCAACCTGCAGGGAATGGTGGAGCGCTTCGCGGCCTCTTTCTCACGTCCCGTGGAGCGGGTCAACCTGCGGGATCTCGACATCAAAGGGGGCTGTCTGGGCTGTCTGAGGTGTGCGTACGACAACGTCTGCGTCTACGAGGGCAAGGACGACTACACGTCCTTCTATCGCACCCAGGTCATGACCGCCGACATCGTCATCTTCGCCGGCGCCCTGCAGGACCGCTACCTCTCCTCCCTGTGGAAGCTCTACAACGATCGCAGCTTCTTCCAGGGCCATACCCCCACGCTGCTGGGGAAGCAGATCGGTTTCATCATCTCCGGCCCTCTGAGCCAGAACGCCAACCTGCGCGAGATCCTGACGGCCTCGGCGGAGCTCAATCACGCCAATCTTGTGGGCTTTGTGACCGACGAGGTCGAGGGCTCAGCGCAGATCGACGCGCTCTTGCAGTCGCTGGCGGAACGCAGCGTGCGCTTCGCCCGGCAGGGCTACCGGCGCCCGGCGACCTTCCTCGGGGTAGGGGGGCAGATCCTCTTCCGCGATGCCATCTGGGGCTCCCTCCGCGGTCTCTTCCGGGCCGATCACCGCACCTACAAGCGGCTGGGTTGGTACAAGAGCTTCCCGCAGCGCAATCTTCGGGCCCGCGCCATGAACGTCGTCTACAGCTTGATGCTGGCACTTCCCCCCGTGCGCCGCCAATTCCAGGAGCGCATCGTGGAGGGGATGCTCGCGCCCTACCAACGCCTCTTTGAGGGGGCGGGTGCGCCCTCTGCTGCTTCAGGCGGGATCGAGTAGCCGTGGATAGGGAGGGGCTCCGCGAGCGCGTGGAGCGCTACTTCGTCTCCGGGCGATATAACTGCACCATGACGGTGCTGGCGGTGCTCTTCGAGGTCTACGAGATGCCCCCTGATCCCCGCCTGCTGGGTGCCGGGCAGTGTCTCCCCGGCGTGGGGGGCAGCGGTGGCCTCTGCGGTCTGGTCTCCGGCACCCTCATCTTCCTCGGCGTCTGGGGGTACGAGCGGGGCCTGCACCGGAGTCTCCTCTCGCCGGGCTGCGCCCTTGTCGTGGAGAGCGTGCGCGCCCGCTTTGGCAGCACCTCCTGCGCCCTCTTGCGGACCGAAGAGGGATGCGGGAATCTGGTGCTGGCCTACCTCGAACAGATCCTGCCCGTGGCCCGGCAGGTGACCGAGGATCTGACGCGCTCTCACCAGGAGTAGATTCCTCCGTAGAAACCTGACGATCCGACCAAGCGATAGCCTCAGGGTCGCTTGCCTAAAATCTCTTCTTTGCGTACACTTCGGGTAGGTTTCAATAAACTGGGAGGGGGCAAGGCATCTCCACGAAACGGCGTATCTTCCTGCTACTTCTGGTGCTCTTCGGCATCGTGAGCTTCGTGATCGCCCAGGCGGCTTATACGATTGCCGGCTACGCCGGCGCGAGCGACGGAGGTCCGGCCGATGCCGCGGTGGTCCTGGGGGCCGCCGTCTGGAACGACGAGCCCTCCCCCCTCTTCCGCGAGCGGCTCAACCACGCCCTCAACCTCTACGCCGGGGGACGCGTCGAGACGCTCATCTTTACCGGTGGGGTGGGGATCGGGCAGGACCTACTTCTACCTCTCCTATCTCCTGCGCCGGTAGAGAATCGATGTACGGTTCCGTGCTTCTGGTGGACGTGAAGCCCTCGGGCCGGTACCGACACCTTCTTACTGCCCACTACTCACTTCTCACTTGTAGTTGAAAGGAGAACGCTCATGTTGAAGGATCTGGTAGCACGCAGTCGCAGTTTCCGCCGTTTCGACGAGGAGGTGGCGTTGACCGTCACGACGCTCCGGGAGCTGGTGGATCTGGCGCGCCTCTCGCCCTCGGGCGCGAACCGGCAGCCCCTCAAATTCTACCTCGCCGCGGAGCCGGCGCTGAACGAGAGGAT
>DAOTVC010000138.1:0-21926 GCA_034437215.1 Anaerolineae bacterium | reverse complement strand
CGGTCTGCGCGTCGCGTCTGATCACAGACTAGAGGGAAGCCGGGGAGGCATCCCCCACTGCAACCCCTCTTACTACGCAGAAGTTGCCCTCGGGTTTCACCCGCGGACCATCTCCAGCAGCCGGCGAGCATCCTGAACGGCGTAGCCCGCCTGATCGTTGTCGAAGTAGCAGTAGATCTCCTTCCCTTGCCCCAACCAGGCGGTGAAGGCCCCGGCCCAACCGGAGAGCATGTGGACCGAGTAGCTGCCCTGGTAGGCACCGCCGGGTCCATGCAGCCGGATGTAGATGAAGTCCGCCGTCACCTCCTTGGGCGACTGGCGCCCGCTGAGGTGGTAGATGCAGAAGGCGACGTTGTGGTCGGTGAGGGCCTCGTAGACGGGCGCCTCGAACCAGCTGGGATCGCGGAACTCGAAGGTGTAGCGATAGCCGTCGGGCAACACCTCGAGAAAGCGCCGCAGCCGCTCCGGATTGCTGCGCCAGTTGGGCGGCAGCTGAAAGAGAACGGGACCCAGCTTCTCCCCCAAGGTTCGGATGCGCGTCAGAAAGTTGGCGACGGGCTCCTCGGGGTCCTTCAACTTCTTCATGTGGGTGATGTAACGGCTGGCCTTGACGGCGAAGGTGAACTCCTCCGCCACCGTCTCCCGCCAATCCTCCAGCGTCTCCGCTTCGGGCAACCCGTAGAAGCTGTTATTGACCTCCACCGTCGAGAAGCGATCGGCGTAGAAGTCGAGGAATTCCCCGGAGCCCAGCTCCTCGGGATAGAAGGGCCCCTTCCAATGGTCGTAGTGCCAACCCGACGTGCCGATGTGGATGCGTTCGATACCCTCCATCTTACATCCCGGTCAGCTTGTAGAGCGTCTCGAAGCCGCCGAGCAGGTCGAGATACTGCTCCAGCAGGCGGATGAGGAGGAAGTTCTCCTTCACGCTCTCCCGCGCCCGCCGGCCCATCTCCTCGCGCAGCTGCTCGTCCTTCACGAGCTTCACGATCCGCTCCGCAGCCTCCTCGACAGAGGAGACGAGGTAGCCGTTGACGCCGTCCTCGATCTGATACTTGATGCCGCCCACGTCCCCGCCGATGACGGGCGTCCCCTTCCACATGGCCTCGGTCACGGTGAGCCCAAAGCCCTCGCGGATGGACTTCTGCAGGACGACGGCGGCACGGCACTGCAGAGCGTTGACCAGCGCGGTGTCCTCCTCCGAGATGAGGATGATCCGCTCCCCCTCGTAGTCCAGGAGTGACCGGTACATCTTATCCCCCTCCGGGTCGTCGGTGGCGATGTTGCCCAGCAGGACCAGCGTAGCGTCGATCTCCTCGCGGGCGATGTTGAAGGCCTCGATGACCCCCTCGGGGTCCTTCCAGGGATCGAAGCGCCCGATCTGGGTGACGATGGGCAGATCGGTGGGGATGTTGTAGTGATCGAGCCGCTCCTGGATCTCCTCCTCGCTCATCGCCTTGTTCTTGATGGAGAAGGGATCGATGGCGGGCATGAAGAAGAGCTGCGGTGTCTCCAGATCCTTGGCATACTCCTGGAGGGTGAAGATGACGGCGTCGTACTCCTCGACGAAGGGTTTGAGGTACTCCCACAGCTCGCGATGGGGCCGGGAGAGATCGATGTGGCAGCGCCAGATCCACGGCCCCTTCTTGTCGTAGTGCTTGATGAGGGGCAGGGGTTGGGGATCGTGGACGATGACCCGGTCGTGGGTCAGGTGGTTGCGCACGGCGTTCTCGAAGACGACACTCTCGTAGATCGCCTTCTTCCGCTCCGTCAGGTTGATATCCGCGCCCTGCAGGGCGTTGTGGAAGCTCTTCGTCACGCCAAAGTAGTCCGGGGAACCCTGAATGACGCGCCACCCCGTCTTGATCCCTAGACTGTTCATCAACAGCGAGAGCGGATCGAGGATGACAACGACACCGCCCCCGTAGTAGGTAGAGTTGACGTGGGTGACGTGCAGATGCTGCAGGGACTCACCCTTGCGCTTCACCCTGTCCACCACCTCGGCGCCGACGAACTGCTCGTAGTCCTCCACCTGCACCAACTCGTGTGTGCCCGTACCCATCTTCATAAGTTACCTCCTTCAATAGTAAAGAATGCAAAATCCGTGCGCACGTTCACACGTGCGCACGTTCACACGTTAACTCCATCCTCATGGGTGTCCCCGGGAACTCACTTCACCAGCAGCACCGGCACGTCGATCTCCTCGACGAGCTGCAGGAGGACCTCGTCCTGCAGCAGGACGGGCTGCGCTGGCAGGACGAGCATCCCTCGCTCCTCCAGACGCACCCGCTGAACGAGCCGGGAGACAGTGGAGACGGTGAGGAGGCGATAGAGCCTCTGTACCTCCGTCCCCCGCAGCTGCTTCTCCACCTGGGCCCGCAGATCGCGAACCTGTTCGGCATCCTCAGGAAGAAGCAGGATGGTGAGCACGTTCTCGTCGTCCTCCAAAACCTCCGCCGCCACGTCGAGCGCCCGATCCGCCACCTTCGATCCGTCGTAGACGACGAGCACCGGTGTTCCCAGCCGGGCCCCATCCTGGAGGATGAGCGTCATCGTCGGCACCTCCTCGATGAGGGTACGCGCCGTGCCTCCCATGCGCCGTGCGTGGGACAGCGACCAGCCTGCCCTACCCAGGACGACGACATCCGCCTCCTCAGCGGAGGTCAATACCTCGGTGACGACGATGCCGCGCACCACCCGGAAGGTACAGTCTACCCCCGCCTCTCGGGCGCGGAGGTAGAAGGTGCGGCGGATCTGGACGGAGCGCACGTGCAGCTGCCGCTCGACCTGCTGCTGATCGATGCCGCGGCGGATGGCGGAGTAGTGCCCCACCTCCTGTGCGAAGGGCAGGGCCGCCAGCCGCAGGAGGGTGACGTCCTCGACGAAGAGCCCCTCCAGCTGCGCCCCGAAACGGCTTGCCAGCTCCAGAGCCGCCCGCAGCGCCGCCCGGCTGTGGGCGGAAGCATCGAGAGCGACTAGAATGCGCTGAACGCTCAAGGCTCGCTCGCGCTCTTCATTCATGAAGAGCCCCCCTCCTTCCCCGAGGATGAGAAGTTCTGCCGCTTCTGCGCCAGCGCCTCCAACCTCTGCTCCACCTTGTAGTTGATGCTGCCCTCGGGGTAGTTCCCCTCCTCGTCACGCTCCCCGGCGGGAACGCCGGTGAGGATCTCGATCCCCTCGTCCACGGTCTTCACGGGGTAGATGTGAAAGTCGCCCCGCTCCACAGCTGCGACGACGTCGTCCCGCAGCATGAGGTGTTTCACGTTGGAGATGGGGATAAGGACACCCTGCTCGCCGGTGAGACCGCGGGCCTCGCAGATATCGAAGAAGCCCTCGATCTTCTCGTTGACGCCGCCGATGGGCTGCACGACACCGCGCTGGTTCACCGAACCGGTCACGGCGTAGGACTGCTGGATGGGCACCTCGGAGATGGCGGAGAGCAGAGCGTAGAGTTCGGCGGAGGAGGCGCTGTCCCCCTCCACGCCACCGTAGGACTGCTCGAAGACCAGGGTCGCCGAGAGGGAGAGCGGACGCTCCGCGGCGTACCGCCCGCCCAGGAAACCCAAGAGGATGAGCACCCCTTTGGAGTGGATGGGGCCGCCCAGCTCCACCTCCCGCTCGATGTCGATGACCTCCCCCTTCCCCAACCGCAACCGGGCGGTAATCCGGGTGGGCCGTCCGAAGGCGAAGTCCCCCAACTGGAGCACGGACAGGCCGTTGACCTGGCCGACGACCTCCCCCGTGGTGTCGATGAGGAAGGTCTCCCGCAGGATGGCCTCCTGCACCCGTTCCCGCACCCTGTCGGCGCGGTAGATGCTGGCCGCGATGGCCTTCTCGACGTCCTCCGCAGCAACCACCTCCTGCTCCCGCTTGCGCGCCCAGTATTCCGCCTGCCGGAGCAGGTCGGTGATGTCGCGCGTGTAGGCGGAGAGCTTCTCGGAATCTCCCGCCATCCTGGCGCTGCGCTCGATGACGCGGGCGACGGCTGCGGCGCTGAAGGGGCGCAGCTCCTCCCGGGCTACCAGCGTCGCGATCAGGCGCGCATAGAGCTTCTGGTTCTCCTCGCTCCACTCCATCTGCTCCTCGAAGTCGACCATGACCTTGAAGAGCTCCTGGAAGTCCGGGTCCAGCTGGTGGAGGAGATAGTAGAGCATCCGTTCGCCGAAGAGGGCCACCCGTACGTCCAGGGGGATGGGCTCGGGCTCCAGCGTGACGGTGCTGATGAGGCTGAGCATCCGGCCCACCGACTCGATGCGGATCTTACCGGCACGGAGGGCACGTTTGAGCCCATCCCAGGCGTAGGGCTGGGTCAGGACCTTGCGGGCGTCGAGGATGAGATAACCACCGTTGGCCCGGTGCAGCGCGCCGGCCTTGATCAGATTGAAGTCGGTGAGCAGCGCACCCATCTGCGCCCGGTGCTCCACCCGCCCGATGAGGTTCTGGTAGGTGGGGTTGTCCTCGTAGATGACCGGCGCCCCCTCCAGATCGCCACTGTCCACGATGACGTTCACCCTGTAACGACGCATCAGCGCCGACTCGTGCAGAGCCTGACGGGCTTGCTCCCGCAGGCTGGTCTCCTCCACGTTCTCCTCGGTTGCGGAGAGGAGCTCGCCGGCGTGCTCGATGACGTCCTCCTGCACGGCGTCGAGGTGCTCCACGATCTTGGGGAAGTCGGAGTACTTCTCCCGCAGTTCGTCGATGAGCCCCCCTACGGCGAACTCGGCGATCTCGCGGTTGAGCTCGTTGAGGCGCTCCCGCATCTCCCGCTGCCAGGTGGGCACCTGCCGCAGGATCTTCTGCAGCTCCTCCTGCAGCTCCTCCACCTCCTCCTTGAGCCTCTGCTGCTCCTCCTCGGAGAGCTGCTCCAGCTCCTCCGGGGAGAGCACCTCGTCGTCCCGCACCGGCGCGACGGCGATGCCCGCCGGCGTGCGGATGAGGGCGACGTCCTCCTCCTTGGCCTGCTGCTGCAGCTCGCGGAAGGCCTCCGACTGCCGCTCCTTGAACTCCTCCATGATGGCCTGGCGCTGGGTCTGGTACTCCTCACTCTCGAAGGCGGCAGAGAGGGCGGTCTGCAGCTCGTTGACCAGCTCGTCCATGTCCTCGCTAAACTCGCGCCCCTTGCCCGGCGGCAGTTCAATGGCCTTGGGCTTGTTGGACTCCTCGAAGTTGTTGACGTAACACCAGTCAGGCGCCACAGGCTCCGACTCCGCCCGCTCCTCGAAGAAGCGTGCGATCACGCCCCGCTTGCCCACCCCCGCCGGACCGAGGGCGAAGAGGTTGTAGCCGTCGTCCTCCATCCCCATACTGAACTCGATGGCCTCCACGGCGCGGGGTTGCCCCAACACCTTATCGAGATCCTCCACATCCGCGGTCGTCTCAAAATCGAGCCGGTCGGGATCACAACGGTGATAGAGCTGTGGGGCCTTGAGTTCGTCAATGTTCTGCTCGTTCATCCTTACCCTCCTGAGTGAGTTGAGTTGTAGTTCAAAATTGCACCTCCGTGAAGCGAGGTGACAGGGCTCATGAAGTCTGCGGAGCGTGCCGGTTCCGCCACCGCTCCAGGATCTCGATCGCCTCCTCGTCGGAGACGTCATACCACTTCTCGTAGACCTGGGCGACGGCCCGGAAGAAGGGCGGTTGCTCGAGGATGACCACCTCGTCCACCATCTCCTCCAGATCCCGGGCGACGGACTCCCCCGACACGGGTGCGGCAACGACGATCTTGCCCGCGTACTGGTTCCTACAGAGGGCGATCGCCGCCCGCATCGTCGAGCCCGCGGCGATACCGTCGTCGACGAGGATGACGGTGCGCTCCTTCAGGGACGGCAAGGGCCGCCCCTGGCGGAGCACCTCGATCCGCCGCTCGATCTCCTCGCGCTGCTGGTCGATGATCACCTGGATTAGATTATCGGGCAGAGCGGTGGCGGCACGACGGGAGACGTAGAGGCTTCCGTCCTCCGCCACCGCTCCGAAGCCCGCCTCCGGGTTGTTCGGGTAGGGCAGCTTGCGGGCGATGAGAAAAGCAAATTCGGCGTCCAGGTGGTCCGCCACCTCGTAGCCCACCTCGGCTCCCCCTTTGGGTATGGCGAGCACGAGGACTCCTTCGTCTTTGTAGGGCTCCAACGCCCGCGCCAGCTGCTGCCCCGCGTCCTTCCGATCCTCAAACACGGTCATACCTCCTTTTAACATGCGACCGTGAGCAGTCAGCAGGAATTCAGGCGTGAAACGTAAAACGTGAGATCCTCACGCTTTACGTTTCAACCTGGGCCTCTTAACCTGAGTCGAAATACACCTTACTGCCTTCACTGCTCACCACTCTCTTCTCACCTCTCTCATCCTACGGCGAAAGCCACCCGGGGGCTCCGTCGTCCTCAACCAGGAAGGGGCATGATCAGCGCCCGTCCACAAACTGCTTCAGGACCTTGATGTCCTCCTCCAGCGCGTTCTTGACGTCGGTGTTGTAGAAGCCTGCCGCCGGATGGTAGAGGGGTACGACGGCGACCTCCCCGCAGGGAGCCTCGCCATGGAAGATCTGCCCGTGGATCTCGCTGATCTTCTTGCCCTCCACCCCGGGCACGTTGAGCCGCTCCAGGATATACTCCATGGCGAAGCGTCCCAGGGTGGCAATGACTGCAGGCTGAATGATCTCGATCTGACGCTCGAGGAAGGGCGCGTAGAGCTCGATCTCGTCCTTGTGGGGGTCGCGATTCTGGGGCGGGCGGTCCTTGACGATATTGGTGATGAAGACCCTCTCCCGCCCCAGGCCGATGGATTCGAGAAGACCGTCGAGCACACGACCGGCGCTGCCCACGAAGGGGCGACCGCTCTGGGCCTCCTGCTTGCCCGGCGCCTCCCCGATAAACATGATCTCGGCATCCGGGTCACCCTCTCCGGGCACGGCGGAGAAGTCATTCTCCTGCCGGTACTCGTAGAGGGGCGACTCCTCCAGGTTCCGCACCTCCTCAGCGATCCCCTGTAACTCTCTTTGTTTCTCCTCTGCTGTCATTTCCACCTATCCCCCCCTCTCCACTATTCATCATTATCGTAGAGCGCGTACAACTTCTCCCGTGCCGTCTCGATGGAACAGGCATCGTCATAGAAGTCCCGCCACGGGTCCGCCTTCTGCCCCAGCCGCCGAAAGATGTTATCGACGGTGTAGCTCTGCGACTTGATCTCCTTGTCGCGCAGCTCCTCCCAGTCGAGCGGCGTGGCGATGGGTGCTCCCGGCTTGGGCCGTAGGGAGTAGGGCGCGACCCCGTGCTGGGCGTAGGAGTTGCGCAGGTAGTCGAGGAAGACCCGGTCCCCTCGCTCCGCCTTGGACATCTCCAGCGTTAACCGATCCGGCTGCCGGTCGACGAGCACCTGCGCCATGGCGCGCGCAACAGCCCGCACCGTGTCGAAGTCCGCGCTCCGGTCCAGGGGCGCGACGACGTGCAAGCCGCGCGAACCGGTGGTCATGACGTAGGGTACCAAGCCCACCTCCTCCATCAGATCCCGGAGGTCAAAGGCAGCCCGGCGGATGGGCTCGAAGGCCTCCGTCGGCGGATCGAGGTCGAAGATGAGCTTGTCGGGATAGTCCAGCTTGCCGGCCCGGCTGAGCCAGACGTGGAAGGTGACGCAGTTCTGGTTCGCCAGGTAGACCAGCGTGGCGACGTCGTTGCAGACGACCTGCGGCTGCTCCTCGCCCCCCTCCTCCTCCACCGGCACCTCCACCCGGTCGAGCCAGTCGGGGAAGTGGTCGGGGACCTCCTTGCGGTAGAAGCCGCCCGCGTCGATCCCCTTGGGGAACTGCTGCATGGTGATAGGGCGCCTTCGCATGTGGGGCACCATGATCTCACCGATGCGCCGGTAGTAGTCGATCATCTCCCCCTTGGTCAGCCCGATGCCGGGAAAGAGCATCTTGTCCAGACTCGAGAGTTGGACGGTCTGCCCCCCAATCTTGATCTCCTGCTCCTCGCTCATTCAGCCTCCTCCTCGGTGACCTCTTCCAGTGAGCGTCCCGAGAGCACCGAATCGGGCTCCTCCTCGAGCACGTCCCGATCGGGATCGGCGTGCTCGTCCTTCATCTTGATGAGCAGCCAGCGGGCGTCGTCCCCGCCTCCCGTGCGGATCAGGGCGTAACCCCCCTGCAGCTTCTCGCCCTCCAGCCAGACCTCCACCTTGCCGTCCTCGATGGACTCCTCCATCGAGAGCCGCTCCTCGTCGTCCGCCTTCTCGGCCCGCAGGTTACGGTAGGGGCCCTGATCCCAGACGATGACCGTCCCGCCCCCGTACTCGTCCTCGGGAATGACCGCCTCGAAGTCGACGTAGTCCAGGGGGTGATCTTCGGTGGGCAGGGCGAGGCGCTTCTCCCCCGGATCGGTGGAGGGCCCCTTGGGCACCGCCCACGACTTGAGCACCCCCTCCACCTCCAACCGGAAGTCGTAGTGGAGGTTGCTCGCGTCGTGCTTCTGAATGACGAAGAGGGGCTTCTCCGCTGCCTCGCGCTCACCCCCCGCCGGCTCCCGCGTGCGTTCGAAGTCCCGCTTCTCCCGGTACTCCTTCAGCGAATCTGAACTCATCACGCCTCCTCGGACTCGTTGACCTCGTCCTCGAGCTCCCAGTAGCCCCGCCGTCCGTAGTAGCCGTGCAGCGCCTTCTCGTACTCCCGGTCCACGGGGCGGGCGGGTTCGTACTGCGGGCTCTGCTCGATAGTCTCTCGGCGCAGGTCCATGTAGACCTTGCCCCGGACCCAACTCAGCTCTTCGACCCAGGTGGGCGCCATGAGCACCTTGCGTCCTCCGAGCCAGCCGCCGGTGTCCAGCAGCAGGTAACGGATCACCCAGTCGAGAGGGTCGACGAGGAAGTCCTCGAGGTGGCCGATCTCACCGTCGCGGGCCTGAATGGTGTAGCCCCGCACCTCGCGGCTGCTCCGCAGGTAGGGATTGACGTTCTCTTCCTCCCCAGTTTCGGGCCGGGCCTCACCGACGACGGCAGCGGCGCCGGGAAGCAGGGGGGCCGGCAGGTAGTAGGCGCCGGGATGGGCCGTGGGCGTCATCGTCCAGGGCCAGCCGTAGTAGGTGTGCAGGTCCCGCAGCTGCTGCTCCGAGACGGGCTGGGCCAGGTCAATCCCGGGGCTATTTTCGATCTGCTCCTGCGTCAGCTGGACGGGCAGGGCCTCCTCCTCCATATCGGGGGCCTCGACGACCATGGGGGCGACGAGCACCTGCCGGCCCGTCAGCCAGCCGCCCGTGTCGACCACGAAGTAGCGTGTGGCCCAGGTCAGGTTGTCGAAGTAGATGTCGTCCAGCTTCCCCATCTCACCATCGATGCCGTGAATATCGTAACCGTAGAGCTGCTCCATTCTGTGTAACACTCGCTTGCTCCTTTCCTATGTAAATGCTTAGGGTTTGTTTCAACTCAATTGGAAGCTACCCATTCGCTGAAACGTGAAGCGTGAGGATCTCACGTTTTACGTTTTGCGTTTCACACCTCGGCTTAACTCAAGTGAAACACATCCAAATGCTTATCACTCCTGCAGGGCAGGCAGTACGTGCTTCCCATAAGCCTCGATGAAGCGTTCCTGATCCCGGTTGACGTTGTGGACATTGATGACGTCGAAACCGAGGTCGATACACCTCTGCAGCCACTCGATGTGGCGGTCGAGGTCGTTCGAGATCCAGATGTGCCTGTCGAGATCCTCCGGACGGACGAAGGTCGCCGCGGCGTCGAACTGGGAGGGCATATCCAGGCTGGCGAGCACGTCGCTGGGGAAGATGACCGTACGCCACTGATCGTAGGCGCCTGCGTAGGCCTCCTCCTCGCTCTCGGCGTAGGAGACGTGCACCTGAAGGTACATGGGCTTCCCCTCCCCGCCGCCCTGATGGAAGCGCTCGGCCACCTCCGCCAGGTCGCCGGGGTCCCGATTGACGGTCACGAAGCCGTCGGCCCACCCCGCAACCCACCCGGCGGTCTCCCTGGTCACCGCCGCCCCGATGAGCAGCGGCAGGGTCTCCGGCAGGGTGTAGAGCTTGGCCTCCTCCACGCGGATGAGCCCTTGGTGATTGACCAGCTCCCCCGCCCAGAGGGCACGGATGACGTCGACGGCCTCCTTCAACCGCAGGTCACGCACCTCCTCCCGGGGCCAGGGCTCGCCGGTGACGTGCTCGTTGAGCGCCTCCCCGCTGCCCATGGCGACCCAGAAGCGTCCGGGGAACATATCCGCCAGCGTCGCACAAGCCTGGGCGATAACCGCCGGGTGATAGCGCTGGACGGGCGCCGTGACGACGCCGTAGGTCCCCTGCGTCGTGGCCTGCAGCGCGGCACCCAACCAGGTCCAGGCGTGCCCGCTCTCCCCCTGATCCTCACTCCAGGGATGGAGATGGTCCGAGCACATGCCGCCCACGAAGCCCGCGTCCTCCGCCATCTTGGCGTAGCGGATGAGCGCGCTGGGCGTGAACTGCTCGTGCGATGCGTGATATCCAATCGTGACCATGGTCCTCCTTCACAGTAGTCGAGTCGTCTCGTCGTCAGGTAGTTCTTGCGCTTCCTCCCGACGATTCAGGGCTCCGGCTGCCGCTCGGGGCAGTAGTAGCCGGTGCGGCCCGAAACCTTGACGCTCTGCAGCTCCCCGTCACAGCAGGGGCAGCGCTCCTCCCCCCGGTGGGGGATCAGGTAGTCGGCGGGAAAGTCGGCGGGCTCGGCGTTGTGCTCTATCGCCGTCTCCAGGACCTCCTTGAGGCTCTCGTAGACTCTCCGGAGCTCCTGCTCGTCGAGATCCTGCACCTTCCGCTGGGGATGGATCCCCGCCTGGAAGAGGATCTCGTCGGAGTAGACGTTGCCGATGCCCGCCAGCGTGCTCTGATCCATCAGCGCCGATTTGACCATGCCCCCCTTCCGCCCGAAGGTCTCCTTGAAACGCTCGTAGTCGAAGTCCTCCGCCATCGCGTCGGGTCCCAGATCGTGCTCCTCGATAAAGGCGTCCACGTCGTCGATGAGCCGGACCTCCCCCAGCTTACGCTTGGAGACGTAGGCCAGGTGGTAGCCGTTGGCGAAGCGCAAGAGCACCTGATCGTACTCGGGCTCCTTCTCCGGAACCTTGTAGTATTTGAGATCACCGGTCATGCCGAAGTGCAGCACCAGCCACCCCCCGTCCCCGTCCAGCGCCACGAAGAGATACTTGCCGTGGCGCTCCGTCGACTCGAAGGCGCGGCCCCGCAGCCCCTCCCGCAGCTCGTCGGGAGCGATCTCCTTGAGCGGGTAGATGCCCTGCACCTCCACGTCTTCGATCCTCTGGTGCAGGGCCGTCACGTCGAAGTAACTCTTGAAGGCGGCGACATCGGGCAGCTCCGGCATGGTTCCTCCTCTCCTAACTCTTGTCTACTGGGGCGCGGTGACGTCGGGGACGTCGCAGTGAGGCGCCTGGCTGAAGTCGAGGACCTGCTCCACCTGGATCAGCAGCCGCCTCTCGATCTGGGCCACCGGCATCCGCTCCTCCTGACCGGGCGCGTAGCCGTCGAGCACGTTCATCTCGATGATCTGCTCTACCCTGCCGATGAGCTGGTAGCCCTGATCCTCCTCGGCGCTCCAGACGGCGAGGGCGATATCCCGGGTCTCCTCGAGATTCTCCATCGTTCCCGGGCAGAACCACTCCTCCAGCACCACCCGGTCGCCCGAAGCGCCGGAGAGCCGTCCGGCGGCGGCGATGTGGGGCACGCCATCCTCGTCCGCCGTCGCCAGGAAGACGTGACCCAACTTCTCGCTCAGAGCCATTGCCTCATCCAACTTCTCTCTGTTCATCTCATACCCCCCAGGGATAGGTCTCGGGCGGCTTATCCGTCGCCCCCCGTATGTGCAGTGGATGAAGCGCCTCCGTCTCGTCGATGTAGATAAAGGTGTCGTAGCGGTCGGGCAAGACGGTGGGGACGTAGTTACCCCACTCCTGAGCCGGATGGTAGACGACGCCGATGGCCCGGTGGCCCCGCGTCCTCTGCAGCTCCTTCCCCCACCGGGGATCCCCCAACAGGAGGAAGCCTCGCTCGGCACCGGCCCGGTGCAGCACGTCCTCCCAGCTGCCCGGCTGCCCCTCGGGGACGCGCATCCGCTGCATGGGAGCGCCCCACGACTCCCCGGCAACGACGCTCCCGTGATGAGAGCCGAAGCCGATGAGGACGACTCCCGCGCCACCATCCGCTTCGCGGACCAGCTGCCCCACGTTGACCATGCCCGACCCCGCCATGTCCGTCGCCCGCGCATCCCCCACGTGGGTGTTGTGCGCCCAGACGATGCCCTTCGCCTCGGGCCCGTGGAAGTTCATCAGCCGGTGGAGCGTCTCCACCATGTGGCGGTCGCGCACGTTCCACGAATCCGCTCCCCCTCTCACCATAGTGCGGTAGTAGTGCTCGGCGTTGACCGTCACCAGGGCATTCTGGTCGGCGCTGAAGGCCGCCTCGGTGTCCCCATCGAAGAGGGGCATCCGCTGCCGCATCTCGATGAGGAGGTTGATCACCTCGTCCTCGCAGCTCTCGGGCACCATCGCCGTACTCCACGCGTAGGACTGCGCGTCCTCACCGTAGGGCTCGAAACAGAGGTAGGCTCGCCGGGCCGCGGCTGCGGCTTCGGGATCCACCTCCTCCAGGTAGTCGATGATGGCCTCCATGGACTCCCAGAGGCTGTAGACGTCCAGCCCGTAGAAGCCCACCTGGCGCCCCTGCTTCTCGTTGAAGAGCCGGAGCCACTCGGTAAAGGCTACGATCTCCCAGTTGGCCCACATCCAGGTAGGCCATCGCTCGAAGGCGTGCAGGACGTCGTAGGCGCGCTTTCCGACGTCCGGGTACCCCTTCACGTAGCGGTTCACCTGGTAACAGTCGGGCCAGTCCCCCTCCACCGAGACGAAGGAGAAGCCCTTTTCGCGGATGAGCCGCTGGCTCAGGCGCGCCCGCCAGACGTAGTACTCCGCCGTCCCATGGGAGGCCTCCCCCAGCAGCACGTAGCGCGCGTCCCCGATCTGCTCCATGATAGGATCGAGGTCCGCCTTCAACTCAAAGGGCTGTACCAGACGCCGAACCGCGTCGACCAACGGCCCAACGTCCTTTTCTCGCGTTTCCATCTTTCCCCCTCTCAACCCAGATGATCCTGGAACCACTCGCGGGTCAACCGGGCCACTTCCTCCAACGCCCCCGGCTCCTCGAAGAGGTGTCCGGCATCGGCCACGATCTCGAGCCCCTTCTCGACGTCCATCCGCTGGAGCGCCCAGCGGCTGACCGCCAGCACCTGTACGTCCCGCCCCCCGACGATGCAGAGGGTGGGCGCCTCCACCGCCTCCAGCACGTCCTTCGCCATGTCCACCCTTCCCCCGCGGGAGACGACCGCCTTGATGAGATCCGGACGGTTGGCGGCGGCGATGAGCGCGCTGGCGGCACCGGTGCTCGAGCCGAAACAGCCGATCTTCAGGTCCCGCGTCTCCTCGTTCTCCGCCAGCCAATCGACGGCGCCCGTCACCCGCTTACCCAGCCGGTCGATGTCGAAGCGTACCTCGCGGGTCATCAGATCCCGTCGCTTCTCGTCGGGGGTGAGGAGGTCGATGAGCAGCGTAGCAAGCCCCCCCTCGTTCAGGGCCTCCGCCACAAAGCGGTTACGGGAGCTGTGGCGGCTGCTTCCCGTCCCATGCGCGAAGAGCACGATGCTCTGCGCGCCTTCGGGAATGCTGAGGTTGGCCTCGACCGTCGCCGAGTCCGTCTGCACCTCGAGCAGACGCCCCACACTCCTTGACTCTTCAACTCGATATCCCATGGTGATCCTTTCTTGTATAGGGCTCAGGGAATGGAGACTAGGGATTAGGCGACGCCCCTCGTGAGCCTGCCGCCTGATCCCAGATTCCTAACCCCCGGTTACTCTCCTGATCACCGGCGCTCAACTCTCCCGCGCGCGGGCCAGCAGATCCCGCACCTCCTGGTCCGTGGTCTGGGAGAAGTCAGCGTAGGAACCCCCAACGCCGAAGAAGGGTCTCGGCGTCGTCAGGCAGAGCACCTCATCGACCTCCGTCTCGAAGTCCTCGCAGGATTCGGGTGCGGCGGTGGGGACGGCGACGACGACCTCCGCGGGCTCCTGCTCTTTCAACGCTTTCACTGCAGCGCGCATCGTTGCACCCGTCGCCAGCCCGTCGTCGACGAGGATGATGAAACGTCCTTCGATGCGGAGCTCGCCGCGATCTCCCCGGTAGGCCTCCTCGCGGCGGCGCAGCTCCTGCCGCTCCTGCTCGGCGACCTGCTCGATCTGGTCGTCCCGCAGTCCCAGCTGGCGGATGACGTCCTCGTTGAGGACGCGCACCCCGCCCGTGGCGATGGCTCCCATCGCCAGCTCCTCGTGACCGGGCACGCCCAGCTTGCGCACGAGGAAGACGTCGAGGGGCGCATCCAGCGCCTCGGCGACCTCAAAGGCGACGGGCACGCCGCCCCGCGGCAGCGCCAACACGAGGAGATCCTCGCGGGCGGCGTACGTCTGCAACTCCGCCGCCAGCGCCTGCCCTGCTTCCCTGCGATTCTCAAAACGTCTCGCCATCTAGCTCGCTCCTTTCAGTCGGGTAGTCTTGTAGTCTTGGGGTCAGGTAGTCAGATCGTCGCAGGCGGTCAGTCGGGCAGGATCAGCCAGGTGATCTGCAGCTCCACCTCGATGTTCTCGGTACCCGGCTGTACAGGCACAGCCCGCGCAGCCTCCTCCATCTCCACCCCGCGCACGGGACGTGGCGTCCGGGTCGATTCGTTGATACTCTGCACGGGGCCCAGCTCGGCGCCCGCCAGCGTCACCAGCTGCATCGCCTTCTCCTGCGCATCGGTCCACGCCGCCTCCCGGGCGTCATCGAGAAGCTGCGCGGGATCGCTGATCTCAAAGCGCACGTTTTCGATGCGGTTACCACCGGCCCGGATGGCGGTATCCAGCAGCTCCCCCAAATCCTCCAACACTTCGATGGTCACCTCCACGGTGTTGGTCGCCACGTAGCCGGTGACCTCACGGCTCGGCGCGCCGTCCTCCGGGCGCACCTCCTGATAGCGCGGGCGCAGGTTCACCGTCCGCGTCTGGATGTCCTCCTCGGGGATCCCCGCCTCCACGAGAGCCGCGATGAGATCCCCCATTTGGGCGTTGTTCCGCGAGAGGGCCGCCTCGGCGGTCTCTGCCTCCGTCTCCACGCCGACGACCACCACGGCGCGATCAGGCGCAGCGCTCGCCTGACCGACCCCTACCACGCTGATCGTCCGTTGGTCAGTGTCCGCGCGAACACCCGCCCCTGTCGTCGGTACGTCGCAGCCCGCCAGCAGCAGGGGCACCGCCAGCAGGACCAACAGCAGGCCCCTGCCCCATCTTTTGCTCACTCCAACGCTCTTCTTCATGTCTCCCTCCTTATCACTGTCGTCTTCGCCATCCGCTCCAACTCTTTGATGAGAGCGGAGGCGTTCTGATCCTCCCACCCCTCGTTGACCGCCGCCTTCAACATCTCTCGCACGACGGCCCCTGCGGGAAGGGGTGTCTGCAGCTCCTCCGCCAACCGGGCGATGAGATTGGCATCCTTGAGCATGTGCCGCAGCGCAAAATCGGTGCTGAAGTCCCGCTCGACCAGGCTCTCGCCCACCCCGTCGAAGATGGGGGAGCGGAAGTCGGTGACGTGCAGGACGTCGAGAACGTCGGTGGGGTTGAGCCCCGCCTTCGTCGCCAGAACCAGCGACTCACCGAGCGCCTCCAGCTGCAAAGCCACGATGAGATTGCCGACGAGCTTCATCGAGGTCCCCCTGCCCGTCCCGCCCATGTAATGGATGGTAGCGCTCAGGGGGTCGAGGATGGGCCGCACACTCTCCAGGACGTCGCGCTCGCCCCCCACGACGATCCAGAGCCCGCCACTGTTCGCCTCCCCCCGGCTGCCGAAGACGGGCGCGTCGAGGAAGTCGATCCCCTTCTCCGCGTAGGCCTTCGACTCCTTCCGGCTGGTCTCCGGGTAGACGGTGCTCATGTCGACGGCGATCTGGCCCCGGTGGCCCCCCTTCAAAATGCCCTCCTCACCGTAGACCACTGCCTCGACGGCGGCATCGTCGGCGAGGCAGTAGAGAATGACCTCGGCTTCAGCGACCGCCTCGGCGGGCGTCCCCACCTGAGTCGCGCCCTGCTCCACCAGGGGTTGGGCCTTCTCCGGCGTCCGGTTCCACACGGTGACCGGATAGCCGGCCTCCAGGAGACGGCCTGCCATCCCGCTGCCCATGACCCCCAGACCGAGATACGCTAACTTCTTCATGCAATTGAACTCCTTTCGAACGAAGTAAGCATCCAGTTTCTAGTTTCCAGCATCCAGCATCCAGTTTCCAGCTTCCAGCTTCCAGCTTCCCAGCTTCCAGTTTCCAGTTTCCAGCTTCCAGTTCCCAGCTTCCAGTTTCCAGCTTCCAGTATCCAGCATCCAGCATCCAGCCTCTCACCAACGGCGGGGCGACTTACGCAGGCGCTTCTTCTCGCTGCGCCGCTGTTTGTTCTCCAGGCGACGCCGCTTGGCTCCCGAAGGCACCCGCGTCTTGACGCGCCGCTTCGGCTTTCGAGCAGCTTCCTGGATCACCTCCATGAAACGCCGCAGCGCCGCCTCGCGGTTGCGCGCCTGCGAGCGGTGCTCTCGCGCGTCGATGATGAGCACCCCCTCGTCGGTGATCCGCTGCCCGCCCATCTGCAGCAGCCGCCGCCGGACGGATTCGGGCAGAGAGGGAGAGTGCGCCACGTCGAAACGCAGCTGCACCGCCGTCGAGGCCTTGTTCACGTGCTGACCGCCGGGCCCCGAGGCACGGACAAAGTCGAACTCCAGCTCGCTCTCCGGAATGCGGATCTTGCTCACGCCCTACCTCTCCCGCCACTCGGAGTAGGGGTGCCCCACGAGATTGGCGTTGAAGTAGCGGGGGTCCCCCGTCACCTCCTCACCGATCCAGGAGGGCTTTTCGATCTCCTCCTCCTCACTCTCCAGCTCCACCTCGGCGAGGAGCAGCCCCTCGTTGGCCCCGAAGAACTCGTCGACCTCCCAGGTGTGGCGTCCCTTCTCGACCTCGTAGCGGTACTTCTCGATGAGCGGCTTCTCGCAGAGCTCGTCCAACATCTGCTCGGCGTCGTCCACGGGGATGGTGTACTCGAACTCCAGCCGCGTCGCGCCCACCGTGAGCCCCTTGATGGTCAGATAACCCTCGTCGTCCTTGACGCGCACCCGCACCGTCCGCTCCTTGTCGGTGTTCAAGTACCCCTGCCGGTAGCGGGTGCGGGGTGCCTCCTGCCAGGCCCCCTCCTCCACCAGGAATTTGCGCTCGATCTCCGTGCCCATGACTCTCCTTCTCCGCTCTCTAATACCGATCGTCGTTAGGCGCGCTGAAGCGCGCACTAGGAACCCAGACTTGACCCCTCAGACCCACGCCTCGGGGAGCTGCACGACCCCCAGCACGCGCTGAACGGCAACGACGTAGTTCGTGTTCTCGTACTGATCCAGCCCCACCTGCGCGATAGCCTCCAACACTGCGTCGGGGTCCTCCCCCTCGATGGCGATGGAGCGCAGGGCCGCACCGTTGATCCGCAGCTGGTCGATCTCCGCCATGCAGCCGTTGACGGTGTAGCCCAGGCGCAATTTGTGGACCACGGCGACGTAGAGCGCCGAGTGAGGGCGGATGATCTCCTCGATCAGCTGCTCCTCGGTGTACTCCACCCGTCGGAAGTCGGGCACCCAGATACCGCCCCACCCCTCGAAGATCTCCTCGCGAATCCGCCCCACCGCGAGCGGGAACTCGTCCTTCAGCCGGGGCTTCCACTGCTCCAACCCCCGGTCCCGCTGCACGAGTGCCTTGATGTCGATCTTTCCGCCGCGGATCTTCATGTTGGACTCCTCGCTCTCACCGGAGATGATGTAGGTGTCCACGCTCTCGCGGATGTCCTCCGCCGGCGCCCCTCCCCGCACCCGGGCGGCGACGGGGCCGAAGTTCGGGGCGAAAGCCCGGTACTCGTAACGAGGTACGATCTCGTCCATAGGGCCCTCCTTCAAATAGTCAGATAGTCGGTTAGTCATCAGTCAATACGAACCCAGTTGGTAGTTCAAGCAGGCACGCAGGCGCCAGCCGAAGTGCCGTCCTACGCGACTCCGCTATCGCTGCGTCGCTGACTACGAACCTGATGCTCGTAGTAAGGCACGCAGGCGCCAGCCGAAGTGCCGTCCTACGCGACTCCGCTATCGCTGCGTCGCTGACTACGAACCCAATGCTCGTAGTAAGGCACGCAGGCGCCAGCCGAAGTGCCGTCCCACGCGACTCCCCCTCGACAGACTCGGGGCAGGCTGCTAACGCTGCGTCGCCGGCTACGAACTTTGCCGCTCCTCCACGAAATTGACGAACTCCTCCTCGTCCATGATGGGGACGCCCTCGTCCCGCGCCTCGTCCACCTTTGAGCCGGCGCCGGGCCCCCGGACGAGGTAGTCGGTATTGCCGCTGACGCTCGTCGTCGCTCGCCCCCCCAGGCGCTCGACGTAGCGCTGCACCTCGTCCCGCGTCCAGCGGTCGAGGCTGCCGGTGAAGACGAAGGTCAGCCCCTCCAGCGGCTGCGCCCCCTCCTTGGCGAGGGGATTATCCAACGTCAACCCCGCCTCGCGCATCTCCGCGAGCATCTCCCGGTTCTCCTCCCGCTCGAAAAAGGAGACGATGCTCTCCGCCACCTCCGGTCCGATCCCCTCGATGGCCTTCAGATCCTCCCTCCCCGCTGCCCGCAGGTCGTCCAGCGTCGCGAAGTGCTGCGCCACCACCCGGGCGACGTGCTGACCCACGCGGAAGATCCCCAGGGCGTAGAGGAAGCGCGCCAGCGTCGTCTCTTTGCTCGCCTCGATCTCGTCGAGCAGATTCTGGGCGGAGGTCTCGGCGAAGCCCTCGAGCGCCAGCAGCTCCTTCTGGGTCAGCCCGTAGAGATCGGAGAGGCGTTCCACGTGCTCCCCCGCGATCAGCTTCTCCGCCATCTTCTCCCCCAGCCCCTCGATGTCCATGGCCTCCCGATCCGCAAAGTGGGTCAGCCGCTCCCGCACCTGGGCCGGGCAGTTAGCGTTGGGGCAGCGGGTCAACTGCTTGTCCTCGCTCATCACCACCTCGGTGCCGCAGACGGGGCACGTCTCGGGCATGTGGAAGGGCTCCTCGGAGCCGTCACGCTCCTCCTTGACCACCTTGATCACCTGCGGGATGACGTCGCCCGCCCGCTTCACGACGACGGTATCGCCGATGCGCACGTCCTTCTTCTCGATCTCGCTCTGGTTGTGGAGGGAGACCCGCTGCACCTCCACGCCACTCAGCTGGACGGGCTCCAGATGCGCCACGGGGGTCAGCTTCCCGGTGCGCCCCACCTGCACCCGGATCTCCTCGATCGTCGTCGTGGCCCGCCGGGGCTCGAACTTGTAGGCCAACGCCCAGCGGGGATCGCGGCTGCGCACGCCCAGCGCCTCCTGCGCCTCCAGGTCGTTCACCTTGAAGACCACGCCGTCGATCTCGTAGGGCAGCGTCTCCCGCAGGTCGCCCAGCGCCTCGTGGTAATCCAGGAGCGCCTCCACTCCCTCACACCGGCGGGTCCGCTCGAGGTTGACCCGCAGCCCCCACTCGGGCAGCGCCTGCAGTACGTCCCACTGGGTCTCGAAGTCGCGCCCCTCGACGATGGGCACCTGGTAGAGGAAGATGTGCAGCGGACGCCGAGCGGTGACCTTGGGGTCGAGCTGCCGGACGGCGCCCGCCGCGGCGTTGCGAGGGTTGGCGAAGGGCTCCTCCCCCTCCTCCAGCCGCCGCTCGTTCAGGGCTTCGAACTCGTCCTGGCGCATGTAGACCTCACCCCGCACCACCAGGCGTGCGGGCACCCCCGCCTCCCCCTCGCGGAGGACGAGAGGTACCTCGTTGATGGCCTTCACGTTGGGCGTGACGTCCTCGCCCATCTCCCCGTCCCCCCGCGTGGCAGCCTGGATCAGCCGCCCCTCCTCGTAGACGAGCTCCACCGCCAGCCCGTCGTACTTGGGCTCGGCGACGTAGAGCACGCTCTCCTCGCCCAGCTCCTGCCTGCAGGTCTCGTCGAAGTTGCGGACCGCCGCCTCCTCGTAGACCGTCTTCAGGCTGAGCATGGGCCGGGGGTGCTCGGCCAGCCCCAGCTCCTCCCGCGGCTCGCCGCCCACCTGCCGGGTAGGCGAGTCGGGGCTCTGCAGCTCGGGAAACTTCTCCTCCAGGGCCTGCAGGTCCGCGAAGAGCGCATCGTACTCGGCATCGGAGATAACGGGGTCGTCGAGGACGTAGTAGCGATAGTTGTGGTAGCGCAGGGCCTCCCGCAGCTCCTCGACCGCGGCCCGCGCCGTGTCGAGGCTCTCTATCGACTCAGGTTCTACTTGAGGTCTCTTCTCAACCACAATTCTCCTTTTTGGCGTTACGCCATCCCCACGCCGGCGACCCCGGCCCCGCAGTTGGAGCAGGTCGCCTCCTCCGTGATCCGGTTGGAGAGGATGCGAAAGCCGGAGCGGCGGGTGAGCAGCGCCCCACAGTTGTGGCAGTCGGTGTTCGACTCCCCCACAATGTTGCCCACGTAGACGTAGTGTAGACCCGCGGCCTTGCCGATCTCCTCGGCGCGGCGCAGCGTCGCGATGGGCGTGGGCGGCCGGTCGCTCATCTCGTACATGGGCGTGAAGCGGCTCAGGTGCCAGGGCGTCTCCGCCCCCAGCTCCTCGGCGATGAAGTTCGCCGCGTCCTGCAGCTCGGCGTCCTCGTCGTTGATGCCGGGGATGATCAGCGTCGTCACCTCCAGCCAGATGCCCAGCGCCTTCATCTTCTTCATGGCCTCGAGAATGGGCGCCAGCCGGGCACCCACGTACCGCCGGTAGGTCTCCTCCCGGAAGGCCTTCAGGTCCACGTTCGCAGCGTCGAGGTAGGGGTCGTAGGCCTCCAGCATCTCCCCGGTCATGAAGCCGTTGGTGACGAAGACGTTCTTCAGCCCCGCCTCCCGGGCGAGGACCGAGACGTCGTAGGCGTACTCGTAGAAGATGGTGGGTTCGGTGTAGGTGTAGGCGATGCTCGTGCAGTTGGCCCGTTGCGCCGCCTCAACGATCTCCTCGGGCTTGCTCGCCCGGCCCGCCACGAAGCGCCTCTCCCGGGGCAGCTGGGAGATGGACCAGTTCTGGCACCAGCGGCAGCGGAAGTTGCAGCCCGGCGTGGCGATGGAGAAGGCCGACGAACCGGGGTAGAAGTGGTAGAGAGGCTTCTTCTCGATGGGGTCCACGTGCTGGGCGATGGTCTGCCCGTAGACGAGGGTGTAGAGGGTCCCCGCGCGGTTCTCCCGCACCTGGCAGACGCCCTGGTGCCCCTCCTGAATGCGGCACTCGTGGGCGCAGAGGTGACAGTGAACGCGCTCCTCGTCGAGCTTCTCGTAGAGTCTGGCTTCGATCATAAGACCTCCTTAAGGAATCGGGATGCTGGATGCTGGATGCTGGATGCTGGAAGCTGGATGCTGGATGCTGGATGTGAGGTGCGTACTTCGTATCCCTCTCCTTACTCCTTACTCCTTACTCCTTACTCCCTACTCCTTACTCCTTACTCCTTACTCCTTACTCCTTACTCCTTACTCCCTACTCCCTTCCCCCCTTGGCCTTCACCGCCCGTTGGGCGGCGGCGACGATGTCCGCGGGCATCAGACCGTACTTCTCCAGCAGCGCCTGGGGCTCCCCCGATTCGGCGTAGGCGTTCTCCACGCCAACGAAACCCATGGGCACGGGATGGCGCTCCGCCACTACCCGCGCCACGCCGGCCCCGAGCCCGCCCTGCAGTAGATGCTCCTCGGCGGTGACGATGGCGCCCGTCTCCCGGGCGGCGGCCTCGATGGCCTCCGCGTCCAGCGGCTTGATGGTGTGCATGTCCAGCACCCGCGCCTCGATCCCCTCCCCGCTCAGGCTC
>DAOTVC010000137.1:0-5186 GCA_034437215.1 Anaerolineae bacterium | reverse complement strand
CGCCGCAGCGGGCGAACTCACTCTCCAGCACGTAGTAGTCGTCGACACCGGAGAGCTTGAGGC
Source organism: Anaerolineae bacterium (assembly GCA_034437215.1). GTDB lineage: Bacteria > Chloroflexota > Anaerolineae > B4-G1 > SLSP01 > DAOTVC01. The sequence continues at coordinate 5,123 of DAOTVC010000137.1, read as the reverse complement.
AGTCCTGGTTGCCCGTCCCGCCGACGTCGTGGATATAGAGGTCCCGAAAGATCACGTGGCGCGTGGCCTCGGGGTCGACGTACTCCCCGCCGTCGTCGCAGTTGATCCCGTTGTGCTCCGTCTGGCGCACCTCCAGGTCGTGGACGATGAGATAGCGGACGCGGGAGATGTGCATCCCCTCGCCTCCCCCCTCGATGATGGGCCGGGCCTCACCGGGGGCGCCTCCGATCCAGATGGGGGCCTCTGCGGTGCCCGCCAGGCCGTCGACGTAGACCACCTCGGCGTAGGTCCCCGCGTGGATGCGGACGGCGGCGCCGGGGACCGCCTCCTCCACCGCCCGGTCGATGGTGCGGTAGGGGGCACCGAGGCTCCCGTCACCGCTATCGTCGTCGCCGCCGGTGGCGACGTGAATCTCCAGCGTGGGCTCCTTGCCCGCCTCGAAGGTCGTGACGGCGGGGGCGAGGTAGGCCTTGCGACCTCCGGCGCCCGCAGCGATTGACGTGGGAAGTAGCCCGCCGGTCACGACGAGCAGCGCCAGCGATAGAAGAGCCCGCGAAAGGATGTCTCTCATCTCCTAAGCCTCCTTTGGGCAGCGAACTGGATCATGTAGAAGTTCAGTATAGCAGACTGCACCAAAGAACCATCATGAACGTCGTAAAATGCGCAGAGTATCCACCAGTCCTTCATGCGACCACGTCAGCAGAGATCTACGGTGGGTATCTGCGACAAATTACCCCGGTACACCACTTCCCCATGAGAGGTTATGTGTTATCCTGAGGAGCAGGTGGTCAAATGAGACCTCACCTTGGTTGCTCACAAGTGTGAGAGGGAGCGCTCTTGCGAAAGCCTGCGAATACCATCCTATCTCGGAGGAGAGATGATTGAGTTATCAGAGAGCGACGTCCGGCGTTGGACGGATGAAGTCTTTTTTGATCGGGGGCAACACTACTACCGTAATGGCTACATCCTAAATCCACGCCGTCAGGGAGGCCTACTCACAGCACGCTGCCAGGGCTCCAGACCACAACCCTATCACGTCGAGATCACCCTGGGAGAGCGCGGCATCGTCAGGGGCAGCTGCTCCTGCCCGGTGGGGGTCGGTGGACGCTGTAAGCACGCGGTAGCACTACTCCTCACGTGGATACGTCGGCCTGAGTCCTTCACCGAGGTGGAGGAAATGGACGCAACTCTGGAAGAACACAGCAAGGCTGAGCTCATTATCATCATTCACCGTATGTTGGATCGCTATCCAGAGTTGGAGGAGCTGCTCGAGCTACCCATCCTGACTGCCGGGAAAGAGGTCCCACCTGTCGATGAAGCGCTCATCCGGCGACAGGCCCATAGTGCCTTCCATGGGGACCATGATCACTGGGATACCTACGTGGTAGCGCAGCGCCTACTGGAACTGGTAGAGATCGGGGATCGCTACGCCGAGCGGGAGCGCTGGAGGGATGCATCTACCGTCTATCGCACTGTAATGCAGGTGACGTTGAAGAGCTACCATCACGTGGACGATGAGCGCGGCTATCTGCACACGGTTGTCAATGGATGTGTGGAGGGTCTGGGAAGATCTCTGGGGGAGTTAGAAGATGCTACCGCACGGAGTGCTCTGCTGGAGTCCCTCTTTGACGTCTATCACTGGGACATAGAGTTCGGCGGCGTTGACATGGGCTACGACTCAGGGCGGATTATTCTGGAGATGACCACACCTCAGGAACGGGAGCGCGTCGCGGGGTGGATTCGGGAAGCTATACCCACAGGAGACGGTTGGAGTGACAGGTACCGGCGCCAAAGCTACGGCGCCTTCCTGTTGGCGTTACAGAGAGGTGAGCTGGATGACGCGGCCTATCTGCGTCTCTGCCGGGAGACAGAACGTTGGCACGATCTAGTGGAGCGCCTCTTGAAACTGGAACGTACGGACGAGGCATTCAACGTAGCCCGCGAGAGGGATGACTATGATCTCCTTAAATTGGCGGACCTTTTCGTGTCTTACGGACACGCGTCCTCGATCGAGGTCCTCATGAGCGAGCGGGCGTTGACGAGTACAGACCGGCGCCTGACAGAGTGGTTAAAAGAGCGTGCTTGCACGCGAGGAGACGAAGAAGAGGCACTCGAACTATCCGAACAGCTCTTCTGGCAACGCCCTGATGTCGCCGGCTATCAAGAGTTGAAATCTCTGGCGCGCTCCCTGGGACGATGGACCGAACTTCGTGCCACAATTTTGTCAGAGCTCGCAGGCGAGCGACGACGGCTCGGTCTACTGATCGATATCTACCTTGAGGAGCAGTTGGTAGCGGATGCATTGGCGGCGTTGGCGAAGGCCCGCACAACAGACGAGTGGGTTAGCCCCGCCTATTCCGTCAAAGTAGCCGAGGCGGCGGAGGAGGCACATCCGCAGGAGGCTATCTCACTCTACGTCAGGGTCGCCGAGTCGCTCATCGCTCGGAGAGGGCGGAGCAACTACCAGCAAGCGGTCGTCTACCTGACGCGCGTCCGTGATCTGACGTACAGACTGGGCGCCGAGGAGAGCTGGGAGGCCTTCATCACAGAGTTGCGGGAGCGCAACAGTCGCTTGCGCGCGCTCAAGGACGAGTTAAACAGGGCAGGGCTCTAAGGTCCAGCCTGCTGGCGTCTACGTGCCTGACTGAACTACGGGCACAGGAGTGCGTAGTGAGCGATGTAGCAAGAGCAGCCTGCCCTGAGTCTGTCGAAGGGGAGTCCGTTTTGAAAAGTGTAAACTCAACGAACAGGGAAGATAAGCCAGCCCAACGGACAGGAGATTGAACGATGCTACTGGGAGTCAGGATCGTCGCGGGGGTGTGGGGCTGCTGCTGCTGGGTCTGGTGACCTTCGCGTGGCAGAGCCGGCCCCACCACCTGATCCGGCCTCTTTACTCTCCCCCCTAGATTGCGCGGTCTACTCCCAACCTGGTGTATAATAAAGCTGGAGGTGATCGAAATGGTGAAAGATCAACAACTGCTTGAACGTATCACACTTGATCCTAAAGTCATGGCAGGCAAGCCCGTGATTAAGGGAACACGCCTCACTGTTGATTACATCCTCAATTTGTTAGCGCACGGAGCTTCCTGGGAAGAGATCCTGGAAGAGTACAATGGTCTGACCCAAGAAGATATTCGAGCATGTTTGCTCTTTGCGACCAAGTTTCTGCAAGAGACGGTGTTCTTACCTTCTAGCAGCTGAGGTCTCGTAGTGCGCTTCTTAGTTGATGAGTGCACTGGCACCGCTGTTGCACATTGGTTGCGGGAACAGGGACACGAGGTATTCTCGATTTACGAAGATGCACGAGGGGCCGAAGACGATTGGATCATCACGAAAGCCTTCACCGAGGATTGGATACTTATCACCAATGACAAGGACTTTGGAGAAAAGGTCCATCGAGAACGACATCCTCACAAGGGCGTCGTTCTTTTGCGTTTGGAGAATGAACGAGCCCCTAACAAGATTCAGATACTTCAACGCTTGCTTACCGAGCACAAAGATCAGCTATCAGACCGGTTTGTGGTCGTGACGGAAACGCAGGCTCGTTTTACTCGCGCCTAGTGCAAACAGGAGGACAGTTCTTGACTATAACTGCTGCCTGCCCTTCTCCGTAGCGTTGTATCGAACTCCCCAGCCTCCAACGGGAAAGGTGCACGGAAGACACCGTGCTCTACCTGACGTGTGTTCCGCAGCAAGGCAGACAAGAGGCTAGCTCCGGTGCTTACGCAACAAGAGCCCTGTGCCCAACGATGAATTGCCGGGCACGGCGCAGTACTCGTTGAGAACCACCTACCCCCCATCACCCGGCATACGCTCCCTCCTGTTGGCACTACCGTCCACTTGTCCCTACGATTGCACGATGCCAGGTGCTTCCCTCCCCACATCCAGGACCTACTCCAGCCCGAGGAAAAGGTAATCACAACGCAAAGGCATGATAAAATGGAGCAGGCGAAAGCAGGGACGAAGCGATGACTGAGGCGTGCAACATCGACGGACGGGAGATTGAACAATGACCATGGGAGTCAGAATCGTTGCGGGTGGTGTAGGGCTGCTCTGGTTGGGCCTGCTGGTCTTCGCGTGGCAGAGCCGGCGTGAAGGGGAGCGCCGGGCCGCCCGGGTGGCCCTGGGGGCGGCGGCATTGGGGCTCCTGCTGCTGGTGCCGGCAGCGCTTCTACCCCTGCCAATCCAGGTCGCCCTCGCCGGCCTCCTGGCGGCGGGCGCGCTGCTGGGCGGGCTGCTCCTGCTGCTGCCCAGCGGTCGGGTGGCGCCGGGCAACGACAGGCCGCAGAGCCGGGTGGACGAACGGACGATCATGTTCGCCCGGGCGCACCTCGTGCCCGGTAGCCCCGAATACGAGAGCTACTACGCCCTCCATCCCGAGGATCAAGCCATCGACGAGCGCATCCGTGCCCAGCCGGGCCTCCTGGCCCCCACATCGCTCAAGGCCCACCCCCTGCACTTCCCCGCGACGGAGGCCGGCTTCCGGATACCCGAAGCCCTCCGCGGATGGGTGAACGGCCCCGTCGCAGAGAGCACCCGCCCCCTCGCGCCGGAGACCGCCACCCCCTATCTGAAGGGGCTGGCGCGCCACATCGGAGCGCGCACGGTGGGCGTCGCCGCCCTCGAGCCCTACCACGTCTACTCCCACATCGGCAGGGGCAGCGGCGCCTACGGCGCGCCCCTGGAGGTGAAGCACCGCTACGCTCTCGCCTTCACGGTGGAGATGGACCACGCGCTGGTGGGGACGGCGCCCAACGCCCCGACGGCGCTGGAGACGGCCCACGAGTACGCCATGGCGGCCCGCATCGCCGTGCAGCTCGCCGCCTTCATCCGTGAGCTGGGCTACCCGGCGCGGGCGCACATCGACGGGAACTACCGGGTGATCGCACCGCTGGTGGCCCGCGACGCGGGTCTGGGCGAGATAGGGCGGATGGGACTGTTGATGACACCGGAATTGGGTCCGCGGGTGCGGCTGGGCGTCGTCACCACGGACCTGCCCCTGGCGGTGGACGGTCGCGCCCCCCGTACCGACGTCCTGGACTTCTGCCGCATCTGCAAGAAGTGCGCGGAGAACTGTCCCAGCCGCGCCATCCCCTTCGACGACCGGCGGGAGATCGACGGGG
>DAOTVC010000136.1:0-12911 GCA_034437215.1 Anaerolineae bacterium | reverse complement strand
CTCCAGAAGCGCGTCGACCTGGTCGGGGCGCCCGACGGCGATGCGCAGGGAGTTCTCGAGCGCGCCCGGCCCGTACCCCCGCACGAGGATGCCCTCCTCCTCCAGCGCTCGCCTGAGGGCGCCGGCCCTCTCCACCTCCGGATCCACCCGGCAGAGGACGAAGTTCGCCTCCGAGGGGTAGGGTTGCAGTCCGGGCAGGGCGTCGAGACCCTCGGTGAGGCGGCGCCGCTCGGCGGCGATGCGGGCGCGCTGCCGCGGCAGGTAGTCGGGGCGCTCCAGGACGGCGAGGGCCGCGGCGGAGGCGGCGACGGAGACGGTGTAGGGCTCCTTCAGGCGCCAGAGGTAGGGGACGAGGGCGGCGGGGAAGGCGCCGTAGCCCACGCGCAGCCCCGCCAGCCCTGCCCACTTGCTGAAGGTGCGCAGCACGACCAGGTTCTCCCGCTCGGGCACCTGGGTGATGCGGCTCTCGTGATCGGAGAACTCGACGTAGGCCTCGTCCACCACGACGACGAGGGGGAGGGCCAGGAGGCGCTCCAGGGCCTCATCGGGCAGCCGGCTCCCGTCGGGGTTGTTGGGTGAGGCGAGGAAGAGGAGGCGCGGCCTCTCCCGCTCCACAGCCTGCTCGATGGCCTCCAGGTCCAGGGAGAAGTCCTCCCGGCGGGGGATGTCGATCACCCGTCCCCCCGCCTCCCGGATGAAGAAGGGGTACATGCTGAAGGTGGGGGGGCAGTTCAGCGCCGCGCCCCCGCCCGTCAGGAAGAGCCGGCAGAGGGTGGCGATCAGCTCGTCCGAGCCCGCACCGGCGAGGAGGAGATCGGCGGGCACGCCGGTGAAGGTCGCGAGGGCCTCCCTGAGGGCCCGGCTCTGCTGGTCCGGGTAGAGGTGGACGGCGGGGAGAGCGGCGAGCCTCTCGAGGACGCCGGGAGGCGCCCCGTAGGGGTTCTCGTTGGCGTCCAGCTTGATCACCGTGTCGGGCGCCTGCTCCAGACGACGGGCGAGCGCCTCCGAGGGCTCACCCGGTGCGTAGCCCTCTAGCGAATCGACGTCCGGGCGGATCAGCGCTTCGATCTTCATGACCTTACCTCCTCTGGCGGGGTCCCACGGGCTGCGGCGGCCGCGGCGTGGGCGGTGAGGGACTCGGCCCGGGCGATGCGGGCGGCGATGGGGGCCAGGGAGCGGGCCGTCTCCTCGTCCAGCGCCACGATGCTGGAGATCTTGACGAAGTCGAGGACGTTGACGGGCGAGGCGAAGCGGGCCGTGCCCCCCGTCGGCATGACGTGGCTGGGGCCGGCGACGTAGTCGCCCAGCACCTCGCAGGAGGTCTCGCCCATGAAGAGCCCGCCGGCGTTGCGGATCTGGGGGACCCAGCGCTCCGGCGCCTCGACGGAGAGGCAGAGGTGCTCGGGGGCGAAGGCGTCGGCGAGACGGACCGCCGTCTCCAGGTCGGGGGTGAGGACGATGCCGCTCTGCCCCGTCAGGGAGCGCTCGAGCACCTCGCGGCGGCTCAGCCTCTCCAGCGCCCTCGCCACCTCCGCCTGGACCCTCTGGGCGAGAGCGCGGGAGGGGGTGAGGAGCAGGGCCGTCGCCAGGACGTCGTGCTCGGCCTGCGCGAGGAGGTCGGCGGCGACCCAGGCCGGGTCGGCGGAGTCGTCGGCGATGACCACCGTCTCGGTGGGGCCTGCCAGGCCGTCCAATCCCACGATGCCGTAGACCCGGCGCTTCGCCACGGTGGTGAAGAGCCCCCCGGCGCCGACCACCTTGTCGACGGCGGGCACGCTCTCCGTGCCGAAGGCCAGGGCGGCGACGGCGAGGGCGCCTCCCAGCCGGAAGACGCGGTCGACCCCCACGATCTGGGCCGCTGCCAGGATGGCGTCGCTCACCGCACCCCCGGGCCTGCCCGGCGGCGTGCAGACGACGATCTCCTCCACGCCCGCCACCTGCGCGGGGATCGCCGTCATCAGCAGCGAGGAGGGGAGGGGGGCGGTGCCGCCGGGGACGTAGACGCCCGCCCGCTGCACCGCGGTCACCCGCTGGCCCAGCCTGCCGCCCAGCTCTTCCGTCGTCCACGAGGGGATGGGCTGGCGGGCGTGGAAGGCGCGGATGCGCCCTGCGGCGACCTCCAGGGCCTCGCGCAGCTCAGGATCGAGCGCCGCGTAAGCTCGCTCCCACTCCCTGCGGGGCACCTCCAGGGCATCGAGGCGCACCCCGTCGATGCGCTCTGTCCACGTCCGCAGGGCCTCGTCGCCCCCCTCTCTGACCGCCTCGAGGAGCCGGGCCACCGCCTCCTCGGGCGTGAGGGGTTCGCCGAAGACCCTCTCGATCCCCTCCCGGACGACGGGGGGGACCTCCTCCGCCGTCGACATTGTCCGGCGCCGCAGCAGCGTGCGGCGGGCTACATCCAGGTCGTCGTAGATCTCTAACATCGCTACCTCCCAAAGGTGTGTGGGGACAACAAAAAGCCCCCCGGATTGACCCGGGGGGCTGTCGTTGACCTTCTGGTGTGACGGTTACCTGTCGCAGCGCACGGCGCCCGATATCCCGAGTCGGGAGAGCGGAGCGGCGTGATGGTGCCGGCGGCTGACGGTCACATTGATTTCCATGCGCTCATTGTAGCCGAAGGTGACGGGGTGTCAAACGGGAGCAGGTAGGGCTATCGCCCTTGGCTGAAAAGTGCTCGTAGCCCCCGTCTCGGGGGCGAGTCTGGCGTAAAGCCTGGAGCGCAAAAGCCCGTTTTTTTGCCCAAACGCCCCGGGGACGGAGCTGCGAGCGTTAAATGCGATAGCCCTACAGGAGCAGGCTGCGCTGCTGATTGCTTCACGGCATCGAGTTTTCAAATTCGCCGGGTTGTGATACCCTCATTCTGAGGGCTTTGTCTTCGATCCGTACGGCTTGTTAGGAAGGAGACCTGCCGTGCGCCCACCATCTGAGTGTAAGAATGATAGTGGTCATAACAACGGGGGGATCGGTCCGGCAAGGGCCGCGTTAGCAGTGCCTGATCCCTGATCCCCAATCCCTAATCCCTGTGTTGAAGGAGTCCCATGAATTCTCGAACCTCCCACTTACCGTCCTGGCGCACCGAGCTCCTCATCACGCTCTTGGGCGTGCTGGGGCTCGTGCTCTTCCTCGCCTTCTACGACCGGGCCTTCCCCTCGGCGGCCCTCGACCTGGCCCTCTCCCGGGAGGAGTTGGCGGAGCGGGCCCGGGAGGCTCTCGAGGAGCAGGGCCACGAGGCGCCCGATTACGAGTTCGTCCTCACCTTCCGGCGCAGCTTCTGGTCGTCCATCTACCTGCAGCGCCAGCTGGGCGTGCCGGAGACCATCGCGCTGCTCGAGGAGGGACGGGTGCCCGTCTGGTACTGGCACGCGCGCTGGTTCCGCCCGCTGCAGAAGGAGGAGTTCTCCCTCGATCTCCTGCCCGACGGCCGGGTCGTGGGCTGGCGGCACGTCGTCCTGGAGGACGAGGCGGGCGCCGCTCTCTCCGAGGAGGAGGCGCGGGCGCTGGCCCACGCCTATCTGCAGGAGGCGCGGGGCTGGGATCTCGAGGCTTGGGAGGAGATCAGCGCTTCCAGCGAGGAGCGTCCGGGCGGGCGGATCGATCACGCCTTCGAGTGGAAGCGCCCGGAGTGGGACGTGGGTGAGAGCCAGCTGCGGTTGAGCGTCACCGTGCAGGGTGGGGAGGTCGGCGGCTACGACTACTGGCTCAAGGTGCCCGAGGCCTTCACGCGCGAATTCGCCGAGCAGCAAAACGTCGCCGGTTTCATCAACAATCTCAGCTTCATCGGCGGTCTCTTCCTCTTCGTGGCGATCGGAGCGGTGGCGGTGATGAAGTCGCGCATGAACTTCACCATCTCCTGGTCCTCCCTCTTCCTCCCGCTGCTCCTGGTGATGGGGGTGACGCTGGCGGCGGGGCTGAACGAGCTGCCCCTCGCCAAGAGCGGCTACTCCACCACCCAGGATTACCTGATCTTCTGGCTCCAGCAGGGGATGGTGACCCTGCTGCTGGTCTTCGTGAACGCCTTCCTGGTCGCCTTTCTCTGGATCGGCGGGCAGTGGCTCAGCCAGCGGGTCTGGCCCCGGCAGGATCGCGTCCTCTCGCGGCGGGGTGACCGCTGGTACACGCTGGCGCGCTCGGCGTGGCGCGGGCTGATGCTGGGCTTCATGATGGGCGGTTATCTCGTCCTCTTCTACCTCATCGCTACGGAGCTCTTCGGCGGCTGGACCCCCCTCTCCCCCGACTACACCTACGCCTACGCCACGCCCCTCCCCTTCCTCAGCGCCCTCGAGTCGGGCATCGTCCCCGCCATGACGGAGGAGCTCCTCTTCCGCCTGGTGGGTATCTCCGCCTTCCTCTGGCTCACCCACAAGCTGCTGCGGCTGCCCAAGGGGCTCAGCGTCGCCCTGGCCCTCCTGATTCCCGGCGCGCTCTGGGGCTTCGCCCACCTGAGCTACGTCCGCGATCCCTTCTACCTCCGCGGTCTCGAGCTGACGCTGGTCGCCGTTCTGCTGGAGGGGCTCTTCTTCCTCAAGTTCGACCTGACCACGGCGATCATGGCTCACTTCGTCTACAACGCCGGCCTGGGGGCCCTGCCCCTCCTGCGCTCCGACGACCCCTACTTCGTCGTCTCGGGCCTCGTCGTCCTGGCTGCCATGGTGGCGCCCGTCGTGCCCGGCGCCGTCGCCGCCCTGCGCCGCAAGCTGCGCGGCAGGCCCGTGGCGGGCGCCGTCCCCTTCATCCGGGAGGCTCGCTCTGCCGACCGGGAGGCGCTGGCGGCCCTGCCCTGTGAGGGGGTGGATTGGGATGCGCTCCTGGAGGGGGGGACGCTCCTCTGTCTCGAGGTCGAGGGGCGGGTGGTGGGCGTCGCCGCTGCCCGGCACCTGGAGGATGCGGCGGAGGTGGTCGTCCTCTACGTCGCCAAGCGCTGGCGCCGCCGCTACTGGGGCAGCGAGCTCCTGGTCGAGCTCCTGGAGCGCCTGCAGGACGCGGGGCTGCGCGCCGCCGCGACCGTGGTGCCGACGGCGCAGGAGAGCCTCGTCGGCTTCTGGAGCAGCCGGGGCTGGGGCGCCCTGCTCAAGGTCTACGCCCACCCCCTCGGGGCAGGAGCGGCGCCGGACTGGGACCGCGTCTGGCAGCAGCTGCGGGGCGGGGCGTCCCGCCTGGGAACCCCTCCGGCCCGGGTGACCCGCTCGAAGGAGGAGGCGCGGGAGGCCTACGATCGGTTGAGCCGCTGGTACGACCTCCTGGCGGAGGGGAGCGAGAAGGAGTTCCGGGAGCAGGGGCTGGCGCTGCTGGAGGTGCAGGTCGGGGAGCGGGCGCTGGAGGTGGGTTCGGGGACCGGGCACGCCCTCGCGGCGCTGGCCCGTGACGTGGGGGAGGCGGGCCGGGTCTACGGCCTCGATATCTCCCCGGGGATGCACGCCCGGGCGCGGGAGCGGCTGCGCGAGGCGGGGGTGAGGGAGCGGGTGACGCTCCTCCTGGGGGATGGGGCGCGGCTGCCCTTCGAGGACGAGAGCCTCGACGCCCTCTTCATGAGCTTCACGCTGGAGCTCTTCGACACGCCGCAGATCCCCAACGTGCTCGCCGAGTGCCGGCGGGTCCTGCGCCCCTCGGGGCGCCTCTGCGTGGTCTCCCTCGCCCGGCGGGAGGGCGGACTCGTGGTGGAGCTCTACGAGTGGGTGCACCGCACCTTGCCCAAGTACGTCGACTGCCGTCCCATCCATCCGGTGCGGGCGCTGGAGGACGCGGGCTTCGAGGTGGGCGAGGTGGAGCGGGGCTCCACCTGGGGGCTGCCCGTGGACGTCGTCCTGGCCCGCCCCGCCGTGGAGGTCGGTAGCTGACGGGGTGTTGGCGCTCGAGCACACAAATATTAAACAGCTAGAGTATTCCGAATGGGTGAGTGTCGTCACCATAACGGCGCTGAAGCGCCTACTACAAGCCAGATCACAACTGAGATAAAGGAGATCTAAACGACTATCAGACTATTTGACTATTCGACTACCCGACTGATCCGAGAGGAGGCGCGATGACCGAGTCCGTGAATCTGAAGAGCAAGTTTCTGGGGGGGATGGTGGGCTGCGGGGTGGGGGACGCCATCGGGGAGCTGGCCTTCTCCTACAGCGAGCTGCCCACACTGCGGGCCGCCGTGGGGAGGCGAGACATCCTCACCTACACCGACGATACCGCTATGGCCATCGGCCTGGCCGAGTCCCTGGCAGCGGTGGGGAAGATCGAGCCCCAGCATCTGGGCGAGACCTTCCGGGCGAACTACGTCCGGGAACCCTGGCGGGGGTATGCTATGGGCCCGCCTTCCATCTTCGAGCGGGTGAAGCGCGAGGGGGTGAGCTACACCGAGGCGGCGAGCGCGCTCTTCGGAGGCGAGGGTTCCTACGGCAACGGGGCCGCCATGCGCGTGGCGCCCGCCGGCCTCTTCTTCCACGACGCCGACGACCTCTATGAGCAGGTGCGCCGCTCCGCCTCCGTCACCCACGCCCATCCCCTGGGCATCGACGGGGCCGCTCTCGTTGCCTGGGCCGTGGCGCGCGTCGTCGACCTCTCACCCGAGGAGCCCCTCGACCGCGAGGCCTTCGTCCGGGGGCTCCTCGACTTCGCCCGCACCGACGAGTTGCGGTCGCGGCTGGAGGATATGGCGACCTCGCTCGAGGAGGAGTCACCCGCCGGCGTGGTGGGGCTGTGGCTGGGGCCCGGGGTGGCGGCTCACCGTTCGGTCCCCTTCGCCCTCTACGCCTTCCTCCGCTACCCCGACTCCTTCGAGACCTGCCTCTTCTGCGCCGCCCTCCACAGCGGCGACCGCGATACCGTCGGCGCCATGGCAGCCGCCATCTCGGGCGCCTACCTGGGCGTCGAGGCCATCCCCGAGGGGTGGCGGCGCAAGCTGGAGAAGGGGGACTACATCAGATCCCTGGCGGAGTCTCTCTATGAGCGCTCCTTGGAAGCCTAAAGCTCTCGGAGGTCTCAGCCAGACCTCCCAGAGCTGGAGCGCGGGCCTCTTCCTCCTCTCCGCTGCCACCCTCCTCTTCGAGATCGACCTCACCCGCATCTTCTCCGTCGCCCAGTTCTACCACTTCGCCTTCATGATCGTCAGCCTGGCGATGCTGGGCTTCGGAGCCAGCGGTACGGTGCTCGCCCTCTTCCCCCGCCTGGGGCGACAAAACCCGCGGCGCTCTCTCGTCCTGCTGGCCCTGGCCCTCGGGCTGACCGCGCTGGGTGCCTACGTCTTCACCAACGTCGTCCCCTTCGACTCCTTCAGCATCGCCTGGGATTCGGTCCAGGTGGCGGTGCTGGCCCTCCACTACCTGGCCCTGGCCCTGCCCTTCTTTTGCAGCGGCGCCGCGCTGAGCCTGCTCTTCGCCCTGCAGCCCGGTGCCGTGCCGCGCCTCTACGCGACCAACCTCGCCGGGTCGGCGGTGGGCTGCCTGCTGGCGCTCCTCGTGCCGAACCTGGTGGGCGGCGAGGGGGCCGTCGTCGTCGCCGCGCTCCTGGCAGGCGTTGCGGCGCTGGCCTTTGGGGCAGGGGGCTATGAGGGGGAGAGGGGGCGTCACGGCAGCGCCCGGCGCCGGGCCCTCCTTCCGGCGGCCCTGATCGTGCTCGCCCTCGCTCTCCTGGTCGTCCAACCGCCCTGGTTGCGCCTGCACCTCTCGCCCTACAAGGCCCTGAGCTATGCCCTCCAATATCCCGGCGCCGAGGTCGTCTTTCGCGAGTGGAACAGCTTCTCCCGGGTCGACCTCGTGACGAGCGAGGGGATCCGCTCGCTGCCCGGCCTGAGCTACCGTTACCTCCAGCCGCCTCCTCCACAGGCGGGCCTCTTCGTCGACGGCGACGATCCCAGCCCCGTCCTCCGGCTGCCCCTCACCGCCCTGGAGCGCCCCGGGGAGCGGCTCGGTTTCACCGGCTACCTCCCCTCCGCCGTGGCCTACCGGCTCCGTCCCGGTGGGGAGGCCCTCCTGCTGGAGCCGGGGGGCGGGCTGGCCCTCTGGACGGCGCTGAACGAGGGGGCCGGGAGGGTGACCGCCGTGGAGCCGAATCCCCTCGTCGTGGAAGCGGCGGGAGAGATCTACACCCATCCCGCCGTGCAGACGGTGCTCGAGGAGCCGCGGAGCTTCGTGAGCGGGGGCGACCGGCGCTACGACCTGGTCGCTCTGCCCCTCACCGCCGCCTACCGCCCCGTCCGCTCGGGCGCCTACAGCCTCGGCGAGGACTACCGCTACACCCGCGAGGCCTTTCGCGACTACCTGGCAGCGCTGGAGCCCGACGGTCTCCTGGTCGTCACCCGCTGGCTCCAGCTCCCGCCCAGCGAGTCCCTCCGCGCCTTCGCCCTCGCCGTCGACGCCGTCGAGGGGGCGGGCGGCGAGCCGGCCCGCCAGATCGTCGCCTTACGCGGCTACGCTACCCTCACCCTCCTCGTCCGCGGGTCGCCCTTCCTGCCCGAGGAGTTGGAGGCCGTCCGGACCTTCGCCTCCGACCGGGCCTTCGACCTCGTCTACGCCCCTGACATCCGCCCCGAGGAGACCAACCGCTACAACCGGCTGGAGGCGCCCGTCTACTACCGGACCTTCACGGCCCTGCTCGAGGCGGAGGATCGCGAAGCGTGGTACGCCGGCTATCCCTTCGCCGTCGCACCGCCTACCGACAATCACCCCTTCTTCGGGCACTTCTTCAAGTGGTCCCAGGCGGGGCAGGTGGTGGCGGAGCTGGGGAAGACCTGGCAGCCCTTCGGTGGGGCGGGCTACTTCGTCCTCCTCGTCCTCCTGGCGCTCGCCCTCGTCGCTGCCCTCGCGGTTATCCTGTTGCCCGTGGTGGTAAGCCGGGGACGCCGGTTGTGGAGGCAGGGCGCTCTCTCCGATCTGGCGGGGGTGGCGGCCTACTTCGGTCTCCTGGGGCTCGCCTTTCTTCTCGTGGAGTTACCCCTGATGCAGCGCTTCATCCTCTTCCTGGGACACCCCTCCTACGCGCTGACGGCGGTGCTCTTCGCCATCCTCCTCTTCTCCGGCGTCGGGAGCGCGCTCTCCCATCACTTCCCGCTGCGCTGGGTGCTCGCGCTCCTCGTTGTCCTGGCCCTCGTCTACCCCCTGGCGCTGCAGCCCCTCTTCTCACTGACCTTGGGCCTGCCGCTGAGGGGGCGCCTGCTGATCGCCGTCCTGGCCCTCGCTCCGCTGGGGCTCTTCATGGGGATGCCCTTCCCCCTGGGGCTCGGACGCCTCCGCCATCACGCGCCCTTCTACGTCCCCTGGGCGTGGGGTGTCAACGGGGCGGCTTCGGTCATCGCCTCGGTCCTGTCCGCGCTGCTCTCCCTCTCCTTTGGCTTCCGCGCCGTCCTCGTCGTTGGGGCCGTCTGCTACGCCGGCGCCCTGCTTCTGGCTCAGGGGCCGATGTCGGGTCCGGGCGTCGCCGACTGACCCCCGCCGGTGAAGGGGACGAAGGCGACGGCTCCAAGGTTCTCCGCCAGCAGCTCCCCTTCCTCTTTCGTGAAGCGCCAGAGGGTCTGGTAGCCGCCCGGCGGCCCAATGGGGACGACCAGCCGCCCGTCCTCGGCGAGCTGTTCGACGAGGGGCTGGGGAAGGTGGTCGGGCGCTGCGGTGACGATAACGGCGTCGAAGGGCCCGTGCTCCTCCCAGCCGTAGTAGCCGTCGGCCTGCTTGACGTGGACGCTCTCGTAGCCCAGGCTTTCCAGACGCTCCTCCGCCTCTGCGGCTAACTCGGGGATGATCTCGATGGTGTAGATCTCCAGATCCAGATCGAGCTCCGCCAGCACCGCCGCCTGGTAGCCGGAGCCCGTTCCGATCTCCAGCACCCTCTCTCCCTCCTGCAGCGCCAGCAGCTCGGTCATCCAGGCCACGATGAAGGGTTGGGAGATGGTCTGCCCGTAGCCGATGGGGAGGGGGTGGTCGGCGTAGGCCTCGTCAAGGAAACGCTCCGCGACGAAGCGGTGGCGCGGTGTCTCGAGCATGGCCTCGACGATCTCCGGATCGTTGACGCCGCGGGCCAGGATGGTGTTCTCCACCATAGCGTGCCGGCGCGCGGCGTAGGGCTCCTCGGGGTCGGGGGTGGGAAGGGCGAAGGGGGTTGTCTCGGGTGAGGGTGCCTGCTCTCCGCAGCCTGCCAGCGCGACCACCAGGATCAGCAGGATCAGCAGGATCAGCAGGATCAACCTTCGTGTACGCATTTTGCCTCCTCTCGCTCAACCTACACCGCTATTGTAATGGCTGCCGGGAACAGAGCAACAGCGGGACGCGTGAGGGGGTGAGAGGTGAGCAGGGAGTGGTGAATAGGAGCAGAGGATATCGTGTGCTCCTCCTACCGTGGACGAGAAAAAAGATGGGGGACCAGGCTTAGACCTGCTCCCCCATTCCCGATCCCTGATCCCTTCCTTAACTACCGCAGAGAGGGACGGTAGCGCGACACCAGACGAGACGCGGGTGTGATCTGGGGGACAGCCGCGCCCATCACCGTAGCCGGGGCGAGCACCGGCCCGGTGATGTTGTTGTACCCGCCGCCGCCGGTCTCGTGGCCCTCCAGCACCAGGCCGTAGTCGGTGTCTGGCGCGTAGGAGTCGACTTGAGCGTAGACGGGCGTGTTCGCCGGCAGGGGCCAGATGACCCGGCTCAGGGTGGGCCAGTAGTAGTCATCGTCCACGGAGAGCACCAGCAGCTCGTCCGGCTGGAGGGGCATGGCGACCGAGTTCACGCCCCACACCATGCCCTCCACGCCCAGATCGTTCCAGACCTGGTTGACCCCGCGAGGGGCCGGGCTGGGATCGATGTAGAGGTCTACCCAGAAGCCTTCGGTGACCGGCTCGTTCCCGCGGTTGCGGATCACCACCTGGACGCTGTAACTGCCCACGATCAGTTCCTCCACCACCAGGTCGGGTCCGGAGGAGTAGCGGCTGCTCATGACGAGCGGCAGGTAGGTCGCCTCCGGGCGGTTGGCCACGGAGGCACGGGTGTCGAGCGGATAGGGGTCGTCGGCACGGATGGAGACGGTCACCGTCGCCGTGTTGATGATCTCGGCCGCTGTGTTGACGGTACCTCCCAGTTTGTAGACGAGGGTGCCGCCTGCGGGCAGATCTACCACGTCGGCGATGCTGCCCGTTCCCTGGGCGGTGCACGCTGCACCGGGGGTCGCGGAGCAGGTCCAGGACGCGTTGATGATCCCGTTGGGGACCAGGTCCTCCACCAGGGCGTCGACGGCGTCGCTGGGGCCCCGATTGTGGACGCTGATCGTGTAGGTCACGACGTTGCCGGGCAGGACGAGGGCCGGCGCGGCGCTCTTGGTGATCGACAGGTCGGTCCACGAGTCGACCGTGGTGCGCTGGGTGACGAAGTTGTCGGAGTTGTCGGGGTCGTAGGCGTCGCTGTAGACGAGCACGTCGTTGTCCAGGGGCGTGCCGCCGGGCGTCTCAGGTTCGACGACGACCACGACGATTACGGTGACCGTCTGGTGCGGACCCATGGCCCCCAGCCCGCAGGTGAGCGGGGCATCGGGATCGCCGGGTATGCCGACGTTGCAGCTCCCCTGGCTGGGGGACACGCTGTTCACAACGATCCAGCCCGGCAGGCGATCCTGTACCACCACGTTCTGTGCTGTGGAGGGGCCGGCGTTGGTGATAGTCAGGGTATAGGTCAACTCGGTGCCGGCCGTGGCGCGGTCGGGCAGCAATACGATGGTGCCGCCCGGTTGTCCATCCACCTGTACCTTCCCGAGCGCCGTCTTGTCGACCATCAGGTCGGCGCTGTCGGTGATCTCGTGTTGGACGGTGGTGTGGTTGTTGGAGAGGTCGGGATCTTCATCGGAGCCGAAGACCTGGGACTCCCCGTTGAGACTCTGGGCCTCGGTCGCCTGCACGACGACCTGCATCGTCCAGCGGCCCGTGCTGCCGCTCACCATCGCCTCCAGCGGATCGGTGAGTTCGCAGCGCAGCTCGAGGAGGCTGAAGGTGCCCGAGGTGGGGGAGCAGGTGGCGGGCCGGTCGGAGGAGACCGCCAGCAGCTCGAAGGAGCCGTTCGACTCCAGGCTCTTCTCCATGACGACGTCGTGAGCCGTGCCCGGCCCCAGGTTGTCGACGACGATGGTGTAGGTGAGGAGCTCTCCCGCCTGGACGGGTCCGCTGACCTGCCCGTACTCGCTGATGCGCAGGTCCGCCAGGCCCAGCAGCTCCGTGGAGGCCGAATCGCTATTGTTGGTGAGGAGGGGGTCGGTGGGGGCGGTGGTGACGAGCACCTCGTTGACGGCGACGGTCTCCGGTGTGATGTCGGAGCGCACGCGGGCGTAGATCTGGAAGGAGCTGCTGCCGCCGGCGGGCAGGTTGCCCAACGTACAGCGCAGGACCTCGGGCGCGGTGCCCACGAGGGTGCAGCCGCCGGTGTCGGTCTCGTAGGTCAGCTCTGCGGGTAGGGTGTCGGTCAGCACCACGCCCACGGCGTCAGAGGGGCCGTCGTTGGTGACGTCGAGGGTATAGCGCACCTGTTCGCCGGCGTAGACGAGGGCCGGTTCGACCGTCTTGGTGACCGCCACGTCGCTGACGCGGTGGACCGTCGTCGTGGCGTGGGTCGACGCGTCGGCGGCGTTGGAGGCCGAGGCGTCGACCTGGTTGGTGATGTCGATGGAGCCGTCGGGGTCGCCGGTGGGGACGGCGTCGGCCGCCACCCGCACCCGGAGGGTGATGCGCAGGGCCTCGCCGGCGGGCATGTCGCCCAGCTGGCAGGTGAGGGGCTCGGGGGCCGCCGGCACCTGGCAGGTCCCGCCGCTGCCGGCGGGCGTTCCGTTGACGCCCCGCAGCACGCCGGTGCTGACCACCTCGACGTCGGCGGGCAGGGTGTCGAAGGCGAAGACGTCGTGGGCGGTGGAGGGGCCGGTGTTGGTGAGGGTGATGGAGTAGTCGAGGGTCTCACCGGCGGCGA
>DAOTVC010000135.1:0-7912 GCA_034437215.1 Anaerolineae bacterium | reverse complement strand
GATAATTCGTACGTTGTTGATGGCTGCTTCTTTTTTCTTCGCCATAGTTTCGTCCTCTCTGCCCTGCGGTCCCTTATCGATCCTTCTGTGCTTCACGACCGCTCGGTTGAGGCCGGGCATAAAAAAGACCCCGCAGAATCAAAATCTTCGCGAGGTTCGAGAAGGGCCCGGCTGATTTTATAATCTACATCTATTTTAACACGAGATGGGGTAGGAAGCAAGGTGCCATAAGTGCTACTCTCCAACCCAGTTCTCGACCTGCAGACTCAGCGCGTGGGCCGCGATCAGGGTATCGAGGGCGCCCACGGAGGTTCCGCGTCCCTCCAGCAGCGCACGGACCCATCCATAGGCGACGGCGGCCGAGGCGTCGAACTCCGCCACGACCAGGGGGGCCAGGAAGTGCTCCAGAGCCTACCGGTTGCGCTTGCGCTGCCGGCTCTTCTCCGCCCCGTACTGTGACTCCGCCATGGTGATGGAGTTGAAAAGTTATCTGCTATTTTAAATTTCCTTAGCGTTCTGGGCGGCTTTGCGTGAGGTTCCCAGTTCTTTCAGCAGAGCCATATTTCAATCGGGTGTGTTTCACTTGAGATAAACCGAGGCGTGAAACGTGAAACGTAAAACGTGAGGGCTTCACGTTTCACGCTTTACGTTTCAGCCATGGATAGCTCACAACTGGATTGAAACACACCCATTTCAATCAGAATGCAACTTCGTTCTCTGTATTGGTAGTACAGATGTGCTCCGAAAGTACTGATTGGGGCTAACGCAAAAGGGCGCCGTGGTTACTCCACGACGCCCTTATAGTCAATATGCCCGAGAGAGGACTCGAACCTCCACGCCCAAACGGGCACAGGTCCTCAACCTGCCGCGTATGCCAATTCCGCCACTCGGGCTTTGACGCTCTGTATTATACGCAATCTCCCTCGTTTGTCAACCTTCGAGAAGGGACCGGGGATCAGGGGGAAGAAGTCCTATCCACCCTAATCCCGTCCTACCCTACAATATGTCGCCAGCTGATTCTGTCTAGAAGCCGCGGCGCCAGCGCATGAACTCGAGCGCCCACTCCCCGCCCTTGTGGATGAGGTCGCCCCACCGTCCCTCCAGGAGCTCCTTCTGTAGCAAGGCGCCCCCCGCTTTGACGGTGGCCCGGGCGTAGGTGGGGTAGACGTGGATGGTGGTGGTGAGGTCCCGTGCCTTCAGCCCGTGCTCCAGCGCCAGGATCCACTCGTGGATGATCTCCCCCGCCCGCTCGGCGACGATGGTCGCGCCCAGAACCTCCTGCCCCTTGTGCACGAGGAAGACCACGCCCTCCGTGTCGACCTCGGCCCGGGCGCGGTCGACCCTCTCCATGGGCCACTCCACGGTCCCCACCGCGTCGCCGTACTTCTCTCGCGCCTCGGCTTCCGTCAGCCCGGCGTGGGCGACCTCGGGCTCGGTGAAGGTGGTCCAGGGCACCCACTCTCGAACGCCCTTGGAAGAGCCGGGGAGCAGGGCGTTGCGGGCGGCGGCGTTCGAGGCCTGCCAGCCGGCGTAGTGGGTGAACTGGTAGCCGCCGAGGCAGTCCCCCGCGGCGTAGATGTGGGGCTGAGCCGTCTGGAGCTTCTCGTTGACCTTGATGCCGCGGGCGCTGTACTCCACCCCGGCCTTCTCCAGGTCGAGGGCGTCGACGTTGGGACGGCGTCCCACCGACACCAGCAGGGCGTCTCCGATGATCTCCTTCCCCTTCGCCAGCACGTGCACCCCCTCGTCGTCCCGCCAGATGCGCTCCGCCTGGTGGTTGAGCTTCAGATCGATGCCCTCGGCGCGGAAGATCCGCGTCATGATCTCCGAGGCGATGGGGTCGTCCCGCCCTAGCATGCGCGGCCCTCCCTCGATGATGGTCACGCGGGAGCCCAGGCGCCGGAAGGCCTGGGACATCTCGCTGCCGATGGGGCCGGCGCCGATGACGATGAGGTGCTCGGGCAGCTGCTCCAGGTACCAGATGTTCTCGTAGGTGAGGTAGTCCACCTCGTCCACGCCCTCGATGGGGGGGACGAAGGGGTGGGCGCCCGTGGCGAGGACGACGTTGCGGGCCTTGATGGTCTGATCATCCAGCTTCAGCGTGTGAGGGTCGACGAAACGGGCCTCGCCCAGGTAGACGTCGGCGCCCTTCTCACGGAGCACCTCCGGGGTCTCCTCAGCGTAGGTCGCGGCGATGATCTCGTGGATGTGGGTCATCACTGCTTTCATATCGACTTCGGGCTCGACGGGGCGGACGCCATAGGTAGCCGCGATTCGCATGTGGTGGGCCACCTTCGCCACCTTGAGCAGGCTCTTGCTGGGCACGCAGCCACTCCACGTGCAGTCACCGCCCACCCGGTGGCGCTCGATGAGCGCCGTCGTCGCGCCTATCTCCAGCCCGAAGCCCACGGCTGAAAGGCCTGCCGACCCCCCACCGATGACCACCAGGTCGTACGTCCTCTCCTTGTTCATTGTCTGCTCCTTTGTTGTGTCCAAGAACCGTTACTCTGGTGTTTCGAACTTACGAACATCTACTCGGTGGCTCTACTGAAAGACCTCTATTTCACCACGGAGGACACAGAGAACACTGAGAAAATCATGGAGATTCTTATGAAAGTTAAAACCAAAGATAAATTTTAACATCAAAAATCTCCGTGCTCTCTGTGGCAAGAGATCTCTTTTCAGCGGAGTCACTCGGCTATCTCTTGGCCGTCGTTCTCATTTTCCACGTCTACCTCGTTCTTCTTGTTGCGCCGGTGGCGGACGTAGATGACGATGGCGGGGACGAGGGCGACGACGATCTTAAAAGCGACGGCGGCCACGAATTCCCAGGAGGTAGGATCGGAGGCGGCGGCGCCCAAGAAGACCAGGGAGAAGGAGCCGGGGATGATGCCCACGGCGGTCGCCGCCAGGTAGATGGGTACGGGAACGCGGGTCAGCCCGGCAGCATAGTTCTGTACCTCCCAGGGCAATACGGGGATGAGACGCATCAGCATGATGAAGGGGAAGGCCTTCTTGCCCTCCGATCGCTCCAGGAACTCGTCCAGCCGCTTGCCCTTGACCTGCTCCTCGACCCAGTCCCGTCCCAGCTTGCGGGCCAGGAAGAAGGGGATGAGGGAGGAGAAGGTAGCCGAGACCATCACCAGAAGCAGCCCCCAGAAGGTGCCGAAGAGCAGCCCTCCCACGGCGGAGATGACGGGCGCAAGGAAGGGGACGGGGGCGCTGATGATGTAGACGAGGGCGTAGGCCACCGGCGCCCACGCCCCGAACATCAGCACGAAGTCGCGAAGATTTTCCTGATTGAAACGATCGTAGAGGGAGAAGTAGTACCAGGCCAGCCCCGCGAAGAGGCCTGCGATGATCACGATCAGCAGGATTTGCACCCATCTCTTTTCCCAGAACGGCTCCTCCATAGTTACCTCCTCTTTCAATGTTGGACTGTGACGATAATGGTTGGAGCAACTAATATCTCTCTACTGCGCTGACGCTCGATCAAACTTCCCCGGCTTGCGCCTGCTTGTAGAGGTAGGTGCCTCCCGCCGCGGGTACGATCACCTTCGTGATGATAACCAGGCCGACGGCGACGAAGAACTCCCAGGAGCCGGGTGCGACGATGGCCGACCCCAACAGGGTGTAGGCCAGGGTGCCCGGAACCATCCCCACCAGAGTGCCGAGCACGAAGGCGCCCACATCGATCTTCGTCAAACCCACCAGGTAGTTCTGGATCTCCCAGGGCACGAGGGGCACCAGCCGCAGCAGGATGACGAAGATCAAGCTAGAACGCCGGGCAGTAGCCTCGTAGAGACTCTGCAACCTCGTGTCGTCGAGCTGCGCGATGACCCAACGCCTACCCAGCCAGCGTGCCAGGCCCAAGGGCAGCAGCGCGACCACCGTCCCGAAGAGGACGGTGTAGGTCGTGCCCCACCAGACGCCGAAGAGCAATCCCCCGGCAGCGGTGAGTACGGGCCCCAGAAAGGGGACGAGCGAGCTGACGAGCCAGGTGAGAAAGTAGATGGCGGGCGCCCAGACGCCAAAGCCGGCGATGAGGTCGCGCAGGTTTTCCCGGTTGAGGGTGTCGTAACGAGAGAAGTAGTAGAGAGCGGCGACGGCAAAGAGGCCCAGGACCAGGACGACGACGGCTGCTTGCAGAAATTTACGCTTTGTTTGAAATGTCACGGGATTTCGCATCTTCCTCTAATATTATAGACTTTTATATTTAAAAAGGAAAGTGGGTGATGGGGCGATATCAGAAGGTGAGAAGAGAATTCAGTCGTAGGGAGAGCCAGGGTCCGTCCAGCCGTAGAGGTCGAGATCGATACGCCCGCTCTCATCGAAGAGAACGCCCTCCGCCTCCAGGCGCTCACGCTGTGCTTCGACCTCCCGCTGGCTGATGCGCCCCTGGGCGTTGACCACCCGGTGCCAGGGGATCTCGGAACCGGGTGGGAGGGCGCGGAGGGCCCAGCCGATCGTCCTGGCGCCTCGTGGCCAGCCCAACCAGCGCGCCACCTGCCCGTAGGTCGCCACCCGACCCTCGGGAATCCGGTGCACCAGGGCGTAGACGCGAGCGAAGCACTCGCCTGGGCTTCGCTTGCCTCCCATCAACGCTTCTCCAGGAGCTGCTCGCGCCAGAGAACGTACTCCGCAGTCACGTCGATATCTTGCAGGGTCGAGACGCGGCGCGTGGTTAACGCTTCCTGTTGGGCCAGCGCTTCGGTCTGAGCCAGCACCCTCTCGGTACTCCAGGAGATTCCCTGGAAGAGGTCGGCGCCCGGCGACCGCATGCCCACCAGGTAGTAGCCGCCGTCGGTTGCCGGGCCCAACACGACGGGGACCTCCTCCAAGGCCTCGAGAGCGGCCTGCACGTGGTGGGTGGAGAGCCCGGGGAGGTCGCTTCCGGTGAGCACAACGCTTTCGCTGCCTCGTTCGAAGGCCCGGCAGAAGGAGGCCCACATCCTTCTGCCCAGGTCGCCCCCCACCTGGGAGGTGACCTCGAACTCGGGGAAGGCGTCGGTGAAGTAGGACCTCTCGGTGGGGGTGGAGACGGAGAGCTCGAGGCGGAGGTCGGGAAGGGGCGCGCGTAGGAGGTCGTAGAGGTAGCCGTAGAGAAGGCGCGCGTAGATTCCTGCAGCGGCCTCCGCTCCCAGACCCGCCCCCAGACGGGTCTTGGTCCGCTCGGGCAGGGGGGCGCGGGCGTAGACGATGAGGTGGCGCCTCATCCCAGGGACTGCTCCCGGGTCGAACGGTAGGTGCGGGCGATGGCCTCGGGGGAGACGCCCAGGTAGAGGTAACGGAAGAGGTTCCAGCCGTTCAGCAGCGTCTGGCGCAGGGCGCCTCGCTCGCGGAAGCGACGGCTGGAGGTCGTAACGCGGCTCGCGGGGTCGATGCGCACCAAGCGCCCCCGCCGGTGTAGCGCCCGCGACATCTCCACGTCCTCCATGAGGGGGATCTCGGGAAAGCCGCCCACCGCTTCGAAGGTGGATCGCCGCATGAACTGCACCTGATCGCCGAACATGCCCCGCCACTGCGCCGGTAGGGCCACCCGATTGCGCCAGCGCAAAAGCCGGCTCTCCGCAGGCAGGATGAGCGTCTGGAAGGTGCCCCCGCTCACCTCTGGATCGTTCAGGGCCTCGAGCACCGCCTCCCGCCAGCCGGCGGGCAGCAGGGAATCGGCGTGGCAGAAGGCGAGGATCGCGCCGCGGCTCGCGGCGGCGCCCGCGTTCATCTGCACCGCGCGCCCTCTGGGGGATGCGACAACGAGGACGTCGGATGGGATGAGATCGAGGGTGCCGTCGGTGCTCCCCCCATCGGTGACCAGAAGCTCCACCTCCTGGGGCGTGTACTCCCGGCGGGCGGCAGCAATACAGTGTGTGATGTTTTCCGCTTCGTTCAGTGCGGGAATGACGACGGAGGTTAACAAGGCTCCCCCTCTGCTGGTGGTTCAGTCCTTTCCTCGAGAGAAGTATAACGGTGATGGCGGAGAAGAACAAGTTGAACGGTTATTGTGTTCTAGAGCCTTCCTAACAAGATGTTAAAGTGCTTTCGGTCACTATGGTATATAATAGAAGCTACGTGGTCGTCGTCCTCGTGTATCTTTTTCAACCTCGCACCCTTCACGCGACCAGGACGACGTCACTCTATTCAAGCTCATCCATGGAAGGAGGCAATCATGAAGAGACGGATTCGTTACGGCGCCCTCGTGCTCACCCTGCTGGTGCTCGCCACCCTGCTGGTGGTTCCGACGGCCCGCGCCTTTGAAAGTCGTGGGGGGGACAAGATCGTCATCACCGCGGACGAGGTGATCGACGACGACCTCTATGTGGGAGCCAACGTCTTTGTGCTCGAGGGGACCATCAACGGCGACCTGGTCGTCGGGGCTACCGACATCACCATCAACGGGACGGTGACCGGGGACGTATGGGCCGGAGGGCAGAGCATCGTCGTCAACGGGACGGTTCAGGATGACGTACACGCTGCCGCGAACGCCCTGATCATCGGCGCCGCTGCGCAGATCGGGGACGATCTCATCGCCGCGGCGTACAGTCTGGAGATGGAGCCGGGTAGCGAGCTGGCGGGCAGTTTGGTCTACGCCGGTTACCAGAGCCTGATCGCGGGCACGGTGGGCGAGGACGTGAATTTGGCCGGCAATGCCGTCGAGTTACGGGGCGAGATCGAGGGCGACGTCAAGGTAGACGTGTCGGGCGCTAAGGAGGGGATTACCTTCGCTCCGTTGAACTTCATCCCCAACATGCCCCGCGTGCCCTCCGTGGAGCCCGGGCTGACGCTGGGTGAGGAGGCGCTGATCGGTGGCTCCCTCATCTATGCCGCCACGGAGGCGCTGGACATCGAGGAAGGGGTGGTCGCCGGAGAGGTGGAGTTCGAGGAGGAGCCGGTCGCCCCGGAGCAGAGACGGGCCGCACGGCCTGCGGCTCTGACCTGGCTCCTGCGCACCATCCGCCGCATCGTGGCCCTGATCATCGTCGCCCTGCTGTTGGCATGGCTCATTCCCACGCTGCTCAAGCGTCCGGCCCTCGAGGTGCAGGCCCGCCCGGGACCGAGCGTCGGCTGGGGCGCGCTCATCTTCTTCCTCTTCCCCCTCGCCGTTCTCCTGCTGGCGGGCATCATCATCCTGCTGGCGATCCTGCTGGGGATTATCAGCCTGGGGAACCTCACCGGGTCGGTGATCATGCTGGGCATCGCCGGCGTGCTGGCGCTCGTCGTGAGCTTCGGGCTCGCCGTGACCTACCTTACGAAGGCGATCCTGGGCTACTGGGGCGGTCACTTCATCCTCTCCCGCCTCAACAGCGACTGGGCGGCGAAGCCCGTCCTGGTCACGCTGGTGGGGGTCATCCTTGTGGCGCTGCTCATCTCCATCCCCTTCCTGGGCTGGCTCTTCAGCCTGATCATCAACCTCTTCGGGCTCGGGGCCCTCTGGCTCTGGCTGCGAAAGCGCGAGGAGCTGACGGCGTAGTTGTAAATTGAACGAACGCCGGTCGCGTCGCGCGACCGGCGTTCGTTTTATCTCTTAGTTGGGCGCTATCGCGGTCCACGGGAAGTACGCACAGGGGCCTGCGACCGATTTCGAGCGGCTCCTAGGACGCTGGACGAACCTTAGATCGGAACTGATTGGGTGCCGGGTTCTATGCCCCCTAATCCCAGATCACTTGTCCCTGATCCCGACTATTCATCCTGATCCCTGCTCCCCGGTTCCTCATCCCTTATCCCCGCTCCCCGCAGCCGGCGAGCGACGAGGTAGATACCGGCGGCGGGCAGAAGGAAGGGCAGGACGACGAAAGCGAACCAGATGGCGAGTTCGACGAGACCGCGCCCCATGGTGAGCGCCGTCTCCTGGGCGGCGTCGGCGGTCTCTCCCGGGTCCCACCCGGGTGTGGGCGTGGGGGTCGGTGTGGGGGTG
>DAOTVC010000134.1:0-24710 GCA_034437215.1 Anaerolineae bacterium | reverse complement strand
CCACCGCGTCTCCTCGACCGCAAGCCCGAGCTCGCGGAGCGCCAGCCGCTGGATGCCTCGCTGGAGCTGATCTTCGACCAGCCCATGGATCAGGAGAGCGTCGAGGCGGCCTTCTCCCTCCGGCCCCAGGTCGAGGGCGAGTTCGCGTGGCGGGATGCCCGCACCGTCGCCTTCCGGCCCGCCGGACGGCTGGAGCGGGGCGCCCGCTACGAGGTCTCCGTCGCCGAGAGCGCCCGGAACGCCGAGGGCCGCACCCTGGTCGAGCCGGTACACTTCGAGTTCCAGACCGAGGGCTTCCTCGAGGTCTCCGAGGTGCAGCCCGCGCCCGACGGCGAGGGGCTCGACCCCCAGACGAACGTCACCGTCGTCTTCAACCGCCCCGTCGTCCCCCTCACCGCCATCGAGGATCAAGCGGAGCTGCCCCGGCCCCTGCGCTTCTCGCCGCCCCTCGAGGGGGAGGGGGAGTGGCTCAACACCTCCATCTACGTCTTCCGGCCCGAGGAGGGCCTGCGCCCCGCCACCGAGTACGAGGCCCGCGTCTCCGCCGGGCTGACCGACACCGCCGGCGGGGTGCTGGAGGAGGACTACGTCTGGCGCTTCAGCACGCTGCGCCCCGATATCGTCGCCGCCTCGCCGCCGCCAGACTTCGAGTACGTCGGTCCCACGGAAGTCTTCAGCCTCACCTTCAACCAGCCCATGGACCACGCTTCGACCGAGGAGGCCTTCTCGCTGCTGGTCGACGGCGAGCCCGTCGCCGGGACCTTCAGCTGGTCGGGGGGCGCGACGCCGTGGGTGACGGAGACGCTGCGCTTCACGCCCGACGCCCCGCTGCCCCGCGCCCGTTCTGGCGAGGTGGTCGTCGTAGCCGGAGCTCAGGCGGCGTCCGGAAACCTGCCCCTGGAGGAGACCTTCAGGCAGCGCTTCGGCACCGTCCTGGAGCCCGGCTTCGTCCGCGTGGTCGAACCCCACGACCTCTCGTCCTTCCCGCCTCACGCTCCCCTCGTCCTGCAGTTCGCCAGCCCCATGGACTGCAACCGCCTGCCCGACCACCTGCGGATCACGCCCACCATCACCCGGGTCTACACCTACTGCCGGGAGTCCGGCACCCGCGTCGCCCTCCGCTTCGAAAAGGAGCCGCGCACCTCCTACGAGTTTGTCCTAGATGCCCGGACGCCCGATGCCTACGGCGCTCCCCTGGGGGAGAGCGTGGAGCTCTCCTTCACCGTCGGCGACTTTCCCCCGCACGCCTACCTCAGGACCTTCGGAGAGGTCGGCTTCTACACCCCCTTCACCGAGACCGTCGTCTACGCCCAGGTGCAGAACGTCTCCCGGCTCGAGCTGCGCCTCTACGCCGTCACCCCCGAGCGCTTCCGCCTGCTGACCGACTACGGTGTGAGACGGGAGGAGCGGTGGCTCTCGCCCGCCGTCGAGGGTGTCGAGCTCCTGCGGGAGTGGTCCCAGGCGCTGGACCTGCTGCCCAACACCTCCGCCCTCTATCGGGTCCCCCTGGAGGGGCAGGGGCCTCTCCCGCCCGGGCTCTACGTGGTGGAGGTGGAGGCCCCCGAGATCCGGGAGATGGATCCTGCCCGCGAGACCCCGCGCTTCGTCTTCGTCAAGTCTGCTATCAACCTCACTCTCAAGCAGACGCTGAGCGAGTCCCTGCTCTGGGCCACGGATCTGGCGACGGGCGAACCCGTCCCCAACCTCGACGTCAGCTTCTTCTCCAAGGAGCAGGGTTGGCACGCCGAGGGGAGCACTGACGCGCAGGGCCTCTACCTGGTCGAGGATCTGGAGACCGAGAGCCTCTGGGACGGCTACTACGCCTTCGCCGGCGAGCCCGGCGACTCCGACTTCGCCGTCGTCTTCAACCACTGGAACCGGGGCATCTCCTCCTGGGACTTCAACGTCCCGCCCTCCTACGGTGAGCGGGCCTACAAGACCGCGATCTACACCGACCGCCCCATCTACCGCCCCGACCAGACCGTCTACTTCAAGGGCATCGTGCGCGCCGACGACGACGCAACCTACACCCTGCCCGATCTGGAGCAGGTCCGCGCCGTTATCCGCGATCCGGAGGGCGAGCTGCTCTACGAGGAGACGCTGACCCTCAACGAGATGGGCTCCGTCCACGGGGAGCTGCTTCTCGGCCCCGAGGCGGCTCTCGGCTACTACGAGCTCTCCCTCTCCGTCGTCGACGGCGACTATCTCGGCAGCGCCCGCTTCCAGGTCGCCGAGTACCGCAAGCCCGAGTACGAGGTCTCCGTCACTACCGACCGCGCTGCCTACCTCGACGGCGACACCATCGAGGTGACGACCGAGGCGGCGTACTACTTCGGCGGTCCCGTCGCCGATGCCGGGGTGCGCTGGAGCGTGCTGCGGGAGGGCTACCGCTTCCAATATCGCTGCCCCGAGGGGGAGACCTGCCCCCGCTACAGCTGGACCGACGTCGAGGACGCCTGGTCGCTGCTGCGCGACGAGGAGACCTACGCCGGCTACGGGCAGCTCATCGAGGAGGGCGAGACGACGACCGGCGCCGGGGGGCAGGCCGCCTTCTCCGTTGAAGCCGACATCACCGACCGGACGCAGAGCCAGCGTTACACGTTGGAGACCTCCGTCACCGACATCAACGGGCAGGAGGTGAGCAACCGCACGTCCGTGATCGTGCATCAGGGCGAGTTCTACGTGGGCCTGGCCCCCCGCGGGCGGCTGGCGCAGGTGGGCGAGCCCAAGGAGGTGGATCTGCTGACGGTGGATTGGGAGAGCGAGCCGGTGCCGGAGGTACCGCTGGACGTGCGCGTCTTCCGGACCGAATGGTACAGCGTCCGCGAGCGGTCGGAGAACGGTCGCTACTACTGGACCTGGACCCGGGAGGAGATCCCGGTCTACACGACGACCGTCACCACCGGCGCCGAGGGGCGCGCCGTCGTCGACTTCACCCCCGAGGAGGGGGGCAGCTACCGCGTGCGCGCCGTCGGTCAGGACGCCGCGGGGCACGAGATCCGCAGCGCGACCTACGTCTGGGTCTGGGGCGGCGAGACTATCTGGCGCCGCGAGAGCACCAACCGCATTGACCTCGTCCCCGACCGGGACGCCTACGCCGTGGGCGACGTCGCCGAGATCCTCGTCCCCTCGCCCTTCTCCGGCACCGTCCAGGCGCTGGTCACCATCGAGCGCGGTCACGTCATGGAGACGGAGGTGCGCGAGATCAGCGGGAGCAGCGAGCTGCTGCGCATCCCCATCGCGGAGGCCCACGTCCCCAACATCTTCGTCTCCGTCGTCCTCGTCCAGGGGGCCGAGCAGTCCGGCGACGCTATGCCGGGCTTCAAGATGGGGCTGGTCCAGCTGGACGTCTCCGACGAGATCAAGCGGCTGAACGTCACCCTGACGCCGGACCGCGAGATGGAGGCGGGTGAGTACTACCGCCCCCGGGAGGAGGTCACCTACGACGTACGGGTCACCGACGCCGGGGGCGAGCCCGTCGCGGCGGAGCTCTCCCTCCGGCTGGCGGATCTGGCCGTGCTGGCGCTCGCCGACGAGCAGACCCCCTCGCTGGTGGAGACCTTCTGGTACGAGCGGGGGTTGAACGTCCGCACGAGCCTGGCCCTTGTCGTCTACATGGAGCCCTACAACCGCGACCTGGCCCCCGGCGCCAAGGGCGGCGGCGGGGGGGACTCCGCTGCGGAGGGCGGCACCACCCGCCGCAACTTCGCCGACACCGCTTTCTGGGATCCCGTGGTGCGCACCGACGCCGACGGGCGCGCGCAGGTGACCGTGGCGCTGCCCGACAACCTGACCACCTGGCGGATGCAGGCGCGCGCCATAACCGCCGACACCCGCGCCGGTCGCGCCGACGTCGACGTGCGGAGCACCCTCGACCTGCTGGTGCGCCCCGTCCTGCCCCGCTTCCTCGTGGAGGGTGACCGTGCCGAGATCGCCACCATCGTCCACAACAACACCGCCGCGCGCCTGACCGCCGAGGTCTCCGTGGCGCTGGAGGGGCTGGCGCTGGAGGGCGAGCCGGAGCGGAGCGTCGAGGTCCCGGCGGGCGACCGGGTCAAGGTCGTCTGGCCCGTCACCGCCCTCTCCGGCACCGAGCAGGCCCGGGTGCGGATGGAGGCCCGTGCGGGGACCCTCTCCGACGCCCGGGAGGACGCGCTTCCCGTCCACCGCTACACCACGCCCGGGGTGGTGGCGACGGCGGGTCAGCTCTCCGAGTCCGGCCTGCGCCAGGAGCTGATCCAGCTGCCTGAGACCTACGAAGCTGAACAAGGTGGATTGACGGTGCAGCTCGACGGCTCTCTCACCGCGGCGACGCAGGATGCGCTCCGCTACCTGGAGCACTACCCCTACGAGTGCACCGAGCAGACCGTCAGCCGCTTCCTGCCCAACGTCCTCACCTACCGCGTGCTGGAGGAGATGGGGCTGGAGCGTCCTGAACTGCGGGAGAAGCTCGACTCGCAGATCGCCCTGGGGCTGCAGCGGCTCTACAACCGCCAGCACTACGACGGGGGTTGGGGTTGGTGGGAGGCCGACGAGAGCGACGGTTATATCACCGCCTACGTGCTCCACGGCCTGCTGGAGGCCCACCGGGCCGGCTTCACCGTCTCGGAGCGGGCGCTGCGCGAGGGTGCCGACTTCCTGCGTCAGAATCTGCCCTCGGTGACCGTCGAGACGCAGACGTGGGAGGCCAACCGTCTGGCCTACGAGCTCTACGTCCTCGCCGACTACGCCCTCCTCTTCGAGGACGGCGCGAATACCCGGGGCATTCTCAACCGCGCCATCCGTCTCTACGGGCGCCGGGAGCAGTTGGACCGCTACGGGCAGGCGTTGCTGGCCCTCGCCCTCCAGACCATGGACGCGGAGGGACAGGCGTCACGGGTGCGGACCTTGCTGGACGACCTGTGGGGTGACGCCGTGCTGAGCGCCACCGGCGCCCACTGGGAGGAGGAGAGCGTCGACTACTTCAACATGGGGACCGACGTGCGCACGACGGCGACGGTGCTCTGGACCCTCTCGCAGGTGGAGCCGGAGAGCGAGCGGCTGGCGAACATCGTGCGCTGGCTGATGTCCGTCCGCGAGGGTGACGGCTACTGGGAGAGCACCCACACCACCTCCTGGTCCCTGCTGGGCCTCATCGCCTACATGCAGGCCAGCGGTGAGCTGGAGGGTGACTTCGAGTACGACGTCTACCTCAACGGACGGCTCTGGGAGGGCGGCGCCTTCACCGCGGAGAACATCGATGAGAGCCACCTGCTGCAGCGGGAGATCGCGGCGCTCCTGGAGGAGAAGGCGAACCGCCTGATCATCGAGCGCCATCCCGGCGACGAGGACCACAGCGGCGAGGGGCAGCTCTACTACACGGCGCAGCTGCGCTACTACCTGCCCGCCGACGAGGTCGAGGCGCTGGATCGGGGCATCATCGTCGCCCGGCAGTATCTGCCCGTCGAGGAGGAAGCGGGCTCCGTCACCGCAGCGCGGGTGGGGGACGTCCTGCGCGTCAAGCTCACCCTCATCGCCCCCACCGACCTGCACTACGTCGTGGTCGAGGACCCGCTGCCCGCCGGCTGTGAGGGTGTCGACCTCAGCCTCAAGACGACGAGCGTCGTCGGGCAGCGCCCCGAGCTGCGCAACCTCACCCTGGAGGAGCGCGACCGCTGGTACCGCTGGTACGGCTGGCACTGGTGGTGGTTCTCCCACACCAACATGCGGGACGAGAAGGTGACCCTCTTCGCCAGCTACTTGCCGCGCGGCACCTACGAGTACACCTACCTCATCCGCGCGGGGGTGCCGGGCGACTACCGCGTCATGCCCACGCAGGCCTACCAGATGTACTTCCCGGAGGTCTTCGGGCGCAGCGAGGGCCTTCGCTTCACGGTAGGATCGGCAGACTGATCGGGCATTTTGTATTGGGCACGCGGCAGCTGCCGTGTGCCCAACGCTGATACCTTGCATCTTCTGTGAAGTTGACAATCCCCGCGACCTTCGTATAATTCAGGTCAGATCATCGTCAAAGACGACGAACGGGAGGAGTAGGCGGGCCTCCTCGTTGGTGAACCGGCGGAAGCCGGGAAGAGAGAGGGGTCAGTGGCTGCAAGCCCCTCACAGCGAGAGCCGCCGAAGGTCGTCCGGGAGTCGAGCGGGAGAAAGCCCCAGTAACCCGCTCCGGGTTCGCCCGTTATCGCGAGGATCCTTCGCCGAGAGGTCGAGGATCGCCGAGATGCACCGGCGCGTCCGGTGAATCAGGGTGGTACCGCGGAGCCCGCTTCGTCCCTGTGACGAGCGGGTTTTTTCTTTTTAAAAAATCTCCGTGCCCTCTGTGGTAAAAAGGCTTTTTTCAGGAGAGCCACTAAATGACTAAACGACTAACTCCGAAGGAGGTTTCCATGTCCCTACCCAGACGCTACAATCCGAAGACCGCCGAGCCCGAGATCCAGGCCCTCTGGCGGGAGGAGCAGGTCTACCACTTCGATCAGGACGCCGACGCGCCCGTCTACAGCATCGACACGCCCCCGCCCACGGTGTCGGGCCACCTGCACTTAGGTCACGTCTACTCCTACAGCCACACCGACTTCATGGCCCGCTTCTGGCGGATGCGGGGCTACAACGTCTTCTACCCCATGGGCTTCGACGACAACGGCCTGCCCACCGAGCGGTTGGTGGAGAAGTGGGAGGGGATCACTGCCCTGGAGGTGGGGCGCGAGGCCTTCATCGAGCGCTGTCTGGCGGTGAGCGAGCGCGCCGAGGAGGAGTACGAGGCCCTCTGGCGGCGGCTCGGACTCTCCATCGACTGGCGCTACTCCTACCGCACCATCGACGCCCGCTCCCGGCGGATCTCCCAGCTCTCCTTCATCGACCTCTACAGCAAGGGGCTGGCCTACCGGAAGGAGGCCCCCACCATCTGGTGCCCCGAGTGCGGCACCGCCATCGCCCAGGCGGAGCTCAACGACCTGGAGCGGGAGAGCGTCTTCTACACCCTCGCCTTCCAACGGGAGGAGGGGGAGCCGCTGGAGATCGCCACCACGCGCCCCGAGCTCCTGCCCGCCTGCGTCGCCGTCTTCGTCCATCCCGACGACGAGCGCTATGCCGACCTCGTGGGCGAGGAGGTCCGGGTGCCTCACTTCGGGCAGCGCGTGCCCGTGCTCACCGATCCCGCTGCCGAGCCCGAGAAGGGGACGGGGGCGGTCATGTGCTGCACCTTCGGGGACGCCATGGACGTCGTCTGGTGGTACACCCACGACCTGCCGCTGCGCGTCGCCATCGACCGCCGGGGGCGGCTGACGGAGCTGGCGGAGCCCTTCGCGGGGCTGCCCGTCCGCGAGGCCCGGCAGCGCATCGTCGCGGCGCTGGAGGAGGCGGGGCTGCTCCTCGACCACCGCGCCATCGAGCAGTCGGTGCGCGTGCACGAGCGCTGCGACACCCCCGTCGAGTACGTGGTGACGCAGCAGTGGTTCGTCAAGGTGCTGGATTTCAAGACGGATCTGCTCCAGTCTGCTGCACGGGTGACCTGGCACCCGCTCCACATGGAGCTCCGCTTCCGCGAGTGGGTGGAGAACCTGAGCTGGGACTGGTGCATCTCCCGCCAGCGCTACTTCGGCGTGACCTTCCCCGTCTGGTACTGCGAGGCCTGCGGGGAGGTGCTCCTTGCCGACGAGGCGGAGCTGCCCGTCGACCCCACCACCCGCCCACCCTCGCGCCCTTGCAGCTGCGGGAGCACCGACTTCGTCCCCGAGAGCGACGTCATGGACACCTGGGCCACCTCCTCCCTCTCACCCCAGATCGTGGGTCGCTGGCTTACCGAACCGGAGCTCTACGAGAAGGTCTTCCCCTTCTCCCTGCGCCCCCAGGCCCACGAGATCATCCGCACCTGGGCCTTCTACACCATCGTCAAGTCCCGCTACCACTTCGACGCCGTGCCCTGGTCCGACGCCACCATCTCCGGCTGGGGGCTGGCGCCCGAGGGCTCCGGCAAGATCAGCAAGAGCCGGGGTGGGGGCCCCATGCCGCCCGCGGAGATGATCGAGCGCTACTCGGCGGACGCCGTCCGCTACTGGGCGGCGAGCACGGGCTTCGGCAAGGACTCGGTGATCAGCGAGGAGAAGATCCAGGTGGGGGCGAAGCTGGTGACGAAGCTCTGGAACGTGGCCCGCTTCAGCGGGCGCTTCCTCGAGGGCTACGCGCCGGGCGAGGCGCTCCCCGCACTCTCGCCTGCCGACGGCTGGCTCCTGGCCCGCACCCAGCGGCTAATCCGCCGGGTGACCCATCTCATGGAGGCGTACGACTACGCCGCCGCCAAGAGCGAGATCGAGATCTTCTTCTGGAACGCGCTGGCGGACAACTACCTGGAGATGGCGAAGCAGCGCCTCTACGAGGGCACCGACGAGGAGCGGGCGGGGGGCCTCTTCACCCTCTACCACGCCCTGCTGACGGTGCTCAAGCTCTTGGCCCCCTTCCTGCCCTACGTGACGGAGCGCATCTACCGCGGGCTCTTTGACCGCCGGCTCTTCTCCGGGAGCGACGGGGCGCCCTCCATCCACCGGGCGCGCTGGCCCGAGCCCGACCCGCGCCTGGAGGACGAGGACGCCGAGCGCTTCGGTGAGGTGCTGGTGGAGGTCGCGACGGCGGTGCGGCGTTACAAGAGCGAGCAGAGCCTCTCGCTGGGGACGGAGATCGCGAGCCTCTACCTGGCGCCTGTCGACTTCGCGGCCCTGGCCGAGCGCCTGCGGGCTGCAAAGGGAGATCTGGCGAGCGTCACCCGCGCCCAGGAGATCGAGGTGGTCGAAGAATTGCCCGAGGGGGCGGAGGCGGTCGTCTCCGGTGGGGTCGTCGCCGTGGGGCTCGTCCGTTAGTTCAAACGTTCGCTTTCTACCCTATATCGTTTACAATGGGAATCGTGTTGGAGTAACAACGTACCCGCAATGCGGCCGATAATGAGGTTTTAACCATAATGAGCGATCTTGATTTCTGTATGCTGCGCGCGCCGGGTGAACCGGAGGCGGCTGAGGAGATGCTGCACTGGGCCTGCAGAACCTTTGCGCCCCGTATCGTGGCGTCCTCATCCTTCCAGAGCCAGAGCGTGCCCCTGTTGCACATGATCTCCCGCGTCTGTCCGGAGATGCCCGTGATCTTTCTGGACACCGGCTTTCACTTCCCCGAGACGTTGGCCTTTCGGGACGAGCTGGTGGGGCGCTTGGGTCTCAAGCTGGTCGTCGTCAAGCCGGAGCTCTCACGTGAGGAGTTCTTGCGCGCCTACGGGGAGGACGTCTACCACCGGGACCCGGATCTCTGCTGCTACATCAACAAGGTCGAGCCCATGCAGCGGGCGCTCGACGGCATGGTAGCCTGGGTGGCGGGCGTCCGCCGTGACCAGACGGAGAAGCGTCACAGCCTCCGCGGCCTGGAGCCCCAGATCTCCGGCGTCATCAAGGTCCATCCGCTGTTGCACTGGACCTACGCCTCTGTCGAAGCTTATCGCGAGCGGTATGCCCTTCCCGCGCACCCCCTGGAGGCGCAGGGGTATCCCAGCGTCGGGTGCGACCCCTGCACGGAGCCCGTCCCCGGCTCCGCCGGTGAGCGGGCGGGTCGTTGGGTCGAGATGGCGAAGGAGGAGTGCGGCCTGCACCTGGACCCAGCCTCTGCTCCTCGGGCGAGAGAGTAACCGTTCGGCAGCCTCTGCATCCTTGTAGTATAATAGGGGCTTGAGAATTCATCTTTTAGGTCACGCGACGACTGCGGCCCGCAGCAGCGCACTGGAGGATGGGCATGTTCAATCCACAGACCGTACTGGTCGACCACTTCGTGCAGGAGCTCAAGGACGCGTACCACCAGACTTACGGCTTCCTCAACCCCGAGTACGAGGAGGTTATCGCTTGGACGGGACGGCTGGCGCTGGAGAACATCGCCAACTCCGACGCTCTCTACCACGACATCGAGCACACCACCATGGTCACCCTCGTGGGGCAGGCTATCCTCAAGGGGAAGCACCTGCAGGAGGGCGGGATCAAACCGCGGGACTGGTTGCACTTCACCATCGCCCTGCTCTGTCACGATATCGGCTACGTCCGGGGCATCTGCCGCGCCGATCGCCCCCAAGAGGGGATCTTCGCTACGGGCGTGGAGGGCGAGACGGTGCAGCTGCCTGTCTGCGGGACGGACGCCATCATGAAGGACTACCACGTGGACCGGGCGCAGCTCTTCGTGGAGGAGCGCTTCGGACACGACCTCCTCTTCGACGTCGACGTGGAGCTGGTCAATTCCTACATCGAAATGACCCGCTTCCCGCCGCCCGAGGACGACTTCCACCTTACCACCTCCGGCTACCACGGTCTCATCCGCGCCGCCGACTTTATCGGACAGCTGGGCGATCCCAAGTACATCCGCAAGATCCCCGCCCTCTACTACGAGTTCGAAGAGGTGGGGGCCAACGAGGCCAACGGCTACACCTGCCCCGAGGACATGCGCCGCGATTACGCCGGCTTCTACTGGAAGGTGGTCCACCCGCTGATCCAAGATGCGCTTCGCTTCCTCCGCGTCACACAGGAGGGGAAGTACTGGATCGCCAACCTCCACGCCCACGTCTTCGATTCCGAACACTCAGACGCCCTCGCCTGAGGGGAGAAGCTGCAGCGATACGAACTCTTGAATCCGTTACACAAGGCCTGGAGTGAAACGTGAAGCGTGAAGCGTCAACTGCAAGTGCTCACGCTTCACGTCTTGATGTGCCTAAGGAAAACAGACGCTTAGAAGAAGAGAGTGAGAATGACTGAGACTGAACTATCCAAGACCTACAACCCCCAGGAACACGAACAGGAGCTCTACGAGTGGTGGGAGTCCCAGGGCTACTTCAAGCCCGAGACGCTGATCGAGAAGGGGTTGGCCTCACCCGACGGCCCTCGCTTCTGCATCACTATGCCCCCGCCCAACGTCACCGGCATCCTCCACCTGGGCCACGCCATGACCGCCGCCCTCGAGGATCTGATGACCCGCTACCACCGTATGCGCGGGCACGAGACCCTCTTCCTGCCCGGCACCGACCACGCCGGCATCGCCACCCAGAACGTCGTGGAGCGGGAGCTGGCGAAGGAGGGGGTGACCCGCCACGACCTGGGGCGGGAGGCCTTCATCGAGCGCGTCTGGGGTTGGAAAGAGAAGACCCACGCCCGCATCACCGACCAGCACCGGCAGCTGGGAATCTCCTGCGATTGGGAGCGGGAACGCTTTACGCTGGACCAGAGGCTGAGCCACGCCGTCCGGGTCGCTTTCCACACCCTCTACCAGCGCGACCTCATCTACCGGGGCCCCTACATGGTCAACTGGTGCCCCCGCTGCGAATCTGCCATCTCCGACCTGGAGGTGGAGCCCCAGGAGCACGACAGCCACCTCTGGTACGTGCGTTACCCGGTTGTCGACGGGGAGTGGGAGGGGCCACGCCACGAGTGGGGCAGCGGGCGCTGGGCCGAGGGCGCCACCGACTTCATCCACATGGCAACCACCCGCCCCGAGACCATCCTGGGCGACACCGGCGTCGGCGTCCCCCCCGAGGACGAGCGTTGGCAGCGCCTCGTGGGCACGTTTGCCATCCTGCCCGCCATCGAACGCTCCATTCCCATCGTCGAGGACGAGGCCGTACAGCCGGAGTTCGGGACGGGCGCGGTCAAACTGACCCCGGCCCACGACCCCACCGACTACGAGATCGGCATCCGCCACCATCTTCCCATGATCGACGTGATGACCGACCGGGCGGAGATGAACGAGGAGGCGGGCCCCTACGCCGGGCTCGACCGCTACGCGGCCCGCGAGGCCGTCGTCGCCGACCTCGAGAAGGAGGGGCTGCTGGTCAAGGTGGAGGACTACCATCACACCGTCGGCCACTGCCAGCGCTGTGACACCATCATCGAGCCGAAGATCAGCACCCAATGGTTCGTGCGCGCCAAGCCCCTCGCCGAGAAGGCCATGGAGGTGGTGCGCGACGACACCCTGCAGATCATCCCCGAGCGCTTCGAGAAGATCTGGTTCCACTGGATGGAGAACATCCGCGACTGGTGCATCAGCCGCCAGCTCTGGTGGGGCCACCGCATCCCCGTCTGGTACTGCGAGGGCTGCGACCACGAGTGGAGCGCCATCGAGGACCCCGAGCGCTGTCCCGCGTGCGAGAGCGACGAGATCCGCCAGGACCCCGACGTGCTCGATACCTGGTTCTCCTCGGGCCTCTGGCCCTTCTCCACGCTGGGCTGGCCCGACGGCGACGCCCCCGACCTTCGGCGCTTCTTCCCCAACGACGTGCGGGAGACGGGCTACGACATCCTCTTCTTCTGGGTCGCGCGGGAGACGATGCT
This sequence comes from Anaerolineae bacterium, assembly GCA_034437215.1. Taxonomy (GTDB): domain Bacteria; phylum Chloroflexota; class Anaerolineae; order B4-G1; family SLSP01; genus DAOTVC01. Next base: position 12,378 of record DAOTVC010000134.1, on the reverse strand, counting down.
CTCCCTGGCGCTGACGGGACGGGCGCCCTACGCCCACGTCTACCTCCACGGGCTGATCCGCAACGAGCGCGGGGAGAAGATCAGCAAGTCGATGCCCGACGCCTGGCGCTACGATCCCCTCTACATCATCGAGGAGTACGGCACCGACGCCCTGCGCTACACTCTCGCGACCTCCTCCTCGGCAGGCAACGACATGAACCTCGACCCCCGGCGGATCGAGGGAGCGCGCAACTTCGCCAACAAGATCTGGCAGGGCACCCGCTTCATTCTCATGAACCTGCCCGAGGAGGGCGAGATCAGCACCGACCTCGGGGCCCTGGAGGAGCACTTCACGCTGGAGGATCGCTGGATCGCCAGCCGCCTCAACCGCCTCAAGGGCAGCGTCTCCCAGTTGATGGAGGGCTTCCACTTCGGGGAGGCGGGCCGGCAGGTGCGCGACTTCCTCTGGGACGAGTTCTTCGACTGGTACCTGGAGGCCACGAAGGTGCGCCTCTACGGCGAGGTCGAGGAGGTCGAGAAGGAGACGGCCCGCGCCGTGCTCCTGCACGTGATGGAGGAGGCGCTGCGCCTGCTCCACCCCTTCATGCCCTTCGTGACCGAGGCCCTCTGGCAGGCGCTGCCCGAGGAGGCGCGGGAGGGCGAGGCGCTCATTATCGCTGCCTGGCCCCTGCCCGAACCCTCCCGGCTGGATGAGGAGGCCGAGGCGCAGATGGCCCTCCTCATGGAGCTGGTGCGGGGGATCCGCAACGTGCGCGCCGAGTACAACGTGGAGGCGGGACGGCGCATCGCCGCCGTCGTCGCCGCGGGAGCGGCGGCGCCGGTGCTCTCCGCCCGCCGGGACGTCCTCGTCACCCTGGCCCGCCTCGACCCCGAGGCGCTGGAGATCCTGCGGGCAGCGGAGCCCCCGCGGGAGGCGGAGGCGGAGCCCCCGGCGCAGTCGGCCTCCGTCGTCGCCGGCGAGGTCGTGGCCTACCTGCCGCTGGCGGGTATGGTCGATCTCGAGGCCGAGCGGGCTCGCCTGAGCAAGGCCCTGGAGAACCTGGAGGGACGCATCCGAGGGAGCCAGAAGAAGCTCGCCGGCCCCTTCGCCGAGAAGGCGCCGCCCGAGATCGTCGAGCGGGAGCGCGAGCGGCTGGCGGAGATGGAGACCGAGGCGGAACAGGTCCGCGAGCAGCTGGCGCGTCTCGGCTGAGCGCCTGTGGGGTGTAGAATCCCAGGCGGCGGGGAGTCTGCTCCTCGTCGCCTTTTCATATCCCCCCATACCCCTGCAACTCCTTCCCGGTTAGGACGTAGTATAGGGCGTTGAACGAGACAAGAGACAGGGCGCGGCCCTGGGGAATCAAGGAGGTCAAGCGTGAATCGGAACAGAAAAATCGTCATGGGGTTGGTAGCTGGGCTGTTGCTCACCCTCTCCCTCGGTTGTAGGGTGACCATGTCCTTCGACAGCGTCGAGGTCGGTGAACTACAGTACGCCTCAAAGCGCGTGGAGCTCGAGGACGCCGGAGAGGTGCGGGTGGACGTGCGCTTCAGCGCCGGCGAGCTGCGCATCGCGGGTGGGACGGAGCCCGGCACGCTGCTGGATGCGGACTTCACCTACAACGTCGAGAACTGGGAGCCCCTCGTGGAGTACAACGGGGAGCGTCTCGTCGTCCGTCAGCCCTCCTCACAGAAGATCCCCGTCGGGGATAGGGTGCGCTACGAGTGGGACCTGCTGCTGAATGAGGGGGTGCCCCTGGACCTGCGCATCGACTTCGGCGCCGGGCAGGCCAACCTGGATCTGAGCGCACTCTCCCTGACGGACTTCGACCTCACCATGGGGGCGGGGGACGTGGACATCGACCTGGAGGGCAATCGCACCCTGGAGCAGCTGGAGCTGGACATGGCGGCCGGAGACATGACCGTCGACCTGCGTGGTGATTGGGAGCACGACGTAGACGTCACCATCCAGGGCGGGGTGGGGCAGATGACCCTGCGCCTGCCCGAGGACCAGGGCGTGCGGGTGGAGGTCTCGAAGGGGTTGGGCAACGTCGATGCCGGCGGCTTCAACCGCGACGGCAACACCTACACCAACGACGCCTACGCGGACTCGGAGACGACCCTCTACGTTATTATCCAGGCAGGGATGGGCCAGATCAACCTGGATCTGGACTGAACGCAACCTGCGCCAAGAGCCGCCGGGGATTAGAGCTCCCCGGCGGTTTGTCGTGCCTCAGACTCGAACTCCAGCGCCACGAGCGCCATCCCGAAGAAGGCTGCTACCCCCTGGGCCTCCCGCTCCACCGCCGCCCGCGTCCGACCCGCGAGCGGGGTGAAGGGGTAGACGGTGACGACCAGCCCGCCGCCCAGCCGGTCGTAGCGCCACGTGCCCCTGATCCGACCCGCTTCGAGCACCGTCCCTTCGATGTGGCCCGCCGGGCGCCACACCCGGTCGTAGCAGGCCTCCTCGATGAGCCAACTCTTATCCTTGATGCCCAGCAGCAGGGGGTCGAAGCGGTAGAGGAGGCGGACGGGCCACGCCTCCGGCGGGGGCGGGCTCTCCTGGAGGACGTCGAGATCGGAGCACAGGGCCAGGAGGGGAGCCTCGTGGCCCTCCACAGCCACCTCCATCAGCGCCTCGCCCAGAGCCGCGATCCAGCGCCGGCTGTCCGCCGCCCGCGCCCGGCGCCAGTAGCGGAAGTCCTGCTCCGTCGCCGGGCCGTAGGTGTGGAAGAAGCGCCGGACCAGCTCGATGTTGGCCGCCTCCGTCGTGGGCGGCTCCCAGGCGAGGTCCGGTTGCCAGTGGTTGCGGTGGGCGAAGAGCCCCTCGTTCCCCCGCTGGCCCGCGTGGCAGGCCTCACCTCGGTGGACCAGGTGGGCGAAGATGCCACCCCAGCCCGAGAAGTCGTGGTCGCTCAGCCCCAAATCCGCCTCGCGCAGCTCGCTGCGGGTGAGCGTCCCCCGCTCCCGCAGGAGCGCCTCCACCTCCTCGACGAGGCGGGCGTAGGCTGCCGCGCCGTGCTGCTCCCCCTGGCGCTCCCACCAGCTCTGCCGGGCCTGACGCGCCGCGTAGATGAGGGGCCACTCCGCCGTCGGGTAGACGTGGAGCGTCCCCCGCTGCCCCCAGAGCTTGACCAGCTCACGCTCCTCGTGGAGCAGGGCGTCGAAGCGCTCGTAGGTCAGCCGGGGGGTGCGGTTCCGGAGGGCCAGCCCGGCGGCGGAGAGGATCTGTGCCTGGACGCCCGCCAGGTCGCGCGCCGCCTCCTCCGGGGTGGGAAAGGGCTCCACGAGCCCCGAGCGGCGCAGCCGGTACCAGCGTAACTGCTCTGCGGTGAGTCTCTCGTTGTCCATGGCCCCTATTCTACGCGAGAACGCCGGAGCTGGAAGCTGATCTCTCGTTCGTCCATTTCGTCCTCTTGGGTTATAATGGTGAAACTATGGACGTCGATCTGATGTTGCCGCGGAAGTGGACCCTGCGATCCAACGGGAACAAGGTCGTCTTCATCAAGCACGCCAACGAGCGCACGGCTCACGTCGTGATGAAGGCGCTCCTCTGGGCCCTCTACCTCCCGGCCTACGACGACCTGGGCGTCGAGATCACCATCGACGACCGCTACAAGCCCGACGTCGTGGCCCTGAACCTCTACGGCGCTCCCCTCTTCTGGGGTGAGGCGGGGCAGATGAGCCGCTCCAAGCTGGAGGACATCGCCCGCCGCTACCGCGACACCCACTTTGCCCTGGCGAAGTGGGGCGCCGACCTCGACGCCCTCGTCGCCTGGGTGCGCAAGAGCCTGCGCCGGACGCGCCATGACGCTCCCTTCGATATCATCAGCTTTCCCCTGGACAGCGCCGAGCGCTTTATCGACGACCGGGGCTTCATCTCCATCACCCACGCCGACGTCGACTGGGTGCGGATATAAGGTTCAGCCTCTCACCCCTGCCAACTGCGCCTCCATAGGCTCGAAGCGCAGCCAACGCTCCTGCTGCAACCGCTCCTCGAACCAGTACTTGTGGTAGAGTCCAAAGGTGACGAGGAAGCGCTCCTCCTCCCGGCGACTGACCACCTCGAGGATGTGCTCGTAGTTCACCCGGTTGTGCTGCTCCCAGACGTTGTGTTCCGGGTGTTGTCGAAAGAACCAGAGGGCCTCCGTCTCCTTGAGGGCGCGGATGAGATCGTTGCAGGCCGGCGAGTTGAGCGCCTGGGGTGACCGGAAGGCTTGCGGGAGGGCTGTGTAGACCGCGTCCTCGAACTGCGAGAGCAGCGCGTGCTTTACCTCCCCGTAAGGAACGAGGGTCTGGCGTGCCTCGTCCCAATGCGCGCCCGCCTCGGCATAGAGAGGCGAGGCATAGTCGACGGGGACCACGGTATAGCCCACCTCCTCCGCCAGTGGCAGGATCACCTCGCGGTATTCCATCTTGAAGTCGGGCAGCGTCCTCGCCGTGTAGCGTGCCTCCCAGTCGGGGGGCAGCTCCGCCAGCACACATTGAGGGCGCACTGCCCGCAGGATGGCTGCCAGGTCCTCCAGCGAGTAGCTCTCCGCGAAGAGCGACGCGTGCAGATTGTGTAGCACACCGAGTACCGAGACCTCTTTCATCATCACCTCCCAGGGTGCCCACATTCTAAAGGATCACAGGCTCTCCGCAACCGCTTGAAACGTCACCTCACGGTGCTATCATTCCCTTGAAAGGGGGTGACCGTGGACAAGCGGCTCCGACTATCCATCCTGGTGTTGACCGTGGCCCTGCTGTTGGGGCTCTGTGAGGGGGTGCTCATCACCATCTCGCCCCTCCCTCCCTTCGCCCCTTCCATCACGCCGGCGGCGAGAACGGTGCCTCCCCCCGCTTCCCCGCCAGGCCCTGCGCCGGGCACGGCGACCGCGATCCGGGCCCTCACGCCCCTGCCCTCGCCCACCTCTCTGGCGGGTGACTTCGTCGAGCAGGTGGTGGGGCTCGTCAACGCCCGGCGCGTTGAGGCGGGCTGTCCGCCCCTCAGCCCCGATCCCCTCCTGCGCGCCGCCGCCCAGGGGCACAGCGAGGACATGGCGCGCTACGACTTCTTCGACCACACCGGCTCCGACGGACGTTCGGCGGGCGACCGCCTCGTCTCCGTCGGCTACGCCTACGCCCTCTACGGCGAGAACCTCGCCGGCGGCTCCTCCTCCCCGGAGGAGGTCGTCGCGGACTGGATGGGGAGCCCGGGCCACCGCGCTAACCTGCTCAACTGCGACTTCGAGGAGGTCGGCGTCGGCTACTACTACCTTCAGGAGGATCCCGGCGACGAGAACCTGCACCACTACTGGACCCTGCTCCTGGCCGCGCCCCTGCGATGAGGGGGACGCCCTCTTCATGGAGCGCTACGTCGCCTTCTTCGACCGCCACCTCAAGTAGATTGCGTTCGTAGTAAGCGACGCAGCGCAGCGGAGTCGCGTCAGACGGCACTCCACGGCATTACGTGCCCGCTTTGCTACGAGCAAACATGTTCGTAGTAAGCGACGCAGCGCAGCGGAGTCGCGTTTTGTACGACAACGCGACTCCCCGACTAAATGACTAAATGACTGCCCTGAAAAAACTCCTTCCAACACGGAGAACACCGAGAAAACCAAGGAGATAGTGAAATATCTTTATAAAAAGCGCTCTTTCACCTGATTTTATGAAGTCCAATTTAAAAAAATCTCCGTGCCCTCTGTGGTAAAAAGGCTTTTTTCAGCAGAGTCACTAAATGCGCCACCCTACCGCGCGATAAAGGACGAGGTCCACACCGGCTGGTCCGGCTGCGTCCCCGCCTCGAGCATGGCCCGCCACGCCTCGTTGGTCAGCCGGTCGCCCATGGGCCAGGGGAACTCGTAGTAGCTGTAGATGCCGCCGCGGGCGAGAACCAGCCCCCCCTGCCCGTCGGGGACGACGACGAAGATCTCGAAGATGCGCCCCGTCGCCTCCTCCAGCACGAAGCCGTTGGGGTCGGTGGCGACGTCGGCGACGATGGCTGCCTGCTCGTCCTCGTTGAAGACGTTGGAGTAGCTGTCGGGCTCGGTATCGGCGGCCGCCAGCGTCATCCGCTCCAGCCACCCGCCGAACATCTTCAACCGCGCGTAGTCGTCCTCGCTGAGCGGGGTGCCCGCCAGCTCATCCTCCGCCACCCGCTGCAGGAAGACCAGCGTCTCTTCCAGCTCCCCCAGCCGCCAGCGCGATTGATCGGTGAGGATGTTCTGCTCCGCCAGCCCCTCCTGTGTCATCCGTGTGAGGGCTAACAGGCGCGCGAAGGCCTCGGGATTCGGCTCGACGTAGCCGCGGGGCTGCACCTCGGGGGCCCCGCCGCCCATCTCCGCCATGACCTGTTTGGCGTAGAGGATGGTGTCGTGCTTGAGCTCCGTCCAGCTCCCCAGCGCCGTGTGCAGATCCTTGCGTGCCCAGGCCTCGGTCTGCATAAAGGGCGGGTAGGCCTCCCCCTTCGGGGCGGTGACGGCGTCCAGGGCGTAGAGCCAGTTCCAGTAGACGTTCTGGGTCCAGCTGTCCAGCTCCAGCGCCGCGATCTCCCCCCGCACCTTCGCCAATTGGCTATCGTAGTTGGCGTACTCCGTCTCCCCCAGCTCCTCCAGAATGGCGTAGGCCTCCTCGTTCCCCAGCGCCGCGAAGACGTCCAGCCCCTTGGGCAGCCAGCGCTCGTTCCCCATCTCGCCCACCTCCCGCCAGACCAGCTGCTCGAAGATGTAGGCGTCGAGGGTGAAGCGCTGCCCCATGAAGCGGAAGCCCTGGGTCGCCTCGTCCTCCTCCTCCCAGATATAGACCCACATGGAGTTGACCTGGGGAGCGGGGAGCTGGCGCGCCGCCGCGCGGAAGGTCGCCAGCTTCTCGGGATCGGCGAGGTCGGTGAGGGCCGGGTCTGGACCGTAGAGGGCATCCATCAGCGCGCCGTACTCCCGGAAGCTCAGGTCGTCGGACTTGCCGACGAGGAAGACCGTCGGGTCGTAGATGGAGGCCCAGACCTCCTCGGCGGGTATGCCGTAGACGTTGGCGTTGCGGATGAGGCGGGTGATGAGGAGGGCCATGCGCGTCTCCCGGTCGTGTTTCAGCCGCAGGTTGATGCGCCCGTACCACATCATCGTGCGGAAGTAGCGCTCGAGGAGCTCGTCGCGGGTGTAGTGCCCGCGGGGGACGTACTGGCTGTAGTCCTCGCAGTAGAACTTCTCCGCCTGCTCGGGGGTGGCGTTGGGATCGCAGGAGAGCCCCTCGGCGAAGGCCTCGGGTAGGGTGAGGACGGGTGACATCTCGATGCCGCCGTGGGCACGGATGAGGGCCAGCTCCTCGTTCACCAGGTCGCCGACGGGCGCGGGGATCGGGGGCGGATTCTCACTGATCAGCTGCTGGGCGACGGCGAAGTAGGCCCAGACCCGCAGCGCGTCCCCCTCGAGGGGGGTGCCCTGCGCCTCGCCGTACTGGACCTCCGCCGCCTCGACGAGGGCGCCGCTCAGCGCCTCGAGGTTGGGCGCCAGCGCGTCGCGCTCCAGGTCGCGCAGCAGCTTGTCGAAGAGGAGGTGGTAGACGTGGAAGACGGCGTCGGTGGTGACGAAGACGGGTTGGTCCTGGTAGCGCACGCTCTCGTAGAGCTGGAAGTACTCCAGCCAGTCGCCCGGCGTCGCCACGAAGCCGTTCTGCTCCAGCAGGGCGCGAGCCTCCGGGGAGAGAGCCCCGTCGTAGAAGCTCAAATTCTCGACGCGGTTGAGGTCCATGGGCAGCGTGTAGTCGCTGTAGTAGTAGTCGGGCGGCAGCGTGACGGGCACCCCCTTGTAGAGGTGCGCGAAGCCCGCATCGCGCACGTCCTTGGGCACCTTGTCGAGGAGCTCCTCCACCCCCGGGGCGGACGCCTCCTCCTCGGGCGTACTCACCTCCGTCTCCTTGAGTTCGGGCGTCTCCCGGCTCTTCTCGTCGGGGGTGGCGGGCGTAGGCTGCAGATCGGGCAGCAGCGTCTGGCAGGAGAAGAGGCTCAGCGTCAGCGTCACCAACAACACCAGATACAACAACGGACGTCTCTTGGACATATCTACCTCCTTGTGATAAGGGATTAGGGATCAGGGATCAGGGAGCAGGGAGCAGGGAGCAGGGGGAGATGTGAGTCGTGAGAAGTGAGTGGTGAGAAGTGCTCAAACCCCAACTTTCGACTTTGGACTTTGGACTTAACGCACTCCCACCTCCCACACCCCGTCCCCGTCGCTCTCCACGAGGGCGAGCTCCGTGAGGCGGGTGGGCGGGCTGCGCCAGTCGAGGGTGAAGCCGAAGCCGTTCCAGTGCCAGACGGCGACGTGGCGGGCGGGTCCCGCGCGCCCCGTCCCGTAGTCCCCCTCCAGGACGACGAGCTCCTCCAGACCGTCGCCGTCCACGTCCCCGCACTGCAGGTCGGTGATGGGGATCGCCAGCGCCGACCCCGCCCAGAGCTCGCGGTAGCCGCCCCCCGTCCGGGGCTCGACGAGGATGACGTGGGCGCTGTCGCCCCCGGCGTCCCGGTTCCCGGCGATGGGGCTCTCGGTCTCCGACCAGCGCATGATGGGCCAGTCCTCCCACGGGCGCCAGACGAGGAGCACGCACTCGGACACGCCGTCGCCGGTGAGGTCCGCCTCGAGGGCGCGGCGCACGTCCCAGCTCTCCGGGAGGTCGAGGGTGGGGCAGGGGGCCGGCTCCAAAGATCGGACTTCTCGAAACATCCGGGGGTTGATCTCCAGGCCCGTGAAGCCGCCCGCGCCGTCGTGGGCGTAGACCCGCCACCCGCTGCCCCGTCCCAGGCTCAGCAGGGCGAGGAGCAGCGCGGGCAGGAGCAAGCGCTTGGTAGTCAGATAGTCGGGTAGTCGAGTCGTCATGTGGTCACTTGGTTGCTCACGACGAACCTCCCCGTTTGTAGTTCAAGCGGGCACGTAACGTAGTGGATTGCTGTTTAACGCGACTCCGCTTCGCTACGTCGCTTACTACGAACCAGCTGTTCGTGGGGGGCCGGTCGCGTGGATGGGTACCTCTATTGTAGCACTACTTTGGAGAAGGGGAGACGCGTTGCGGGCCGACTCTCCCTCGAGAACCGGCCCGCAGGTTCAACCAAGCTCAACCGTCTCTATCCTACCCCAGGGTCGTTACGAGATCGTTACAGCGGGCGCTCCTCCTCGGCCCACGGCGGGGGCTGGACGCAGATACCGGCCCGGCTCAGGCGCTGCCGGGCCTCGGCCGTCAGCGTCGACCAGCGGGCCTGCCCCTCGGGGTCGACGCCCCAGAGCGCCGCTTCCACCTTCTCCACCAGGTCCGCCAGGGTCTCGCCCAGGTCCGACGCCTCGACCTCCCCCTCGGGCATCTCCTCCGCCGGCTTCATCCGCCAGGGGTTGAGCTTGCCGCCGCAGCCGGGACAGTGCACCAGCCGGCTGCCGCGGGGCTCGTCCCGGAAGTCGACGAGCGAACCGCCGTCGTCCTGGTCTTCCTGCTCTACGTAGATGGGGTAGCCGCAGATATGTTTCTTGTAGGGCATGGGGGTCCTCCTTTACTTCTTCAGGTGAGAAGTGGGTGGTGAGAGGTAAGAAGGGATCGGGGATGGGGGATCAGGGATCAGGGAACTCAGCATCGAACGCTCCATCCCTTCCACCTGCCCTCTCACCAACTTATCTCTCTTCGGTTTGCTCTCTGGCGTCAGGACTCCGCTTCGAGGAGGGCGTTGACCTCCGCCAGCTCCTCCTCGGTGAGGAGCCAGTCCGCCGAGCCCGCGTTCTCCCGAATCTGCTCGGGCTTCGTCGCCCCGGAGATGACGGAGCTGACCTCGGGGTGGGCCAGGAGCCAGGCGTGGGCCAGCTCCACCATCGAGTGGCCCCGCTCCTGCGCCCAGGCCTCCAGTTTCTCCACCCGGGTGTAGTTCGCGCCGGTCATGTAGCGCTGGACGTAACTGCTCGCCTCGCCGCGGGAGCCCGGCGGCGCCCCCGCGCCCCGCTCGTACTTCCCGGTGAGGAAGCCGCCCGCCAGGGGGAAGTAGGGCAGGATGCCCACCTCGTAGGCGGCGCAGTAGGGCAGCATCTCCTCCTCGAGCCCCCGCTCCAGCATGTGGTAGTGGGGCTGGATGGTGACGAAGGGCGCCCAGCCCCGCACCTCCGCCAGGAGGTTGGCGCGGGCCAGCTGCCAGGCGGCGAAGTTCGAGGCGCCGATGTAGCGCACCTTCCCCTGGCTGACCAGGTCGTCGAGCCCGCGCAGCGTCTCCTCGATGGGCGTCGTCTCGTCCCAGTCGTGGACCTGGTAGAGGTCGATGTGCTCCCGCCCGAGGCGGCGCAGGCTCTCCTCCACCGCCCGCATCATCTGGTAGCGCGAGGCGCCCCGGTCGTTCGGCCCCTCACCCGTCCGGTGGCTGAACTTGGTCGCCAGCACCACCCGGTCCCACCGCCCCTCGAGGGCGATGCCCAGCGTGCTCTCCGAGCGCCCGTCCTGGTAGGTGTTCGCCGTGTCGATGAAGTTGACGCCCATCTCCAGGGCGGCGTCGACGATGGAGCGCACCCCCTCCTGGTCCACCTTCCCGCCGAACTGGTTCGTCCCCAGCCCCACGGCGGAGACCCTCACCCCCGACTTCCCCAACTGTCTGTAGTGCATGGTAGCCCTCCTCGGAAACAAAGGGAGTAGGGATCAGGAACCAGGGATGAGGGCTCTCTCAACAGAGCCCGACCCGATCCCGCCCACTCCTCGTATCTGTACACTCTCGCTTGCGGCATGGACCGGTCACGTTCCAGGTTCAATAGCCGGCCTGATCCCTGATCCCCAGTCCCTAACCTTCAACTTTCAACTTGTAACTTTCTTAACAACCCCTCCAACTTCTCCAGCGTGCCCCGGTAGGTGGGGGGCGGCTCGATCTCCTCGGCGGCGGTGGCGGGGCTCTCAACGAGGAAAGTGGGGCAGCCGATGCGCGCCGCCGCCATGTCCATCCCCTCGTCGCCCACCATGAGCGCCTCCTCGGGCGCCCGCCCCAGGGCCTTCAGGACCTCCTCGAAGTAGCGGGGGTCCGGCTTGACGTAGCGGCTGTTCTCGTAGGTCGTGATGAGGTCGAAGGGCAGATCCGCCACACCGGCCCACGCCAGACGGCGACGGACCGCCGTCTCGGGGAAGAAGGGGTTGGTGGCGACGGCGACGTCGTAGCCCAGCTCGAAGGCCGCCTCCACCACCTCCCGGGCGTGTGACCGCGGCTCGACGTGCTCCTGCAGCCGGTCGAAGTCGCGGGCGTAGAATTCCATGAAGTGGGGCTCCAGCGCCTCCCGGGGCTGCCCCACGACGGGGTAGAAGGCCCCAGCGAAGGCCTCGGCGTTGGTCTGCGCCCCCTCGTTGTTGACGATGGCGTCGGTTCCCGTCCGCATCGCCGCTACCAGCCGCTCGGGCGCCACGTGGCGCGCCATCCGCGTCGCCAGCAGCTCGAAGTAGGCGGGGATGAAGTCGTTGCGGATGTTGTAGTCCAGCAACGTCCCGTCCAGGTCGAAGAGCACGGCTTTCAGGGGCATGGCTACTTGTACCCCTGGACGGTGACCTCGCCGTCGCCGATGAAGATCCCCTCGATGCAACCACCGCTCGGCCCGTACTCGTCCCAGGTCTGGGCGAGGGTGCGGCGCAGGAGCCGCCGCTGGAGGAAGAGCCCCGGCCCGCGCACGTCGACGATGGGCCGGCACGCCTCCGCCTCGGCACTCACCCGGTACTCGCCGCCGAAGGTCTCCCCGCGCATCAGGAAGCCCGGCAGACTGACCGCTTCCTCCTCCTCGAGCATGCGGCGCAGCTCGGCGGTGTCGACCTCGAAGTTGACGACGACCACGCCTTCCTGGAAGTCGGCCTCGGCGTGGCGCAGTACCTCGGTCTTCGCCACCGCCTCTTGCAGGGGGGCGTTAACGTCCTCTTCGGCGATGACGACGCGCACCCGCTCTCCCGGCTCCAGCGACCGCCAGAGGGCCTCCGCCTCCTCGTAGGTGGCGACCTGGTGCTCGGGTAGCGAGAGGTCGGGTGTGGGCTCGACCTCCTCCTCGATGCCCAGCCAGCGCAGCACCGGCCCGATGATGGGCCACTCGGGCGGCGGCGGGATGCGCTCCACCTCCGCGGCGGGCGCCGCAGCCACGGGCGCCGCGACGACGGACAACAGAACCAGCGGTAGTATTAGCCACAGTAAACGTTTCATCGTCTCTCCTTTTCGTTACCAACGGGTTCGTAGTTAGCCACGCAGCGTAGCGGAGTGGCGTCCCAACGGCGTATTTCGTATGGGTGTGTTTCACTTGAGTTAAACCGAGGCGTGAAACGTGAAACGTAAACCGTGAGGCCCTCACGTTTCACGCTTTACGTTTCAGCTACAGATAGCTCACAACTGGATTGAAACACACCCATTTCGTATTGCGTATTCCGTGACTTCCCGTAGGGTGCCGGCCC
>DAOTVC010000133.1:0-20853 GCA_034437215.1 Anaerolineae bacterium | reverse complement strand
GTTCTCCACGCCAACGAAACCCATGGGCACGGGATGGCGCTCCGCCACTACCCGCGCCACGCCGGCCCCGAGCCCGCCCTGCAGTAGATGCTCCTCGGCGGTGACGATGGCGCCCGTCTCCCGGGCGGCGGCCTCGATGGCCTCCGCGTCCAGCGGCTTGATGGTGTGCATGTCCAGCACCCGCGCCTCGATCCCCTCCCCGCTCAGGCTCTCGGCCGCCTCCAGCGCCGCCGCCACCATCAGCCCGCAGGCGATGAGGGTGACGTCGCCGCCCTCGCGCAGCCGGTTCGCCTTGCCGATCCGGAAGTCGACGCCGTCGGGGTAGACGATGGGCGCCTTGGGACGCCCCGTGCGCAGATAGACGGGCCCCTGGTGATCGAACATCGCCCGCGTCGCCGCGCGCATGGAGGGCTCGTCTGCGGGCACCAGCACGACGAAGTTGGGCAGCGAGGTCGCCAGGGCGATGTCCTCGATGGCCATCTGGCTGGGACCATCCTCGCCGATGCTGATGCCGCTGTGGGAGCCCACCAGTTTCACGTTCGCCTGCGGGAAGGCCACGCTCATACGAATCTGGTCGTAGGCGTTGGCGAGGAGGAAGACGGCAAAGCTCGCCGCCAGCGCCTCCTTGCCTGCCGCTGCCAGCCCGCTCGCCACGCCCACGAGGTTGCTCTCGGCGATCCCCACGTTGAAGAAGCGCTCGGGGAACTCGGCAGCGAAGAACTTCGTCCGCGTCGAGTTGTGGACGTCGCCGTCGACGACGACGATCTTCTCGTTCTCGCGGCCCAACTCCCGCAGCGCCTCGCCGAAGGCGTTGCGCGTGGGAAGGCCGTACTCCAGACCGATGCTCTTGCCGATGTCCATCCTCACACCTCCCCGTACTCTTCCCCGGCCTCGGGCTCGGGCAGACGGCCCGTGACCTCCAGCCGGTACTGTCGCTCCTCCACCTCCACCAGGGCCTTCTCCAGCGCCTCCTCGTCGAGGGGCTTGCCGTGCATGCGGTTGACCTCGTCGGCCTCGAAGGGGGCGAGCCCCCGCCCCTTGAGCGTGTGGGCGATGATCATCTGGGGCCGATCCTCGACCTGCCGGACCTCCTCGAGGGCCGCCAGGAGCTCCTCCATATCGTGCCCATCGACTTCGATCACGTACCAGCCGAAGGCCCGCCACTTCTCGGCGAAGGGGAGCAGCGCGGGCATCACCTCACGCACCGACCCCGTCTGCTGGTACTTATTGTAGTCCAGAATCGCCGTCAGGTTGTCCACCCGGTACTTGGCCGCCGCCATGCTAGCCTCCCAGATCTGCCCCTCGTCGGACTCCCCGTCGCCGATCATCACGTAGACGCGGTAGTCGCGCCCGTCGACGCGGGCGGCGAGGGCGTGGCCCAGGCCGATGGAGAGCCCCTGCCCCAGCGAGCCCGTCGAGGCCTCCACGCCGGGTAGGCGGCGCATGTTGGGATGGCCCTCGAGCGGGCTGCCCAACTCTCGCAGCGTGTAGAGCTGCTCCTCATCGAAGTAGCCCGCCTCCGCCAAAATGGCGTAGAGGCCCGGAGCGGCGTGCCCCTTGCTCATAATGAAGCGGTCCCGCTCGGGCCAGTCCGGCTCGTCGGGGCGGTAGCGCATCTGCCCTCCGAAGTAGAGGGCGACGAGCGTGTCCAGCGCCGAGAGGGAGCTCGAGGGGTGCCCCGAGCCCGCCTCCGTGGTCATCTTGAGAATGTGACGGCTGAGACGCCCCACCGTCTCCCGGAGCTCGTCCAGGGAGCGGTCGTAGGGTGCCCCTTCCTCGTGTGCGTTCATGCAAGTCTCCTTTCTTATACTGGGTACTGGATACTGGATACTGGATACTGGATACTGGAAGCTGGATACTGGAAGCTAGAAGCTGGAAACTGGAAACTGGATTCCTGATTCTTTCCCTAGCGCGCCTCCCAGCGCACAGCGTCGAAGGCGACGAGGCGGGATTCGGGCTCGAAGGTGACCTCCGCCAGGGAGACGAACTCGCTGCCGTCGCCCCGGAAGGTGTAGGTCCCCAGGGAGACCCACTGCCCCCCGCGCGCCGCCTGATCGATCACCCGCAGCTCGTACTCCCCTTCGTGGACGACCCAGTAGCGGGCGTGCGAGGTGGTCGAAAAGCGCTCGGGAACGTAGGCGAAGACCTCGTAGGTGCCCGCCTCCAGGTCGGGGTACCAGCGCGCCCAGTTGTAGTCGGGGCGGACGGCGGCGCTCCCCTCCGTCCAGAGCAGCCGGCCCCCGAAGCCTTCCGGCTCGACCTCCCAGCCGGCGGCGCTCCCCCCGCGCACGAAGCCGGCGTCGGTCTCGTCGACGATGACCGCCTTCCCCACCGGTGGTCGGGCCGGCTCACCGTCGACGATCATCCAGAAGAGCTCGACGACTGCCCGCCCGGTGTTCTCGTAGTACTGCAGCTCCAGCGTCGTGTCCCCCTCGATATAGACGTCGGCCGTGTAGATGGTTTCTGCCTGATCCTGCCACTGGTCGATGACCAGCTCCCCGTCCACCCAGAGCCGTCCCCCGTCGTCGACGGTGAGGGCGAAGCGGTAGGTGCCCGGCGCGAAGCGCTCGTTCGTCCGCCAGCGGGCGGAGAAGGTGTCGGGCTCGATGATCTCTGCGGGCGAGCCGGTGCCCCAATCGTGGCTGATCTGCGGCTCATTCCGCACGAGGACAGGCTGCCCTGCCAGCTCCATGTTGTTGTAGTACTCGGCGCGCCACCCGGGCCGGACCCGCCCGGCCCGGCTCCAGGAGAGCTCCACCATCGCCTGCCCCGTGTTCTCGAAGAACTCCAGGCGCAGGTCGTGCAGTCCCCGCTCGAGGTACTTGTCGATGGTATAGGTCTCGGCAGGGTGGACCGTCCACTGGTCGAGCACCAATTCCCCGTCGATCCAGAGCCGCACCCCGTCGTCCGCCGTGACGGAGAAGCGGTAGGAGCCGCCCGAGGCGTAGACGGTACGCGTCCAGCGCCCCGAGAAGCGATCAGCGGGCAGCCCCGCCGGTCCTCCCTCGCCCCAGTCGTGGCTGAGCGTGCGCTCCTCCCGCGTCAGAGCGGGCGAGCCGGTGAGCGCCGTGTTGCTCCAGTAGGACGCCTGCCAGACGGGATCGGCGCTGCGCGTCTGCGCCTCGACCCCCTGCGGCAGCCCCAGGAGCGCCAGCAGCAGAAGCGGTAGCATTACTCTCTTCAACAGTATCATGGTTACCCTCCTAAGGGAGTAGGGAGTAAGAAGTAGGAAGTATGGGCCGGCCCCTCTGCGAGGTCCCTACGGGACTGCGGGCCGGCACCCTACGAGTCGGCCCCGCTGCGAGGTCCCTACGGGACTGCGGGCCGGCACCCTACGAGTCGGCCCCGCTGCGAGGTCCCTACGGGACTGCGGGCCGGCACCCTGCGAGTCGGCCCCGCTGCGAGGTCCCTACGGGAAAGTGACGCAGTACGCAATACGCAGTACGCATCAGCTTCCAGCTTCCAGCATCCAGTTTCCAGCTTCCAGCATCCAGCATCCAGCTTCCAGTTTCCAGCTTCCAGCTCCTAGGTCGTGCCCCGGGACGGCAAGCACCCGCTTCCGCCCCGACGCACGTCGTGAACGATCAGGTACTGCGGGCGTAGCGCCCCATCAGCTCCGACCGGGCGAGGATGTGATCCTGCATGGCGTCGAGCACCTGCGGACGCGTGGCCCCCACGGTGAGCTCGAGGATGCTGTCAAGGGCGTAGAGGCGGAAGTAGTAGCGGTGGGCGGGGCCCTGCGGTGGGCAGGGGCCGCCGTAGGTGGCGTCGCCGAAGTCGTTGCGCCCCTGCGGAAGATCGGTCTCCGCTGCGTAGTCCTCGGGCAGCTCGTCCCGCTCGGGCGGGATGTTGTAGAGCACCCAGTGGGACCAGGTGCCGTTAGGGGCGTCGGGGTCGTCGCAGATGAGGGCGAGGCTCAGGGTCTCCTCGGGCACGCCGCGCCACTCCAGGGGCGGTGAGACGTTCTCCCCATCGCAGGTGTACTTCGCCGGAATCTCTTTCCCACCCTCGAAGGCGGGGCTCGTAATCGTCAGGTCCATGTGTGTCCTCCTAGTTTCAGCGTTCAGCGGTCAGCGATCAGCGGTCAGCGGTCAGCGATCAGCGTTCAGCGGTCAGCGGTCAGCGTTCAGCGGTCAGCGGTCAGCAGAGGCCGGTCAACTCTTGACTTCCAACTTTTGACTTCAGACTTTATTAGAAAACAACGGTGGAGCCGGGTGTTCCCCCCCCTAGGAACCCGACTCCACCGAAAGTCAGTTGTCGTGTCGATTGTATTCTAAGTTCTAAAGGGTCCCCAGCTGCTCACGCCAGCCGCGCGCCTGATAAGCGAGCAGGACCAGTAGCACCCCGAAGACGATGGCGTAGGCGCCGATCATCCAGATCAGGGCAAGCAGCCCGCTGGCGGGCCAGATCACCAGAAGCAGTCCAAAGAGTATCGACAGGACGCCGCTCAACCCTAACAGCCACTCGCCCTCGATCTCCTTGCGCAGGTCGATAGCGGCGATGATGGAGAAGATACCGATCAGGAAGGCCCAGGCGGCGATGAGGATCAGCAGCGTCAGTTGCGTGGTTCCGGGCCAGATGAAGGTGACGACCCCCACAGCGATACCCAGCAGACCGCCCAGAAGCGCCCGCCCCCAGCGGGGATAGAACTCCCGGTCGACGATAACACTGAGCACGGTGAAGAGGCCGTCGACGAAGACGTAGGCGCCGAAGATGAGGGTGAGGACGTCGACGGTGAGCTCAGGCCAGATCAGAGCCACAATACCGAAGAGAATGGCGAGCAGACCTCGCAGGGCGAGGAGCCACCAACGGCGCGCGAGAATCGAAAGCATCTCAGATCTCCTAGGAGCTCTTCACCCGGTGAGCCGGGGCCTCTTCGTCGAAGGGGCTATCCTCGTCGAGCATGTCCGGGTCGTGTCCGCCCAGATCCGCGACCTCGATGTCGTTGATGACCTCCGTGACGCCCGGGACCTCCTCGGCGATGGCCTCGGCGATCTCCCGGATCTCGATCTCCTCCACCCGTCCCGTGAGGGTGATCACCCCGTTGTTGTCGGAGACGTTGACGGGGTGCTTCCGGAGCTCCTCGTGCTCTTGGAGCGCCTCTCCGATCCTCTGTGCCAGTTCGCTCTTACCAATGTCGGCATCTGTCATCTCTAGCCTCCTTGCTCTACTCGGGCACTCAGCGTGCTACCTTCTCCGATACGGACTTGCGGTCCTGCAGCGCCCGGATGGGGTGCTCGCCCTCCGTCTGCAGCCGGTAGTCCTCTCCCTTTTGGTCGATGTGGTCACGGACAACCTCTTGGCTGGGCACCGGCCCCTCGTTGACCAGCCCCTGGTACTTGTGGAAGCGGTTCTCGGCGGGCAGCTCCTCCACGGGCACGTAGTCGGGCCCTCTCTTGGTCAGCTCCACCTGGCGCTCCAGAATGTCGCGCACGTACTCCTTGTTCGACTGGAAGACGACGAGTTCCGGGAAGGCGTCGGGGAGCATCTCCCGCGCGTCCCGCCCCTCGTACTTCTTCATCAGCTCGATGTCCCGGTGCAGGTGGGCGATCTCCATCTCCAGGTGCTGCTCCCAGATCCCCTTGATGCGGGGGTGAATCTCCGTCTCCATGCAGGAGTAGTAGAGGTAGCACTCGTTGTAGTCGTGCAACACCAGCCGCTCGAACCAGGAGTTCTTGGGGTCGGCGAGAGATTCGTAGTGGGTGACGTGCTGCTCCTCGATCTGGGCGATCTCCTGGTAGAGACCGCGCCCCACCATGGACGGATAGCGGTTACCCACATTCATGTAGAAGTTCATCGTCTGCTGCTCGGCGGCGACGATGGTCAGGATGTGCAGATTCGTCAGCATCTTTGCCGCCTCGCTGTCGGTAGGGCGGGTGCCGCTGTCGAAGGGATGGCGGTGCTCGGCGATGGTGGGGCGTCCGGGCATGATCTCCGTCAGCTCCCCCACGATCTTCCCCGGATCGATCCCCTTGTCCATCTCCAGCAAGTTAGCGTAGCGGTAGAGGTGATCGAAATCCTCCAGCAGCGCGAAGTCCAGCGCCTGCTTGACGTGCGGGTTGGGCTCAGTGCGCGCCAGCCACGCCGTCAAATCCACCGCCACCTGCTCGTAGCCGATGGTGACCTCCAGCGTCGACTCATTCGCCGGCGTCAGCCAGTTGATCACCTTCTGCTGCTGCTGCTCCATCCGCCGCACCATGGAGAGCTCCTGCCGGAGCTCCATGTCCCCCGTGTGGCGGGCGAACTGGTGCAGGAAGATCGCGGACTCCACCTCGATGCCGTTCATCATGATCACGCGGGTACGGGTGTACGGGTGCACCTCATCCTTGTCGTATGGCTCAACGTTGATCTCCTCCCAACGCCGCGGCTGCTTCTCCAGAGAGATCCCCCGTTCTTCTAACGGATTGAACCCCATGCTCTTTCCCTCCTTGCGCAGAAGCGCACGATATTTGACTCCCTCAGTCGATGTCTTTCCCCCCCGTCGCGGGCCCTGCCGGACCTCAGCGGGTCACGCTCAGATAAGCGACCCGGTGGTCAACGCGACGGTTACGATCGAAGAGATAGGCGTGCAGGGTGTAGATCCCCTCTTCCTCGGGCGTCCACGAAGTGCGATGGCGCTCCTCCTCCCCCGGCCCGAGGACCTCCGTCCCCTCCTTTGCCAACGAGAGCTGGGTGCGGCTGGGCGTGTCGGCCCAGAACTCCAGCACCAGATTCTGCGTCGGTGCCACGGCCCGCACCACCGCCTCCACCGTCACCTCCGCCCCCAACGTCGGATAGGGCTCGGTCAGCGGCGTCAGACTGACGATCTCCGCCACTTCCTTGCCCGTCATGATGGGCAGGCTCAGCGACTCCCAGTGGAAGGGCTCGTCCTCACGCCAGCCGTCCAGGGTCGCGTAGACGTTCCCCCGCGCCTGCACGGTCACCTGGAAAGGGACGGACTGCTCCTCCCCCACGCGCAGGGCCTGGAGAAAACTCCCCGTCCCGTGCACGTCGATGGCGTAGGTATCCAGTGAGTTGAGCTGCACCTGCATGCTCTTCAGATCGTGTTCCCCCACGTTCTTCAGGTGCAAGAGCACCCAGCGGGTCCCCGTGGGGACGGTCGTCGGTGTCAGATCGTATTGGAGGGATCCACGCGTCGGCATTCAGACCCCTTCCACGTAGACGCGGTCGGTCGCGTGCCCCAGGCGCCGCACACCGTCGTAGAGGTAGGCGTGGATGGTGTGGATGCCCTCCTCCTTCGGCATGATCTTGGTCTGGTAGCGCTCCCGCGTCCCAGGCTCCATAAGGTTGGTCTGCAGGGTGTTGACCCCCTGGAACTCACCGTCCGCCGACTCCGCCCAGAATTCCAAGGTGAGACCCTCGCTCTCCTCGAAGCTGTGGACCATGGCCTCACAGCGCACCGCCTCCCCCAGAGCGACGTAGGGCTCGCCCATAGCGAAGAGCGACACCAGCTCCGCCACACGGGCCCCCACATTGAAGGGGGCACCGGGCGACTCCCAGTGGAACGGGTGCTCCTCTTCCCAGCCGTCCACGGAGATGTAAACGCTGCCCGGCGCGTTCGCCGAGATCTGGAAAGGCAGAATCTGCTCCTCGTTGGGATTGAGCTCCGGGACGAAACTGCCCGTACCGTAGACGGCGATGGCGTAGGCGTCGAGGGAGTTGAGCCGCACGTCGAGACTGCGCAACGTCGTCTCCCCCACGTTCTTCAGGCGCACCGTCACCCAGCGCCGGCCCGCTTCGATCTGTTTGGGTTCGATCTCGTACTGTAAAGGATATTTCGTGACCATACTCTTCCTTTCCTGCTGTCGGGGATGGGCACTCCCCATCCCCACTTCCCGAAAGTGCTAAATCGCTATGACGTAGCCCAGAACGACGAAGATGAAGAAGCCGACGAGGAGAATCCAGAAGAAGAGGCCGAAGGCGGTGGCGGCTGCCTCCTCGGCCCGCACCTCGGCACGGGCCTCGGCGGGCGTCGTCGGAGGCGGCGGTGGAGGTGCCACGGGCACCGCGGCCGCCAGAAGGATCGCGAAGAGCAAGCCCATCAGGAGGAAGGGCACCCAGCTGACCCCGAAGAGCAGCGGGCCGAAGGGGCGAAACCAGAGCCCGCCGATCCAGGCTCCGAAGACGACGATCAGTAAGAAGACCCAGAAGCTGCCCCAGGGGCCCCTGACGTCAAAGAGGGCGACAAAGATAGCGGTGAGAATCAAGCCGATAACGAGGGAAACTAAAAGGTCGAGCAAGAACATAGAGTAGCTCCTTTCACTGTCCAAAATCTACATTTGGACCGCACCAGGCCTCCCCTAAAAGCCCTTTCCCCCCGCTTGAAGGTTCAGCCTGATGCGATCGATCAACCGCGAGAGCACCAAGAACTCCAACAGTAAGCGGTATTCTGCTTGATGCCCTCGCCGAGGGGCGGCTCCCCCCAGAGCCGCCGTTGTGGATCGGGGAGAGAAGAAGACGGTGCCGGGCAGCGCCGCCCTCTCCTCTCCCGCGACCCTCCCTTCCTAACTCAATTCCAGCTCCGACTGGAGCTGCAGCCACTTGACGATGTCCCGCCGCCGGAGTAGACCGACGAGGGAGCCATTGCTGACCACGGGCAGCTGCCGGATATCCCGCTGCGCCAGGGCAAAGAGCGCCTCCGATGCCTCATCGTGAGGTCCGACAATCGCCAGATCCGCCCGCGGCGTCATGATCTCCTCCACCCGGACGGTGCTGCGGCGCTCTTTGGGCACCTTGCGCACGTCGCCCAGGGTCACCATCCCCACCAGTTTCTCGTTCTCGATCACGGGGAAGGACTGCTCGTCGCTCCGCATGATGTGGTGGTCGATGAGCTGCTCCACCGTAAGGTCGGCGGCGACCACCGGTGGGTCCTCGCGCATCACCCGCTGCACCTCCACGTCCTCCAGAACGTCCTGGATGACGACGCGGCGGTAACCTTGAGAGGCAGCGTTGTGCAGAAACCAGCCGATGAAGGCCAGCCAGAGGCCGTTGATGAAACCCGTTCCGAAGAGAGGAATGGTGGCGCCAAAGGTCATGGCGATACCTGCCAGAATCATCAGCCAGGCGATCCCTTGCCCCACCCACGAGGCCCAGCGTGTGGCTTTGCGCAGGTCGTCGGTGAGGGCCCAAAGGGCCGAGCGCAGGATGCGCCCGCCGTCCAGGGGAAAGCCCGGAATGAGATTGAAAAAGCCAAGAATGATGTTGATGGAGCCCAACCAGAGGAAGAGGGTGGCCAACGGGCCGAAGTTCTGCAACGCCTGATTGGGATCCTGTACGGTGCCCTGTAGCTGCTGTCCCACGCTCAGGGTGGTGAGGATGGTCAGGGCGAAGCCGATGACCAGGCTCACGACGGGGCCCAGCAGGGCCATGATGAACTCCGTCCCCGGCGAAGGCGGCTCCCGTTGAATGTTGGAGACGCCCCCGAAGAGGAAGAGGGTGATGCTGCGCACGGGAACGCCGCGCGCACGGGCGACGAGGGAGTGGGCCATCTCGTGGGCCAGTACCGAGCCGAAGAAGAGCAAGGTCGCCAACACGGCCAGACCCCACCGCAATGCCCCACCCCAGTCGGGGTGGAACTGACCGAAGGCCACGGAGAGGTTCCATGTCGTCAGGAAGAAGATGAAGAGCCAGCTCCAGTCGACGCGGATCTCGATGCCGAAGAGCCGCCCGATTTTGAACCCACGTCCCGTCATTGGTTATCGCCCTTCAGTTCCGATCCAACTCACCGGAGGCGCCCGCCTCGAAGAGGGGTGCGTAATCCTCAGGCAACTGCTCGCGCACGTGGTTCATCTCGCCGGCGGAGATCGCCTCCTGCAGAACCGAGATAACGGCTCGGGCGTGGTGCACCGAGTCGGGCAGGTCCTCACCGAGCCCCTCGTACTGGGAGACGCGGGCGAAGAAGCCGTCGAGATCGTAGGTCTCCGACTCCCCGGCATCGGTCAGGTAGGCCCCCAGCTCCGGCGGGAGCTGCGCGGCCAGATGGTCGGCCTCGCCTCCGTGCAGGCGCTTCCCCAGCGCCTTGAAGGTAGCATGGATGGCGCGGATGGTCTCGCCCGTCGTCCCCAGGCGAGCGCGGTGTTGAACGCGTCCGACGAATTCGTCATAGTTCATGGTACTCTCCCTTCCTGTTGCTCGTTCGGCATCGACAGCGAGCCGGCTGCCAGCTGTCGAAGAACGCCCTCACTGCCGCCGCCCCAGCCGCGGGCTCGCAATAAAATAAGTCTCGTCTCGCTCTGGGGAACCACAGGGATTGCGTTCATATTCTAATGATACAACAGAAATCCCCTGAATGCTTCCGGCATTCAGGGGATTTGTTCTATGTCAGGAGGACGATCTTTAGATCGGTCAGGTGGGGGATAAAGAGATCCGTCAGTCGACCAGGTGGTGCTCCATGGCCACGGCGGCGGCTTCCGTCCGGTTGGCGACCCCCAGCTTGGAGAGGATGTTGCTCACGTGGGTCTTGACCGTCGAGCGGCTGATGACCAGCCGACCGGCGATGGCGTTGTTGTTCAGCCCCTCGACGATGAGGGCCAGAACCTCCTGCTCGCGGTCGGTGAGGTCGAAGTGGAGCGCCTCGTCCGCCTCCTGCTTGGCGGCGACCAGCATCTGGAAGGCCTCGGGCGCCAGCGTGGGCTTGCCCCGGTAGGCCGCGCGCACCGCGTCGGCGAGCTCGTCGATGGAGACGTCCTTCAACAGGTAGCCGATGGCCCCCGCCTCCAACGCCGCCTCAACCAGCTGCTTCTCGGTGAAGCTGGTGAGGGCCAGGACCTGGACCTGGGGATAGGCCTCGCGAATGGCCCGCGTGGTGGCGACCCCGTCCATGTGGGGCATGATGAGGTCCATGAGGACAACATCAGGGCTAAGGCGGTCGCAGAGCTGCAGCGCCGTTTTACCGTCCCGGGCCTCCGCCACCAGCTCCAGGTCCTCGAAGGCCTCGATAAAGACGGACAACCCGCTGCGAATCATGTCATGATCGTCGACGATCATGACGCGGATGGATGAAGATATCTCGCTCATGATGCCTCGCTTTCTTTCACCGGCACAGACCACCGCGCCACGACCTCCGTCCCACCCCCGGGGCGGTTAAGAAACTCCAGATCGATGGCGTTGGCCTCCGCCCGCTCCTGCATGATACGTAATCCCAGATGGTTAGTGGCTAGAGACTGTTGCAAATCCAACCCCTTTCCATTATCGACCACATGCAATTCTACCCCACTCTCGCAGCTTAACAAGCGCACGGTCGCCCGACTGGCCTCGGCGTGCTTCACCACGTTGTTCAGCGCCTCCTGAGCAATACGGTAGAGGGCGATCTGAATCTCCGGCGGCAGTTTCCGCTCCCCTTCCGCCTCGAGATTCACCTCGACGTGGGTGCGGCTGTCCACCGCCCGCACCAACTGGGCCAGCAGGTGCGGCAGATCGGTCTCGGTGAGTGCCCGGGGGCGCAGCTCCAGGAGCAGCGCGCGCATCTCGGCGAGGGCCCCCCGCGTGAGCTCCGCCAGGTGTTCCAGCCCCTGGCGCACCCGCTCCGGATCGTGCTCCCAGATGCGGGGCAGCGCCTCGGCGGTCATGCTGGCGGAGAAGAGGGTCTGGCTGACGGCGTCGTGGAGGTCCCGCGCCAGGCGGCCGCGCTCCTCCTCCATCGCCGCCTCACGGCTCGCCTCGTGCAGCCGGGCGTTCTCGATAGCAGCAGCGGCGGCGTTCGCCAGCGTCTCTACCAGCGAGCGATCGTGGCTGGTGAAGCTGCCCCCCCTGCGGTTGATCACCGCGATGACCCCCAGGCTCCTCTCGTGGGAGAGGAGGGGGACGCCGAGCAGCGAGCGGGTCTCGAAGCCCGTCCGATCATCGATAAGGGGGACGAAGCGGGCGTCACCGGCGACGTCGCGGGCGATGATGCTCTCCCCCTGCTCCTGGACCCGCCCGACGACGCTCTGCCCCCGCTCGAGGGCATATCCCACGGGTGATTGGCCCGCGGGATAGCCGACGGCGGCGCGGCAGACGTTTCTCCCGTCCCCATCGGCGAGCCAGAGGGCCGCCGCCTCGGCGGGCACTGTCGCGAGGACGGAGTCCAGCGCCCGCTCCAGCACCCGCTCCAGATCCAGGGTGGCGCCCAGCTCCCGGCTCATCCGGTTGAGCAGGTGGAGGTCCCGGTTGCGCCGTCGCAGCAGCTGCGACGTCCGCTTCCGCACGGTGATGTCCTGGAAGACCGCCACCGCCCCCAGCTTCTCCCCCCCGACACTTCTGACGGGGGCGGCGTTGGCGAGCAGACTCCGGCGCTGCCCGTCGGGCCAGAGGATCGCCAGCTCCTCCTCCACCACCCGCTCACCGTCGAGGGCCGCCCGGCTGAGAGGCAGATTGCGGGAGTCGTAGAGGAGACCGTCGCTGCGGTAGAGCTGCATCGCCGGGGCGTGCACCCCGTACTCCTCGCCCAGGGGGACAGGACGCCGGTAGAGCGCCTCGGCGGCGCTGTTGACGAAGAGGATGCGGGCCTCCTCGTCGGCGACGACGATCCCCTCGGGCGCGCTCTCGATGATCGCCTGCAACCGCGCGCGCTCCTCCTCGACCTCCCGCATCAGCTCCACCAGGCGGAACTCCGCCTCCTTGCGAGCCGTGACGTCGTGGAAGGTGAGGAGCCCGAAGACCACCTCGCCCTGAGCGTCACGCACGAGGCTGCCGTTGTAGCTGGCGATGAAGTTGACGTCGTGTGACGCGCGGACGATGCGGAGCTCCCACCCGGAGAAGACCTCCCCCGCCAGGACGTGGCTCACGGGCCACGCCTCGAGAGGCAGCACCTCGCCCTCCAGGGTCTCCACCCGGAAGTCACCGGGGTACGCCCGCAGGAAGCGCTGCACCTCGTCGAAGGTTGCGTAGCCCAGCAGCCGCAGGGCGGCGGGGTTCATGTCTATGATAGCCCCGTCGGGGCTGACAATGATCAGCCCCTCCACCATGTTACCGAAGACGGCGGTGTGGCGCGCCGCCAACGCCTCGATGCGCTGCCGGATCTGCACCTGCTCCGTCACCTCGGAGGTGAGAATGAGGACGCGCGCCCCCTGCCCGTCGATCGCCCTCTGGGGGACGAGGTTGACGTTCCAGTAGGTCCGCGGCTCGCCGGGGCGCAGCACCGTGGCGAACTCCTGCAGGCTGAGAGGCTCCCCCCGCTCGCGGACGCCATCCAGCAGCGACTGCCCCTCCCCCTCCATCAACCCGGGGAGGGCCTCCGCCATGCGCTTGCCGGGAAGCGTCGCGAGCGGCAGCCCCGTGATCTCGGCGTAGCGGGCGTTGGCGAACTCGAAGGTGTAATCGGGGCCGGTGACGATGGCGACGCCGATGGGAGCCGCCTGCAGCAGCTGCTCCAGGAAGGCCTGCAGTCGCGCGTGCTCCCGCGCCGCCTCCACCTGCTCGGTGACGTCGGAGGCGACGATGAGCACCCGCTCCACAGCGCCGCCCCCCCCCCGGAGGGGCAGGTAGCTGACGTTCCAGTAACTCCGGTCGCCGGGCTCCAGCTGCACCTCGTGCTCGTAGAGGCTCACGCCCTCCCCCGTCGCGTAGAGGTCGTCGAGCAGCGCGATGAGATCGTCCCCCGCCAGCGCCGGGAAGATGTCGGCGATGGTGCGCCCCACCAGGGAGGCCTCCTCTAGACCGGCGAGCTCCTGGTAGGCGGGGTTGGCGTAGACGTAGCGGTGCCCCGGCCCCTCGACGAGGGCCACACCCACGGGCACGCTGCCCATGAGGTACTCCAGGAACTCCCGCTGCCGCCGGTTCTCCTCCAGCAGCCGCTCCCGCTCCTGAGCCGCTTCCACCTGCGCGGTGACCTCAGAGGCGACGACGAGGACGCGCTCCACCTGGCCCCCCTCCCCCTTGAGAGGGACGTAGGCACCCTCCCAATAGGTGCGTCCCCCCTTGAGCTCCACGGGCAGGCGGTCGAGATGAACGGTCTCCCCCCGTTCGCAGACGCTCTCCAGGAGCCGCTCCACCTCCGTCCCCCGCACCTCGGGGAAGACCTCGAAGAGTGAGCGTCCTACCATGGCCCCCTCACC
Organism: Anaerolineae bacterium; assembly: GCA_034437215.1. Taxonomy (GTDB): domain Bacteria; phylum Chloroflexota; class Anaerolineae; order B4-G1; family SLSP01; genus DAOTVC01. The sequence continues at coordinate 6,820 of DAOTVC010000133.1, read as the reverse complement.
GAAGGTCTGGTAGGTGGGGTTGACGTAGACGTAGTAGTACTCCGGCCCCTCCAGGACGGCGACGCCAACGGGCGCCGCCTCCAGCATCCGCTCGAGGAATTCCCGCTGCCGCCGGTTCTCCTCCAGCAGCCGCTCCCGCTCCTGGGTGGCGCGCACCTGCGCGGTGACGTCGACCAGGGAGAGGACCAGCCCCTCCACCTCACCCTCCCAACCCTCTACAGGGATGAGGGACCAGTCCCAGTAGCTGAGCCGCCCCCCGGACTGCCGTGGGTAGGCGAAGGGACGGGCCTGGAAGTGGAGCGCCTCTCCCGTCTCCCGCACCCGCTCGAAGAGCGCCCGGTTGCCGTCGTGGGGGAAGAGGGCGAAGTGGTTGCGCCCCACCAGCGCTCTCTCGGAGAGATCCGTCCCCGCCGCGTAGGCCTCGTTGACCGCCAGGAAGTTGAAGTCGCGGTCCATGTAGGCCAGGTGAGCAGGCGTGTTCGCCATGATCACCTGGAGCTTCTGCCGCTCCCGATCGAGGGTCCGGGTGAGCCCCTTGAGACGCGCCCGCTCCTCCTCCACCTGCTGCAGGAGGGCCTCCATCGCCGCCTCCGCTCGCCTCCGCCGGGTGATGTCGTGGAAGACGATCACCCCCCGCAGGATCTCCCCCTCGGTATGGCGGACGGGCGTAGCGGAAGCGAGGAGAAAGCGCTCCTCCCCGTCGGCGCGGCGCAGCAGCATCTCCATATCGCGCACCACCTCGCCGTCGGTGACGGCGCGGGACAGGGGCGTCTCCTCCGCCGGGTCCAGAAGGCTGCCGTCGGGCCGGTGGAGGCTGTACGCGCGCTGAGGAGCGAAGGTGCTCCCCTCGGGCTGCTCTCCCAGGATCTCCTGCCCCCTGCGATTGGTCGCCAGGAGGCGCCCGCCGCTGTCGCTGATGATGACGCCGGTAGGCATGTTGTCGAGGATGGTGCGCAGGACGTCCCGCTCCTGCTGCAGCTCCTGGGCGAAGCGCTCGGCGCGGCGCCGCTCCCGGTCCACCTCCTCCAGCAGCCACTCCCGCTCCTCCTCCGCCCGCTTCCGCTCGGTGATCTCCTGGAAGACGGTGATGGCGCTGACGCAATGCCCCTGCTCGTCCTGCACGGGGGCGGCGCTTGCCAGGAGCCAGCGCTCGTGCCCGTCGGGCCAGGCGAGCAGCAGCTCCTCGTCCCGAACGACCGCCCCCTCGTCCAGGGCGCGCATCAGGGGGACCTCCTCCCGCGGCATGGGGCTGCCGTCGGGACGGTGCAGGGTATAGGCGGTGCCCGGCTTCTGGACCGTGCCCGTCACCCGCCCCTCGAGGATCTCCTGCCCCACCCGGTTGGTGGTGAGCACCGAGCCCCCGGCGTCGCAGAGGACGGCACCGGCAGGCATCGTCTCCAGAATGGTGCTCAGAAGGCGGTTGGCCTCCTCCGTCGCTTGGTAGAGCTCCTCAGTGCGCACCTGCTCCTCCTCGAGGGCCACAGCGAAGGCCTGCTGCTGCTCCTGCGCCCACTGCAGCTCCGTCAGGTCGCTCAGCGTGACGCGGTAGCGCTCCTCGGTGAGGGGCGACGTCCCCTGGACGGCGTCCCCGTCGAGGCGAGCGTAGAGGCGGGAGCCGTCGGAGCGCTCCAGCCAGAGCTCGGTGTCGGCGGGCCCGCCGGTCTGCGCCAGCTTGCGCAGGAAGAAGTAGAGGGCGTCCTGCCCCTCGCGGCTCACAAAGTCGCTCAGGCGCTTGCCGGTGAAGGTCGTCCGCGCCTGACCCAGCAGAGAGACAGCAGTGAGGTTGCCCTGCCGGATGACCCCCTCGCCGTCGAGGGTCACGTAGCCGACGGGCGCGAACTCGTAGAGGTCGTGGTAACGGGTGAGGGAAGCCTGGAGCGCCTGCCGCGTCTCGCGCAGCGTCTCGTTCTGCATCTCCAGTTCCACCTCGTGGACGCGGAGCTCGTGCAGCAGGCTGTGCACCTCGTCGGGGGAGAGCTCCTCGACCTCAGGCAGCTCGCCCCGGCGCTCGCGCACCCGCGCTTCGGCCCGGGCGCGGAGGTCGCCGGCGCGCTCCCAACGCGTTGCGTCATGCTTATCGTTATCTGGTGTATTCATGGGGTTCCGATACCCTCCAGATATCTATTGCGTACTCCGTATTGCGTATTGTGCAACGTTCCCGCAGGGTGCGGCCCGTAGTCTCTTTGAGTGCCGGAGTCCACACTCCGGCCCGCAGGGACCTCGTAGAGGGGCCGGCCCAACTTTCAACTCGCATCCCCCTACCCCGTCATCTCCTCGATGACGACGATGACGGCGAAGAGCTCCACAGCGTCGTCCTCCAATATCCGGAGGGAGAGGTCGACCTGCCGCCGCTCGCCCTCCGGCCCGATCTCCACCCGCTCCTCCTCCCAGGTGCTCTCCCCCTGATCCAGGCGCTCCAGCACGATCTCGAGATCGGGCTCCACCTTCAAGCCCTGCCAGAGCTTATAGAAGGGCAGGCCCTCCGCCTCCGCCTGCGAGAACCCGAAGAGCTCCCCGGCGGCACGGTTGAGGTAGAGCACCCGCCGCTCGGCGTCAGAGAGGACCACCGCCTGGCGCACCGCGTCGAGGGCGGCGCTATGGAGGCGCAGCTGCGCCTCTCGCTGCCGGCGCTCGGTGATGTCCTCGCCCATGAGGAGGAAGTGGGTCAGATCCTCTGACTCCGCGCGCACGGGCGTGGCGTCCAGCCGCAACCAGAGCAGCTCGCCGTCGGGGCGCCGGTAGTGCACCCGCTGTTCCGAGGAAACGCCCCGCTCCAGGGCCTGTCGGAGCACCTGGTAGGCAGGGGGATCGACGAAACCCGACTGCAGCAGGGAGAGGGGGCCCTCCATGAGGGCTTTGCGGGGGTGGCCCAGGGTGGTCGCAAAAGTTGGGTTCACGTAGGAGAAGTGCCGGTCGGGGGTGAGAATGCCGACCAACGTACTGCTCTGCTCCACGGCCCGCTGGAGGGTGCGCCGCTCCGCCTGCAGATTCTTCTGTTCCGTGATCTCGGCAAAGGTGATGACGACGCCCGCCACGGCGTTATCGCTCAGGCGATAGGGCTGGAGGCGCATCCAGTACCACAGCCCCTCCTCCGTCTGCACCTCCCGCTCAATGGTCTCCAGCGTGTCGCGGATGCGCTGCGCATCCGCCACGACGTTCTCCGCGGGCAGTTTCGTGGAGAGATCCACCAATGGGCGGCCCACGTCGCTCTCGCGAAGATTGATGAGCTCCTGGGCTCGGGTGCTGAAGCGGAGGATCTCGAGCTCTGAGTCGAGGAAGATAACGGCGAGGCGGGAGCCGGCAAAGATGCTCCGGAAGGCCGTGTTGGCGGCCTTCAGCGCCTCGTTCTTCTCCTGCATCTCAGTGTTCACCGTCATGAGCTCCTCGTTGACCGACTGGAGCTCCTCCTTGGCGGTGTCCAGCTCTTCGTTGGTCGACTGGAGCTCCTCGTTGGAGGAGTGCAGCTCCTCGTTGGAGGACTGGAGCTCCTCGTTGGTGACCTCCAGCTCCTCGATGGTGGTCTGGAGATACTCGCGGGTGGAGGCCACCTCGTTCTCCAGCTCCCGCACGCGCGCGTCGGTGGCATCGATGACCTCTCCGGTGAAGTCCCCACTCTTCTCCACGTCCTCAAAGAGCACGAGGGTCAATCCCCCCAGCGCCTCGTACTCCTCGAGGGGGCGGACGATGAGGCGCACGAGCTGCTCGTGGTCGTTCATTTGGACCCGCACCCGTTCGTAGACAATCTCCTTCCGGTGATGGAGCACCCGGTGGAGGGCCGCGGTGAGCGGGATACGCAGCCCCTCCCGGGCCATGGGCAGGAGATCCAACGCGGCTTCCCCGGCCGGGGGCTCCAGGTACTTGCCCGTGCGCCCGTGGAAGTAGAGTACCCGACCCTCCTCGTTCACGAGGACGCCCGGAGGGGTGTAGTGCTCCAGCAGGAAGCTCAGCAAGTAGTCCTGCACCGGCGCGTCGTCGCGGACCCGGGTACGCGGGGGACGTCGCGTCTCGCCGATGAGCGGCGGCAGGGCGAAGCCCCGCCGGCCCGGCGTGCCGCGCTGCCGCTGGTTGTCGGCAGCACGCACGATATTCCACTTCTGATCGACGACCTTGAAGAGCTCGCTCTGCCGCGCCAGCCCGTCGGCGGTACCGAGGAAGAGATAGCCTCCGGGCCGGAGGGCGTAGTGGAAGAGGGGGATAACCCGCCGCTGGAGCTCGCTGTTCAGGTAGATGAGAACGTTGCGGCAGCTGATGAGATCCAGGCGGGAGAAGGGCGGGTCCTTGACGAAGCTCTGCTCGGTAAAGATGATCATACTGCGGATCTGCGGGCGCACCTCGTAGCTCTCGTCCTGCTCGAAGAAGAAGCGCTCCAGCCGCTCGGCGGTGACGTCGGCGGCGATGCTGTTGGAGTAGACGCCACGCCGGGCGACGGCGACGGCCTTGGCATCGATGTCAGAAGCGAAGAGCTGGACCGAGTACTCCCTCCCCACGCGCTCCATCTGCTCCTGCAGAAGGATGGCGATGGAGTAGGCCTCCTCGCCCGTGGAGCAGCCGGCGACCCAGACGCGGATGGGATCGTCAGGCGCGTGCCCCTGGAAGATCTTGGGGATGACCTGCTCCTCGAGGGCCTCGAAGGCCTCGGGATCGCGGAAGAAGTGGGTCACCCCGATGAGGAACTCACGGAAGAGGGTACGGACCTCCGCGGGCGTGCGCTCCAGGTAGCGGACGTACTCGTCCAGCCCGGTGATCTGGTTGACCGCCATACGCCGCTCGATGCGGCGCCGGGTGCTGGTCGCCTTGTAGTCAGAGAAGTCATGACCGGTCTCCACCTCTACCAGCTCGAAGATCCGCTTCAGGAGCCGGTCACTCTCCCCCTCGAACGCCAGCGGCTCCCGCCGCTTCGTGGGCAGGGCGCGCTCCACGTAGAAGAGGAGGTGCTGGGGCATCTCTTCGGGGGGCAGAACGTAGTCGACGATACCGGTCCCGATGGCGTTGAGGGGCATGCCCGGGAACTTTGCCGTCTCGGGGTCCTGGACGAGGGTCAGCCCGCCGACCCCCTTGACCTCCTTGATCCCCCGGGCGCCCTCCGTCCCCGTCCCCGAGAGGACGATGCCGACGCAGCGCTCGCCCAGCTCGCGGGCGAGGGAGCGGAAGAAGAGGTCGATGGTGATGGGGTGTCCCCGTTCAACGGGGCACTCCTCGACGGAGAGGAGGCCGTCGGTGATGGTCATCAGCCGGTTGGGGGGGATGACGTAGACATGGTTGGGCTCGATCTCGATCCCCTCCCGGGCCTCGTGTACCTCCATCTCCGTGTGGCGGGCGAGGAGCTCGGGCAGGAGGCTCTCGTGCTCACGGGCGAGGTGCTGGACGACGACGAAGGCCAGCCCCGAATCGGAGGGCATGTGGGAGAAGAAGCGCTGGAAGGCGTCGAGCCCGCCCGCCGAGGCGCCGATCCCCACGATGGGGAAGTCGGGCGCCCACGGTGCAGGTTCCTGCGGTCGCGTGGTCCCTTGGTCGTTCATGGTGCCCTCCTGCTGCGCGAAATTTACGGTCAGAGCGGACGTTCTAACCTGATCTAAGTATACCACAGGTGGGAGGGGATTAGGGAGTAGGGAGTAGGAAGTAGGAAGTAGGGAGTATGGGGGGTTGGCCCCTCGACGAGTAGGGGCTCGCTGCGCGCCGGGCGTCCGCCTGCGCGGACGCCGTCTGCAAGGCGGGAGAGCCGTCGGGATGGACCATGAGCCCCGGCGCCGCCCGCGCGGGGATCAATCCCCGCGCTAGTAGCAGCGCCCGCTCAAGCGGGCTTCAACCTCCCGTTTACAGGACACGGCACGACGCGGACTGCCATGGCCCAGGGGGCCAACCGGGGACGCGGACTGCCATGGCCCAGGAGGGCCAACGGCCCACGGGAAGTCCGCTACCGGGGCGCTGCGCGCCGCCGCAGAGAGCGAGTTGGCGCCCGCGCAGGCGGGCGCTCGGCCGAAGGCGGGCCACAAGGCCCGCCGGAGGCCCCAGTAGCGCACTTCAGTGCGCGTATATCAGTTCAGGCGGCTTCAAGCTAGCCCGTCGCCGGCGGTTGAAACCGCCGGCTGCTAGGCCAAGCGTGCTGAAGCACGCTACGAATCCAGCCCATGTGCGCCTTCCAGAACCCGCTTCAGCGGGTTTATCCGCCTAGCAGCCCCGGAATTGATTCCGGGGCGGAGGGAACTAGGGGCGGGGACGCGGACTCCCCACCGGTAGGGCTGGGCGGCGCCAGCGGCGCCCAGCCCTACCACAAACAACCTCCCCCCTCCCCACGCGGAGCGCCAGCGACGCGAAGGGGAGGGGGGCCAGGGGGGTGGGGTCCCCCACCGTGGGCACGCGCGGGCAGGGACGCGGACTCCCATGGCCCAGGGGGCCAACCGGGGACGCGGACTGCCATGGCCCAGGAGGGCCAACGGCCCACGAGAAGTCCGCTACCGGGGCGCTGCGCGCCGGGCGTCCGCCTGCGCGGACGCCGTCTGCAAAGCGGGGGAGCCGTCGGGATGGACCGTGAGCCCCGGCGCCGCCCGCGCGGGGATCAATCCCCGCGCTAGTAGCAGCGCCCGCTCAAGCGGGCTGCAACCCCCCGTTTACAGGACGCAGCTCGCCGCGGACTCCCATGGCCCAGGGGGCCAACCGGGGACGCGGACTCCCCACCGGTAGGGCTGGGCGGCGCCAGCGGCGCCCCGCATCCGCCCCTTGAATGCGGGGCGCCCTGTGGTACACTCAACCCATCCGAACGCACACTCAGAGAAAGGACGAACCCTGGAAAACGAAGAGCCAACGAACGCCGGCGTACAGG
>DAOTVC010000132.1:0-41760 GCA_034437215.1 Anaerolineae bacterium | reverse complement strand
TCCAGCCAGAAGCGGATGGCGGCGAAGACCGCCTCCTTCACCTCCGGATTACGCCAGTTGAGGTCGGGCTGCTCCTTGAGGAAGAAGTGGTAGTAGTACTGGCCCGTCAGGGCATCGTACTCCCACGCCGGCCCGCCGAAGGTGGAGGACCAGTTGGTGGGCGGTCCCCCGTCCTTGCCGTCGCGCCAGACGTACCAGTCGCGCAGGGGGTGGTCGCGGCTCATGCGGGAGGCGCGGAACCAGGGGTGGAGGTGGGAGGTGTGGTTGAGCACGAGGTCGAGGATGATGTGCATGCCCCGCTCGTGGGCCCCGGCGAGAAAGCGACCGAAGGTCTCGAGGGTTCCGTACTCCAGCGCCACGCCGGTGTAGTCGGCGACGTCGTAGCCGCAGTCGAAGAGGGGCGAGGGGTAGTGGGGTGAGAGCCAGATGGCGTCGATCCCCAGCTCCGCCAGGTAGTCGAGCTTTTCGATGGCGCCGTGGAGATCACCGATCCCGTCACCGTTGCCGTCGGCGAAACTACGGGGGTAGATCTGGTAGAAGACGGCCTTCTGCCACCAGGTAAGGTTCTGCATGTACTCTCTCCTTGGAATTAGTCGTTTAGTCTCGTAGTCCGGTAGTCAAGTAGTCATTTTCGTGATTGGATAGTGTGCGCAAGCACCGGCGTCTCCTTCAGCAAGGAAGGGGATAGTCGGTTAGCTTTCGAGCGCGTGAGACCTTATCCGGCCGGGCTTGCGGCGGGTGACGAGGAAGATGCTCAGCAGGACGAGGAGAATGCCGAGGAAGCCCGGTCCGTCGGGCACCTCCTTGTAGACGAAGATCCCAATGAGGACGCCGGTCACCGGCTCGAGGAGGGCCACGATGCTGGCGACCTGGGCCCGCAGCCGGCGGAGGCCCAGAAAGTAGAGGAGGTAGGGCACGCCCAGCGAGGCGACGCCCATGAGCAGGAGCAGCGGCAGCCGGGCGAGCAGGATCTGCCACGAGATGGTGAGCAGACCGGGCAGGGCCAGTAGGGCCGCGATACCCGTCCCCCACCAGACCTGGGTCACCCCCTGCACCTGCTCCCGCAGGTAGCGGCTGGCGAGCAGGACGCAGCCCAGAGTCACCCCCGAGACGACCCCCGCTGCCACCCCCAGAGAGTTGCCCTCCCCCAGCTCCAGCCGTGAGGGACCGGTGATGAGAAAGATGCCTAGCAGCGCCAGACCCAGACTGAGCCAGACGAAGCGGGGGCGGCTCTCCTGGAGCAGCCAGGGGGCGAGGAGGGCCACGTAGAGGACGGAGGTGTTGTTGAGCAGGACCGCGTTCGCCGCCGTGGTCCTCTGGAGGGCGAAGACGTAGAGGATCGCCGTCATCCCCATGGCGATCCCCAGACCGATCAGGACCTTGATTGCCGAGCGGTAGCTGCGGAAGCGGATCATCGAGGGGTAGCGGGGAATGAGCGCGCTGAATAAGAGGAAGGCCGCAAGCGCCCGAAAGAAGGCGATGGTGAGGGCGTCGAGCCCCTGCAGCGAGCGGGCGAAGACGATGGCGCTGCTGAAGCAGAGAGCGCCCGCCGCCACCAGCGCGACCCCGCCCCAGGTCGAACCTGGAGAGGGGGAGACCTGCCAAACGTTCGATCTCATGGTAACCAAGATTTTAACGTCACCCGCAAATTGGTCAACCGCCGTCCTTGACACTGGCCGCTTGTTCGCTAAAATGAATAGTAGTTCGCTTGAGAGAATAAACATGAACGACTATTCACAGAAGGTCCCGGCCGCGGAGCGCACGCTCCGCATCCTCGAGCTGCTCGTCGCTCATCCGGAGGGATTGACCTCCGGAGAGATCGAAGAGGCGCTGGAGATCTCTCACAGCGCCCTCTTCGCCCTGCTCAACACGCTGAAGAACCTGGAGTACGTGGAGCAGGAGATGCCGCGCCGCCCCTACAGAGCGGGACCGCGCTTGCGGGCGCTCGCCGGGGCGCGATCCGTCGACGCCGGCGCTCTCACCCTGGCCTTCTACGAGGAGACCGCGCGTCACGTCCCTGACGAGACGGAGGCCCTCGTCGTCCTCGATGGAGCCGAGGCCCTCGTCCTCGCCGAGGCCCCCTGCCCCGAGCCTGTACGCGCCGTGCTGCCGCCGGGCCGGAGAAGGGAGGCCGGCGCGAGCGCTGCCGGTCAGGTGCTGCTCGCCGGTCTCTCTTCCGCGGCGCTTCGCCGGCGTCTGGAGGAGCACCCCGCCGAGCTGAAGGATACGCTGGAGGAGGTACGCCGGCAGACGGCGGCCCGGCAGGAGGCGGAGACCCTCGTCACCCTCGCCGTCCCCATCTGTCCCGATGGACAGCAGCCGGAGGCCGCGCTCCTCCTGGGAGTGCCCGCCTTTCGCTGGACGGAGGAGCGGGGCGCCGGACTCCTCCAGAGACTGCGGGAGACGGCAGCGCGCATCTCCCACCGCCTGGGCGCCCACACCTACCAGCCCTACGGCGCCCATCCCGCGCCCCAGCTGGGGGCCAGCACGGGCATGGAGCGCGAGGAGCTGCAGCGCTTCCTGGACGGTCCCTGGGCGGCGCGGCTGGCCTGCGTGCGCCCCGACGGCTCGCCTCACGTCGTCCCCGTCTGGTACGCCTGGCAGGAGGGGACCCTCTTCGTCGCCGCCTGGCCCGGCTCCCAGTGGGCCGAGTACGTGCGCCGGAACCCCGACGTCGCCCTCACCATCGACGAGCCCTGGCCTCCCATGCGCCGGGTACTGGTGCGGGGCAGAGCGCACCCCGCCCAACCCGACGAGGCCTTCTACGAGCGCCTCAGCGCCCGCTATCTGGGCGCTCCTGCCCGGCTCGCGGGCCAAGGACCGGGAGGTTGGCAGATCTTCGAGATCAAGCCCCGGACGGTGGTGGCCCGGAAGCAGGAGAGCGACGGATGAGGGTCTCCCTCGACCACATCTCCAAGACCTTCTGGGATCAAGAGGCCCCCCTGGCAGCTCTTACGCCGGTGACGCTGGAGATCCCCTCCGGCGAGTTCGTCTGCCTCATCGGGCCGAGCGGCTGCGGCAAGTCCACCCTCCTGCGCCTCGTGGGGGACCAGATCGCCCCGACGACGGGCCGGGTACGCTTGAACGGCGCACCTCCTTCCGCCATCAGGGAGCGCAAGGCCATCGGATGGATGGCCCAGAACCCGGCCCTGCTGCCCTGGGCCGACGTGTTGGAGAACGTCGACCTCCCCCTGAGGGTAAACCGGGCCCACCACCGACCGGCGCCCGCACCGGAGGCCCTGCTCCAGATGACAGGCCTCGCCGACTTTGCCGGGGCTTACCCGGCGACCCTCTCCGGCGGCATGCAGCAGCGAGTCGCCCTGGCCCGCACCCTCGCCGTCGGGGCGCCCCTCTGGCTCATGGACGAGCCCTTCGCGGCCCTCGACGCCCTGACGCGCGAGAGTCTCTCCGACGAGGTGCTCCGGCTCTGGCAGGAGTTCCGTCCGACGGTCCTCTGGGTGACCCACGACATCGGAGAGGCGGTGCGCCTGGCGGATCGCGTCGTCGTCTTCACCGCGCGCCCCGGAAGGGTGCGCGCCGTCGTCCCTGTGACGCTCCCCCGCCCCCGCGAGGCGACGGCGCCGGAGGTCGTGGCTCTGGTGCGCAAACTGCGCGAACTGTTGGGGACCCGGTCATGAGCGCGACCACCGACACACGCCCCCTCTCCCGAGAGCGTCCGGTGAGCAGGCAGAGCCGCGACCGCGCCCTGCCCTGGGATCTGATCTCCGTCCTCCTCATCCTCGGGGCGGCCCTGGGAGGCTGGGAGCTCCTCGTGCACCTGCGGGAGATCCCCGTCTACATCCTGCCGGCGCCCTCGGTCGTCCTGCGCGCCCTCCTGGCAAATCCCGCCCCCTACCTGGAAGCCGCCCTGGTCACCGCCGGGGAGGCGTTGGCGGGGCTGGCACTGGGGCTCGCCGTCGGCATCGCCACCGCCATCCTCATCACCTACTGGGTGCGGCTGGAGCGCGGGGTCCTGGCCCTCGCCATCCTCGTCAAAGCCACGCCGATGGTCGCCATCGCCCCCCTGCTGGTCATCTGGTTCGGCTTCGGCCCGCTGCCCAAGGTCATCCTCACCGCCATCCTCACCTTCTTCCCCGTCCTCATCAACGTCCACAGCGGCCTCACCTCGGTGGACGAGGCCCTCCTGGCCCTCTTCCACTCCCTGAGCGCCAGCCGCTGGGAGCTCTTCCGCTACGCCCGCTGGCCCTCGGCGGCCCCCTACCTCTTCGCCGCGTTGAAGGTCGTGGCCCCCCTCTCCCTCGTCGGCGCCGTCGTCGCCGAGTGGGCCGGAGCGTCGGCCGGGCTGGGGCGCACGATGTGGCTGGCCTACACCAACCTCAACATGCCGGCCCTCTTCGCCGCCGTCTTCTGCCTGGCGACCATGGGCGTGGCCCTCTACCTGAGCGTGCTGGCGGTGGAGTCGAAGGTGCTCTTCTGGACGCGGCGCGCCGTCAAGTGATCGGGTCGTCGGACAGTCGCCTGACCTTCGACCTGGGCTTTTTCGAGTAGGCGCCGGTGCCGGCGCACACCCTCTCGGTACAAAAAGGATCGCACGACTAGACGACTGAAGGCTACACGACTTAGGTGTGTTCCAACACAGTTGGAAGTCATCCGTGGCTGAAACATGAAGATCTCACGGTTTACGTTTCACGTTTCACGCCTCGACTGAACTCAACTGGAACACACCCCAACGACTTTCGAAAGGGGAAAGATGAAATCGAGATCTTGGTTGGTGATACTGCTCGCCCTACTGCTCGGCTGCAGCGCCGTACCCGAGCAGCGCGAGACGGAGAGCCTCGTCTTTATGGCGGGATACAAACCGCAGGCGAACCTGCCCTTCGTGGGCGTCTACGTGGCGCAGGAGAAAGGCTTCTTTGCCGCAGAAGATCTCGAGGTGGAGATCCGACACTCCGGCGGGCGGGGGGAGCACCTGCAGCTCCTCACGGCGGGGAAGGTGGACGTCACCACCCAGGACGCCGCCGTCCTCCTCAAGCGGCGGGCCGATCCGGGCCTGCCCCTCGTCTCCATCGCCCTCGTCGGGCAGCGGGGCCAGCAGGCCTACGTCGCTCTGGCGGAGAGCGGGCTGGCCTCGCCCGAGGCGTGGCGGGGACACAAGATCGGCTTCAAGGGCACCCCGCCGCCCGACCTCCTGGCCCTCCTGGACGTCGCCGGTCTCGAGGAGAGCGACGTGGAGCTGATCAACGTCGGCTTCGACCCCCGCGTGCTCGTGGAGGACCTGGTGGACGTCTATCCCGTCTACAACTCCAACGAGCCCTACCTGCTGGAGAAGTGGGGCTACGACCTGGTGCAGTGGGAGGCCGCCGACTACGGGGTCTCGACGTTGGGACTGACCTACGTCGCCACGGAGACGGGGATTGCGGAGCAGCAGGAGGCGCTGGAGCGCTTTCTCAGAGCCGCACTGCGGGGGATCGAGTACGCAGCAGAGCACCCCGAGGAGGCCGTGGAGATCGTGGTGGCGTACGCCGGCCCCGAGACCGACCCCGACCACATGCGCTTCATGCTGGAGACGGAGCTCGCCGACGCCCAAGCCGAGGGACGGCCTCTCGGCCGGCAGACGACGGCCCAGTGGCAGGCCCTCCACGACTCCCTGCTGGAGTACGGTGCGCTAACGGAAGCGGTGGAGGTGGAAGAGGCCTTCACCAACGCCCTGTTGCCCGAGGAGTGAGATGTCCGCGCAGAGACGTGCTACGGCCGCGGCCCATCCCAACCTCGCCCTCGTGAAGTACTGGGGACAGAGGGACGCCGCGCTCAATCTCCCTGCCAACGACTCCCTCTCCGTCAACCTCAGCGGGGCCACGACGACCACCACCGTGACCTTCGACGAGGCGCTGGCGGAGGATGCGGTCTTCCTCAACGACGAGGTCTGCGATCCCGTCACCTGCACCCGGGTCTCGGCACATCTGGACCGGGTCCGGGAGATGGCGGGGGTCGGGAGCCCCGCCCGCGTCGACTCTCACAACGACTTTCCGGCGGCGGCCGGCGTCGCCTCCTCGGCTTCGGCCTTCGCGGCCCTCTCCCTGGCAGCCACCCGCGCCGCCGGCCTCGACCTCGACGAGCGCGCGCTCTCCATCCTCGCCCGCAAGGGGTCGGGCTCGGCCTGCCGCTCCATTCCCGCCGGCTTCGTCGAATGGCTCGCAGGAGAGAGCGATGCCGAATCCTACGCCCGGCAGGTCGCACCTCCCGAGCACTGGGACCTGCGCATCCTGACCGTCTCCTTCGACGTCCGTCCCAAAGCCGTCTCCTCCCTCGCCGGTCACCGGGCGGCCCTCACCAGCCCCTTCTTCACAGCACGCCTGGCCTCGGTCCGGGAGACCCTGCGCACGGTCAGGAGCGCCCTCCTCGACCGGGACTTCGCGGCGCTGGGCTGCGCCGTCGAACGGGAGGCGCTGAGCCTGCACGCCGTCGCCATGACCTCCCGGGTCGACGAAAAGCCCTGGCTCAGCGGCATCCTCTACTGGCAGCCCGAGACGGTGGCCCTGCTGCGCAGCGTCCAGACGTGGCGGCGGGCGGGGCTGCCCGTCTACTTCTCCCTCGACGCAGGTCCCAGCGTCCACCTGCTCTGCGAGGCGGAGAGAGAATCCCGGCTGGAGGAGGTGTTGGAGGGCAGTCTCTCCATCCTGGGTGGAAGCTACATCAGCAGTGCGCCCGGGCGGGGCGCCTGGTTGGTGGGGTGAGTGCGAAGCCAACAGAACGAACGGACGTGTTTCAAACCGGTCGGTGAATTCTAGAGAAAAGCGTGAAACGTGGGGTCACGTTTCACGCTTCACGACCTTGCTCAACCCGATGGTACCCTAAATAGTGGTAGCTATCCTTAACCGAAGAGGGCTCTCTAGATGATGGTCCCGTCGGGAATGGTGACCCCTTTGGAGACGACGACGAGCCCATCGCGGATGGAGTAGCTCTTCGTCTCCTCGTCGGGGCTATCCGCGTGGCTGCGAATGACCACGTTGCGCCCGATCCGCACGTTCTTGTCGAGGATGGCCCCTTCGATGACGCTCCCCTCGCTCACGCCGATGTCCGGCAACCCCAGCTGCCGGTTCTCCTTCAGGTCGGCCTCCGTCTCGTAGTAGTCGGCGCCCATCATGACGACGCGGTGGAGGTGGGCCCCCGGTCGGACGCTGCTGCGCAAGCCGATGACGCTCTCGCGGATCGTGGCCCGATCGATGATGCAGCCGGGCGCGATGAAGGCCTGGCGCAGATCGGAGTCCAGGATGAGACTGCCGGGTAGATAGCGGGGGCGGGTGTAGATGGGCCACTCGGCGTCGAAGAAGTCGAAGGGCGGATGGGGCCTGGTCAAGGCGAGGTTGACCTCGTAGAAGGCGCGGATGGTCCCGATGTCCTCCCAGTAGCCGTCGAAGGGGTAGGCGTAGATCTCCAGCCCCTTCTCGATGGCGGCGGGGATGATGTGCTTGCCGAAGTCCGAGCCCTCCTCCGAGCGCAGCTCGTCGACGAGCGTCTTCGTCTTGAAGATGTAGATACCCATGGAGCCCAGGTAGGGCTTGTTCCCCTCGATGCTCTCCCAACCCTGGAGATTCTCCTGAGAGGGCTTCTCGATGAAGCTGCTGATCCGTCTGTCCTCATCGGCACGGAGAACGCCGAAGCGGGAGGCGTCCTGGGCGGTCACCGGCTTGACCGCGATGGTGATCTCGGCCTCGTGCTCGCGGTGGAACTCCACGAACTTCGAATAGTCCATGCGATAGAGGTGATCACCCGAGAGAATGATGATGTCGGAAGCCCGGGGCACCTGCAGCTGGAAGAGCTGCTTGCGCAGGGCATCGGCGGTCCCCTGATACCACGAGGTGCTGCCCGGCGTCTGCTCCGCCGCCAGGATGCGCACCCACCCACCCGAGAAGTTATCGAACTGGTAGGTGCGGGTGATATGGCGGTGCAGCGAGACGGAGTTGAACTGGGTCAGGACGTAGATGTGGTTGATGTCGGAGTGGATGCAGTTGCTGATGGGAATATCGATGAGGCGGTAGTGACCGGCCAACGGCACGGCGGGTTTGGCCCGCAGCTTGGTGAGAGGGTAGAGCCGGCTTCCGGCACCGCCACCGAGGATCACTCCGAGAACGTCTTTCATAGAGGTAGGCATGTATGACCCTCCTTAAGGCATCTGGTACGGCTACTGAATGCGAGGCGACTACACCTTCATTATACGGAAGATGGGGTGGTTGAGCAAATGAACATCGTGAAAAATGCGCGGGCGGGATGAAAAAGAGCACGGCGCTGCAGCGCCGTGCTCGGTGCTGAGATACTCGAGGACTCTCAATCGAGCTGCCGAGAGACCCCGGCGACCACCTCCGCGAAGCTCTCGTTGGCGTACTGCTCGATCTGTCCGGCGTCCCCCGCCCGGGCCAGGGCCGGATCGAGGGGGATGCGCCCCAGCATCTCCGTGTCGAAGGCTTCCGCCAGCTCCTCCGTCCGGCCCTTACCGAAGAGCTCGAAGGACTCACCGCAGTGCGGGCAGAGGGCGTAGCTCATATTCTCCACCACCCCCAGGATAGGGATCCCCATGTGCTCGGCCATCCGCGCCGCCTTGCGCACCACCATCTCTGCCAGCTCCTGAGGCGAGGAGACGATGACCACACCGCTCACGGGCAGCGACTGGAGAACGGTCAACGAGGCGTCCGAGGTGCCCGGAGGCAGATCCACGACGAGGACGTCCAGGTCTCCCCAGAAGACGTCGTTCCAGAACTGGGTGATGGCCCCAGCGATGAGGGGACCGCGCCAGATAACGGCTTCGTCCTCGCGGTCAAGGAGCAGGTTGATGGACATCACCTTGATCCCCGTCTCCGTCTGGGGGGGGACGATGCCCAAGGGGCCCATCATCGGCTTCTCGTGGACACCGAAGAGGGTAGGAATGCTGGGACCGGTGATATCGGCATCCAGCACCCCGACGCGCAGCCCCTCCCGCCGCAGCCCCGAGGCGAGCAGGGCCGCCGCCGTCGACTTCCCCACACCGCCCTTCCCGCTCATCACCGCGACCACTGACTTCACCTGATTCATCTGACCTGCCAGGGACTCCTGGGGCGGAGCCGCCGCCTGGGGAGCCTGTCCGCCGCGCAACCTCGCGCGCAGGCGCGCCCGCTCCTCCTCGGTCATTGCGGTCAGGTTGATCTGCACGTCCAGATCACCCTCGAGGCCTTCGACAGCCTCGGCGGCATTGCGCGCGATGGTGTTCTGCAGCGGGCAGTTGGGCACGGTCAAGGCAATGGTCACCGTCACGTCCTGGCCGTCGACCTCCACCTCCCGTACCATGCCCAGCTCGACGATACTGCGCCCGATCTCGGGGTCCATCACACCTTTTAAGGCCTCTGTTACCTGTTCTATCGTTACCACTACGTCCTCCTCTTCAAAGATGAGGACACGGAAGGCCTCCGTGTCCTTGTTTTTACACCACGGTCTTGCTACCCGCGCGCTTCGCCCGCCAGCTCCTGCTCCGGTTCCGGTTCCTCTTCCTGCTTCGGCTTCTGCGTCTGTTCCGCCGTCTCCTCCTCGCCCTCCTTGACGGGCCAGATACGGTCGGGGGCCGCGAGACGATCGATGTAGAGCACACCCAGGGTGTGATCCACCTCGTGCTGGAAGACGCGGGCCAGGTAGCCCTCGGCGCGCAGGCGGAAGCGCTTGCCCCGGCGATCCATCCCACGGACGAGAATGGAGGTCGAACGCTCCACCTCTCCCACGTAGCCGGGAATGGAGAGACAGCCCTCGATCCCCACCTCCTTTTCGTATGAAGGTTTCAGGATCTCGGGGTTGATGACGATGTAGCGCTCTCCGCTTCCGGGGACCTCCTCGTCTTCGGGAGCCTCCACCACGATGATGTTCAGGAGCTCACCCACCTGAACGGCGGCGAGACCGACACCGTTGCTCGCGTGCATCGTCTCCACCATGTCGTCGATCAGACTCTGGATCTCCGGCGTGATCTTCGCGATCTCCTGCGAACGGCGCCGTAAGCGCTCGTCTCCCACAGTAATAATCTCTCTCAATGCCATTCTATTCTTCCTCCAAAAGTTCGTCCGTTCCCGCCATGGGCATGGGCCTACGGGAGTGACGCATATTATCGTAGATATCGAACCAACTCAACAGCTCTTCTTGACGTCGTTGCGCCTCGGCCTTGCGCTGCTCCTCGGCAAACTCCCTCTGGCGGCGAGAGATCTCGGCCTGTACCTTGGCAGGATAACGCACCCACTGCAGATGAAAGCGCCCCTCGCTGTCGGCGGCCGTCTCTATCATCACGTGTCCGAACTTCAGGGAGCGGGCGATGATGTTCGGAATGTCGAAGCTGATGTTCTGGATGCGATCCAGCCGGGTCTCCCGGCGGGTCTCCTCCAGAAGGAGGGGCTTGCGATAGACGACGATGACCCGCGTCGGCGTGATCTCGAAGTAGTCGTTGTGCCAGTCCTCCATCTGCCAGAGCAGGATGCCAAAGAGGACAGCTTCAATCAGAAACCAGAGCCCCACGGCCACCTGCACCCCTTCCACAACTATCGAGACCTCCCCAAAGACGTCCACCAGAGCCAGCAGACCCAGGAGGGTGATCGTCAAGAAAGCAAAGAAATACCAGAAGTGATGAAAGAAGCCCGGCAACCAATAACGCTTCCAACGGATGGTCTCCCCATCCTCACTGACGTTCCACGAGGATGGAAAGAAGTACTCCTTGATGGAGTTCCAGATCAGGGCAAGCCTCACGGATGACGTTTCATCCGGTTGCGGCGCGACCTCCTTGGGAAGCGGTGGCGCCTCCTCCTCAGCGGAACGCAGTCGCGCCTCCAACCGCTCTCGAATCTGCCCTTTACGCTCGAGAATCTCCCGCGCCCGGCTGCGCTCCAGCTCCCGAAAGACGAGCTCCCGCAGCTGCAGGGGCTTGGCTACGCCCGTCAGGTCGATCTCCACCTGCTCACCGGCGGTATAGAGAATCACGTCCCCGTAGTTCAACGCATTAGCAGCGAAGGAGGGCTGATCCACATAGACGTCCTCGATCTTGTCCAGGGGTGCTTCCTCGAAGTGCGACTCGAAGGGGCCGACCCTCTCGAGGTGAATGATGCGCTGCGTCGTCAGAACAAAGAGATCGTCACGCCAGTTGATGTACTCCCAGACCATACGTCCCAGAAGGTAGAGGGCGATCACCGCCACCGGGATGATGATCAAAAAGGAGGCCATCCCGATCGGTCCGCCTGCAGTGATCAAGAAAAGGATGATGGCTAGAGAGATCAAGAACAATATGGCAACGGGCGCCGTTCTCCGGACGAGATAGGCCCAGTGACGACGCTCCGCGAAGATGACCATCTCGTCCTCTCGAATCCAGGGAAAATCCGGTACGTCCAGACGCCGAGCGATGCGGGGCTCCACGTCTAGGCCGCGGCGGAGCGCAGGATGCTCCCGCAGAAGGTCACGGAACTCCTCGTGCTCGAAATAGAGCACCTTCGTGGGGGTGAGCGTCTGGGCCGAGGCATCGTGAATGTCTCCGACCAGCAGGCCCGTCTGGCCGACGCTCTCACCCGGTCCCAGATCGCCCAGGTAGCGATTGATGCCGTCGCGGTCCACGCGGCTCAAGCGCAACCGGCCCTCCACAATGTAGTAGAGCCGATTGGCGGCGTCTCCCTGGTGGAAGAGCCACTCGTTCGGCTCGTAATCGGCTTCGTGCACTACCTCCAGCAGCCAGCGGAAGGCCTGTTTCCAGTTGTCCTCCGCTATCTGGGAAAAGAGAGGTATGCGCCTCAAATGTCTGATAATCTCGCCCGCGTCCATCACATTTAATTATACCACAGGCTAACTAAAGTTTCCCTCGACAGAGTGCGGCGTTATGAAAGCTCCCCTACAGATCGGACCAAAAGAGCCAAAGAGCCCACTGTGAAGAAAGGTATGAGCAGGTGGGTATAAACAACACAATGTTGGCTTCACTGAAAAATCGGCTTTGTGGCACGACCCTCTACTACATATTGAGATCATGATCGAGTGAGGCTCCACATTCAGCAGCTCGATTCTGGAAAATCCGATTTTTCCGACCATGGCAGCACTACCTGAACTTCAATTCAATGGCAGGCTCACATCTACCGACCGCGTCAACTTCTCTTGCCAGGAGACGACGATCTTCCAGAGCGCCATCTGTTGCGCTTTCTGCTCAGCCCTCTCACGAGCCGGAGATGATAACTGCTCCGCCAAATCGATGAAGTCGTCTGTCGCTGCACCCACTAGGTAGGGAGGTGCCTCTCTATGCTCCCGGATGAACGCGAGTAAGACCAGGGCCCACTCGAGATCCACTCTTGCTACAAAGTGCGCAAAATGCTGTAGCAGACGTAGTGTGGGCACCGTCAGTCTCAGATCTCGTGCCTGCTGCAATGCCTGTAAGAAGTGTTGAGCTGCTATATGTTGCTCACCCAACTCCAGATAGGCTCGGCCTAGCAGGCCCTCCAGTTCCTGGCGACAGACCCAGCGTTCGGTAGCGGTCGAAATGCGATAGGCCTCCAGCAGATGGTCCCGTGCGGCTTGGTACTCTCCCAGATCTAAGGCCAACTGCCCGGCGACCCTCTTCCCGTCGCTATAAGCGAATTGATCCACACCCCCCTGCGCCAACGCCAGCCCGATTTCTAGCAGTTCAGCCGCTCGCGTGTACTCCTCTCGACAGCGCGCCAAGTCCGCCAAGTGGATGTGGGCCAGAGCCTGCATCCGACTGAAGGTATGATCAGCTGCCAGCACTTGGCAGCACTGCCACCAGCGCTCGGCCTCCTCCTCGATACCCAACCGCTCGTAGATCAGACCCAACATACCGTGAGCGATAACTAACATGTAGGGTTTAACCGCCACATCTAAGAGGGAGATGGCAGCTTCTAGATCCGCGATTCCTCTCCCCAGCTGTCCCATCGCCAGCGATGCTGATAGGTACCCTCGAGTTCCCAGAGCCATACCCAAGTTGAAGTTGTCATCGACGGCGCGCAAGTGTTCTACGGATTCGTCTGCCATCCGATAACAGGCCTCCAACTCGCGGCTGTGTCCCAGCCAGGCACGTCCCCACAACAGAATTCCCAACGTCCGCTGTTGACATCCATTCGCCGTGACCTTCTGCAGCTTGCGCACTGCCTGCAGCGCCTCGTCAAAGATCACCCGCCCCTCGGCGTGCCAATCCTTCAGATCATAGAACGCGTGCAGTGCCGGTGCCATCTGGGCTAGAAAGGGCTCGTGTGGATGATCTACACCCTGCTGCCAGGCCAAGCGCAGGTTCTCTATCTCAGACTCAAGAGCCCAGACGAGATCGTAGGAGCCCCCTAATTCACGAACCAGCTGAGCAGCCAAATTGGCATAGTAGGCGGCGTGACGGGCAATCGTCTCCTGTAGCACCAGCGGTCGGTCTGCCAGTTTCTCGGACGCATACTGCTGCACCAGTTGATGGAGAGTATAGCGCACACGGCTCTCCTTACGGAGGAGGGAGCTATCCAGGAGCCCCCCCAACTGAGAAGGATCTGCTCCCGCCACCTGAACCGCCGCTTCAACCGTAAAACCTCCGTTAAAGACAGAGAGTCGAGGCAGCAGCTCTTGTTCAGCAGCCGCCAACAAGGCCCAGGAGTAGTCTAGTGAGGCCCAGAGGGATCGATGGCGTTCCGGGACATCAACCGCCGGCTGATTCACCTGATCCAGGGAGTCCTTCAACCTCCCCGTTACCTGCTCTAGACTGAACTGTCGCAGCTGGACGGCAGCCAACTCCAATCCCAGCGGCAATCCCTCGACGGCCTGGCAGATCTCTAACATCTTACCTCGGATCTCAGGTCCTTGGCCCAGGTCGAGGTTCAGGCGGCGGACATGATGTTGGAAGAGGGCCAGAGCGGGGGCCTCGACATCCCCCATCATATCCATAGCCAATCCTTCGACCTCGTACAACCACTCCCACTGCAGTCCCAAACGCCACCGGGATGTGATCAGGAGTTGTACGCCTGCACACTGTTGCAGGAGAGCTCGCACCAGAGAGATATCCGGCAGCAGCTGTTCATAGTTATCCAGCAGTAGAAGCAGTTGTTGGGACTGTAGGGTGAGCAGGAGTTCATCTTCCATCGACTGCTGACCGCGAAGGGTCAGCCCCATAGCTTGCCCAATCGCCATTGGTAACTGTTCGGCCCGCTGTACCGGCGCCAGGGGGACCCAGTAGACTCCCCCCTTGTTTCGTGGGTCGCGGCTGTAAGCCGTTGCCGCTTCTAAGGCCAAGCGGGTCTTCCCTACACCACCCGGGCCCACCAGCGTCAGCAATCGGCAGTTAGGATCTTGCAGCCGCTGGATAACGGTCGTCACGGCCTCTTCCCGCCCGATGAAGGGAGGGGGTTGATGGGGCAAGTTGTGAAACAAGGGAGAGAGGTGGAAGTTAAGCTTGGGATTCGGGCGCACATCGACCGCTACTAGCCGGCGGGCCAGGATATCCTGATGGAGGGTGCGTGTGGTCTCAGCCGGCTCCAACTCCAACTCATCTTGCAGCAGTTCGTACAACTGTCCGTAGGCTTGTAGAGCTTCTGTACGTCTCCCCCCACGCACAAGCCCAGTCATAAGTTGACGATAGGCGCTCTCGCGCCATGGGTCTATACGCAACTGCACACGGGCTGTTGTCACAGCAGATTCCCATGCCTCGCGTCGGAGGTAAGCCTGAGTCAAGGTGTTCAAGGCTTCCAAGGCCTTACGGCTTAAGAACTCACGGGTGAGGAGTACCCATTCTTCAAAGGGTTGGCTATCAGGCAAGGAGATGCCCTCAAGAAAATCCCCCTGATAGAGAGCGGTGGCTCTTTCTAAGGTCTCTAGGCATACTGAGCAGAGGCGGGAATCGCAAACATGCGCCTCCTGAGAGGTCAGACGATCGAGAAATAAGCGTACATCAAGCCCATAAGAAGCCTCTGGGTTCACAGTGATCGTCTCCCGATCAGAGAGCAGGAAAGGGACCGGTTGTCTGTTCAAGTGCCCCGGCAATTCTTGGATGACCTGTCGCACCTGGTAGAGGATCTGCCGCAGGTTGCCCTGGGCCGACCTCTGATCTCGCTCCGGCCAGAGAAGCCCCATTAACATATCCCGACTGTATCGAGTAGGATTATCCGAGAGGGCTACCTCTGTGACCAAATGGACCAATAGTGCCTGGGCCTTCCGCGTGCGAAATGGAGGTAAGGGATGATCTCCTAATTTCCCATAGAATCCCCCCAGCAGTGAGAGTGAGAGTTCTTCCATCCTACGCTATCCCTCCCTTCCACAAGACTGCGAGGAACGTTAGTAACGATGCGTCTTGCAGAGATACATGGTGTACTCAACCAAATTATAGCACGATTTTTATTCTCGTTCACGCTCAGATAACGGAAGGATGATAGAGTGGAATACTCGCGCAGATATCAGGAGAAAGTTAAGGGGCGAGTACCGATTGCTACGTTCCCGCAAGAGTGGGCTGTGGATAACGGTTCGTTCACGCTAAGATAACGCCAGAGCGTTAAAGTGAGGAGAGATGAATCACGGTTCCAGGAGAGCTCGCAGGAAGAACTATTTAGCTTACCTGATTCGCCTGGAACGGGTCGACGCAGGAGTCGCGTGGCGTGTCTCCCTGGAAGCGGTCAGCGGGGATGAAGTCTGTCGTTTCAAAGACCTGGAGAGCGCGATGCACTTCCTAACAGAACAGATCGCTCTATCTGAGATGAATGATGACAAGTGACCGGTTGAAAGGTTTGTTAGCTTTTCCAATATCCCTGCCTACAGGACGTTGCGGATGGTGTCTGGCTTACTCCTCAAAGAGTCCCCGGTATTTTCGTACGTTTAATAACTATTGAGGGATGTATCGTACATACCTCGAGTGAGGAGATGACATGTCCATACAACAACTTTCTAAATTGATGGTGGTGCTACTAGTTATGCTCTTTAGCACCCGTTGCACGCCTGAAGCCCCAGGACCGCAGTTCAGCGCGACAGCGACTGAAGCAGCCTCCGCCTCGGAGACCCTTGAGACATCTGGAGAGGTAGCGCCCCCTAGCCCTACGGCGAGTCCCACTGCCGTGCAGCCCACAATGACACCTACTCCCTCCCCAACCGCCTCGCATACGCCACCAACACCCACTCCCTCCCCCTCTGCCGTCCCGCCCGCCGCCGCGATGTACGGTTTCCAAGTGAGCTACACCCTCGATGCGGAACCGGATGAGCCGGGGACAGGCCCTCAGGAAGGACAGAGGTGGATCGTTGTGGTCGCTGCCGTGCAAAACAACAGCGATCAACCGGTCACAGTCATGAGAGAATCACTGACTTTGATTGACCGAGAGGGAGGACGGTACACACCTGATGCACCGGATGAGGGAACCCAGCCCCCCCTGATCGGCACACGTCTGGAAACCGGTGAGGACCTGCTTGGTCTGGTGCGCTTCACTATTCCTGAAGAGGCGCAGCCGGTTACCCTGGCGTGGTGTCCAAGCGGTCCGGCTCCTTGTGATCAGCCCCTGGCCGCACCTATTCCCTAGAAACAACGCTGGGTTGCAGCGTGATTGTACTGCACCCCGGCGTCTTTACAGTTGTGGAAGAAGCAGAGTTATAGAGGAGGGTAGAGATGAAGACCTGTACGCGGCGTAAGATGTATCCCCGGCGGCGACTAGCCGCTCTGTTACCTGTTATCTTGCTGATACCTTTGCTGGCGGCAGCCCTGTTATGGCCCACCAACCCAGCCTCCGCAGCAACGGGCTCCGTCCTTTACCGGGTGAACACCGGCGCCGGTCAACTCGCTCCAGCGGATAGCTCCACGACCCCCTGGAGTGCCGATACGCAAGGGAGTCCGTCCTCCTATTTAGCGGATCCGGGCAATAATAAGACCTACACGACCGGGGACGCCATCGATCTAACACACCCCTCTGTCCAGGGAGGCCCCGCCCCCGAAGCGCTCTTCCAATCCGAGCGCTATGACGGCAGCGGCGGGAGCGAGATGCAGTGGGCGTTTCCTATCACGGGTACCCAGACGGTTGAGGTGCGCCTCTACCTGGCGGAGACCTACCAGACGACCAGCGGTGAACGCATCTTCGACGTGGAGGTTGAGGGCACCGTGCCCGATGTCTTCGATGATATCGATATCTACGATCTCGTCGGTCACGATACAGCGATTATGTTGGCGCACATCGTGACGGTCGACGATGGCACTCTCAACGTCGACTTCATCCACGACGTAGCCGATAATCCCAAGATCAGCGGCATCGAGATCGTGGCAGTCGAGACCGAAGGCTACCTCGCAGCCAGCCCCTCCAGCCACGGCTTCGGCTCCGTTGCTCTCAACGATACGGTCACGCAGACGGTGATTCTGGAAAACGCAGGGATGACGACCACGATTCACATCACCTCGACAACAATCAGCGGTGACAGTCTCTTCTCCGCCCCCAATATCAGCACTGACCTAGCAGCCGGCGTCACCACCACCGTCGACGTCTCCTTCACCCCCACCAACAGCGGCACGTTCAGCGCCGATCTCGTGGTGGAGCACGACGGGAGCAACGCCCCGGTGACCGTCTCCTTCACGGGAGAGGGTTACGATCCCTCAGCCGCCCCCATCAGCTTCGACTCCTACGGTCTCCAGGGCAAGTCGCTCAACAACCCGACCTCGCTTGAGTTCGGGCCCGACGGCCGGCTCTACGTCTCACAGCAAAATGGGCTGCTCTATGCCTATACCATCACGCGCACCAACGCGCCCGCATACGAGGTCGTATCCACCGAAGCTATCGATCTGGTGCAGGATATCATCAACCACGATGACGATGGGACGACAAACACGTCGGAGAACAAGCGACAGGTCACAGGCTTGGTCACAGCCGGCTCGCCCGGCAACCCTATCCTCTACGTCTCCTCCTCCGATCCCCGCATCTCCGTCGATGAGGACAGCGGGCTGGACACCAACTCCGGCATCATCAGCCGCCTCACCTGGAACGGATCTTCCTGGGAGCGGGTGGACATCGTGCGCGGCTTGCCTCGCTCCGAGGAGAACCACTCCACTAACGGTCTTGACCTGGATGTGGCGAACAACATTCTCTACGTTGCCCAGGGCGGTCACACGAACAAGGGGGCACCCGCCAGTAACTTTGCCGGCACCCCGGAGTACTTCTACGCTGCGGCCATCCTCACGGTGGACCTGGATGCCATCGAGGCCCTGCCCATCTGGACCGACCAGCGTACGGGTGAGCAGTTCATCTACGACCTACCCACCCTCGACGATCCCGAGCGGGCCAACATCACCAACGGCGACTCCGACTTCCCCTATCCCGCGGGCCACCCCCGTTACGACGACGCCATCGATCCGGGTGATCCCTTCGGTGGGAACAACGGCAGCAACATGGCCATCCCTGAATCCGGCGGACCGGTACAGATTCACGCACCCGGCTTCCGCAACCCCTACGATGTCCTCTTCACCTCCTTCGGTCAACTCTACACCTACGACAACGGTCCTAACGGCGGTTGGGGCGGACTGCCCTTGATCTACGACAGCAGTGGCACCCTCAAAGGCCATCTGGGGGAGACGACCTACAATCCCGGGGCCGGCGACTATTGCACCAACGAGTTCAACGAAGATGGGAGCAGTGGGCACGACGATAACCTGCACTACATCGACGGCGCCGGTTACTACGGTGGTCACCCCACACCCATCCGCGCCTTCCCGGAGAAGGCCGGCATCTACATCTACGAAGAGATCAGCGGTAGTTGGCAGGAGACGGCGCACTATACGTTGACGGAGCACCTGCCCAGCGGTATCACTCCCTCTAACTTCACCACCGATACCGAGCAATGCAACTACGACATATTGAGCAAGGCGTTGGCGACAGTAGGCGCCTCGACCAACGGACTGACCGAGTACACTGCTTCTAACTTCGGCGGCAAGATGCAGGGTAACCTGCTGGCAGCCAGCTTCGACGGCAAGATCTACCGCTACGAGTTGAACGCGGCAGGCGACGCTGTGGACAACGAGGAAGCGCTCTTCAGCGGTTTCGGCAGCACCCCCCTGGACGTCACAGTACAGGACGACAGCGAAGTCTTCCCCGGCACCGTCTGGGCCGCGACCTACGGCTCCAATAACATCACCGTCTTTGAGCCCATCGACTTCTCCGCCTGTACTGGCGACGACGATCCCGCTCTGGATGAAGATGGGGACGGCTACGACAATGCGGATGAGATCGATAACGGGACCGATCCCTGCTCCGCTGCCAGTCAGCCGCCTGACATCGACGGCGATGGCACCTCCGACCTCAACGACCCCGATGATGATAACGACGGCATCCTGGACGGTGTGGACGCCTTTGCCATCGATCCGGACAACGGCACGACAACAGAGCTACCCATCGACTACCCCTTCTTCAACAACGATCCCGGCACCGGCTTCTTCGGACTGGGCTTCACCGGTCTGATGACCAATAGCGTGGACTACCTGGATCTCTACGATCCTACCATCCTCGCCGCCGGGGGTGCATCGGGCAAGATGACGGTTGAGGAAGTCTCCGCAGGCACCGCCTATCAGAGCAACAACAGCCAGGAGAACGCCTTCCAATTCGGTGTCGACGTCGATACCAACAGCCGGCCCTTCATCGTCCACACCAGCCTGGAGTCCCCGTTCTTCGACGGCGATAGCACACCCGAGGATGATCAATCCTTCGGCATGTTTATCGGCGACGGAGGCCAGGCGGACTACCTCAAGATCGCTTTGAACGCCAACGGCGGCAGTGGCGGCATCCAAGTGCTATTAGAAGAGAGCGACAGTGCCACAAGCACCCAATATGGAAACAGTGACTGGGGCGACACCGACATTCTCTCCGCCAGCGCCGTCGATCTCTACCTGGAGGTCAACCCCCAGACCCTTGAGGTACAGCCTCGAGTCTCCCTCGACGGCGGCACCACACTCTACGACCTGGGTAGTCCCCTCTCCATCCCGGCCGGCTGGCTCGATCCCAATGATGACAAGGGCTTGGCGATCGGCATCATCTCCACCTCCAACAACTCCGGCGAGACCTTCGCCGCGACTTGGGACTTCCTGAACGTCACCTACGTCCCCTCAGACGCCGAAGCCTTTGTAGGGGTGACTCTAAACGGGGGGCTCAACGCGAGCACCTACAACTCCGGCGCCTTCGAGATCACCAACAACTCCCCCAGCCAGTCCATCGTGACGGTGACCTTGGATCTAAGTTCGGCTCTACTGCCGGATATGGTCTTCGACCCTGACGATGGCACCAGTGCCGGTGACACGACGAACAAGTGTCTCGTCATCAACAGTGGCGGTACCGCTACCGGATACCAGACGCCGGGCGATAACTGCGTTGATCCCTTCAGCGTGCCGCACCAGAACGGCTACTACGTGGCGACGCTCTCCTTCAACGACTTCGATCCGGGCGAGACCATCGCTTTCTCCGTGGACGTCGATCCCACGAGCATTCAGGGCAGCTCGGCCCCGGGTCCCGGCCAATCCGGCAGCGTCTCCGGGCTCGAGCTGACCGGCTCAGCCGTGAATGTGGAGTTCGGAGACTTCACGATTCTGGAGACCGACCTCTATCGGCAGCCGGGCAGCGAGGGCGGCAGCCAGGCGACCCTGACCGACACCCTGCCCTCGGCGCCCACCATCGCCGTCGTGGGCCTTTCGACGCCGGCGACCACGAACGATCCCAACCAGACGGTCTCCATCAGCGGCCCGGCAAACGCCGAAGTAGCACTCCTCGTCACAGAGGCTGCGCTCTTCGAGCCGAGCGGGGGTGCTTTCGACCCCAATCCCTACGAGGCAAACAGCGTGGTGGTCGTCAATGAGTACACGACCACGCTCGATAGTAATGGCGCGGGGACCATCGATGTGACGCTCACGAACTCCGATCCGAACGCGTCGACAACCTACGGGCTGAACTACATGACGGCGGTCGTCGTGGAGCCGGAGGGCGCCACCGGACCGACCTCAGATGTGGTGGTCGTCGAATACGATCCGAACTTTGAACCGAGCGTGGTCCTCTTCCGGGTCAACGCCGGTGGCCCCCAGATCGCGGCAGCCGATGGCTCCAGCCCTGATTGGAGTGAGGATCAGGTCACCGCGAACGCCGACGGCACGGCGCAGACCGGAACACCCTCGCCCTACGTCAATTCCGGAGCGATGGAGCCGCACGCCTTCGGCGTGGCAGACACTATCACCCTGACCGGCAGCGTGCCGGCGGCCGTGCCTATGGAGCTCTTCCAGGTCGAACGCTGGGATGATTCCCCTGCGCCTGAGATGGAGTGGGACTTCCCGATTACCGAAGGTACGGAGGTCGAGGTGCGCCTCTATCTGGCGGAGATCTTCGACGGTATCGACGGTACCGGACAGCGGGTCTTCGATGTCTCCGTGGAGGGTACCATCCCCACCGCCTTCAACGACCTCGACCCCTATGCTCTGGGCGGCGGTCTCTACATGGGCTCCATGGTCTCGACGACGGTCACTGTCGCTGATGGCGACAACCTGGACCTCGACTTCATCCACCTCAACCAGAACCCGGCGCTCAAGGGGATCGAGATCATCGAGGTGGCAGCGCCGCCGCCGCCGGAGGGGCCGGTGATCAACATCGAGGAGCCGGCTGATGGCGCCCTGATCGTCGGCGACGCGATCAGCGTCACTTGGTCCGCAACCCAGACAAATCCTGGAGATCACGTGCACCTGATTCTGGATGACAATCCCTACGTAGGTGGGCTCCCGCTGAGCGGCAGTTACACCTTCACCGACGTCGTGACGGGCAGTCACGTCATCACCGCCCAGATTGCCAGCACCAGCCACGTCGTCTACACCAACACAGAGGCCACCGATGTCGTGGAGGTGACCGTTCAGGAGGCTGCGCCCGCAGCCCTGATTCAGGTGAACCCCGGTGGTGGTCTCTTCGCCAGCACCTACAGCGGCAGCTCTTTCCAGATCGAGAACACCGGCGATGTCGACATCCTCTCGGTGACACTGGATCTGAGCACCGCCTGGTTGCCAGACGTGGTCTTCGATCCCGAGGGAACGGCCGGGGACGTCGCAGGGAAGTGTCTCACCGCCGACAGCGGGAGCGGGGCGACCGGCTTCGTGACACCGGGTGACCCGTGCACCGACCCCTTCAGCGAGTTCCACAACGGCGTGGATGCCGATGACGGCTACGACGTCGTGACCTTGGAGTTCACGGACTTCAACCCCGGCGAGAGCTTCGCCTTCTCGACGGATCTCGATCCTACCAGCATCAAGAACGCAACCGACACCGGTGATGCCGGGGCCATCTCCGGCTTCGAGATCATCGGGGCGCTGGTCTCCGTGGAGTTTGCGGGCAATGAAGTTTACAACAGCAACCTCTATGACGAGGGCAGCCTGGGCGGTTCCGCGGCGACGGTAACCGCGAACGAGGCCCCGGCGCCGACCATCGATATGCAGGGCGTGGTAGTACCGACCACACTGGGCGATGCAAATCAGACCGTCGTGATTACCGGTACACCTGGCGCCACCTTCTCCCTGCTGCAGCCGGTTGCACGCCTCTACCTGGACGAGAACACCCCCGGAGGATATGACATCGATCCCTTCGAGGCCAACGAGGTGCTGGCAAAGACCCTCTACAGCGGCACCTTCGACGGCAGCGGCAATGCGGCTGTCCCGGTTACCCTCTTCATCGAGCCCAGCCCCGACGCGGGTCCGGATGCACCCCTCAACCACTTCATCACCGTCGAGGAGAACGCCGGCGGGGACTACGGCTTGACCTCCAACAGCTTTGTCGTAGAGTACGCGCCAGAGCCCCAGGAGGCGATCTGCATCAACGCAGGTGGCGATAGTTACACCGCCGCCAACGGCCTACTCTTCATGGCCGATACCTACTTCACGGCACCGACGGGTGGGACCTACGATATCACGCAGCCCATCAGCGATACCGTCAACGACACCCTCTATCAGAGCGAGCGTTACGGCGACCCCTTCACCTACACGATCCCCATCACCGACGGCACCTATGTCGTCGACCTGATGTTCGCCGAGATCTACCACGGCGTCAGCTCCAGTAGCGGCGCTGGGGACGGCGTGCCCGGTGACCGGGTCTTCAGTGTCGATCTCGAAGGCGCCACAGTGCTCCCCGAATACGACATCATCGCCGCAGCCGGTGCGCCCCTCACGGCGGTCACTGAAACTTTCACCGTCACGATAAGCGATGGCACGGCCGATATCAGCTTCTACCTCAGCCCCAGTGGGGTTGATAACGCGAAGGTCTCCGCCATCTGTGTGACCCCTGTCAACGTCCCGCCGGTGGCCGACGCCGGCAACGACCAGACGGTCACCGACAGCGACGACGACGGCAGCGAGGTGGTCACCCTCGATGGCTCCGGCAGCAGCGACAGCGACGGCACCCTCATCAGCTACACCTGGAGCACCGTCAGCGGGCAGATTGCCACCGGCATCTCGCCGACGGTCACCCTGAGCGTCGGCACCCACCCCATCACCCTCACCGTCACTGACAACGACGGCGCCACCGACAGCGATACGGTAGTTGTCATAGTGGAGCCTTCAGAGACGATATACATCTACCTACCGTTGGTCATGCAGAGTGGTTCGCCGTAACCGTGCTACCACAATAGTGTAAGCGTTGCGGGATATCCGTAGCGTTCAAGAGGTGACCCCCTGGCCGATAAGGTCGGGGGGTCACCTCGTGAACTTTTGGCTATCGTATCCCGTAACGTAGCAAAACGTATAACCGGGGTTGACACAGACTCCGGAAAGTGCTGACTGCGCCTCGCTACAGTCCCTGTCTGGCATATACGCTACCTGCCGGTGAACAAGAGCTTCCTCTCGACAAAACGCCATTCGATAGTGCCGGGGTCCTCTACTCCATTCGGTTCTGTTCGGGAGTACCCCCTCTCGCAGCGTAAATGCCTCAGTGGCTAAGAATCTCCTGATCTGCACGCCAGCCAGGCGGAAGCCCACTTGGAGCATTTGCAACTTACGACTATAATCTTACTGTCGATAAGTGAAGGACGGAATACCACGTCAGCAGGAGTCCTATGCAGGAAGCACTAGCAGCTATCGGTGCCGGGAGGTACGCCTACCCGCTGTTGATCGCCGGGTTTGGCAGTACTCTGATGGCAGTGATCATCGGCTACCTTCTCGCGCGCCGGGACGGCAGCCTCATCTTCGGGGGAGGGTCCTTCTTCGTCTTCTTCTTCTACATCGGGATCCAGATCATCCTTCCGGCTCTCAACCTCGACACCCGCGGGCAGACGGTGATCTTCGTGATTCTCCTGCTCCTGGCTGCGCCCGTGGCCTATGGAGCAGGGAAGACGCTCTACAGAACGTCGCGTGCCGGCGTCGCCTTCGGCAGCGTCTGGCTCTTCTTCGTCGCGCTCTTCTTCATCGGACACTCCCTGGCGGGGAATCTGGGCGTGGCGCTCATCACCCTGCCGGCGATGTTGCTCTTCTGGAGCACTCTCCTGCTCCTCGCTGCACGCTACATCCTGCCTCTGGAGAACCGCAAACAGATCTACACCGCCATGCGGGCCCTCCTCACCTACACGGTGGGGGCACACCTCCCCTACTACGTGGTGCAGGATCGCAGGATGAGCAAGCGGCACAGCGGCAAGACGGCGGGCAAGCGCTTCACGGGGCCCGGAATTGTGCTCACCGAACCCGACCAGACGGTCGCCGTCTGGGACGGCCTCCAGCTGATGGACATCCCCCCCCCGGGGCTCATTTTTATCCACCGCTTTGAGAAGGTCCAGGAGATCTTCGATCTGCGCCCTCAACACCGGTTCGTGACGACCCGGGCGATTACCGCCGACGGTATCCCGCTCAAGGTCGGCACCTTTATGCGCTTCCGTATCGACGCCGGTGAACAGGAGCCGCGACTGGGCGCCCCCTACCCCTTCCGGCGCAGCGCCGCCTTCAAGGCTCTCCGCGCCGGGATGATCGAGATTCACCGCGAGGGCTCGGGCTACGAGGAGATCGAGCACCGCGCCAAGCAGAGCTGGGAGGCTATCGTGCCGCGCACTGCCCAGTATGTGCTGCGCAACGTCCTCGCCGACTATCGCTTCGATGAGCTGAGCCAGCGCTACTGGGTCCCCCAGGACGAGGACAATCCCCAGAAGGTGCGGGCCGAGATCCAGAGCCGTTTTCGCAGAGAGCTGGAAGAGGAGGTGCGCGATTGGGGCATCCAGATTCAAGCGGCAGGCTTCGGCAAT
The DNA here is from genome assembly GCA_034437215.1 of Anaerolineae bacterium. Classification (GTDB taxonomy): domain Bacteria; phylum Chloroflexota; class Anaerolineae; order B4-G1; family SLSP01; genus DAOTVC01. The sequence goes on along the minus strand of DAOTVC010000132.1, from coordinate 16,593 downwards.
CTCGATCCGGCGATGGAGGAGATCGGCACCACGCGCATCGAGAACTGGCGCGTGCTCTGGGCGCGCAAGATCCTCGGCTTCCTGAGCAAGTCCGAGGCCAAGGCGCTCATGAAGGAGGCCAAGGTGCGGACGGGCACCTACGTGGAACTGGTGAACCGGGTGAGCGATCTCATCAAACGGGGTGACGTGGACGAGGCAGAGCTGGCGGCCAATATCATTATCATGCGCTTCACCGATGCCGTGCAGGAGATCATCGGTGATCCGATGGTGCGGCGCTCCCTTCCCGGTGACGTAGTACAGACCCTGTCCCACATCGAGAGAATTGCTAACGGCGAAGAGAGCAACGAGAGCGAAGAGCATGAGACGGAATAGAGACAGACGCAGGGGCAGGAGCGCCGGCGAATTCGATCTGAATGCCCAGCTGGAGCGGCTGCGCGGTGGTTCACGAATGACGCGCTACACAGTGCGCCTGCTCGCCCTCTTCACCTTCGTCGCCGTCCTCTATCTGCTGCCGGGTACTATCGCCATCGTCAGGCACCACCAGGTCCCCCCGCTCGAAGCGTTGACGGACAGGGTTATCTGGGGCAGGCTCATCCTTCTGACAGCGACGGGCGCCCTGCTCCTGACCGGCGCCTTCTTCCTCGCCGGGGAGTTCCTGCACACCCTCTACGGCCTGGAGAGCACCACTGCGGGGACGCAATATGTCCTGCTCTCCGTCACCGGTCCGGGAGGCGACAAACCCTCCTTCACGGCACGAGAGGGGGGCACAGCGGCCGGCGAGGCGGATCAAGAGCGCCCGCTGTGGCGCATCGGAGGGCCGGGCTTTATCGTGCTCTACAACGATACTGCGCTGGTGACCCAGGAGAGAGGGCGCCTCAAAGCCGTCTATACCCGACCTGCCGCCCACCAGATGGAGCGCTTCGAAAAGCCCTACGCCTTCATTGATCTGCGCCCGCGCCATCGCGAAGCGAACGTGGGCGCCCTCACCGAAGAGGGGATTCCCGTGACCTGTACCTTCGATGTCACCTTCCAGATCGACAACGGCGACGTCGAGCCCAACGACCGGGTCATGTTCCCCGCTCCCAGAGAGAACGTCTTCAAGGCGGCGACGGCGACCTGGATGCGTGAAGATGCTCGCTTCGAGGACAAGATGGACTGGGAGTCTCGGGTGGTGGGCAACGCCCAAGGTATTATCCGAGGCCTTATCGCCGAACTCTCCTTGGACGAGCTCATCCCCGTGCAACTGCTGCTGCCCCTGGACGAAGAGGGCGGGCTCGACGATGAGACGGCAGCCGAGTTCCTGGAGGAGCTGGAACGGACCCGGCGGGTCACTCGGGAGGAGGTCGCGCCCCCCATGCCCCTGCCTCCAACGGGAGGAGAACGGGAGCAGGGGCCCTCTGCACGCTTGGAGACCCGGCGCCTGCTCCAGAGACAGCTGCAGGAGCAGTTGCAGAAGAGTGTGGAATCACTGGGCGTGAAGATCGTCAGCGCGTACATCGGGACCATCGAGGTCAGTGACGAGGTCAAAGCCCAGTGGCTGGATCTGTGGCGAAGTGTGTGGAAGGCCTGGGCCACCGAACAGCTGGGGGACGGGAGGGCAGAGCGCCTGCAGGTCCTCGAGACCGCCAGGACCCACGCTCACGTTTCGCTCCTGCGACACGTTGCGGATCTGATCCACGAGATGGAGGAGAGCGATCGCTGCTTCCCCCGCTCGGTCATCGCCCTGAAGTTCCTCGAAGCTTTGCGGGAGACGGACGCGCCCACCGAATGGATGCGCGTCTACTTGCCGTCGCAGTCGCTGCAGTCCCTCGAGAAGCTCGAGCGCCTGCTGAACAACGCCGAGGGGAATGGCCAGGAAGAAAAGAGAGCCTGAACGCCGTGAAGAAGGCCAGCGTATGAGAGCGCCGCCGCGCATACCCTTGCCCACCGCCTTCCTCAGCGGACCGGCGAGCGCCGTCCCCAGTGTCGAGGTGCAACGCGCCTGCGTCGCAGCCTGCAGACGGCGGGATCTGGACCGTTTGCGGAGATTGGCGGACGAGGCCTCGGCGGAGTGGGCCGACCACGGGAGCTGGACACGGTACGCCATCACCCTCGTCGTCGTCGCCGACGCCAGCCTCGATGCAGGAGCGCCGCGGCTGGCACAACAGTACTATCGCCAAGCGGCCCAGATCTTCGAACGACGGGTCCCCGCGTCTCAACGCCAGAACGAAGCCGCTGCCCGGTACGGCCTGGCCCTCGTCGACGTGCTCTTCGGCGAGTTCGAGCCGGCCCGCCGGCACCTGGCGACCGCCCAACGCCTGATCCGGGTAGCGGAACGCCACTGGCGGTTCGAGGGACGCAAGAGACGAGTCGAGGGGTGCCGGGGAATTCGTCGCTGGTTTGCCTGGGTCGCCGCACAGATCGTCAGCTGTGCGCCCTCCGTACCCGAGAGCGAGGTCGACCTTCAGGAGCACCTGCTGCAGCTCGTCAGCAGCGAGCCCGCACCGGCTCTCCCCCTCCCCGAGGATCTTCCCCACACACCTCTGACGGAGGAAGAGGTGCTCTTCGACCCCTGTGTCTACTTTGTGCGCCGGGGACGGATGCTCGACTACGTCGCCAAGCGCTCCCCCCAGATCATCCTCGGGGGAGACGACGAGCTCTTCGCGGACTAAGGTTCGCCACTATCTCCTGATAGGCCGCGAAGGTCTCCTGTGCCGTTCGCCTCCAGCTGAAACGCCCCGCCTGCTCCACCGCGCGCCGGGAGAGCTCCCGGTGGAATGGCTCGTCGGTGTAGAGCTGGATGAGTGCCCCGGCCATCCCCGCGACGTCGTCAGGATGGGTCAGGACGCCCGCATCTCCCACCACCTCCGGCAGGCTGGCAGCGTCACTTCCCACGACGGGGGTTCCCGAAGCCAGTGCTTCCAAGGGCGGCAGGCCGAAGCCCTCGTAGCGGGAGGTGAAGACGAAGGCGCGCGCCTGCCGGTAGAGGGCGGGCTTCTCCTCCTCGGGGACGAACCCCAGGAAGCACACCCGCTCCTCGGGCAGATGAGCCTCGCCCGCGAGGCGGCGCGGATCGGGCGCGAAGGGGCTATCCCGGGCGGGCAACCTCCCCGCTACGACCAGCCGGACCTCGCCCCCCAGAGCTTCGTCGACCCGTTTGAAGGCTCGCAAGAGCGCCGACAGGTTCTTCCGCACGTCGAAGCCCCCCAGATAGAGGGTATAGCCGGCCTCGAGAGCGTACTTCGCCAGGACACGCTCGTCCCCCCGGGGCTCGGGATGGTAGCGTGAACTCGTCGCCAGGTAGACGACGCGCACCTTCTCCGGCGCCACGTTGAGGTGCGCGACGATATCGGTGCAAGCGGCCTGCGAATCGGTGAGCACGAGAGTCGCACGGGGGGTAGCGGCGCTGACGAGGGCCGTATAGGCACGCACGTGGAGCCCGCCCCGATAGGCAGGCAACAGCCGTGGGATGAGGTCGTGTACGGTAACGAGGGTGGGGACGGGAGAGACGAGCGGGGGCGCCCAATAGGGGACGTGCAACAGGTCGACCCGCAGGCGACGGGCAAGACGGGGAAGAAGCACCTGCTCCCACCAGAGTTTGCCCAGAGGGGCAGGGGGCGCGGGCAACGGGACCCGCTGTCCACCGAAGAGCGCCGCCTCAGCGTCGAAACGATCAGGCGGCGCTACAAGTAGAAACTCGGTCTCTGGATGGTGAAGGGTCAGCACGCGCAGGAGTTCGCGCAGATACTGACCGCTTCCCGTTTCAGGCCGGTTCCAGAACCAGCCACTCAGTGCGATACGCAAGACCCGTTCAGACCTCGATCACCCTCCCTAATCGCGGGGATGAACGTCGTAGGCCTGCAGACCCCGGTCGGTACTCTGCAGCTGATACCAGACGGACGTGTTCTCCTGGGCGACCTTCTCCGGCTCGCCGATGATACCCGTACGGTGGAAGAAGACCTCGGTACCGTCGGGCTGCACGAGAAAGCCGAAGCCCTTCTCGTGACTGTACCACTTCACCACACCCGGTCGCAGCCCGGGTTGCGGCTCCTGCTCCCGACACCCGGAGCATCGATCCGGCGCCTTCGGCTCAAAGCCCAGCTCCTGCTGGGCGCGCTGCTCCTCCACGGTGTAGACAAACTTCTCTCCACAGCTCTCGCATACAACCATTTCATCTCGATACGACATTCTCAAACCTCCTCAACGATCGTAGTCATGACCGTTGAACTGTAGAATTGAACGTGAACTCGGTACAAACCTGCCTAGGGACGTCAAAGATGGTAGTTCCCTGTAAGATTCTCTCCTCTGCCAACTCCTCCCTCAAAGTGATGCTACTCCTCCGCTTCCTCGATGGAATCGCGGGGAATGATCAGATGGGAGACGGTATCCCGTCCCCGTAGCGCAATGACCGACGCGCCCAGGGTTGCGCGGCCCTGCTCGTTGATGGAGCGCCCTGTCGTCGTTTTGGCGGCTCCTCTCTGCGTCACCGGGATGACGTAAGAGGTAGTCACAACCATCCCGATGCCCATCAACCGGTCGTCGCCGTTCAACCTGGCAATCTGCACGCCCTTTCCCCCTCGTCGCTGCAAGGGCAGCTCCTCCGGATCGGTGCGCTTCGCCTGCCCGGTATCGGTGACGGTCACAAGCTTGACCCAGGGGCGGATGACGGCCAGCCCGACGACGACGTCCTCGTCCTCCAGCCGGATGCCCACTACCCCACCCGCACCGGCTCCCATGGGGCGCACGTCGGAGACCTGGAAGCGAATTCCCTGCCCCTCGGCGGTCCCCAGGATCACCTCCGTCTCCTCTTCCGCCACCCAATCCACGCCGACGAGCCAATCGTTCTCGTCGAGGCGCATGGCGGTGCTCGGCTCCCGTCCCACACCGGGAAGTTCCGCCGCTTCCATACGCTTGGCCTGACCCTGGGCGCTCACCAGGAAGAGTGTGCCCCTGGGCGGCAGTTTGGGAGGTAGGGCCAGCGCACCGATCACATCGGCGCTCTCTTCGAGGCCCGTGAGGCTGGACCAGGATTCGCCTTCGCCCTCCCAGGCCTTGCCCTTCGGTACCATATGCACGGGCATCGCGACCGCCTCCCCCTCCGCCGTGAAGAGATAGAGGGTATCGCGCATCGAGGCGCCCAGGATATCCACCGGCGCCTGTTCAGGGCGGGAGTGGATGTAGGGGGCCTTGTCGTCCTCGTCGGGCAGGCGTCCCAGGCGCCCTTCACGGGTGACGACGATCCAGACGGGCTCGTCGGGGATGAGGGCGTCCACGTCAACTTCGTCGCCCTTCACATCCAGGATGAGCGTCCGGCGCGGGTTGTCGTAGCGCTCCTTCACGCCCAGGAGCTCGTCGCGGATGACCTGGCGCTGCTTCTCGGGGGTCCGCAGCAGGGACTCCAGGTAGTCGATGGTCTTCAGCAGCTCGTCGTACTCGTCCTGCAGCTTCTTGCGCTCCAAGGCCGCCAAGCGCTTGAGGGGCATGTCCAGAATGGCCTGCGCCTGCACCTCACTCAGCTTGAACTTGCGCTGTAGGTTCGTCCGCGCCGTTCGCACGTAGCGCGAGCGGCGGATGGTATCGATGACCTCGTCGAGATTGTCGAGAGCAATGAGCAGCCCCTCGAGAATGTGGGCGCGCGCGCGGGCGTGCTCCAGCTGGTAACGGGAGCGGCGCTGCAGGACCTCCAGGCGATGCTCGACGAAGACGGTGAGCGCCTTCTTGAGAGAGAGGGCGCGCGGCTCGCCGTTGACCAGCGCCAGCATGATCATGCTGTAACGGTTCTCCAGCGGCGTCTGATCGTAGAGGCTCTCCAGCATCTTGTCGGGGTCGACGCCGCGCCCCAGATCGATGACCAGGCGCATCCCGCGGCGGTCGGACTCGTCCCGCAGATCGGAGATGCCCTCCAACTTACCAGAGCGCACGAGTTTGGCGATCTTCTCCACGAGGGAGGTCTTGTTGACCTGATAGGGGATCTCGGTGATGACGATGCGCCGGCGGCTGCCGCTGATCTCCTCGGTGTGGGCCCGTGCGCGGATGGTGATCCGCCCGCGCCCCGTGGCGTAGGCCTTCCGCAAACCGTCGTCCCCCTTGGCGCTCTGCCGCCGGTAGAGCAGCCCACCCGTGGGGAAATCGGGACCGGGGATGAACTCCATCAGATCCTCCAGGCCGATGTCGTCCTGCTTCTCCCAGTTATTCAGGAGGTGGACGAGGCCGTCGATCACCTCTCCCAAATTGTGAGGCGGGATATTGGTCGACATACCGACGGCGATACCCGACGCCCCATTGACCAGCAGATTCGGCAGGTTGGCGGGCAGGACGTGGGGCTCCTTGAGCGTCCCGTCGAAATTGTCCACCCAGTCGACGGTGTCCTTCTCGATGTCCTCCAGAAGCTCCATGGCGATGGGCGCCAGCCGCGCCTCGGTATAACGCATGGCGGCGGGTGAGTCGCCATCGATGGAGCCGAAGTTGCCCTGCCCGTCGACCAGGGGGTAGCGCATGGAGAAGTCCTGGGCCATGCGGGCCATGGCATCGTAGACGGCGGAATCGCCGTGGGGATGGTACTTGCCCAGCACCTCGCCCACGATGCGCGCCGACTTCTTGTAGGTTGTATTGGATCGCAGCCCCATGTCGTACATGGCGTAGAGAATGCGTCGCTGTACCGGCTTCAGACCGTCCCGGGCGTCGGGGATGGCCCGCGATACGATGACGCTCATCGCATAGTCTAGATAGGCGCGCCTGACTTCGGTATCGATGTCGACAGAGCGCACGGCTCCAATTTCCATAGATGACTCCTTATATAGAACGTTCATGCTAATGATACGCGAGAAGGTTAGTTTGTGCAAGTGGTTCACGAGTGGGTACGCAGCGGGGATGAAGAGCGAACGCGCTGGAGAGAGGCGGCTCGTTTAATAGCCAAATGTCTTTCAAAATCGCTCAACTTGTGGTATCCTAAGGCAGATAGCCGTTACTTGAATCAATGAACAGGGTCGTCCTAACGACTTCTAACCTTGGACCATTTCTAGGGAGACGCCGGTGCTTGCGCACACCATCCAAGCATGAAAATGGTTCATAGTAGGCACTTCAGTGCCGTAAAGCAACGGCGATGAATCGCCTACTACAAACCCAAGACTAATTTCGAAGGAGTGAGTTTGATGAAGCGTCTAATAACAATTCTGGGAGCACTGACACTGCTCTTCGGTTTCCTCTGGAGCGTACCACAGGTAAGGGCGCAGGCCCCCCAGGTGCGGGTGGTCTTCTTCACCTCGCCCGTCTGCCAGTTCTGTGAGCAGGTCGAAGAGCGGGATCTTTCCCCCCTCGAGAGCGAGTACGGTGAGCAGCTGCATATCCTGAGAGTGGACACGACGACAGGGCCGGGGCAGCGGGTCTTCCGGGAAGCCCTGGAGATGTATGATGTACCCGAGGAGCGATACGCGGTGCCGATGATGATCCTGGAAGGAAACGTGCTGGTAGGAGCGGGGGAGATTCCCGCGCAGCTCCCCGGTCTGGTAGCAAGCACGCTGGCGGAGGGCGGCAACGAATGGCCCCCCATCCCGGGGTTGGAGGGGGTGATCGAAGAGGCGGAGTTGGAAGCCGCAGGGGTCCCCCTCTGGCTGGACCGCTTCCGCCGCGACCTGCCGGGCAACTACCTTTCCGCGGCCCTCTTGGTCGTCATGCTCGTGCTGGCGGTCGCCCTCTTCCGTCCCCGTGCCTGGCAAGAGAGACTCTCCCAAAGCGTACCCGGCTGGGTAAGGGTGGGGATAGCTCTGATAGGACTCGGGGTGGCCCTCTACCTGCTCTACGGGGAGACACCGCAGGGTGAACTGATGTGCGGCCCCATCGGTCAGTGTGACGCCGTCCAACAGAGCCAATTCGCCGTACTCTTCGGCATTCTACCCATGGCCCTCTTCGGAGTCCTGGGCTACCTGGCTATCCTGGTATCTTACGCCTACGAACGCTGGGACAAGGGCCCCTACGTAGAGCTGGCCCCGCTGCTCAGCTTCGGTCTGACGGGCTTCGGCTTCGCCTTCTCCATCTTCCTGACCTACCTGCAGCCCTTCGTCATCGGCGCTACCTGTCTCTGGTGTCTGACCTCGGCGGTGACCATGAGCCTGAGCTTCCTCTTCACCGCCGGTCGAGCGTGGCCCATCATCGAGAAATTGCGCACCTACGGCTGGCGCGCCTATCTGCGCTTCCTGAAACGCCAGACGGCTCGCAGCGGTTGACGAAGACAGGAGCCGCCACCGGCAGGCCCTAAGCGTAGCCGGGCAGCCAATCCCCGTGAGCGGCGATGAGCTCGTCGACCAGCTGCCAGATGGCGTCGAGATCGAGCTCCGCAGCGGTGTGGGGATCGAGCATAGCGGCGTGGTAGATATGCTCCCGCTTGCCCGTCAGCGCCGCTTCCACGGTGAGCGCCTGGACGTTGATGTTCGTCTGCATCAGGGCCGCCAGGTGGGGCGGCAGCGAGCCGATGCGGGTGGGTTGCACACCGTTCCGGTCCACGAGAGAGGGCACCTCGACGATGCACCCCTCAGGTAGGTTGTCGATCAGGCCGCGGTTGGGAACGTTCCCGTAGACCACCCGCGGCCGGCCCGTCTCGAGGCTGTGGACGATCCGTGAGCCATACTCGGGGCTGCGGGTGACCGTGTGCAGCCCGTCAAGCGCGTGATGCATCTGCTCCACGATGAAATCGGAGTAGCCCTCCGCTCGCATTGCGGCAGCCAGGGCCTGGCGATCCACGCTGCCCGGCTCCTCAATCTCGGCTTGCATGAACTCCCAGCCCTTGATCTGCACCTCGCAGCGGGTGATGTACTCGTCGAGCGGGATATTGAAGCGCTCCACCAGGTCGGGGTGGTCACGCTTGATAAACCACGGCACGTACTCGGCGAAGTGCTCGCTGGACTCGGTGACGAAGTAACCCAGACGCTCCAACATCTCGTAGCGCACGCGATTCCAATCGGGCACCCGTCCCTCCCTCACCACCTCATGGAGCCTCGGATAGAGATCCACCACCGTGCCATCGGACAGCCACCGCTCGAAGCGCAGGTAGAAGGCCATGTGGTTGATCCCCGCACAGAGATAGTTGAGCTCCTCCAGGGGTACCTCCAGATCGCGCGCCAGCAGCTCGGCGGTGCCCTGAACGCTGTGGCAGAGCCCGATCATTTTGATCGGGCTCGCCCGCGCCACGGCCCAGCAGAGCATCGCCATGGGATTGACGTAGTTCAAGAGCAGGGCCTCCGGGCAGAGCTCCTCCATGAGAGCACAGATCTCCAAGAGCACAGGGATGGTACGCAGCCCCCGCATAATGCCCCCCACCCCCAAGGTGTCGGCGATGGTCTGCCGTAGCCCGTACCGCTTGGGCACCTCGAAGTCCACCACCGTCGCCGGCTGGTAGCCACCGACCTGAAACATGGTGAAGACGTAGTCCGATCCGTCGAGCGCAGCCCGCAGGTCGGTCGTCGCCTCGATCTGCGGACGGACCTCCAGCAGCGCCCCCAGCCGGTGGGCCAGCGCCGTCGTCGTCTGCAGGCGCGCCTCGTCGATGTCGTGGAGGCTGATGCTCACCTCTGCCAGTTCAGGAAAGGTGAGGAGGTCGCCCAACAGGTTCTTCGCGAAGACCGTACTGCCTGCGCCGATGAAGGTAATCTTTGTCATGGTCATGGTCCTTTCTTAAGGGTAGATAGATGATAGTTTAGAGATGGACACCGGGAGCAGCAGGAGCCGGCCCGCAAGCAGAGCGGTGACACGCAGGACAGGGTATGCGGAGGACAGGAATTGTCAAGTTCGACGACATCAGGACCCACTTTCAAGCGCCTCTAGTACATAAGGATGATTGACAGTCCCTAACGCCTTTTTTACAATGGGCATGCCGGTGAGCCTACCAGGGGGCAGTTGCGAGTCGGGCAAGTTAACGTTGCTCATTGGCCCGGATAGCGCCGTCCCCATCATCATAGAGGTGTTAGGACTGTCTAGCGAATATCCTTGAAAGGTATAGGGAGAAGATGAAGAGATATCGTGGGAAAAGATCTTGTCGTCACGTACTGCTGTTATCCGTTGGGATCCTCCTGCTCCTCACCGCCGCGCTACCTACCTCCAGCGCTCAAGCCGGTTCCATACCTGCCTCTCCGGCATCCGACCTGTGGGTCGATGCTGTGAACGGGGATGATAGTAATGACGGGAAGTCCCCCAGCACGGCTTTCCGCACGCTGCAGAAAGCAGCGGACGTAGCCCAGGCAGGCACGACCATCCACGTGCTACCCGGCGTCTACCGGGAGTCGGTGCGCCCGGCCCACAGCGGAAGCGACGGCGCTCCCATCGTCTACCTCGCCGAGGAGGGAGCCGGGAGCGTGGTCGTGCGGGGCTCCGAACCGAGCTCCGCCCTCAGCTGGAGCCGGTTGACGGCGAACACCATCGGCCTGCCGGCCGGCGTCGACCCCGACCAAGTCTACTACGCGGACCTCTCCGGCTGGGCGCTGAGCGACTCACCGCGCTTCGTCGTGACCCTGGATGATAGCGACCGAGTGGGCACCCGCCTCTCCCTGGCACGCGAGCCCGATTGGCAGGTAACCAGAGAGTGGCGGCATCACGAGCTCTGGTGGACCGCCGACGGTGGTTGGGACGTCGCGGGGTGCGATCCCTCCGATCCCGCTAATCACTGGAACTGCGACCTGGAGTGGCGCTGTGACGCCACGCTCACCGACCGGAACGCCTTTTCCGAACCGGACCCGCGCATCGAAGCCGGCGATCTCACCGCACTGGGTGACATCACCGGTGCCGAGCTGGTCGCGCTGGACTCAAAGTGGGGTCACTACCTCTACCGCCGCACCGTCGTCGAACACGATCCCGGCAGCGGCCAGCTCGTGGTGGACACCCAGTGCCTGCAGGACGGCGGTACAAGCGATCCGGGTCTCGGCTGGGGTACCAAGTACTACCTGGAGAATCACCCCGCGCTGTTGGACTCCCCCGGCGAGTGGTGGTACGACGAGACGGCGAAGCGACTCTACCTCTGGCCCCTCCAAGCGGGCAACCCGGCGGCACAGCCCCTCGAAATCTCCCTCCTCTCCCACGGCTTCGATCTCACCGATCGCTCCTACATCACCCTCGACGGCTTGACCGTGGAACTCTTCAACGAGAACGCCGTCCACCAGGCTAACTACTGGGCTCAGAAGTCATACGGCAACAGGCTGCGCAACCTGACGCTGCGCTATGCAAATCAGGGCGTCGTCGTGGAGCAGTCGGTCCGCTCCGACCAGCCGGCGGAGAACGTGACCCGCGACTTCACGCTGGAGAACTCGGAGATCGCCCACATGGACACCCACGGACTCTTCCTCTCGCCCTGGTGGGACGGGGCACCCGATCCCGGCACCTTCCCCCGCTCCGGCATCTACGACACGACCATCAGGGGGAACGAGTTCCACCACCTCGGCTTCCACACGGACCTCGACGACGCCATCGGCGTGAAGATCCAGTTCGCCGACCGCCTGCGCTTCGAGGAGAATCACGTGCACGACGTGGCCCACAACGGGGTGCAGTTCCTCTGGTCGGTCGTCGACTCGGAGAAGAGCTACGGCTTCGAGCCCGGCGAGATCCTCATCGGCGAGATCCTGATCAAGGACAACCTCTTCGAGGAGACCTGCCAGCTGACCACCGACTGCGGGGGTCTGAAGTTCTGGGGGACGCCCCCCCACAACCACGTCTTTCGCGACGTCCTGGTGACGGGCAACGTCTTCCGCAACATCCTGGGCTGGAGTTACGTCGCCGAGCAGCGCGTCGGCTGGTGGTCCGGCGGCGAGGGCTGCCAGGTGCAGGGATTGGCAGCCTTCGGTCTCTACCTGGACTACACCAGCGGCATCCACGCCCACCGGAACATCGCCTACAACAACTCCTACGCGGGCGTGATGCTCTCGGGCACCTGGCGGGATGGAGACCTGATCTTTACCAACAACGTCATCGCCAACTCGCTCTATGGCTTCCGCCCCAGCGGCACCGAGGAGGACAGCCACGGCGGCAGCGTCAACACCCAGATTCTGAACAACATCATCGTGGGCAACGAGGGGTACGGGATCTACCAGTGCACGGCGGACGAGAACTTCGGGAATCTCTCCATCGATCACAACCTCTACTACAACAACGGCTGGCGCCCCTACGAGGACGGCGGCGTCTGGCAGCCGGGAGCCATGGCAGTACGAATATACGCACCCGAAGAGCGTGAGGAGCAAAAGTACTACCCCACCCTGGCCGACATTCAGGACCATCCCGCCGGTTGGGAGGCTCACGGTCGCGCCGGTGATCCGCAGTTCCGCCAGTACGATCCCCACGACCACGATCTCCACGACGGCTCGTGGCCCGACTTCCACCTGACCCCGGCAAGCGAGACGGCTCTCAACCGGGGCGGCAACCTACCCGCCTCTCTGACGGCGCTCCTGGACAAGTTCGGAATCGCCGACCCGGTCTGGGGCGCGGCCTACGACATCGGTCGCTACGAGGGGAGCTTCACCGTCTCGGTCAGCCCCCCGACGCGCAAAATTGAGGTCGGTGAGACGGCGACCTACACGATAGCGGTGGCGTCGCTGGGAGGCTTCGCCTCGGAGGTCACCCTAGCGGCGACCAATCCCGATCCCCGCTTCCAGTTGTCGCTCGATCCCACCGTCGTCACCGTAGATTCCGAGAGCCTGCTCGTGCTCACCGACGGGGGAGGCGCGTCCAATCTCTGGTATCAGATCCCCATCACGGCCACGGGGGGCGGCTTCACCCAGACGCTAGAGGTCAGATTGTTGATAGGGGGGAGCCAGGTCTACCTACCCCTGATCATGCGAAACCGGTAGTCCCTGTACTCCACCTTCGCCCAGACAAAAGCCCCCCGCACGGGGGGCTTTTCATCTGGGACGGCAGGAATTGATGTATACTAGGGGCATGATTGAAGGCTGCTTCCGACGCGCATCGAACCGGAAGCCTTGGAGCCCCAAGATCTCGGGGATCAGGAGATCCTGGATTCAGGAGTCCACTTTACCGCTGTCCTCGCCAGCAATGACGAGTCAGCTCTGGGAGCCATGAAGGCCCTTCAGGAAGCCGGACGGAGCATTCCCCAGGACGTAGCGGTCATTGGCTTTGATGACCGACCGGAGAGCGCGGTTCACCGACCGCCCCTCAGTAGTGTGCGTATCCCGCTGTCCAAAATGGGGTATCGGGCGGTCGAGTCACTCTATCGATATCTCACGGGTCAGACCGAGACCATCGAAACCGGGCGGGTCACGACATCTCTGGTACCCCGTACATCCTGCGGTTGTGACCAGAGCACCCTGCATATCGCCACGCCTACCTCGATTAGATCCTCAGATGGGGCGGCGGGTCGCGAAGCCCTGGTGCAAGCTATGGCTGCACCGCTCTTGATCAAAGCCAGGACCTTGTCCGCTGACCCTCCCGCTCGTGCATTCGACAGAGGTCGAAGTGCAACGAGCGGCACAACCGCCCTGCACCCCGGAGAGCGTGCTGGTGCTGACAGAGCAGGCGGGAGATGAGCAGCGCTTACAGAATCACCTCGTAGAGCGTGGTTTTGATGTGCAGACCTTGTCAATGGGTGAAGCGTCCGACTGGTTCTCGCAGATAGCGTCCTCAGCTCCTGGCGCCATCGTCATAGACATGGGCTCCCTGGAGCACCAGGCCTGGAACGTGCTCAAGGTGCTCAAGAGCCATCCCAAGACAAGGAACCTGCCGCTCCTGCTTTACTCCGTATCGGAGACAGGCGGGTCGGTACTGGAGTTTGATTATGATTATCTCACCAGGCCCATTGAACTGACAGATCTGGAGCAAGCTCTCCATCAACCGTGGTTAGCACCCAAGTCCGGCCAGAAGATGACTACGGTCTTGATCGTGGACGACGATGTCAAGATCCTGGAGATGCACACGAGAATTGTGCAAGCTCGTGTGCCGGCCCAGCGTGTGTTAAAAGCGCAAAATGGCATGGAGGCGCTGAAGTTGCTCCGGCATGAGCCCGTAGATTTGGTGTTGTTAGATTTGATGATGCCCCAGTTGGACGGCTTTGGCGTACTGGAAGCGATGCGCCGGGAACAGACCCTGCGCGACATCCCGGTGATCGTGCTGACCGGCCAGGTGTTGACCGAGGGCGATATGGAACGCCTGAATCGAGGCGTAACGACGGTCTTGAACAAAGGTATCTTCAACCACGCGGAAACCCTGGAGCACGTGGAGATGGCACTGAAGCGCAGGCGGGCGTTGAGCGGCGAAGCGCAGCGTCTGGTACGTCAGGCCATGGCCTACATCCACAAACACTATGCCGAACCCATCTTGCGTGCCGACCTCGCCCGGCACGTAGCCCTCAGCGAGGACTATCTGACGGACTGTTTTCGTAAAGAGCTGGGCGTCACGCCCATCACCTATATTAACCGCTACCGCATCCATCAGGCGAAAGCCCTCTTGACCGAGACCTATAAGAGCATCACGGAGATAGCCCTGGACGTGGGCTTCTCCGACAGCGGCTACTTCAGCCGTGTCTTCCGGCGCGAGGTAGGGATGTCGCCCACCGACTACCGTCAAGCCTGACCTGCTTTACTGATCCGGACGAGTACTGCTAAACCGAGCCGACCTACGACCTCTCCGCCAGCGGTTAAAACCGCCGGCTACCGTGTTGAAGTCGGCTGAAGCCGACTGAGGAGGTGCTTCCGATAGTGTGCTTGCTGGAGCACACTTGCTTCGTGGTAGCCTGTGGCTCAAGCCCCAGGCGATGCCGGGCAGGGCTCATCAACTTTAGCCTTTTATGTCCGGATCAGTGACTCTGCTGAAAAAAGCCTTTTTACCACAGAGGGCACGGAGATTTTTTAAATTGGACTTCATAAAATCAGGCAAAAGAGCGCTTTTATAAAGATATTTCACTATCTCCTTGGTTTTCTCGGTGTTCTCCGTGTTGGAAGGAGTTTTTTCAGGGCAGTCATCAGTAGGTCTTTGAAATCTAGCCGTCCCCAGAGTGGGGGACGGCGTTTTTCTTGCCTGATCCTCTCTGCTACTTTCTATGAAATGTTCACCTCTCTCTCGTTTTTCTTCTATCGGACGAGGGAGCCTCTCCCTTAGAATAAGTGTATCGGACAAGAGTACACTTTACACTCCAAAGAATCTCTCCACCGCCACCCTATTCACCCAGAAGGTGTCAAAGGAGGTGCTTAAGCCATATCTTGAAGTAAGGCTCCTGTGTGGCATTTCCACATCTCAGAGTGTCGATTGGAGGAGGACACGGAATCCCAGGAAATGGTTGTCCCCCGGTGAGTTTCATCACCCTGTTGGCGCTGCTTCTAGCGGCCTGCATCCCGCCGCCACCGAGGTCTCGGTAAAGGAGCCCGTCGAAATCGAAGCAGTCGTCCCCTAGTATTTTCTACGAGGAGGCACAGTATGAAAGCGAGAATCACAGTTGCAACTCTGATATTGACCCTGAGCATAGCCCTGGCCGCAGGTGCGCTCTTTGGGGTGGCGCTGGCTGCCCCGCTTATGATTGAAGAGAGCGTATCCATCCCTACAGGAGAGGGGCCATCTGCTCTACAGGTGACCTTACAAGCCGCGTCCTTTCCCGTTATTGCCGATTTTGAAGGCGGATTACCGGCAGGTTGGTTTCAATACGTCGATCCCCTGACCACGACGCTCCTTATCCCGTCGGTAGTTACCATCACCGATACAGACAGCCTCGCCCTGCCCGGTCAGGTGGGCAATAACGACGTCCTGTCGGTGACCGCCAACGTGCCAACCTGGGGAGGATTCGGCGCTGCCCTCAGTCCGGCACAAGATTGGAGCGACTACGATGCGCTCGCCTTTTGGTTCTAAGGCGAAAATCTCAGCACGACCCACGAATTCGAGATCCAGACCGTTGCGGGCGACGACCGACGCATTACCTTCGTCGACGACTTCAACGGTTGGCGGAAGTTTGTCCTTCCGTTCAGCACCTTCGGTGCCGGCGGCTCTTACGACGTGTCCCAGGTGGATAACTGGGTCTTCGTCCTTGACGGCACTGTAGGCTCGTTTAAAATGGACCATCTGGAGCTGGTCAACCTGGACCCCTTCGCCGATTTTGAAGGCGGTCTACCAGCCGGTTGGTTTCAGTACGTCGATCCCCTGACCACGACGCTCCTTATCCCGTCGGTGGTTACCATCACCGATACAGACAGCCTCGCCCTGCCCGGTCAGGTGGGTAACAACGATGTCCTGTCGGTGACCGCCAACGTGCCTACCTGGGGTGGGTTCGGCGCTGCGTTTAGCCCGGTGGTAGATTGGAGCAGTATGCAGGGGATCAGTTTCTGGTTCTACGGTGAAAATCTCGGCACGACCCACGAATTCGAGATCCAAACCGTTGCGGGCGATGACCGCCGCGCCACCTTTGTCGACGACTTCAACGGTTGGCGGCTCATAGTCCTTCCCTTTGACACCTTCGGTGCCCCCCCCTACGACGTCTCGCAGGTGGATAACTGGGTCTTCGTCCTCGACGGCACTGTAGGCTCTTTCAAGATAGATCACCTCAATGTCTACGGCGATGCCGGTAATATTCCCCTACGTACTCAGTTTGAAGCCACCCAGTACTCCGTCGAGGAGGGCGAGACGGCGACCATCACCGTCACGCTC
>DAOTVC010000131.1:0-6835 GCA_034437215.1 Anaerolineae bacterium | reverse complement strand
GTCGGGGCGGACGGATTTGAACCGTCGACCTCTACAACCCCATTGTAGCGCGCTAGCCAAACTGCGCTACGCCCCGAACACGCTTTGCATTATACAACAAGTGCAGTTTTTTGCAAGCCCCTTCCCCCCTCCGGCGGCTAATCCTCGATGTTCAGGCAGAAGTCTTCGCGCTTCAGGACCCGGGCCAGCGCCTGCTCCGGCGTGAGGAGGTGGGTCGAGAAGCGGAAGTAGAAGTAGCGGAAGAGGTCCCGCAGCACGGCCGTCACGATGGGCGCGAGGAAGAGCCCCACCAGCCCGGCGATCTCGCTGCCGATGACCAGAACGACCATGATGACCACCGGGTGGAGCTGCACGCTCTCGCCCAGCACCCGCGGCGCCAGGACCAGATTCTCGATCTGCTGGACGATAAAGGCGACCAGCGCCGTCCAGAGGGCCATCACCGGGTTGATGGTGAGGGCGACCAGAACCGCGGGAATGGCGCCCAGGAGGGGACCGAGGTTGGGGATGAACTCCAGGAGCCCGGCGATCAGCCCCAGCAGGACGGCGAAGTTGAGCCCCACGATGCTGTAGCCGGCGGTCGACATCAGCCCGACGGCGAGCATCATCAGCAGCTGCCCCCGCAGGAAGCCGCCCAAATCCCGGTCGACGAGCGCGCCCACGGCGCGCACGTCGTCCCTGAGGACGTCCGGCATGGAGCACATGAGCGCCTTCCCCAGCGCCGTCGAATCCTTCAGCAGATAGAAGGTCCAGAAGGGGATGACGGCGATGGCGATCACGAGGCTGACGGTGTAGGAGATGGCGCTCGCCGTGCTCTCCAGAGCCTGGGTGAAGACGTCGGTGATGGTCGTGCCCAGCCGGTTCAGCGCCTCCTCCACCTGCTGCTGGACCCGAGCGGGCAGCAGCTGGAACTGGGCGAGGAGATCTTCGCCAACACGGGAGACGAACTCCCAGATGCTGTCCCGCTGTTCCCAGAGAGCCTTGGACTGCTCCACCACCAGGGGCACGACGAGGGCGAAGAAGCCCACCAGGAGGCCGATGAGCACCAGGTAGGAGACCACGATGGCGAAGGGGCGGGCGATCTTCGTCAGGAAGTCGATGGAACTCTTCCGCGCCACCCACTCCAGCCCTCTGACGATCCCCCGCACGAAGGGAGCGAGGATGTAGGCCATCCCCAGGCCGAGGGCGAAGGGCCACAGGACTGCCCGCGCCGACCAGAGGATCCACAACAACAGACTGAAGGTCAAGACCACCAAGCCGATGCGCTTGCGCTTCTGCTCCGGCATCAACATCCACGACTCGTACGGTCCGCTCACGTTTCCCCTCCTCTTCTACGCAGTGCTGCTCTCCTCTTCGGTTTCTGTTGCGACCTCTGCCCTTCCTACTCCTCGTCGAGGCGCAGGAGGGCCAGGAAGGCCTCCTGGGGGATCACGACGTCGCCCAGCTGCTTCATCCGCTTCTTGCCCGCCTTCTGCTTCTCCAACAGCTTGCGTTTGCGGGACACGTCGCCGCCGTAGCACTTCGCCAGCACGTCCTTTCGCAGCGCCTTGACGTTGACCCGCGCCAGGATCTTGCTCCCCACCGCCGCCTGGATGGGCACCTCGAAGAGCTGCCGCGGGATGGCCTCCTTCATCTTCCGGATGAGGTTCGTTCCCCGTTCCCGGGCCAGATCCTCGTGGACGATCATCGCCAGCGCATCCACCGGCTCCCCGTTGATGAGCACGTCCACCTTGACCAGCTTGTCGACGCGATAGGCCTCGAAGCTGTAGTCCATGGAGGCGTAGCCCCGCGTGGCCGACTTGATGCGGTCGTGCAGATCGATGACCATCTCCGCCAGCGGTATCTCGAAGGTGAGGAGCACGCGGCGCGTGTCGAGCGTCTCCGTCATCAGGAAGTTGCCCCGCTTCCGCCGGAAGATCTCCATCAGGACCCCCAGGTAGTCGTTGGGCGTGATAACCTGGACCTTCATCCAGGGCTCCCGCACCTCCGCGATCCTCGCCGGATCGGGCAGGTCGGAAGGGCGGTGGATCTCCTGGACCTCGCCGTCGGTCAGGAGCACCTGGTAGGCGACGCTGGGCGCGGTGACCACCAGATCCTGGTCGTACTCCCGCTCCAGCCGCTCCTGGACGATGATCATGTGGAAGAGCCCCAGGAAACCGCAGCGGAAGCCGAACTGCAGCGCCTCCGACGTCTCCGGCTCGTAGGTCAGCGCCGCGTCGTTGAGCTGCAGCTTCTCGAGGGCGTCCCGTAGATCCTCGTAGTCGTCGGGCTCCGAGGGATAGAGGCTGGCGAAGACCATGGGCTTGGCGGGCTGGTACCCCGCCAGGGGCTGGGGCGCCGGGTTGCGGGCGTCGGTGACCGTGTCCCCCACCCGCGCCTCGCGCACCGTCTTCAGCCCGGTGGCGAGATAGCCCACCTCACCCGCCGAGAGCTCCTTCACAGGCAGCATCGCCGGCGCAAAGACCCCCACCTCGATGGGCTCGTTGCGCGCGCCCGTCGCCATCATCAGGAGCTGCGTGTGGACGTCCACCCGCCCCTCCTGGAGGCGGACGTAGGCGATGACCCCCTTGTAGGGATCGTAGTGGGAGTCGAAGATGAGCGCCGTCAGGGGCGCCTCGGGATCTCCCGTCACGGGAGGCGGCACCCGCTCCACGATGGCCTGCAGCACCGCCTCGACGTTGGTGCCCTCCTTCGCGGAGACGGTGATGATCTCGTCCAGCGGCACGCCCAGGAGCTCGGCGATCTCCATCGTCACCTGCTCGACCTGCGCCGTCGCCAGGTCGATCTTGTTGATGACCGGGATGATCTCCAGGTCGTTCTCCAGGGCCAGGTAGAGGTTCGCCAGCGTCTGGGCCTCGATGCCCTGCGTGGCGTCCACGACGAGCAGCGCACCCTCGCAGGCCGCCAGCGCCCGGCTCACCTCGTAGCCGAAGTCCACGTGCCCCGGCGTGTCGATGAGGTTGAGGGCGTAGGCCTGCCCGTCGGCGGCCTTCCAGCGCATGTGCACCGCCGAGGCCTTGATGGTCACCCCCTTCTCCTGCTCCAGGTCCATGCTGTCCAGCACCTGCGAGTGGGAGGAGAGCTCCCGGGCGCCCACCGTGCCCGTCACCTCGAGGAGACGGTCCGCCAGGGTGGACTTGCCGTGATCGATATGGGCGATAATGCTAAAATTCCGAATGTATTTGGGATCCATGCCGTGCACCACTGCTCTTGAAATGTATAGTCGACTGTATGCAATAAAGATAAGTTAGATGAGATGAAATGTGATGTTTCACGTTTCACGCTTCACGTAACGCACCGGCCTCCGCCAGGCCCCGCGCGATCCACGCCTCGCTCCCCTCCTCCGGTGCCCCCAGTCGCCACCAGCCGAGGAACTCGACGTTGCCCGCCGGCCCCACGAGGGGGGAGACCAGCAGCCCCTGTAGCCCCAGGCCGAGATCCGCCATCATCGCCGTGACCTCCTCCAGCACCTGCCGGTGCACGTCGGGGTCGCGCACGACGCCCCCCCTCCCCACCTGCCGGCGCCCGGCCTCGAACTGCGGCTTGATGAGGGAGACGACGTCGCCCCCCGGCTTCAGCCAGCTGACCGCCGCCTGGTAGATGAGGCGGAGGGAGATGAAGGAGACGTCGGAGACGACCAGGTCCACGGGCTCCTCCAACGAGCGCAGGTAGCGCGCGTTCGTCCGCTCCATCACCACAACCCGCGGGTCCTGCCGCAGCGTCCAGGCCAGCTGCCCGTACCCCACGTCGATGGCGTAGACCTTCTCGGCCCCCCGTTGCAGCAGGCAGTCGGTGAACCCTCCCGTGGAGGCCCCGACGTCGGCGGCGACCTGGCCCTCCACCTCGACGGGGAAGCGCTCCAGCGCCGCCTCCAGCTTCTCCCCGCCCCGGCTCACGAAGGGCGGGCGCTCCGCCACGCTGATCTCGGCCTCGACGGGCACCTGGGTCCCCGGCTTGTCCACCAGCTCGCCGTCCACCCGCACCTCACCGGCGCGGATGATGCGCTGGGCCCGGTTGCGGCTCTTCGCCAGCCCCCGGTCCACCATCAGGCGGTCGATCCGTTCCTTCTCCACAAAGGAAGCATACCCCAAATGGACGTTTAGTCAACGGTTGGTCAGACAGTCTGGTCGTCGTTTAGTCCGATAGACAGATGGTCGGCTGGTCGAAGAGTCCATAGCCGGATAGTCCAACAGTTGGGCAGGTCGACGGTTGTAAAATACAACCATCGAGTCGTAGACCTCCGAGGTCTTTGGTCGCGAAAACTAAGGGTTCGTAAAAATATAACTTCCCGTTTTTTCGCTCTCAGCCCCCGTCCCCGGGGGCGTGGACGCGGGAAGTCGTTCTTATACAGCTCCTAAGTCTATCCAGACTACCCGACTACCCGACTGAGCGACTCGAGGACTGCCTGCAGATCGGCGGGGAGGGGTGCGGAGAAGGTCATGCGCTCGCCCGTCGTGGGATGGGTGAGGGTGAGATCCCGCGCGTGGAGAAAGTGGCGAGGCGCAGCGAGGGGCAGACGGCGGGGACCGTAGCGCTTGTCGCCGACGAGAGGGTAACCCAGCCAGGAGAAGTGGACGCGGATCTGGTGGGTGCGCCCGGTGAGCAGCGCCACCTCGGCCAGGGTGTAGATGCGCCCCTCGTCGTCCTGCAGGCGCCGGACGACCTTCCAGCGGGTGCGGGCCTGCTTCCCACCCTCCACCACCGCCATCCGCTTGCGATGCACGGGGTGGCGGGCGACGGGCGCCTCGATGAGCCCCTCGTCCCGGGGCAGGTTGCCGATAAAAAGCGCCACGTAGCGCTTGTCCACCTCCCGCCGCTTGAACTGCCGCTGCAGCGATCGCAGGGCCTGATCGTGCTTGGCGACGACGAGCGCGCCCGACGTCTCCTTGTCGAGGCGGTGGACGATACCCGGACGGAGCTCACCCCCCACTCCGGTGAGGTCGGGAATGTGGGCCAGGAGGGCGTTGACCAGCGTCCCCGAGCGGTTACCCGCGCCGGGATGGACCACCATCCCCGCCTCCTTGTTCACGACGACGATGTCGGCGTCCTCGTAGAGCACCTCGAGCAGGATCTCCTCCGCCTCCAGGCCCGTCGGCGCGGGCCGGGGCACCCGCACAACGATCAGATCCCCCTCCTCCACTTTGTGGGAAGCCTTGGTGACGGGTACCTCGTTGACGGTGACCTCTCCCTCGTTGAGCAGCCGCTGCACGGCGGTGCGCGAGAGACCGGGGAGCACGTCCGCCACGTAGCGGTCGAGGCGCTCCCCGCCGCTGACGACGCGCAGAGTGTGCGTGCGGAGAGGCTGCTGATCGGTCATCTTCTACCCCCTTCTGACAAAAAAGGCCGGAACGGGTGTCCCGGCCTGCTTAAATTTGAACCCCATCAGGGAGCCACCCACTCTCCCTCTCGTTCCAGGTACAACCAGATACCGACGTCGTAGGTCCGTCCATCCTCTTTCTCGCAGCGAGCGACGATGGAGACGGGTGGCAGGTGCTCGGGAATCAACGGATAGCCCTCGGGCACCCAATTCTCCCGGCTGTAGAAGTAGACGTCGTCGCGCGACGAGTCGGCGACCCAGATAGGGCCGTTGGTACGCACGCCGCGCACGGCAAAGAGGGCCACCCACTCGTCGGAGGGGCGCAGGCCATGGCGCAGGGCCACGGCGCGCGCGTAGTCCCGCAGGATGGTCGTGGCGAAGATGCGCGGACCCCGATACTGAATCTGCTCCCAGCCGCCGTTGTAGGCTGCGAGGGCATTGAAAATGTCGCCTTGACCCTGGTGTACGACCGTCGCCAGCGTGCGCGTTCCCCAGAAGAGATTGACGGCGGGATCGAAGAGCAGGTCCCTGCTCGGTCGCCAGGTGAAACCCGCTTCCTTGGGCATCACCTGCATCAATCCCACCGCCCCCACCGGCCCTACCGCGTCGTGGTATCCGCGCGACTCCATCCAGAGGAGAGAGGCCAGGAAGTCGGGGTCCAGGGACCGCGACTGCGCCTCCTCGAGGATGAGCGCGTTCCACTGCTGTACCCGGGGGTGCCAGTAGGGCGAAATGGATGGGGGATCTCCCTCGGGGGACTCCGGCTCTTCCACGCCCGCCATGACGAACCCCACGTTGGTGGGCCAGGTGGTGAGCAGCACGAGGGACAGTGCCACCAGAGCCACGGCTAAATGCGATGGCTTCATATTGAGAACCACTCCTCCTTCAATTGGATAGGCTCGTATGTCTATCTATTATAGCAAAATTAGCAAACAGGGGAAGTCCGGTTTTCCTATACCTGTTTCGTACCTCTGGGGATCCATGGTTGGCTCTACTGCAAGAACCCTATTTCACCACGGAGGACACAGAGAACACTGATAAAACCACGAATATTATTGACTGCCCTGAAAAAACTTCTTCCAACACGGAGAACACCGAGAAAACCAAGGAGATAGTGAAATATCTTTATAAAAGGCGCTCTTTTGCCTGATTTTATGAAGTCCAATTTGAAAAATCTCCGTGCCCTCTGTGGTAAAAAGGCTTTTTTCAGGAGAGCCATTATTACGAAGGTTAAACCTAAAGTTACATTTTATACATCAAAAATCTCCGTGGTCTCCGTGGTAAGATCTTTTTCAGCGGAGCCATAGTTAGAGCACGGCAACCGAGGAATCTCAGTCGGATTCCGTATGGAAAATCTCCTGGCCGATCTCGAGATAGGCCTCGATCTCCGCCTCCGACTTCCCCTTGGCCTGCAGATAGCGTTCCAGCAGGTGCTCGGGCGTCATCGACTCCGGCTCGAGCCCGGCGAGCCGGTCGCGCACCGCCCGGTCCACGTCCCGGTTGACCTGGGCGAAGAAGGCC
>DAOTVC010000130.1:0-30928 GCA_034437215.1 Anaerolineae bacterium | reverse complement strand
CGTAGCGGGCGCCCCGCTCCAGCCGTCCGGCGGGCCGGAAGGCGACGGTGCGGGCATCCCGCCACGCGAACTCGCCCTCGACCTGGGGCCGGAGGGAGAAGGCCGCCTCGACGCTCTCCTGATCCATGGGCTGGTCGAAGATCAGCTCCAGCGAGGCATCCAGCGGCTGGCGCTCCGCGAGCTCGGGCTTGCGGTCGAGGAGACGCGGTGGTGGCAGGGGGAGGTCCTCCAGCTCAGACGGTACAGAGCCGTCGTCGCGCCACCGATCCGGGCGCAGCCGGCAGGCGCCAAAGAGGGTGGACACCAAGAGAAGCAGTACGACCAGACGATAGATCAACGCACGCTGTGACATGAGGACCTCCTCGGACTGAACAGACCGACGAACCCGGCGGGGCTCTACTTAAAGACCAAGAACCTCTTGCAAAAGTTCCCTTCGTTAGGAATCCGATCTTGTTATGCGACACTCCTCAAAGAATAAGCCACGAATTTCACGAATTATCACAAATTTTATACTTTTTCGTAAAATTCGTGTAATTCGTGGCAAGATAATTGTGGTGGTGCGTTTTCAGCAGTCAGGTCCACAAGTGCCTCCCACCTCTCTCCTCAGGGGTCGACGGTGATGGTGACGGGGACACTCCGCAGCTCCCGCCCCTGGAGGTCGCGCCCGACGGCGACGAAGGTGTGCTCCCCCGCCACGAGGGTCCAGTGGGCGCGGTAGGGCGGCGCGGCGAACTCGACTACGGCCACCCCATCGACCTCGATCCGCAAATCCGCCAACGCGACGCCCGCCTCCGCCACGAGGGGGATGCGCTGAGCGTCACGCGGCAGGTTGGGATCGAGGCGGTAGCGAGCGCCGGGGTCGGGGCGGAGCAGGAGCAGGGGCGCCGTGCGCTCCGGCGCGTCCCCGGCGGGCGGCAGCAACGGCAGCCCCTCCGCCCGCGCCCAGCTCTGCGCCTCCGGCGGCAGGTCGAGGAGGAGCCGACCGTCGACGCGCCGGTGGAGGTCGCAGGTGGCCTGCGGTTCGGTCCCCACGATGAAGCTCTCGGTGACCCGGTGGGGGCAGTCGGGCCCCGGACGCAGCCCGGAGAGGGCGCAGACCTCGCGGTCGACGAGCCCCTCCGGGCGCGGGAAGCCCTGCAGCGGTCGGCCCTGGAGCGCCGCCTCCATCACGTCGTGCCAGATGGGACCGGCGCCGGTGACGCCGCTGATCCGCAGCATGGGCTCGCTATCGGCATTGCCCACCCAGACGCCCGTGACGAGCTCGGGAGTGTAGCCGACGGTCCAGTTGTCGCGGAAGTCGGTGGTGGTGCCGGTCTTGACGGCGGCGGGGCGCGAGAGATTGAGGACGCTGCCCTCGCCGAAGTTGGGCAGGCGGGCCCGGTCGTCGCTGAGGATGTCGGTGATGAGATAGGCCACCCGAGGGTCGAGCACCCGCTCGCCGCGAGCCGGAGGTGGGCTCCAGAGGACCCGGCCCTCGGCGTCCTCGACGCGGAGCACCGTCACGGGCGTGATCCGGTAGCCGCCGTTGGCGAAGGCGGCGTAGGCGGCGACCTCCTCCAGGAGGCGCACCTCGCCGCCGCCCAGGGTGATGGTGAGCCCCAGGCGCTCGGTGTCGTCGAGGGTGGTGAAGCCGAGACGCCCGGCGAGCCGCGCCATGGCGTCGACGCCGACCATCTCGAGCACGCGAACGGCGGGAACGTTGTAGGAGGAGGCGAGCGCCTCCCGGACGCGCACCGGGCCGTGGAAGCGCAGGTCGTAGTTGCGAGGGGTGTAGGGGCGCCCGTCGTCCGTCTCGAAGACGGTGCGCACGTCCAGAATCATGGTGGCGGGGGTGACGACCCCCTCGGCGAGGGCGGCGGCGTAGGTGACGGGCTTGATGGAGGAGCCGGGCTGGCGCAGGGCCACCGTCCCGTTGACGGCGCCGTCGATGGCGGCGCTGAAGTAGTCGGGGCTGCCGACCATGGCGAGCACCGCGCCCGTCTGCGGGTCGAGGACGACGACGGCGGCGTTGCGCGCGTTGTGACCGCCGGGCGGGCAGCGGTCGAGAGCCCCGTAGCAGGTCGCCAGGAGCCCCAGGTGGTGACGGACGACGTCGCGGGCGGCAGCGTCGAGATCGACGTCGAGGGTGGTGAAGATGCGGAGCCCGCCGGCGTCGAGGCGCTCGCGCCCCAGCTCCCGCTCCAGGAGCGCCCGCACGCTCATGACGAAGTGGGGCGCGCGGATGGGAAAGGGTGCGGCGGCGAAGGCCAGCGGCTCACGACGGGCCATCTCGGCCTCGGCGGGGGTGACGTAGCCGGCGTCGACCATCAGGTCGAGGACGACGGACTGGCGCTCGCGGGCGCGCGGCAGGTCGAGGAGAGGATTGTAGCGGGCGGGGGCCTGGGGCAGCCCCGCCAGGAGGGCGCACTCGGCGAGATCGAGGTCGGTCACCGACTTACCGAAGTAGGCCTGAGCCGCCGCCTCGACGCCGTAGGCCATGTTGCCGTAGTAGGCCTCGTTGAGATAGAAGGCGAGGATCTCGTCCTTGGAGTAGCGGCGGGTGAGCTGCAGGGCCAGGGCGGCTTCGCGCAGCTTGCGGCGCAGGGTGCGCTCGGTGCGCTCCTCCGGCGTGAACATGAGGATGCGCACCAGCTGCTGGGTGAGGGTGCTGCCGCCGCTGCGCACCTCCCCGGCGCGCAGATTGTACCAGAGGGCACGGAGGACGGCGATGGGATCGACGCCGGGGTGGCGGTAGAAGTTGGCGTCCTCGGTGGCGATGGTGGCCTGGCGCAGCGCCGGGGGGATCTCCTCCAGGGGCACGGGGGTGTGCAGACCGGTGTAGGGCGGGGGCATCTCGTAGAGAAGCCGCCCGTAACGGTCGTAGATCTTGCTGCTGGGCGCCGTGGCGTAGGCGCTCAGGTCCTCAGGTGAGGGCAGACCGGCGAGGAGCCAGTGGGCTCCACCGGCTCCAAGGAGCAGGGTGAAGATCAGCACTATGAGAAGGATGCTTCTCCTGCGCATGCGGCTCCCTCCACGTCGGATCCAATTAGGGCGCCAAGGGCCTGGTCACGCCGGCGAGGGCAAGGGGCTGCGAGACTGCGTCGGGGACAGGTGAGCAGGTCGATCCCCATCTTAGGCGCGACAGAGGATAATGTCAAACGGGTGTATGTCACTTGAGTTAGACCAAGGCGTGAAGCGTGAAACGTAAACCGTGAGACCCTCACGTTTCAGCCATGAATAACTCCTAACTGGGTTGAAACATACCCATATCAGATGAATAAAAGAGGCAAAGGGGGACGCAGGTCCTCCCTTTGCCTGCGGTGAGCATCGCGCCGGCTATGCCGCCGGCTATGCCGCCGGCTATGCCCCCGGCTATGCCGCCGGGTCGTTGTCAAGGATCTCCTCGATGCGCTCCAGGACGTCGTCGGAGAGCTCGACCTCGGAGGCCTTGAGGTTCTCCTTGACGTGATGGACTTTGGTCGCGCCGGTGATGGCGGAGGTGATCTCCGGACGTCTGAGGATCCAGGCCAGAGCCAGCTGGGGCATGGTGATGCCCGCGTCCTGGGCCAGAGCCGTCAGCTGCCGGACCTTCTCGACGTTCTCCTCGGTAAGCGTGTCCTGGAGCCAGTCGGTCTGGGCCCCGCGGCTCCCTTCGGGGATGCCGTCGTTGTACTTGCCGGTGAGCAGCCCCTGGGCCAGCGGACTGAAGACGACAAAGCCTATGCCGTACTTCGCGGCGGTGGGCATGATCTCCGGCTCGATGTGGCGGTCGAGCATGTTGTAGCGCGGCTGCTCCACCTGGGGCGGGTAGGCGCCTAGGAAGCGCGCCGTCCCCACGGCGTCCTCGATCTGCGCGGCGTTCCAGACGCTGGTGCCCCAATAGAGCACCTTGCCCTGGTGAACCAGGTCATCCATCGCCCGCACCACCTCCTCGACGGGGGTGTTGGGGTCGTAGCGGTGACAGAAGTAGAGGTCGAGGTAGTCGACGCCCAGCCGCTGCAGGGAGCCGTCGATGGACTCCATGATGTGCTTGCGGCTCAGCCCGCGGTCGTTGACGTCCTCGCTCATGGGCCAGTAGAGCTTGCTGGCGATGACCAGATGTTGGCGGTTGAGGCCCAGGTCCTTGATCACCTCGCCGACGACGCGCTCGGCGTTGCCGTTGGCGTAGGCGTCCGCCAGGTCGAGGTAGTTGACGCCGCCGTCCACCGCCGCCTTGACGCACTTACGGGTGGTCTCCTTGTCCTCCGAGCCGCCGAAGGTGAGCCAGGCGCCCAGAGCGATCTCGCTGAGCTTGATACCGGCGTTTCCCAATTTACGATAGTTCATGAGTTAACCTCCTAAGGTATAGTGAAAGGTGAGAAGGGAATGGGGACTGGGGATTAGGGCTTTGAAAAAGGGGCCGATGTCCGGTCCGATCCACGCTCTTTGGGCGATGCCCATGTGCCTGCTCCCCCCAGTTCGCTCTTCTCATCTGACGATAGTATGAGTATGGGACTTACCAACACCTACCGGCGCTCCCATCACTCGCCGTAGGTGCCCAGGAGCTCGCCCACGGCGAGGACGTGGCCCTCCATGGCATTGCGGAGCTCTTGCTTCTTCGCGCCCGCCTCGAGGTCGAGCGGGGTGTCGAGGGCGTAGAGGCGGAAGAAGTAGCGGTGGGTGCCGCTGGGCGGGCAGGGCCCGCCGTAGTCGAGGCGCCGCCAGCCATTCTGTCCGTGAAGGCTGCCGTCAGAGAGCTCCTCCTCGGCGGGCACCCCCTCCTCCAAGCCCCTGGCGGAGGCGGGGATGTTATAGAGCAGCCAGTGGTCCCAGGTGCCGACGGGCGCGTCGGGGTCCTCGACGATGAGGGCGAAGCTCTGGGTGCCCTCGGGCGGTTCGCCCCACGAGAGGGGCGGGGAGATGTCTTCACCGTCGCAGGTGTACTGGGTAGGAATGGCGTCTCCGTCATCGAAAGCGGCGCTGGTCAGCTCCAGGTCGGCTGCTCCCTCCCCCAAGGCTCCGGAGTCCCCACCACCACCCCCGCAGGCAGTGAGGGCCAATGCCAACAGAGAGATAAGCACCCAGCGACGCATAGAACCCTCCCCTCGAATCTAATTCACCCCGCTATAGATGTCCAGAATGTCGCGCAACATGGTCGCCGCCGAGGGAATGGGCTCCTCCTCCCGGATGATAGCGGTGATGGTGCCGTAGATGTCGGTCATGAAGACGACGCCCATCTCCTTGCGCCCCAGGCAGCCCAGGGGATGGTCGGTGGAGAGGTGCGTGGGAGCGACGGAGAGAGTGTAGCTGCCGTCAGCCCGCCGTTCCGCCTGGGCCAGGAGGCGGTAGCGGTAGCCGCGCTCCCGGGCGGCGCGCAGGTCCGCCACCTCCAACCCGGTGATGCCGGTGCGCGTCACGTCGTCGAGGGTCGCCGGGTAATCGAGAACGGCGTTCGCCAAGATGACGAGCTTCGCCGCCGCGTCCCAGCCCTCGAGGTCCCAGGCGGCGTCGGCCTCGAGGACGCCCTCCTCCCGGGCGCGCTCGGTGGCCTCCTCCCAGGAGAGACCCTCGGTGAGCAAGTCCATGACGTAGCCCGTCACCAGATTGGGGACCGCCTCCAGCCGCTCGACGAGAGCACCGCGCAGCTCCCGCTGCCCGATGCTGATGGAGGGCAACCCACCGGTCACCGTGCCGTCGAAGCGGAGCTTCACGCCGTTCTCGGCGGCCAGCGCGTGGAGCTCCCGGTAGGCGAGGACCAGCGGTCCCTTGTTGGGCGAGGAGACATGCATCCCCCGCTTGAGGGCAGTGCGAATGGCGGTCAGACCCGGCTCGCCGCCCGCATCGAGGTTCACGGGCGAGGCCTCCAGAAGGAGCTCGGCCTCGGCTTCCTGCACCAGTTTGATGGCGTCCCAATCCTCGCGACCGGCGACGGGGTAGCCGGCGACGGTGTCGCCCGCCAGCTTCAGCCCCACCACCTCCATGAGGTCGAGCCCTTCGGGCGCGTAGGCCGCACCACGGCTGTCGGCGGCGCCGACAAGGCGCAGCTGCAGACCGTAACGCTCGCGGAGGAGCGGGTCCTTCGCGGCGAGGATCTCGCAGAAGCGGCGACCGAGATTCCCCAGACCGACGAGTAGAAAGCGTACTTCGCGCATGAAGCCCCCCTGTTCGTGGAATTTAGAAGACGACTACTATCATTATAGTTGAAAGTGGGAAATAGGGAAGTGCCTGTGGAACATTTGAACCATCTCCTGAAACGACAGAGAAAATGGTTGGGGTGTGTCTCAGTTAAGCCGAGGCGTGAAACGTGAGGATCTCACGTTTCACGCTTTACGTTTCAGCTAAGGGATGACTCCACTGAAAAAAGATCTTTTACCACGGAGATCACGGAGATTTTTGATGTTAGACTTCACAGAATAGAACTCTCGGTTTAACTTTCATAAATATCTCCGTGATTTTCTCAGTGTTCTCTGTGTCCTCCGTGGTGAGATATAGTTCTTTCAGGAGAGCCAGGGATAGCTTCCAACTGAGTTGGAACACATCCACAGGGTCAGGCGTCGAGGCGGACGGCGAGGAGGGGCACGAGCATCTCCTCGGGGACGACGCCGCCGTGACGCCCGTTGAGGCGCCCGATGATCTCCGCGTCCCTCACGATCACGTACCTGTCCCGCATCAGCCCGACCAGATCGCCCAGACGATGGTAGACCTCCTCGTAGGGCTCGCCCGGCCCCAGAAGGCCGCTCTCCAGCACCATCTGCCGGTCGAGAAGGGCCATCTCGCCGCCGAAGTTCGCCTCGAGGTAGGCGCGCACCTCCTCCAGGTGACCGGCGCGGACGTGGAAGAAGGGGGTGCGGGCCTCGCCCAACGGTGGGAGGACGAGGGCGTCCCGCAGCTGCGGGTGGTCGTCGAGCAGGATCGAGGTCTCCGGGTAGACGGGGATCTGGCCGTGGTCGGCGAGGATGAGGAGCAGGGTCCCCTCGCGGTCCTCGGGCGTGAGCCGCTCGAGGAAGCTATGCTTCATGAGGTAGGAGAGGGCGTGGACCTCGTTGGGCAGCGTTCCGTGCTGGGGTCCGTGCTCGTGGGCCAGGGTATCCACGCCGCTCCAGTAGGCGGAGATGAAGGTACGCTCGTCGTGGTGGGCGTGCAGCACCTCGCGCAGCGTGTACCAGAAGTCGGAGGCGAAGCTGTGGGTGTAGACCTCGCGGGAGCCGCGGAAGTACATGCGGCTCAGGGGACCGTAGCTGATGTGCTTGGCGATGAGGTAGTAGGTAAGAATCCCCTGCACCGAGAAGAGATGGGCCAGCGGGGGCACGGGCAAGAAGGTGTCGGGCTCCAGGCCCCAGGTCTCCAGCAGCCCCGGCGATTTGTGGGCGAGGGGCGAGAAGGTGATGCACTCGGCCGCCGTGTAGAGCTCACGCAGGTAGAGCTCGTAGGCCAGGAGACCGTGGCGCACGGGGGGCACGCCGGTGCGGAGCGTCGCCAGGACGTTGTTCGTCGTCGAGGGGAAGACGCTGGTGAGGGGCAGCAAGCGCCCCTTCTCGGCCAGCTCGTGGAAGACGAGGCTCTCGTCGTCGGCCATCCACTGCCGGAGCTGCACCCAGCCCAGCGCGTCGAGGAGTACGGCGACGACGGTGCGCACCCCGTCGGTCAGCCCCTCGAGGAGATCGGAGCGCAGCGGGGGCAAGATGCCGGACGTGCGGGCACCGAGGAGCTCGCCCACGGTGGCGGGCACGTTCCCCACGGAGAGCCCCTCGTAGCGGGGCCAGACGAACTCCTCGGGCAGCCCCTCCATGCCGGCGGGGCGATAGGTGCGTAGGTCCTGTTCAAGAGTCGCGATATTCATGTAGACAATCTCCTCAAAAGCAGCGATCAGCGATCAGCGATCAGCGGTCAGCGATCAGCGATCAGCGATCAGCGGTCAGCGGTCAGCGGTCAGCGGTAAATGCCAAACGCAAAACACAGACCATCTTCACGTTTTCCGTTTCGATCACCAAACGAGCCCCTGGATAAGGTAACCGACGATAAGAAAGAGGCCCGTCAGCAGGTGGACTTGCACTGTCAGGGCGTTGGCAGGGGCCAGCCGCGGGGGTTCGTCGTAGTGACGGCGGGCCACCCGGTAGGCGCGCCAGGCCAGGGGCTCCGGCAGCAGCGCCAGGAGGGTCCAGACGGGGAGGGCGCCGAGCAGGACGGCGACCACCAGCGAGAGGTAGGTCGCCAGGAAGAAGAGCCCGTAGAGCAGCACGGCCCGCCGGCGTCCCAGCCGCACCACCCAGTGGCGCTTGCCCACGGCGCCGTCGGCGACGGCGTCGGGAAACTGGTTGATCCAGAGGACGTTGAGGATAAGAAAGCCCAGGGGCAGCGAAGCCCAGAGCGGCTCCCAGGCGGGACTACCCGTCTGGGTGATCCAGCCGCCGAGGACCATCAGGGGGCCGAAGCTGAGAAAGAGCGCCAGCTCGCCCAGACCCCAGGGCGCGAAGAAGGTCGTGTAGAGGCAGCCCGCGGCGACGCCCGCAACGCCCAGGGCCAGGACCCAGACGGAGCGCGTGAAGGTGAGGTAGAGGCCGATGAGGCCCGCGATGACGAAGTAGGTGATGGCCTCGTTGCGCACCCGTTCGGGGGAGAGGAGCCCCAGCTTCAGCACCGGGCTGCCCCCCGTGAAGGGCACCACCGCCTCGCGGTTCAAGCGATCGGCACCGCTCAGGTGATCAAAGTAGTCGTTGACCATGTTGGCGCCGGCCTGCATGAGGGTGCCCCCGATGAGGGTCAGAAGAAAGTAGCCGACGTGAAAGACGCGGGTACGCGCCCAGGCGGCGACGCTGCCCACCACGATGGGGAGAATGGCCGCCGTGAGAAAGGGCGCGCGCACGCGAAGCATCCACGCCTTGAAGCCGCGGGTGGACAGGGAGGGTGCGGGTACCCTCATCGCCCCTCCACCACGCGCCGGACCACGGGGGCCATGCGCTGGGCGGCCCGTGCCCGGTGGCTGATCTCGTTCTTGACGTCCATGGGCAGCTCCGCGAAGGTCACCTCGAGATCGGGCAGGTAGAAGACGGGATCGTAGCCGAAGCCCCCCACCCCGGAGGGCGCGGCGGCGATGACCCCCTCGATCACCCCTTCGGTGGTGAACTCCCGCCCGTCGGGGAGGACGAGCGCGGCGACGCAGCGGAAGCGCGCCGTCCGCTTCTCGTAGGGCTCCCCCTCCAGGGCGCGCAGGAGGGCGCGATAGCGCACCTCGTCGCTGCCCAGACGGTAGCGGGCCGAGCGGACGCCCGGGGCCCCCTCCAGCGCATCCACCTCCAGCCCCGAATCGTCGGCGAGGGCCGCCATCCGGGAGGCGGCTGCCAGGGTACGGGCCTTGATGAGAGCGTTCTCCCCGTAGGTCTCCCCCGTCTCGGCGACGTGCTCCATCGTCAGCCCGACCTTCTCGGGGAGCAGCAGCTCCACGGGCAGCCCCTGAAGGAGAGCGGCCCACTCCCGGCGCTTCCCGGGGTTGTGGGTCGCCAGGAGAAGGCGCAGCCGGCGGATCTCACTCATAGCCGCAGGTCTTTCCGTTGCAGCGCTCGATCTGGGCCCCCAGGGGCCGGAGCTTCTCCTCGATGCGCTCGTACCCGCGGTCGATCTGCCGGATGTTGCGGATGACGCTCGTGCCCTCCGCCGCGAGGGCCGCCACGAGAAGGGCCATGCCGGCGCGGATGTCGGGACTCTCCAGCTCGTCACCGTGCAGGGCCGAGGGACCGTAGATGAGGGCGCGGTGGGGATCGCAGAGGACGATGCGGGCCCCCATGGGAATAAGCTTATCCACGAAGAAGAGGCGGCTCTCGAACATCTTGTCGTGGAAGATCACCACCCCTTCACACTGGGTCGCCAGGACAAGAGCGAGGCTCATGAGATCGGCGGGGAAGGCGGGCCAGGGGGAGTCGCTGATGCTGGGCACGGCGTCGCCCATGTCGGGCACGATCCGGCGCTCCTGTTCGGCGGGCACGAAGAGATCGTCCCCCCGCACCTCGAAGCGCACGCCCAGGCGCTCGTAGACCATGCGGACCATGCGCAGGTACTGGGGCACGGCGTTGCGAATGAGGAGCTCCCCTCCCGTCGCCGCTGCAAGGGCGATGTAGCTCCCCACCTCGATGTGGTCGGAGCCGATGGTGAAGTCGGTGCCGTGCAGCCCGCTGACGCCGTGGATGATGAGCGTGTTCGTCCCCACCCCCTCGATCCGTGCGCCCATGGAGATGAGCATGCGGCAGAGATCCTGGACGTGGGGCTCCGAAGCGGCGTGACGGATGACGGTGGTCCCCGTGGCGAGGCAGGCCGCCATGACGGCGTTCTCGGTGCCCGTCACGCTGGCCTCGTCCAGGAGGATATCCGCACCGTGGAGCTCGTCGGCCCGGATGCGGAAGAGGCGACTGGTCTCCACTTCGGCGCCGAGGGCCTGGAAGGCCAGGAAGTGCGTGTCCACCCGGCGACGCCCGATGACGTCGCCACCGGGCGCGGGGATGACCAGGCGTTTGAAGCGGGCCAGAAGCGGGCCGGCGATGAGAATGGAGCCCCGGATGGAGCGGAAGAGATCGCTCACCTCCTGAGGCTCCTCGGGGGGATTCACCTCCCGGGCCTGCAATCGCCAGGTGTGGGGATCCAGTCTCTCCACCTCCACGCCCAACGCGGCCAGCAGCTCCCCCATCGTCTCGACGTCGCGGATGGCGGGGAGGTTGCGCAGGATGACGGGTTCGTCGGTGAGCAGGGTGGCTGCCAGGGCCGGCAGCGCTGCGTTCTTGTTTCCACTGGGGGAGATCTCGCCCGTTATGGGGCGCCCCCCCTCGATGACAAAGTACTCAGGCATCATTACCTCCGGTAAAGAAAAATCGCATCGGCAGGTGCCGGCGGCGCAAGCAGGAGCAGAACAGGTCAGAAGATAGGCTACGACACACAGAATTCAGGGCATCGGAGTGTGGAAAGTGCTCGAAGCCACGACAGACCTAAGCCCGCACGATCTCCACCGGGTCCCCTACCGTCAGGCCCAGTTCCTCTCCCCCATGCCCGTGAGAGACGGAGGCCTCAAGCATCCCCTCACTGCCTACGAGGGCCAGGGGATCACCGGCGGCCACTTCACCGTAGGTGCGGCGGATGGGACCGAGATCACGTCCGCCGACGAGGACACGCACGCCATCGGCACGGATGATGGTAGGTTCGGCGTCACCGAAGGCGGGATCGAGATGTAGCAGGTTCCCCTCCCAGATCAGCCGCCCGATGCTGGTGATGGTATTGCCGAAGTGATCGATGTAGAGCACCTCCCCACGGATGAGGTCCTCCCCCACCTCGAGACGAGGCAGGGGCAAGCGAAGGGGATCGTGGACAGGCGGGCCGAAGGCCTCGAGGGGCACGCCCGCCGCCAGATGGGCCGCCGCCGGAGCGAAGATGTCCCGCCCGTGGAAGGTGGCGCTGACGACGTTCCTCTGGTACTTGCGCTCGGCGAGTTCGTGAACCCGGCTCGGCGGGGCCGCAGCCCAGACGTAGGAGAAGACGCCGTTGTCGGGCCCGACGACGTAACCCCACGGTGTCTGGGCCGCCAGGGCCTTGCGCGAGGTCCCTACACCGGGGTCGACGACGACCAAGTGAACCGCCTTCTCGGGAAAGTAGGGCAAGACCGTCCAGAGAACGTAGGCCGCGCTGCGCACGTCCTGGGGAGGGACGTTGTGGGTGAGGTCCAAGAAGGGGACTCCGGGCGCAATACCCGCCATCACCCCCTTCATCACCCCCACGTAACCATCCTGCGTTCCGAAGTCGGTCGTTAACGAGATCAACATACCTGTTCCTCCTTGAGACGTCTGCGGTGCAAGAGTGTGGTCACAGTCCTGCGCAGCTCCTCCACGCCGAGAAGCCAGGCGAGGGAGAGATAGCTACCGAGCCCCAGAAGGGTGCCCCCGCCCGTCTCGAGCAGCATACCGGGTGCCACACGCCGCCAGAGGACGACCACCACGCCCATTCCCAGGGCCGCAACCGCCGGGCGGATGCTCCAACGGGCAAGGGCCCCCAGGTCGAGATCCCCCACGCGCTGCCGGATGAGGACGACGAGCACGACCGTCTCCACCAGGATCGCGAGAGAGTTGGCCAAGGCCAATCCCCCGAAGGCCGGAAAGCCCGCACGCGCGAAGACGGGGGGCAGGCCCAACCCCAAGGCGACGTTGAGCACGACGGCGATGAGGGCCGCCATCGTGGGAATCCAGGTGTTGTGGACGGCGTAGAAGGCACGGGCGAGAATCTCGAGAGCACCGTGCCCCAGCAGCCCGATGGAGAAGAGGGCCATGGCGTAGGCGACGGCCTGCGTCGACGCGCTGTCGAACTCACCGCGCTGCAGGAGCAGGGCCACGAGGGGCTCCCCCAGGACAATCAAACCGACCATGGCGGGCAGCAGGAGGGCCAGCAGAACGCGCAGGTTGACGGCGATGGTCTCCCGCAGCCCCTCCAGATCCCCCCGCGCCGCCTGGGTCGAGAGGGTGGGAAAGCAGGTAATCCCCAGCGCCTGAGCGAAGATACCCTGGGGCAGGAGCACCAGGTTCCAGGCGTAGAGAAGGACGGAGACGGCCCCGACCTCCAGTCCGGAGGCGAGGTTATTGGTGATGACGAAGTTGACCTGGATGGCGGCCACCCCCAGCATCCGCGGCAGCATCAGGCCCGCCACCTCCCGCACGGCAGGATCATCCCAGCCGAAGGTCAGGCGGTAGCGCGCCGGGTACTTCCACAGGCCGAGAAGCTGGGTAAGGAGGTGGGCGACGGCACCGATGACGGAAGCGGCGGCGACCGCACGTGTCCCCCCACCGACCAGACCTCCCCAGACGGCTCCCCCGATGAGGGCCAGATTGTAGACGCTGGGGGCCAGGGCCGGCATCAGGAAGTGCTGGTAGCCGTTGAGAACGCCCATGAGGATCCCGCTGATCCCGAAGATCATCGGGGTCAGCAGCATCACCCGCAAGAGGTCGACGGTGAGGGCCTGCATCTGGGGCGAGAACTCGGGGGCTACCCAGGTACGCACCAACCAGGGCGCCAGGATGATGGCGAGCAGGCTCACCGGCGCCAACAGCGCGATGAGGAGGTTGATGATGGAGGAGGCCAACCGCCACGCCTCCTCCTCCGCTCCCTGCGCCAAGCGCTCGGTAAAGAGGGGGATGAAGGCGGAGCCCAACGCGCCTCCCGCCATGATCAGAAAGAGCATCTCGGGGATGCGTGCAGCGACCCCGTAGGCGTCCATCTCGGCACCCGTACCAAAGAAGTGTCCGAAGACCATGGTGCGTGCCAGACCTAAGAGGCGACTGAGGGCGAGAGCGCCCATCACGACGATGGCGGAACGAGCAGCGTGTCTGCGGTTGTCATTCATACGCGGCGATTATAGCACGGCAGCCGGTGCCGTCCAACGCTGCGCCGGCTGCGGATAGTGTCGCGGCAAGGTCAAGGCTAGAGAGGGTAGCGGACGAACTCGCGCGCCAGCTCCGCCTCGGGAAAGGTCTTACGGGCCGCCGCGAGGATCTCGTCGGCCTTGCGGGGATTGTAGTGGATGAGCACGAGACGCTCTACGCCCATCTGGTCGGCCATCGCCCCCACCTCCACCGGGTCAGCGTGACCGTGCCCCTCACCCGTCGCCTCGTGAAAGAGCAGGTCTGCCCCCTCCGCGAGCTGCTGCACCTCCGCACAGATGGCGGTATCGCTGGAGTAGACGAAGACCCGGCCGCTTTTCCGACTCTCGAAGCGGACGGCCAGGGAGGGGATGCTGTGACAGGAGGGGGCTACGGTGATGCGGAAGTCCTCGCTCTCGGTGACCAGGGCGCCGACCTCCGGCTCGAGCGGCACGAAGCTGAGGAGCATCTGTTCGATCCAGCCCTGCCCCCGAAAGAGGGAGAGCAGAGGACGGGCCCCCTCCAATACCTCCGACCGTGCATAGATGCAGAGCTCCCCCACATCAGCATAACCGAGGAGGTAGAGACCCAGGAGATAGTTCGGCAGACCGTAGACGTGATCGGGGTGGAAGTGGGTCAGGATGAGCCCCTGCAGCGCCAGGGGGTCGAGGCCGCCGCGCTCCAGACGTCCGATGGGGGCATCGGCACAGTCGACGAGCCAGTAACGTCCCTCGTGGACGACGGCAAGATAGCTGTTCGCGTGGTAGGCGTCGGCCAAGGCAGCAGCTACACCCAGAGGCACGACATACGTATTGGAACTGTTTTTCATGCTCACACCTTCTGAAAGATAGCAGCCGATAGGGGGCCATTGAGCCTCCAACCCTCGCCTCCCCCACGCTTAGTCAGACTCAGCCCCTACGCGGCTCCCGACACGGTTCACGGAGCAGGGGTGAGGGTGATCTGAGACGTGGGGATCGGGGTGGGCGCTGCGGGCACGGGCGTTGGCAAGACGTCGACGAAGATGACCTGCTCAAAACCCACCCCCAAAAAGAGGGAGCGCAGAAAGTCGCGACCATTTTCATCGGCGAGCAGCAGGATGCCGTCCTCGAGCGCCGCCTCCAGCACCAGACGTTCGGCTTCCTGACGGGCAGCGGTCTCCAGGTCGGCATTGGTCCCGACGAGGCCCGTGTCCCGATCGTACACGTAGGTCCGGCTGTTGTCGAGGGTAGCGATGAAGACCTCGGCGGGGGGCAGATGCAGGTAGAGAACGCCGTCCGGCGTCACCTGCACGTCCTCCATGCCGAAACGTCCCAGATCCACCCCGGCGATCACCTCGCCGTAGGCGACGAGCAGCACCCGGTCGCCGAAGAGAAAGCCCAGCGGCCCCTGCCCCGTCTCGGCGGTGATGACCTTCTCTACCACGTAGGAGGCAGTCTCCAAGCGGCTCAGAGACTGCACCTGCTGCACTACAGTGGCAGGGCTGGCGTAGATGGTCGGTGTGGGCTCCGGCACCAGATCCGGCAAATTAGGCAGAGGATCGATCCTGATCCCGTCCCGAGGAATCAAGCGATCATAGAGCATCCATGCTCCCAGCAGCAGCAGGGCCACCAGGATGATGACAAAGAGCGCGCGCAGTAAGTTACCCATCCCTCTCCCTCACAGAGAAAACTACTCATGTATGGATGTGCTTCAATCCAGTCCTAAGCTATCCGCGGCTGAAACGTGAGGGCCTCACGATTTACGTTTTACGTTTCACGCCTCGGTCTACCTCAAGTGAAACACACCTCTCTCGTATTATACGGCGTCTCCCCCCCTCAGCAAATGCTCCTCCTCTGCATGCTCCAAGTGACGACCGCCAGGGTGAAGAAGAAGACGTAGGCCAGATCGATGTAGAAGAAGAAGGCATCGACGAGACCATGGGCCAGGGCCGCCACGAGCGAGGCGACCGCGCCGAGGAGGAGCGCCTGCTCCCGCCCGCTCACTTCCCGCAAGAGGGGCCGAATGCGGATACCCAGCTGGAACAGCAGCCAGAGGAAGGGCAGGAGACCCAGGAGCCCCAGTCGCGTCACGAAGTCGAGGGGCCAGTTGTGAGGATGGGCGAGATCGAACTCCTCCCATGCGGTGGGCAGGACATAGCGCGTCCGGTAGGCGTAGAGGAAGTTGTCGGGCCCCACCCCGCAGAGAGGGTGGTCGAGAAACATCTGCCAGGCGCTGTGCCAGAGGGAGAGGCGGAAGAAGGTGGTGCCCGCACGGGTGTCGAGGAGGCCCGCGAAGCGCGGGGTGCGAAAGAGAGGGATCAGCGCGAGGACGAAGAGCAAGAGTGCGACGAGAGTCACCCGCCGCCAGCGCCTGCCGGCAAGGAGCCCCAGAGTAACCAGCCCGAGCGGCAGCCCCAGCAGAAGCGCGCCCCGCGAGAAGCTGAGCAGCAGCGCCAGCCCGGTGGGCAAGAGGGCCAGGGCGTAGAAGAGCCGGCGGCGGGAGGTGAGCAGGTTGCGCAACCAGGGCAGCAGACGCCCCCGCTCTTCACCGGTCTCCGGCTGCCCCACCGCCACGAGCGCCAACATGAAGGGGATGGCCCGCACGAGATAGAGCCCCACGTTGTTGGGCGAGCCGTAGATGCTGCGCAAGCGACGGAAGCCCCCCTCGGCGGTGATAAAGTCCCCCAGCACGAAGTACTGCACCAAGCCCACCAGGGCGATCACCAGGGCGCTGGCGACGTAGAAGTCGACGATGCGCCGGCGGTCCTCCTCCTGCAGGGGGAAGAGGACGAGCACGCCGTAGAAGAGGAGGGGCTCGACGATCACCAGCCGCAGCTCGCGCAGCGCCTCCCGTGTGTGATCGGCGAAGAGGGCCGAGAGGACAGAGACCAGGAGCAGGGTCAGGAGGGGGGCGAAGAGGGCAGCGCGCACGCGGGGGAGGACCTCCCCCCGCCGGGGCCTTGGCGTGAGAAGCCCCCACCCGCGATCTCCCAACCAGCGGACCAGCGCCCCGAGAGCCGTGGGCAGGAGCACCAGCTCGGCGAGGGAGAAGGATTTGCCGAAGAGGGAGAGGGGGTGGAGGTAGAAGGGAGCCGCCGCGATGGTCAGAGCCAACCCGAGGGCCGGGCGCAGCAGCACGAGCAGGAAGAGCAGGGCGCCGCTCACGAGGGTCAGCAGGAACCAGGGCGAGAAGTAGAAAAGGAGCGCGGCCAGAAGCACAGCCGTCAGCTCCGTGCCCTCCCCGAGACGTCGGAAGAGCCCCTGCCCCCAGGAGGTCCAGGCGGCAAAGGCGAAGACGGCGCCCACGACCGTGGTCAGGGCGACCTGCACGGGCTCCCTCAAGCCGCGATAAGCCTCCTCAAGGCGCGCCAGAGAGCGGGCACCCCACACGTGGCGGGCCGACGTGAGCACGAGCAGAAGCCCCGTCCCCCCCGCGACGAGCAAGAACGAGAGCCCCAGACGGTAGGGGAGCTGCGAGGGCCGGTCGACGACGCGCCAATCGGCCAGCGCCCAGTGGTACCAGCCCCGGTCGGCGACCACCTCGACGGTATGTCGCCCGGAGGGGAGGTTCTCGGCAAGGGGCACCGTCTCGCTGGCGGTCAGCGGGTCGTAGAGCACCACGTAGGCCCGCCCCTCCGTGTCGCGGGGCAGCGCCGGGGCCGGCTCGCCGTCGATGGTGACGAAGAGGAAGGCGCGGTAAGGGCCACGGCGCACCGTCAGCGCCACGCCCGTCCCCTCGAAGGTCAAGCGCACCCGCTCGCCCCCCTCCGTCCCGTCGGCGTCCAGCCCGATGTCGGCCCCCAGCGGGCCCAGCCGCCAGTCCCCCTCGAACTCGGCGAGGGAGGTGCCGGCAGGGTAAACGCCCGGTCGGGCGACCCGGGGGCGCTCCGACCACGCTCGAATCGCGGCGTAGACGGGGCGCGGCTCTCCCTCCGGACCGACCACGGCGAAGCCCCAGTGCTCCTCGGCGTCGGGCACCGCGCGCTCCGAGGAGAGGGGGCGGGGTTGAAAGGTGTTGAGGCACATGACGCCCATCCAGGGCCACTCCTCCTCCGCACGGTCGAGAGCGGCGAGGGTGAAGGCGGCCTGCGTCTCCTCGTCGACGCTACCCCAGATGGAGGGCGGCCCCTCCCAGCCGGGCGGCAGACTGTTCCACCCGAAGTGGGTGGCCCAGACGGCCTTCTCCTCATCGCCGTGAGCCGCGAGGACCTCCCGCACCAGCAGGGGACGGGAGAAGTTCATCAGGGCAAGGTCGACCTCCCGATCCTCGGGGCCGGTGTAGAAGCCGTAGGGTTGGACACCGACCACGTCGAAGTAGGGAGCGGCGCCCGCCACGTAGAGGCTTTCGAGAAAGCGCACCTCGTTGTAGTTCTGCGGTCCCTGCTCCAGGTTGGGGGCCAGCCCCCCGAGGATGATGCGCGCGTCGGGATCGGCGGCACGGATGGCCTCGGCGCCCAGAGCGAGAAGTTCGGCGTAGAGGTAGGGATCGACGTCCCCGTCCCAGGTCTCGCCGAGATTGGGATTGTGCCAGACCTCGTAGTAGACCAGCTGGGCCATGTAGTGGTTCGCCAACGCGCCCGCGAAGCGGGCGAAGGCCTCGGGATCGGGCGGGGTCCCCGCCCACGCCGGGGGGCTGTCGAGCACGGGGATGATCTGGAGACCGCGCTCCACCGACGTGGCGACGATGCGGTCCCAGGGCTCCCAGTCGAACTCCCCGGGCTGCGGTTCGATCGCGGCCCAGGGGAAGCGCTGGCGGACCCAGGTGAAGCCTCCGGCCTCGATGGTCTCCACGGCCCAGAGGAGCGCCTCCCCCTCGTACTGCTCGAGGGCCGCGTTGACGCAGGTGCGGGGCATACCGGTGTCAGCAATAGGAGGGGGATAGCCCTCGATCCCCCCCCGCTCCCTGAACCTCCGGTGAGCGATCAGTTGGGGAAGGCTCAGGACAGCGATGAGCAGCAGTACGAGACCTAGAGCGAAACGCCAGCCGTGTCGTTTTTTCATAGAGAGGATTATAGGGGACAGGGTACCAGCCGCAAGCTCAGGTTTCCGGAAGTGTGCGAGGATCGCAAACCTCAACCCCGAAGGTAGCAGCCCTTCAAAGCTGATCTCTGGGGCTGCGGGAACTTGGCGTTTGCGAGCCCCGGAGCCCTTGGACTTTCGCCATTTGCCCTTATAATCAATCTCATGAGAGGATTAGAGCGACTGGAGTCGCTGATCGAGCAGATCATCGAGGAGCCTTTCGTGAGAATCTTTGCCGGACGGTTACTACCTCAGGAGGTGGCAGCCCGCCTGGTCCGTGCATTGGAAGACGGCGAAAGCGTGGGACCCGATGGTCGCATGGAGGTACCGGGGCGCTATCGCATCGACCTCCATCCCGACGACCTGTTGGCATTGCAGGCCGAGCACCCTCACCTCGCCGAGGATCTCGCCATCGGCCTCCAGTCGCTGATGCGCCGGATGCACGTGAAGCTGCGTCGTCCTCCCGTCGTCGTGCTGCGGGCGAACCCCGAGCTCCCTGAACACGAGGTGCGGATCCTGCCCCTGGACAATGGGGAACCGACGGAGAGGGAGCGCACGCGGGATCTCGACCTCAGCCGGGTAAGGCGGGAGGCCCTCGACGAGAGCCTCTCCCGCCCCCAGGCCTACCTCATCATCGAGGGGGAGGCGACCTTCGACCTGGACCAACCCCTCGTCCGCGTGGGGCGCGCCCTCGACAACGACCTGGTCCTCGACGATCCGCGCGTCTCCCGTCACCACGTCCAGCTGCGCCAGCGCTACGGGCGTTACATCCTGCAGGATTTACGCAGCACCGGGGGCACCACGGTCAACGGCTTCGCCGCCCGGGAGACCGTCCTGCGGCCCGGGGACCTCATCTCGTTGGCGGGTGTCGACCTCCTCTACATCGAGACGGGAGCGGGGCAGAGCAGCGAGCTGCGCAGTGGCGATACCGAACCCTTCCCGACGGAGGCCTGAATGGCAGAACTCATCCTGGCTCTGCGTTTCGCGTTGGCCTTCATCCTCTATGCCTTCCTGGCGCTGATCCTCTACATCCTGTGGAGGGATCTGCGAGCCGGCGGCAAGGTGGAGGGCGCCGTCCCCCACCCCGCTGCCCTGAAGGGCGAGAAGGGGAGCGCTGCCGGGGAGCGCATCCTC
This sequence comes from Anaerolineae bacterium, assembly GCA_034437215.1. Classification (GTDB taxonomy): domain Bacteria; phylum Chloroflexota; class Anaerolineae; order B4-G1; family SLSP01; genus DAOTVC01. The sequence continues at coordinate 11,457 of DAOTVC010000130.1, read as the reverse complement.
CTCCGCCCCGTGACCGCCCTGGGGCGCGCCGACGACAACACCCTCGTCCTCGACGACCCTTTCGCCTCGGCTCACCACGCCATCGTCTTCTGGCGGGAGAATCACTGGTGGCTGGAGGATCTGGGGAGCCACAACGGTACGCTCCTCAACGGAGAGCAGGTGAAGGGGGCGGCGCGCCTCGCTCCCGAGGACCGGATCCGCATCGGGGAGACGATACTGCGCTTCGAACCGGAGGCCTAGCCCGCCCCGGCGCCTCACCGGCGTTTCAGGAGCAGGGCCGCGGGCGCATCGTAGACCCGAAAGGACTCGTCGAGGCGGGGCAGGCGTAGAGCGTAAGGGGTGCCGCAACGTTCCGCCAGGGACGCCGGTGAGGGAAGCCCGGCATCGGTGAGGGGATCGTCGGTCAGCGCCAGCGGCCCGAGATGGGGGCAACGCCCGAAGGGGATGACCTCTCGCTCCTCGAGAAGCGTCTCGTACCACACCAGCACCTCCCCATGCTCGTAGGGTCGACGAGAGAGCGCATTGTACCCGCGACGGCTCGCCACCACGATCAGCTCGGCTTCCCCGCGGGCCTCCTCCAGCCCTGCCGCCTGTTCGGTCAGCCCCGCAGCGAAGAGGGGCACCGTCAGCTGCTCGTAGGCAGAAGGATCATCCCCGGGAAGGGGCACGGGCAGCGGGTGCTCCCAGGATTCGACGGCGACGGTGGCGCCGGGAGGGAGCGCGGCGTAGATCCGGCGGGAGGCTTCCATCCAGGGATGGGGCCGGGAGTAGAGGGAGAATTGCGCCCACCCGCAGAGCGCGGTGAGCAGGAGCGCTCCCCCACCGAGGAGAGAGGCGAGCCGACGGGTGACGCGACGCGCCACCGGCCTGGGGCACGGTCGCAGGATGAAATCCGCCAGCGCCGCCCAAGTCGGGTAGAGGGGCAGGAGATAGCGCGGGAACTTGACGTAGAGCCCTCCCACGGCGAGGAGATAGAGCAGCGTCCAGGTGAGGAGCACGCGTCCCGCGGGGGAGAGCCGGCGCCAGCCCGCCAACAAGCGCACCACCCCCCCGAACCCGAGAAGTGTCGCGGGCCCCAATCCCCAGAGGGCCATCTGTGCCAGAGGGTAGAGAAAGGGGAGCGTACCGGCATACTGTTGCGTGTAGGGGAAGACGAAGCGCCCTGCCGCCATCCCCGTCTGGATGAGAGGGCCGCGCCAGCAGTTGAGGGGGTCGAGGAGAGCCCAGGGGGAGCTCACCGCGAAGGCAACGGCGGCCCCGGTCAAGAGACGAGGTGCGGAGAGCCGCAGCGCCACGCCCTTCCGCCGGGTGATGAGAGCGGCGACCAGAAGAGGAGCTCCGATCCAGAGCAGCGAGACCTTCGAGGCGACGGCGAGGCCCGCCAGAGCTCCGGCCCCCAACCACCGGCGGCGCAGGACGAGGAGCAGGGCGAGAGAAGCAGAGAGGGCGCCGAAGGGGTCCACGGTGTAGAAGTGTGCCTGCTGGATCAGGAAGGGGGCAAAGGTGCCGGCAAGCGCGCCCCACAATCCGGCCCCCCGCCCACCCAGGGCCCGCCCCAGGGCGCCGGTCACCGCCACCAGGAGCACGCCCAGCAATCCAGAGAGCAGGCGTGCCGCGTAGAGGGGATCCGCAGTGGGAGCGGTCAGCACCAGCCATCTGCCGACGTAGACCGGGAGGTGCCCGTAGGGAAAGTCGGGGGACGTCGCGCAGGGGTTCGCCAACAGAGGCGTGGCAGCCGCCACCCCGAGCAGAAAGCGTTCGTCGGGGTGAGCGGCGATGCCTCCGTCCCAGTCGGGGAAGGGAAGGCGCAGAAGGGTCGCCAGCAGGAGGAGCGCGACCCAGAGAAGCCATCCCCTCGAGGGCGGAGAGGTGTGCCGGCCCGCTCTACGGTCAGTGACGCCGATTTCGAGCGCCAAGCCTGCCCCACAGGAAGGCCAGAAGGCCCACGACCACCAGAGCCAGGGTCCACTGCCGTATGCGGCGGCGTACGGGCGCCCTCCGCCGTCCGAGGGCGCGCCTCACCTTCTGCCGGTAGACGGGCGCCAGAAGGAGGTTTCCGATCTCGTCGAAGGCGTAGGCGAAGGGTGAGATCCCGAAGGGCGGCTGCTTTCCCTGCAGCCGGGGGCGTTCGTCGGGGAGGGTGACAGCGGCGAGAGCGTAGGCCTCCCGCCCCGGTTCCGCTCGGGCGAGCACCTGCCCCGTCCCGTCGGTGACCCAGGTCTCGTGGTAGAAGGGCATCTCCACTGCAACGGAGCCGGACTGGAGGATCTTGGGCCAGAGGTCGACACGGGTGAGGGCAAAGAGGAAGGTCGAGAGCCGCGGGAGGGGGATCGGCGAGTGGAAGGTGCCCGTCGCGGCGGTATTGACCACCGGCACGCCCAGAGCCGCACCCTGGCGACGAAAGCAGCCGCCGAAGGCGTCGCAGGAGCTGCGCTTCATCTGGCGGGGCAGGGGACCGGCCTCCGCAGCGGGAAGGCGCATCCCATCGGGAAAGATAAAGGTCATATCGTGAGCGGCGGGCGGGGCGCTGCAGACGAGGATGGCGTCCACCCTGCCGGCGTAGCGCTCCCAGAGGCGGGGATGGGCCTGATCCCAGCAGACGAGCAGACCGAAGCGCCCCCACGGGGTCTCCGCCACGGTGATTTCCGTCCCCTCCCGGAAGTAGGCCCGCTCCCAGACCCAAGGGTGCTGCTTATCGTAGCGCCAGATCTGCCCATCGGGTGCGACGAGGAGCAGGGCATTGTAGACGTCTTCCTCATCGAGGAGCAGGAGGGTGCCCCCCAGGTAGATCTGCTCCTCCGACGCCAGCCGCTGCATCCAGGCGGCGGTGGGGCCGGAGAGGGGCTCGGCGAGGTGGAAGTTGCGATCACTGTAGGCGTAGCCGGTGTTGAAGACCTCGGGCAGGAGAACCAGTTGTGCTCCCTCCCCCGCAGCCTGGCGGATCAGAGCCTCGGCCCGCGCCAGACGCTCCTCTTTGGGGGCGGGCTCCACACTCATCTGTACGGCGGCGACGGTCAGCGTACGCGCCATGATAACCTCCTCGTGAGGAGAGAGTGAGTCGTCAGAAGTGAGAAGTGAGAAAGGGTCAGCTGCCTAATAATACCGGGGGTGGAAACAGGAAGCAGTCCCCTCCCCCCTCCGGAATGATAAGTAACTCTACTGAAGAAAGGCTAGCTAACCGTAGAGAGCGCAAAGAACGCAAAGTTGAGATACAGATTATTAACTCATCGAGGCGTAAACCTTAGAAATATTAAGTTGTCTTTGCGACCTCTGCGTCCTTTGCGGTTCATCCCCCTTCTTTCAGGGAAGTCATAAGTGACTCTACTGCGGATGGGACAAAAGGCAAGGAAGTGACCCATACGAAAACGGCGCACCCCCGCGGGGGTGCGCCGTGGGTTGCGAAGTACGCTTACTTCTCGCGATTGCGAATCGCGGCCTGGGCTGCGGCCAATCGCGCCACGGGGACGCGAGGGGGCGAGCAGCTGACGTAATCCAGACCGACGCGATGGCAGAAATCGATGGACTGCGGATCGCCACCGTGCTCACCACAGATTCCCACCTCGATGCCGGGGTTCGCCTTGCGGGCGTCCTCCACACACATCGCCACCAATTTACCCACCCCCTCCTCGTCAATGGTCTGGAAGGGATCGTCAGGCAGAATGCCCATATCGACGTATTGCATCAGGAACTTGCCCTGTGCGTCGTCGCGGCTGAAACCGAAGGTCATCTGGGTCAGGTCGTTGGTCCCGAAGGAGAAGAACTCCGCCTCTTTGGCAATCTCGGCGGCGACCAGGGCAGCGCGCGGCACCTCGATCATGGTGCCGAACATAGCGGGCACCTCGATGCCCTCCTCCTCCATGACCTGGGCGGCGACCTTCTTGAGCTTCTCGCTCTCCAGCTTAAGTTCGTTCACGTGCCCTACGAGAGGAATCATCACCTCAGGATGCACGTCGATGCCGCGCTTGGCGGCCCGGCAGGCGGCCTGGAAGTAGGCGCGCGTCTGCATCTCCGTGAGCCCTTCGTACATGATACCGGCCCGGCAGCCACGGAGTCCCATCATGGGGTTGGTCTCCCAGAGGCGGTTGACGATCCCGAGCATCTTTTCCTTCTCTGCCAGCTCCTCGGAATCGGGATTCTCGCAGCGGAGTCGTGTGACGTCCTCGAGCAGTTCGTCCTTGGGGGGCAAGAACTCGTGCATGGGCGGGTCGATGAGGCGCATGATGACGGGCTTGCCGTCCATGGCCTCGAAGAGCGCCTCGAAGTCCTGCTCCTGAATGGGCAGCATATCTTCCAGCGCCTTCTCGCGACCCTCCTTAGTCTCGGTCACGATCATGCGGACGACGGCCTCTCGGGCCACGGGATGGAAGAACATGTGCTCGGTGCGGGCCAGACCGATACCCTCGCTGCCGAAGCGGTTGGCCATCTCGGCACCGTCCGCCTGGTCGGCGTTAGCGCGCACACCCAACTCGCGGATCTTGTCGGCCCAGCCAAGCAGGCGCAGCAGGTCGGTCTGCTCTTCCCAGACGGACTCGATGGTATCCACGGCGCCCCGGTAGACTTCGCCGATGAAGCCGTCGATGGAGATCACGTCACCTTCCTCGATGACCTCGCCCTCCGCGGTAGTGAAGCGGCGCTTGTTGGTATCGACGGTGATGCCCTCGGCGCCGGCGACGCAGGGGAGGTTGGCGCCCCGGGCCACAACGGCGGCGTGAGAGGTGGAGCCACCCTTCTGCGTGAGCACGCCCTTGGAGGCCAACATGCCCGGCACGTCATCGGGAGCGGTCTCCGGACGGACGAGGATCACATCTACCCCGGACTCCTGCAGCTCCTTGGCGCGCTTGGCGTCGAAGACGGCCTTGCCCACGCCGGCGCCGGGGGAGGCGTCCAGCCCCTCGGCGATCAGCTCGCGCTCCGCCTTCGGGTCAAAGCTCGGGCGCAGGAAGAGCTCAACATAGCGGGCCTCGACGCGCATCACGGCGGTCTCCTCCTCGATGACGCCCTCGTCCACCAGGTCCACGGCGATCTTCACGGAGGCGTGCGCGGTGCGCTTGCCCGTCCGGGTCTGGAGAATCCAGAGCTTGCCCTCCTCGATAGTGAACTCGATGTCCTGCATGTCCTCGTAGTAGGCTTCGAGCTTCGCAGCGATCTCCGAGAACTCTTTGTACGTCTCGGGCATGGCCTCTTCAAGGCTGGGGTACTTCTCTTTGCGCACCTCTTCGGAGATACCACGGGATTCGGCCCACACGCGAGAGGCCTGGAGGCTGATCTTGCGCGGGGTCCGGATGCCGGCGACGACGTCCTCACCCTGGGCATTGGGCAGCCACTCACCGTAGAGGTATTCGTGGGCGCCCGTCGAGGGATCGCGGGTGAAGCAAACACCGGTGGCGGAGTCATCACCCAGGTTGCCGAAGACCATGGTCTGCACGTTGACGGCGGTGCCCCAGGTGTGGGGGATGCCCTCGTGCTCGCGGTAGGCGATGGCGCGCTCGCCGTTCCAGGAATCGAAGACGGCGCGGATGGAGAGGCGCAGCTGCTTGAAGGGGTCGGTGGGGAAGGGCTCGCCGAACTTATCCTGGTACATCTGCTTGTACTCCTGCACCAGCTCCTTGAGACCCTCCAGGCTGACGTCGGGATCCAGCTCGACGCCCTCCTTCTGCTTGAGCTCCTCCAGCTTCTCCTCGAAGTATTCACGCGAGAAGTCCATCACGATGTCGGAGAACATGGTGATGAAGCGACGGTAGGCATCGTAGGAGAACCACTCATCGCCGGTGCGCTCCGCCAACGCCTCACGGGTCTCGTCGTTGAGACCGAGGTTGAGGACGGTGTCCATCATGCCGGGCATGGAGACGCGCCCGCCGGAGCGCACGGAGACCAGCAGGGGATTCGGCCCCTCGCCGAAGGTCTTGCCCGTCTTCTCCTCGAGCACCTTTACCGAGTCCAGCACCTGCTCCCACATACCTTCGGGGAACTCGTCGGTGCGCATGTACTCGACACAGGCCTCGGTCGTGATGGTGGATGCAGGTGGAACGGGAATCCCGGCAGCGGTCATGGTTATAAGACCGGCCCCCTTGCCACCGAAGATGGCCTTCATCTCATCCAACGTCGGCTCGTGCCCGATCACCTTTTCGTACGCAGCCTTGCCATTGTGGGCCAGATACACCCATTTCTTTGTCATAGTTTCCTCCTTGTTAATTTTAGCAATTCATCCTTACAATTATACAGAAAAAGCGAATGAGAGGCAACCGCGCCTAATGTTCTACTGCTCGCTGACGATCACCCGCCGTTGTAGCACAAACCAGTCCTCGATGTTACGAAAGCGATCCCCACTGCGCATCAGCGGCCCCAGCTGCACCTGCTGCACCTGCTCGTCGACGGCGTAGGTGTAGATGGGGACGTAGAGGGGGATGGCGGGCACCTCCTCCATGAGGATCTGCTGGAACTCCCGATAGAGCTCCCGCCGCGCGTCCCGGTCGATGGTGATCCGCGCCTGCTCCACCACCTCACTCAGGCGGCGGTGATCGAAGCCGGCGTAGTTCTGCCCCCCCACCTCGATCTGAGTCTGATGCCAGAAGGTATAGGGGTCGGGATCACCGGGTATGGCAAAGTGCGCGAGAGCCGCCTCATAGAGGCGCGCGTCCAACCTGCCGTTGCGCGCCAGAGGGGGCACCGCTTCGATGGTCGTGGAGATGCCCAGGCGCGCCCACTGCAGGGCGATGACCTCGCCCAAGGCGTAGTCCTGGGGATCGTCGGCGACGAGCAGCGAGAAGGTCAGAGGCTCCCCGCCGGCGTTCCGGAGGGTGCCGGTGACCGACTCGCGGGTCCAGCCCGCCTCCGCTAACAGGGTCTGGGCGCGCTCCTGATCGTAGCCGTAGGCCTCACCCGTCTCAGGTTCGTAGGCCCAGGTGCCGGGCAGCAGGGGCGTCAGGGGGACGACCGCCTGTCCCATGAGCACCTCATCGACCAGAGCCTGGCGATCGAGGCCGTAGAGCAGGGCCCGGCGGACCCGGCTGTCCCCCAAGGACTGGGTACGGGTCACGGTGGTGTTGAAATAGAGCATAGCCATCTCGGCGGTGGGAGCGGAGTAGAGGTTGAGCTCGCCCTGCTCCCAGGCTTCGGGCAGGAGGGCGGGCGGCACACGCGCGACCCCCTCGACCAACCCCTCTTCGTAGGCCTCAAAGGCAGCGCGTGCCGTGGGATAGAAGCGCAGCACGACGTTCTCCAGGAGGTGCTCCCTGCCGTAGTAACGCAGGAAGCGCTTCAGGGTCACCATGGTGACCTGTCCCTCGTCCACCTCCACCTCCGTCAACCGGAAGGGCCCGCTCCCGACAGGAGCACGGTTGAACTCCAACACGGGCAGATCGGTCGCCCGAATTCCCTCCAGGAGGTGAGCGGGGAGGAGCCCCACCGTCGTGTAGTCGAGAAAGGGTGCGTAGGGCTCGGAGAGGATGAACCGCACCGTCAGATCGTTCACCTTCTCCGCCCGGACGGATTGCCAGAGAGCGCCGATGTCCGCAGGTCCCGGGTAGTCGGGGTCGGCCAATAGCTCCACCGTAAAGAGGACATCGTCTGCCGAGACGGGTGTCCCATCGTGCCAAAGGGCCCGGGGATTGAGGCGGAAGGTGTAGGTGATGCCCTGGGGATCGATCTCCCAGCCCTGCGCCAGGTCGGGTTCGACCTCGCTGCGCAGGTTCATCCTCGTCAGCCCACTGAAGACGAGCGCCGTGACGTCGCTGTCGGCGTCGTTGTAGAAGCTCAACAGGGGATTAAGCGTCTGCGGAAAGCCTGCTACGCTCTCGACGTAGGTACCGCCCGGTGCGGGTCGAAACTCCGTGGTGTAGGTGGCAGCCAGGTAAGCTAGCATACCGGCGGCGAGAAGAAAGCCCACGCCGACGAGCAGGATTTGCCAGCCAATGCGACGGAACATAAGTGCGCGTCAGCTCCTCCTAGAGGTCAAGTCCAGCCTCGCGACCCCAACCATGGCACACAAAAGGACGAAGGAGAAGGTCCTAGTGGCCTTCAATCCCTCGCCCTCACAACTTAAGATTTCAGCCTCTAACCAGAACGTTGAGAATAGCGATCAGGAAGAAGAGTATCGAGACCCCCATCGTCAACCGGAAGAGCAGGAGTTCGGCACCCCGGCGCTTGCGCATCAGCCCTGTCTGGGTTCCACCGAAGACCCCGCCCATACCGCTGCTGCGCACCTCAAAGAGGATGAGAACGATGAGCACGACGCCCAGAATAATCTGGATAACATTCAAATAGGGTTCCATACCTTATGTACCTCCAATGCCAAATGCCAGGGCATTATATCACGCTGCACAGAAATTACAACGATTGGAATCACACAAGTGAACGTCACCTTAGGGCCTCGTCGCACGATAGTATGTAGGGCACCCGACCGGGTTGAAACAGAAAGAGTTCGCCCCTCACCCGCAGACAACAAGGGCCAGCAGAGATTTATGTCCGGATCAGTAAGGCCCAGGGAGCTGAGGGGGCGGCGCAGAGAGCAACCCTTAATGGGGCAAAGAACCGACTGTTATACCAGAGCAGGGAGACGGGTCGAGATCATCTTACTATTTTATAACCGTTTTTTCATCATCCGTTGTTGCACTATTGACGATATTTCAGGATAATGCTATAGTAGTTTTAAAGTCGCCGATCAACTAAAACCGATCAACAACCCAAAGGGGTATAGTTTTAAAACGGTTTTGACGATCGTCCTGGCGATGAAGTGGGGTAACCTTTGAACTTCAAGAGCTTATCGTTGGCCATAGAGCGCTGTTTCGACGCGCGGCGGATAGAGAGATTCGGAAGGATCCGCAGAGTTCAGGCGGAGGAAGAGTGGTGACGCGAGAATTGGAAAGCAACCGACCTGCCGAACGGCACTCTCCCCGTGGGCCGCTGACGCTCAATATCCGTGACAAGATCGTACTCCCTTACCTGCTCCTGACCTTCGCCATCGCCACCATCGGCATCTACGTGGTTATGAATCTGGTCGCCGGCTCTTTGGACGAGCGGCTGACCAACCACTTGATGGAGGCGGGCCGCGTCGTCTCGGACAATCTCGCGCGTCAGGAGATCCGCCACATCGAAGCGGCGCGGCTCATCGCCTTCACCCAAGATCTGGCGGAGGCCCTGGAAGCAGGCGATACGGCTGAAATTGCGGCCCTTGCCGAGCCGGCCGCGGCGGGAACGGGCATCGACACTCTCATCCTCGTCGATTCGGAGAGCAACGAGATGCTCCATCTCCTAAGAAACGACAACGGCACGCTCCGGCCCGTCTCCACCCGAGAGCACATGGCCAATTTGTGGATCATCGAGGCGCTGCTAACGCGGGGCAACGAGAGCGCGGGCCCACTGCGCGCCATCGGGCGCCACCCCATTGACGAAAGGCACTACTACTTTACTGCGATCCCCGTCAGGTTAACCGACGAGCTGGTCGGCGTGACCATCGTCGGGACACGCCTGGACGAGATGGTTGCCGAGTTCAAGGCCAACGCCCTCGCCGACGTGATCATCTATCTGGACGGCGGTCAAATCGTCGCCAACACCCTCACCCTGGCGGGGGAAGACGACGAGAGCCTCCCCCCAGAGATGCGCCTTTCCTCAGATGAGTACGTGCTGCTGCTGTACAACACGGAGCTCACCTTCGTGGAGAGCGCCGAGATTCGTGGGCGCGGGTACCGCCTGGCCCACGGTCCCCTGAGCGTGAGCAACCAGACCCTGGGCGTTTTCGGCATCGCCCTCCCCACGAACTTCATCCTCGATACCAGCACGGCCAGCCGCACTACCTACGTGCTGCTCTTCGGTTTCGCTACGACCTGCGTCATCGGGGTGGGCATCCTCGTTGCGCGGCGCATCACCTCGCCCCTGGCCCGCCTGGTCGCCACCTCCCGGGCCGTCGCCGAGGGACAGCTCGACCGGCGCACAGGGATCCGCAGCAGCGATGAGATCGGGATCCTGGCCACGACCTTCGATGAGATGACCGGCCGGCTCGAGGAGCGCACCCAGGAGCTCCAGGACCTGCTCCAGGTGTATAAGGAGGCGTCCGGACGCATGCGAGCGATCCTCCTGAGCATCGGCGATGGCGTGATCCTCGAGGATCTGGAGGGCAATCTGGTCCCCCTCAACCCCGCCGCAGAGACCATGCTGACCAAGATGACGGGGAGTCCCCGGGCCGACTTCGATCTCGATGGCCTGCAGGAGCTCGCAGATGCCGAGTGGGAGCTCCCGGACGACGACAGCGCTCCCTGGTTGGACGAGCGCCGCCGTCTGGAGGTGGGGCGCCAGGTCCTGGACATCCATTCAGCACCGGTACACACCGACGAGGGGGAGTACCTGGGCCGGGTCATCGTCCTACGTGACGTGACCGCCGAGGCCGAGGCCGAACGGCTCAAGGACGCCTTCGTCTCCCACGTCTCTCACGAGCTGCGCACGCCGCTGACGGCGATCAAGGGGTACAGCTCGCTGCTGGTTGCCCACGCCGCCGAGGCCCTGGGACAGCAGATGTACGGCTTTATCAAGACCATCCACCGGAACGCCAACGACCTGATCTCGATGGTGGACCAGCTCCTGGAGCTCTCCGAGATGGAGGCCCGGGGACACCTGGCGGTGCGCCCGCAGCCCGGCAACATCGGCCCCCTGATCCACGACGTGACGGAGCGCTGGCGGGAGCAGATGGCGGAGAAGGATCTGGAGCTGCACGTGGACGTGCCGGAACACCTGCCGCAGGCGAACGTCGACCTGCGCCGGCTGCGTTGGGCCCTGATCGCCCTGGTGCGCAACGCCTGGCAGTACACTCCCACCGGCGGTACCATTGAAGTGCGCGCACGTGTCGTCGACGAACAGCTCTTCCTCGACGTGAGCGACACCGGCAGCGGTATGGGCCCCGAGGAGTTAGATCAACTCTTCACCCGCTTCCATCGCTCTACCAGCCTGGAGGGTGAAGAGGCACGCGGTCTCGGTCTGGGACTCTACCTCACCCGAGCGATCGTTGAAGCGCACGAGGGGGCCATCCAAGTGACCAGTGAACAGGGCGCCGGCAGCACCTTCAGCATCGTCCTACCGGCGCTGAATGCCGGGGCTCTAGCCCCCGCCGGTAGCCCGAACGAGTCCGCCCATGTCTGAGATCTCGGAGCCAAACCGTTCCTCTTCACTGCCGAAACTTCTGCTGGTTTTGGCCATGCTGCTCACCGGCTTCTCTTGCATCCTCTTCACTGCCAACCGGGCCATGCGTCTCGAGGAGCGCAAGATCGTCCGCGCCAATATGCTCTCGGAGCTAAACCCGGACGCCCAGTTCAGCAGTTTCGAGATCACTCCCGTTCCGCGCCTGCGCCGCGAGTTACTGACGCCGGAACCGGCCATCGAGGACATTCTCACGCCCTTCGGCACGCGGACGGTAGCGGACCAGCTCCACTTCGCGGACACTCCCACGCCCACCCCGACCCCCACGCCCAC
>DAOTVC010000129.1:0-93787 GCA_034437215.1 Anaerolineae bacterium | reverse complement strand
GGCGCGCACCTGCGCCTTGAAGAGGTGGCCCAGGACGACGTTGTCGGCGGCGCCGTCCCCCCGTTTGGTGAAGAAGCCCGCGTGTTCCAGCTCGCTGCGATTGCCCGTTCCCGCGACGAGAAGACCGTGCTCGTTGGCGACGGTGGAGAGGGCCGCCATGCGCACCATCGCCTTGAGGTTCATCAGGTGCAGGGGTGTGGGCTCTTCGTCGGGATCTTCGCCCAGCGCCCGCGCCGTGCGTGCGTAGGCCGCGTTGAGATCCACCGTCTCCAGATCCAGCCCGAGGGCGTCGACGACGAGGCGCGCTGCCTCGCGATCCGTCTCGGCGCTCTGGATGGGAAGCCAGAAGTAGCGGTTGGCGCCCGGCGTCGCCCGCTCGACGAGAGCCGCGGTGACGGCGCTGTCGATGCCGCCGGAGATGCCCAGGGTGTAGCCCCGCGCGCCCGCCCGCGCGACCTGGAGTCGCAGCCAGTTGACGAGCAGCGTGACAAAGGACTCGTCTATCTCGTTGCGTGTGATACGGTAGTGGAGCTCCGCGTTGACCTCCGCCAGCAGATGGCGCAGCCGCGCTCCATCGAGGGTCTGTAGCTCGTCCATCTCAAGGGTGCGTACGCTCATGTTCACTCCTTTAGCAAGTGGGGATCAGGGACCAGGGATTAGGGTCAGCCGTTCTCCGTCTCCTCGATGAGCCGCTGCTTCAGATCCCAGAGCTTCTCGGAGAGGGAGACGTGGTAGATGTGCGGGTTGAGGATACGCTTGACGCCCGGGTCGAGGTGTTCCAGGTCCTCCCGGCGACGCTCGCGCATCTCGTCCAACGTGGGCTGCTCGTAGACGAGCTGCCCCTCGCGCAGGATCTCCACGAGCAAGGGCTCGATGTGAGAGAGCTCTCTCTGATCCCAGGTCCGCCGGACGTTGTGCTCCACGGGGTGGTGGAGCTGGATACAGGCCGTCTCCCGGGGCTCCTCGTCCTGGAGGGTCATGAGGTCGGCGACGGCCTTGTCGCGGTTGTCGTAGAGGCGCCAGACGCGCTTGTTGCCCGGATTGGGGATCTTGGCGGTCGTCTCGGAGATCTTGATGGCGGGGGTCCAGGCCCCGCCCCCGTCCTGCACGGCGACGAGTTTGTAGACGCCGTCGAGGGCCGCGTCGCCCTCCGAGGTTATCATGTGGGTGCCCACGCCGTAAACGAGGCGCTTGATGAGGGCGTCGGGGTCGACGCCGTAGCGCGCCGCCTCCTCCCGGATCTGGGTGATGATCTGCAGGATGACCATCTCGTCGAGACCGCTGGAGAGGACGATGCTGGCGTCGGGGAAGCCCGCCTCGTTGAGCATCCTGGCGGACTGGATGCTGAGATAGGCCAGGTCACCCGAGTCGAGCCGGATGCCGATAGGCTCGTGACCCTGGCGGCGCAGCTCCTCGAAGACCCGGATGGCGTTGGGGACGCCGCTCTCCAGCGTGTCGATGGTGTCCACGAGCAGGAGGCAGTTGTCGGGGTAGACGTCGGCGTAGGCGCGGAAGGCGGCCAGCTCGCCCTCGCCCAGGGCCATGAAGACCTGCACCATGCTGTGGGCGTGGGTGCCCTTCGGTGGGTAGCCGAGGACGTGGGAGATCCCGACGTTGGAGCTGAAGTCGGCGCCGCCGATGAGGGCAGCGCGGGCGCCGGCATTCGCGGCCGTATACTGCGCCCGGCGGAGCCCGAACTCCAGCAGCAGCTGGCCCCGTCCGCTCTGGTGCACCCGGGCCGCCTTGGTGGCGATGAGGGTGGGGTAGTTGAGGTGGTTGAGGAGCGGGGTCTCGAGAATCTGGGCCATCGCCAGCGGTCCCCGCACGACGGTGAGGGGCACGTTGGGGTGGACCACCCGCCCCTCGGGAATGGCGTGCAGGGTGATGCCCTCGAAGGTTCCGTTCCGCCCCAGCCAGTCGAGGAAGTCGTCGCCGAAGATGCGCTTGCCCTCCTGCCCGCGCTGCGAGCGCAGGTAGTCGAGATCCGCCTCGCGGATCTGCGCGCGCTCCATCCAATCCAACAGCCACTCCAACCCGGCATTGATGCAGTAGCCCGCCTGGTGGGAGCCGTAGTCGGGGTAGCTGCGGAAGAAGTGGTCGAACTGCGCCTGGCGCTCGTGCAGCCCCATGCGGAAGTAGAGCTGGGCCATGGTGAGCTGGTACTGGTCGGTGTAGAGCATGCCTTCTGCGGTGCGCTCTTCGTCTCGTTTCATCTCTCTCCCTCGAAGGGGTGAAGGGCGAGCCGGATCTCACGGCTCGCCCTTTCTTTTCAGGCTACTCGACCTTGCTGACGGTTACCTGCTCTAGCCGGTCGCCCTGCTCCACCGCCAGCACCACGTCCATCCCGTTGATGACCTTGCCGAAGACGGTGTGGCGCCCATCGAGGTGGGGCTGGGGCTTGTGGGTGATGAAGAACTGGCTGCCGTTCGTCCCGGGACCGGCATTCGCCATGGAGATGACGCCCGTCTCGTGGATGAGGGGGTTGTCCTCGAACTCGTCCTGGAACTGGTAGCCGGGTCCCCCCCGTCCGGTGCCCGTGGGATCGCCGGCCTGGATGACGAAGTCGCGGATGACGCGGTGGAAGATGGTGTCGTCGTAGAAGCCCTGGCGGGCCAGAAAGACGAAGTTGTTCACGGTGACGGGCGCGTGCTCAGGATAGAGCTCCAGCTCGATCCTGCCCTTCTCCGTCTCCAGGAGCGCCCGGTAAGTGGCGTCCGTATCGATCTGTATATCGGGTTTCGTGCTCCACTGCTGGGGCTGCTTGCCTCCCTGTTGGCGTGGCATGGTACCTCCTTGGTTTAGTTGATGTCTGTTTACGTAATTAGTATACGGGTGAATGGTTGAATGACAAGTGAGGAGGGGCTCTAATTGAAGGTCTCTCTTCTCTATCTGAATAGAAGGGTGATTCCGGAAAGGACCAGCAGTGCGAGAAGCACCCGTTTGAAGAGGGCGTTGTCCAGCTGCGCGTAGAGCTTCTCTCCGGCGTAGAGCCCCAGCAGGAGGGCCGGCAGCACCAGCAGGGAGCGCCGCAGGCTCTCCAGAGTGAGGATCTCCGTCTGGAGGAGCAGGGGGATACGGATGATGTTGGCGAGTCCCAGCACGCCCAGCACCGTGGCGCGGATGACCTCGGCTTTCTCGAACTTGTTGTGCAGGTAGATGACGTAGAAGGTCCCTCCTGCCGAGTAGAGACCGGTGACAATCCCGCCCACCAACCCGAAGAGGAGCCCCAGCCGCTCGAAGAGCGCGATGCGGCTCCTCTGCGTGAGCCTGTAGAGGACGTAGGCGAGGATCAAGCCCCCCAACAGCCGCTGGAGGAGCTCGGGGTCGGCGGACTTCAGGAGATAGACCCCGATGGCCAGCCCCCCTGTGGTGCCCAACCCCAGCTCGAGGAGCGCCCGCTTGTCCATGGCGGACCACTCCTTCACCATGTAGAAGGCGCTGAAGGCCAGGAAGAGAGGGGCCAAGAGGGCCGAGGCCTCCTGCAGATCCACGACGAGCAGGAGGATGGGGAGGGCGAAGAGGCCCGCGGAGAAGCCGGCAACCGTCTGGGTCAGAAAGCCGAGGAAGGTGCCGAACTCCAGGATCAAGAGGGTCATGGGATCTTTGCGTTATCTGAGACGTGAACGGCGCCCGGTGCTTTCCGGGCGCCGAATCGACGTCTACATGGTCCGTTGAGTGCTTAAGGAATCACCAGCTCCTGCCCCGGGCGGATGAGGTTGGGGTTGTCGATCTTGTCGCGATTGGCCTCGTAGATCTCGGGCCAGCGGTGGGCGTCGTCGTAGAGCTCCTTGGCGATCTTGCTGAGGCTGTCGCCCGGCTTGACGACGTAGATGCGCGTGTCCTCTGCCTGCTTCTCCTTCTGGCGTCCTACCGTGGCGGCCGTGCGTTCGAAGCTGGAGGCGACGTCGCGGGACGTCTTGGCCTGGGCGGCCTGCGAGCGGGCCTTCTCGGCAGCGCGGCGCTTTTCGTCGGCGGCCTTCTTTTGCAGCCGCTCCTGGACATCCTCCAGCCCCTCTTCGACGTTGCTGACGAGCCGGTTCTTCTTGCGGCTCTCCTCCTCGGCCTTCTCCCGAGCGCCCTCGACGGCGTCCCCGATATCTCCTACCAGGTCGTTCTTCTTCTTGCGGGCCATCGCGTCTCCTCCTTGTCTGGCTCTGTGGCTGAACTAATCCCATTGTATCAGCGGCTCCGGCAAAGGTCAAATTCCCAGATGAAAAACTTGAAAATTGTGCGCTCGATCTCTGTCGCAGCGATTTCCATTCCGACCCTCCTCAGTACAATAGTTCAGAGTCAGGAACGCGTCTCTTTATCACAGGCAGTGTTCAAGGAGGATCGATGTTGCGTAACGAAGGGCATCGCTTGAGACGGGTAGTGGTGAGCTCACCGGGAGAGGCCTACTTCGAGCCGGAGGATCTCGAGGTGCACAATCTGACGGCTCGGGTCGATGGGGAGAGGGCGGCGTCCCAGCACGCCGCCCTCTCTGCTCTCCTGATGTCCTGCGGTGCCGAGGTGATTGCGGTGCCCGCACTGGAAGGCCACCCCAACAGCGTCTTCACCCAGGACACGGCGCTAGCGACGCCGCAGGGCTTTTTGCGGATGCGCATGGGGCTGCCGACACGCCGGGGCGAGGAGGGCTGGATGGCAGCGCTATTGCGCTCGCTGGGAGAGCCGGAGGTGGGCGAGATCAAATCGCCGGGCACCGCCGAGGGTGGGGACGTCATCCTCGCCGGGGCGGTGGCCTTCGTGGGACGCTCGTCGCGCACCAACGGCGGGGGCACGGCGCAGCTCGCAGCGTACCTGCACGCGATGGGTTACGAGGTGCGCGTGGCCACGGTGCCGTCGCCCGCCCTGCACATCGGGGGGATGATGAGCGTCGTGGGCCCCGAAGAGGTGCTCGCCTGCGAGGGGGCCTTCCCTCCGGAGCTCTTCGCCGGTTTCGAGCTGCTCTCCGTACCCAAAAATGACTTCATCAGCGGTAACGTGATCACCCTGGGGGAGGGAGAGGTGATCGTCGCGGCGCGGGCCACGGCAACCGCCGATGTGCTGCGCCGGGCCGGCTTTCGCGTGCACACCCTCGATCTCTCCGAGTTCGTCAAGGGGACCGGCGGTCCCAGCTGCCTCGTCCTGCCCCTGGAGCGTCGGTAGTCAGGTAGTCGCGTAGTCGCGTAGTCGCGTAGTCTGATAGTCACGTGAGCACGCAATACGCAGTACGCAATACGCTCGGTGTCCGGCAGTTCCGGCTTCGGATACCTACTTGCGCCCACCAGAAGGTGTAACTTTTCCTGCCCGAGTCTTGTATTAAGAGTAGAGAGACCATGACCGAAGACGCAGAGCCCACCGATGCTGTGCTGGTAGCCCGTACGCTGGAGGGGGAGACCGAGGCCTTTGCCCTCCTCGTCGAGCGCTACCGGGCGGTGGTGTCGAGGGTGGCCCGACGCATTGTGCGGGTTTCTCAGGAGGCCGACGATGTGGCTCAGGAGACCTTTATGCGCGCTTACGACGCCCTGCGGAGTTATGACCCGGCGCGACCCTTGGGGCCGTGGCTTTACCGCATCGCCACCAACTTGAGCCTGAATCGGCTCAAGCGCCGGCGCCTCACTACCTCCCTGGATGGCGAGGGCGAGCAGCTGCCGCTGGTGGACGGGACAACAGGCCCCGAGGCGCGGGTGCTCGAAGCGGAGGCCCGGGAGCGGGTCCGCCGGGAGGTGCTGGCGCTGCCCGAGCACTACCGGCGGGTGGTGGAGCTGCGCCACGTGCACGGGATGAGCTACGAGGAGATCGCCGAGGCGCTGGATGTTCCCCTGGGGACGGTCAAGGTTTGGCTCTTCAGGGCGCGCAAGCGCCTGCGACAACGATTGGAGGACCTGATCTGATGGAGCGACATCTGGATGAGATGACCATCAACCTCTTCCTGGATGGGATGCTGGAGCCGGAGGTTCAGGAGTCCGTCGAGGTTCATCTCCAGAGCTGTGCCGCCTGCCGGGAGGAGGTGACCCGCTGGGAGGCGACCTTCCTGGCCCTCGACGCGCTGGCCCTGGAGCCGGCTTCCGTACCGGCGCCTTCGTCAGCACGCATACCGCTCTGGCCCTGGATCGCCCTGCAGGGAGCCGCGGCGCTGGCGCTGCTCGTCTGGGCCTGGCCTCGCCTTATCGACCTGTGGACGACGGTGCGGGCGTGGAGTGCGCCTCTCTTCGCTGCCTTTGTTGGAGAACTCGTGACGGGGGTCACGGATCTGCGCTCCTTCCTCACCTGGGATCTGCAACGGTGGTTCGACATGTGGCGCGGCTGGCGCCCACCGGCACTGCCCGGCGGCTTCCTCTGGTTCGGCGTTCTCGGTCTTCTCTTCATCGTCTGGTTGATCACGAACTACCGTCTTCTACGCGAGGATGAAGGTTGGCTCCGCTGAAAAAGATCTCTTACCACGGAGATCTCAGTGTTCTCTGTGTCCTCCGTGGTGAAATAGAGTTCTTGCAGTAGAGTCAAGGTTATTCACTCTAAGGGGGTAAGGCATGAATGCAAGTGTGGGAACGACATGGATGGCGATGGGGAGGGCGGAACTTCTCGGGTCCGTGCTTCTGCAGGAGGCGCCGGAGAGCGGGTCACTCGCTCTGGTAGCCGCCACTGTGGTCTTTGGGCCACTGTTCCTGGCTACGACGTTGGCACTCTTCGTGACGGTGGCCCTCTTGCTCCCCGGCTGGCACAGCCGGGCGCGACTTAAGATCGCAGGGGCTCCGGCCCGCATCCTGCTGCTGGGCTTCGTCAATCTCCTCTTCTGGGGCGTGCTCTTTCTGGTTCTCTCACAGATCGACGTAGTGAATCTCGTGGCGCTCTTGATCGGTTTGGCTGTCCTGGCTGTGACGGCGGTGGGAGCGGCAGCGGTCGCCCAACTGCTCGGGGATCGCCTTGGGGTGGGGCGGACGCCCATTGCGCGCCTGGCGGTCGGAGGCCTGCTGCTCCTGCTGGCCTGCCTGACCCCCATGGTCGGATGGTTCGTCGTGACGCCACTCTTCCTGATCGCGAGTCTGGGCGCCGGCGTGATGGGCCTCGTACGTCGTCGACGGGTCTCTGCCCCGGTGGAGGGGGTGGAATCGTGAGGATCCGTAAGGGTATGCTCCTGCTCTTCGTCTTCTTGTTGCTGGGCCTGACGCTGGCCTGCGGCTCGACGAGGGTTTCCGAACCACTCTCTGATCAGCCCTGCGACCCCCAGGTGCCCGAGTTCGAGTTGGAAGCGACCTCTCGCCCCTTCGCCATGGGCTTCAACCGCTGGCCTCCCGACTTCACCGCCGAGGCCATCGAGGAGATGTACGCCTTCATCGGCGAGCACGGTGACCTGATCCTCTACCACTTTGACGGCGGCGTGCCCTGGCCCGAGGCGCTGCACGGCGAGCCCTTCTCCGCTCACCTCCAGGCGGATTGGGAGGACGCCCGGTCCTCCACCCCTGACGACCACGTGGTCCTCATGGCCCTCACCCCTCTCAACACCGGGCGGGATGCGCTGGCGCCCTACTGGGGCCAGGAGGACAACCTGCCCCTTCCCGAGCCCTGGGACGAGAAGCGCCTCAACGACCACGACGTGATGGTCGCCTACCTCAACTACGTGCAGCGCGCCGTCGACTTCTTCGATCCCGACTACCTCGCCATCGGCATCGAGGCCAACCTGGCGCTCGTCCACGACCCTGCGCTCTGGGAGGAGTACAAGGTCCTGCACCGCTACGTCTACGAGGCGCTGAAAGCCGACCGCCCCGATCTGCCCATCTTCACGACCTTCACCCTGCCCCACCTGCGGGGTGAGGAGGACGAGGTCGATGCGCAGGTGCAGCAGGCGGAGGTGGCGGCGCTCCTGCCCTACCTGGATATCCTGGGGCTCAGCGCCTACCCCTACGGCTGGATCTACGAGCCCCTCGGGCGCGTGCCGGAGGACTACTTCGACCCGGCCTTGGCCTTCGGGAAGCCCGTCGCCATCGCCGAGACGGGGATGCCCTCGCGGGGCTTCAAGGCCTACGGGGTGCAGTACGACTTCGACTCCGAGGATCAGGTCCGGTACGTCGACCTGGTGCTGCGCAAGGCGTTGGAGCACGACTTCGTCTTCGTCGTCAACTGGGCCAACATCGACTTCGATCCCCTGCTCGAGTACTTTCCGGACGATCTGCGGGATCTGGGCCTCTACTGGGCCTACACCGGTCTGCAGCGGAGCGACGGCTGTCCCAAGGATGCCCTCTACGTCTGGGACGCCTACGCGGCCCTCCCTCGGGAGGGGCCGTGAAGCGGCTGCGCCCCCTCCTGCTGCTTCTCGCCACCGGCTACATTCTGACCTTCTACTCGGAGGTGCTCTTCTGGGCGCGTCCACGCCCGGGCGACTCTTTCTCAGGCTGGATCGGCGTCTGGCTCTACTACAGCGTCACGACCTTCGCCTTCCTCGCCGTGGTGAAGCGTTTCGGGATTCGTGGTCCCTGGGCCCTCTTTCTGGCCGGGGGGCTCTTCGGCTGGCTCGTGGAGGGGATCCTCGCCAACACGATGTACGAGGAGTTCCCCTACCAGATCCCCTTCACGGGCCTCGCGTGGCACGCGCTGATCAGCGTGCTGGTCGGTTGGTATCTCGTGCGCAAGGTCCTGCTGCAGAAGCGTCCCTTGAAGGCGCTGCTCTTGTCGGGCGCCCTGGGGCTCTTCTGGGGGCTCTGGTCCCTCAGCTGGTGGATCGAGGAGCCCGCGAGCATCGCTACCGTCCCCGCTTTCGTGCTCTTTGCCTTCACCGGCACGCTGCTGCTCGTCGCCGCCTACCGGGCCTACGATCGCCTGGAGCCGGCGACCTTCGAGCCCCGGGGCTGGGCGATCTGGCTGAACGCCCTCTTCTTCGCCTTCATCTTCATCTTCGGGACGCTGCCGCTCTACCCCTGGGCGCCGCTGCTGCTCCTGCCGCTGTTGGCGCTCATCTTCCTGGCCCTCCGTCGCCACCGCCGCACGTCCTCGGGTCCCGATGTGATGGAAGCCCTGGTCGGGCGCGCGCGCCCCTCCAACTACCTTCTCCTGCTCCTGATGCCTCTCGTGGCGACGGTCGTCTACGCTCTTGCGACCCTTCTCGACCTCCGCTTCGCCGCCAACGCCTGGGTCTACGTCCTCACCACACCTCTCAGCACGGTGGCTTTCGTGATCGCCGTGGTCAAGTGCCTGCGCCGGGAAGCCACTCCGGTCGAGGCTTCATACGCGAAGCTTTCCTTGTGAGAGAGAAGAGAGAAGAGAGAAGTCAGAGGTCAGTGAAGACTCCGCCGAGTCCCATCTCACTTCTCACCGCTCTCGACTCACTCTCTCTTTCCGCCCGCCCCTCAAGTTGGAAAAAGGTGTATAATCCGCCTTATCATACTTAGGAGGATGGGCAACGGATATGGCAGATGCAATCGAATTCACCACCAACTACGGCGATTTGAGCACCGATCGCGGCTTCCAGTTCGAGTTCTTCTGTAACCGCTGCGGGACCGGGCACCGCACGCGTTTCAACCCCTGGGTGACGGGGACGGCGTCCTCGGTCCTCGACGCTGCCAGCAGCATGTTCGGCGGCGTCTTCAACCGGGCGGCGGATCTGGGGGAGCGGGTGCGCTCGGCCGCCTGGGAGCGAGCCCACGACGAGGCCTTCGCGAAGGCCGCGGAGGAGATGCGCCCCGCGTTCGTCCAGTGCCCGCGCTGTTCGTCCTGGGTCTGTCGCAAGGGCTGCTGGAACACGAAGCGGGGTCTCTGCAAGGGGTGCGCGCCCGATCTCGGTGTGGAGATGTCGGCGGCGCAGGCCAGCCGCTCCGTGCAGGAGGTCTGGTCCCACGCGGCGATGGCTGAGGAGGACAAGCACCTGACCGAAGCGGATTGGCGGGAGACCATCCGGGCAAGCTGTCCGGAGTGCGAGAGCCCCTTGGCGACGAACGCGAAGTTCTGCCCCGAGTGCGGGGCGAAGTTACAGGTAGCGAAGCACTGCAGCGAGTGCGGGACGAGCCTCCAACCGGGGACCAAGTTCTGCGCGGAGTGTGGGACCAAAGTGGGTGCGTGAGAGACTTCTCAAGCGGCGTCACCCTCGGGGCCGGAAAGGTATACTCTTCCGGCCCCGACGGTGTATCAAGGGTAGGTGGGGCGGCAAAGTCGAACGCTTCTGGTTTTGCCGCTCAAGCGGGCTGCAGGGCCTCCACGGGACAGCGCGTGATGCAGAGACCACAGCGTGCGCAGCGCTCCGGGCGGATCTGCAGCCTCTTGCCGTCGAGAGAGAGGGCGTCGTAGACACAGCTGGTGACGCAGCGCCCACAGGCGATGCACTTCTGCTGAAGTAGGGTGGGAGGCGCTGTCATCTCAGGGATGGCGTGGGTCAGCGTCAAGCCGTGAATCTCCTCCACGGAGGCGTAGTCGTGCTTATCGAGCCACCGCTCCAGCTGCCGGGCCACCTTGCCGAAGATCTCCGGTCCCTTGGTGATGGCTGCCGTGCAGATCTGGACCGCCGTCGCCCCCGCCATGAGGAACTCTACGACGTCCTCACCGCTAGAGATCCCGCCCACACCGATGAGGGGCACGTCCACGACCCGGGCGATATCGTAGACCATGCGCAGGGCGATGGGCTTGAGGGCCGGGCCGGACATCCAGCCGTAGCCCTTCCCTCCCATGACGGGCCTTCCGCCCTGCTCGATGTCGATGCCGAAGGCGGGACCGAAGGAGTTGACGGCCACGATGGCATCGGCGCCCGCTTCCTGGGCCGCCAGGGCCGCCTCCTGGGGCTCGCGGAAGGGGCTCATCTTCACGAGGACGGGCACGTCAGCCCCTGCCTTCGCCGCGCGGATGGCGGCCTGCATGGGCGAGGGATCGTCACCGATGTAGTGGGTGCTCAATTCGAGGGCGTCGGCGAAGGGGGCGACCTGCGGCGCCAGCTCGGCGATCTCGTCGGCTGTGTAGCCCAGCCCTACGATGAGCGGGATGCCGAGCTCGTCGGCGGTGGCGCGGGCGGCGGGGTACTCCTCCGCTATCCAATGCTCCGGCGGCAGCTCCGACCAGAGCTCCGTGTTGAGGAAGTAGGTCTTGAAGTCGGCCATGTTGGGGGTGGGGATCTCGGCGGCGGTGGTGGAGATGGTCTTGGCGACGAGAGCCGACGCTCCGCCCTCAGCGCAGGCGCGCAGGGCCATGGCGTCTCTGCCCGGTGGCCCTGCCGCCGGCATGACGGGGTGGTCAAGTTTCAGGTTGAGTAGGTGGGTGGTCAGATCAGACATAGGTTCGTATCCTCCGTAGGTGAAGGGTTGTATAGCAATGTGGGGGGGAAGCCCGGCGTGAGCCGTGATGCCCTATCGCCATACCTCGAAGGTCAGCCCCTTGACTTCGGGTCGATCCTGGGCACGCGCTCTGAGCAGTACGGCTTGTCCTTGCTCACTGTAGGTGTAGACGAGCTCTCCGCCGCCAACGTAGCGCTGCCAAGCGCGGGCGAAGATCTCGGCTAGGTCCGCGTTGGTGGATAGTACGTCCGGAACCGGATGGTAGGCGGGCCCGTAGAGATCCCGGTTGCGCAGCCAGCGGCGCAGCCGGAACCACAGCGGGTGTAGGGAGGCTGTGGGCAGATCGGACTCGTCGCGCAGCACGAGGTAGCGTTGGTTGCGCACCGTTTCGAAGATCTGCTGGTACGCTGCGACGAAGAGCTCCGCCTCCGCCGGCAAAGCCCGAGCCAGGAGCACGTCGTAGCTCTGATCGGGTTGCGCGATGATCTTCACGTCCTGCGGCTCGTGCTCGCTGCTGATCAGCTCCCCCTCGCGCAGGGCCACGAGCAATGCCCTGCCGATATCCAAGAGGATCATGGCGGGAGGCTGCTCGAGCAACTGCTCTCTGACGTATCGGTAGGCCTTACGGGTATTGAGAGCGAGACCGAGCAGGGCACCTAAGAGGAGGAAGAGCCCCACACCTCTATAGGCTCCGAGCAGAGCGTTTCCCCACTCCACTTCGTAAAGCCCCCAGATCAGGCGGAACACCAACCAGGCCAGGAGAAAGAGTGCTACGCCGGCGAAGGGCCGGTAGATCCGGATCACTTTCTGGAGGGTCTGCTCTATGGTGTGGGCGGTCCGGATTCTCAAATCACGGGTATCGAGCCGCACCACGTGGCAGGAGAGGTTGCTGTAGTCGTCGCCCACACCCCACAGGTCGTAGACGACGTCCCGCGCCGGCACCCGCTTCAGCATCTGTGCGGTGTAGGTCTCGAAATCGATGCGTGTGAAGCTCGAGAAGCCGAGCTCGTAGGCCAGGCGGGCGTCAAGGTGGCTGATGCCTTTGACGATCTGTCCACGCTCCTCGGGTCGTGGGGACGTCCCCGGCATCTGCTGCGCCTGTTGGCGCAGCGAGGTGGTCTTGATCCCCCAATGGTGCTCGTGGCGACGGACACAGCGTGCCAGATCCCGGTCCCCCTTATCAAACTGACGGGTTACGCATACCACATCCCAGTGATGGGCGAGCTTGCGAGGCCAATCCGGGTCCAGCTGCAGGGTACGCCCGCGTAACTCCTGAACGGAGGGGCGGGTGGTGGCGCTCGTCAGGTCGATGAGCGTGTTGAGCTTGTGCAGGTCCCCGCCCTCACTGAGGACGCCCCGGGTGCCCACGAGACAACGGGTGAGGCCCGGATTGAAGGCTGCGCTGACGAGCCAGGTGTAGGTTTGGCCGTTCCAGCCCTCCCCCTCTCCATCGATCTGCAGCACGTGAGGAATGTCTGTGGGGCGCGTATAACAGCGAGCGCCCATACCTGCTTCCTCCAGTAGGGGGTTGAGGCGCTCTACGAGCCGATCTCCTGCGGCACTGTTCACGAGGAGGGTGCGACCGGTGACGAGTACGGGCGTGAGGTTCTGCAGATCCGGTTGAGCCATCAGGTGGCGGAAGATCTGCAGTGCGCTGCCTGCAGCGGGGTCCAAGATGCCCGGGAGCCGCTGCACCCCGCTGCCCGACTTCTCGAAGTCGGTGACCACCGCGGCGCGCATTCGCTCTCCCAGGGCGCGGTCCTCGGCACGCAGGATCTCGGCGACCGCCTCGTTCTTGGACTCCGAGAGGCCAAGGAGCATAGCACCCGGTGAGTATACGTGGTGCACGCCGTCATCGGTGAGGTTGAAGCCGAAGGGCCTGAGGATTCTGCGCAGCCGCTCCCAGGAGCGCCGGGCGCCGGCATCGAATCTCACCCTGAGGACGTCCAGCCCATAACGCTCCAGGAGGGCGATCCAGTCCTCCAGCACCATCTCCTCCCGGGCCTCATTCGGAATCAGCATCTCTGCCGGGAGTTCATAGCCGATCTGGTGGAGGAAGCGCAGACCGGCGATGGAGAAGAAGGGGTAACTGCGCAGGAACTCCTCCCAGGAGTAGGGGACCTCCTCGTGATAGGGTTTCCGCACCACCGACTCCACGACCCAGTCGCGGAAGGGCGCGCTCGCGGTCAGTTCTCCGATGGCCTCTTCGAAGGCGTCCTGAACGTGCAGGAGGTAGTCCATCTCGCGCTGGCTGGGCTTGACGAAGTAGACGAGATCCCGGTAGGGCGCCAGATTCCCCTCTTTGACGACGGCGGGGGTGGGAACGGTGAAGTCCACGCTGCCGATGAGACTGTGGTAGTTTTCGAACTCCCGGTCGGTTTCGGGGGAGGGCAGGGTCGCTGCCAAACCTATGATCTTGGGCTCCGGTATCCGGTCGACCAAGCAGTGCAGCACCAGGGCCCAGTAGTCGAGCAGGTGACGGCATTCGTCAAGAACGACGGTGCTCACTCCATAGTCGAGTAGGTCAGCGAGGAACCCCTGCGCGTCGGGGTGCAGGAGAGGGCTCAGGTCAAGATGAGGTTCCTTCAGGAGTTGCTCTTTGAGACCGCGATAACGGCGGGCGAGCTCCTGCTGGTAGCTGCGGGGGTTGTTCTCTTCCATGACCCGCAGGCGCGCCTGCGCAGCCGCTTCATTGGGCACCCGCTCTTCCTGGAGCAGCTCCTCGATCCAGCGGGCCCGGGCGATGGCTTCGACGTGGGTGCGTGCCTCTCCCGGTGAGGAGATGGTCTGATAGGTAAGGATGTTAATGGGGGCCAGGTTGTGCGGGTTCAGGCTGACGAGGGCGTCGAGGTTCTCGTTTCCCTCCGGTAGAAAGAGTTGCGCCCGCTCCCGCCACTTCGTCTGCAGGGGGAGCGTGGGCACGAAGATGACGGCCGGGCGGTTGAAGCGCCGGATGAGCTCTAAGCCCACAATGGTCCTGCCCGAACCCGGTGGTGCTACGATGTGGTAGCTTCCATCCGCCAGCGCGCTCTCCGTCTCCGTCAGGATAGTGCGCTGATACCCGCGGAAGGGGTAGCGGAAGGTTAGGTGCTCGAACATGTGGGCTCTCTCGTCTCCGGCGCTGGGCAGAGGTGGGATAGGGCGCGAAAGCGTCGCGGGCCTGGACCGCACCTGCGCTTTGCGCGCTCCCTATCCCCTAGTGCGTTGCATTCTACTGCGGTGCGAAGGTGTCGATCATCAATTTGGGGTCGCCCAGCGGATAGAGAATGGGAGACGTGGCGCCCCGTTTGACGTACTCCATGACCTTCTCGACGACCTCCTCAGGGGTCCCGGTGGCGGTGATACGCAGGACCAGATCGTCGGGCACGTAGTCCATCGCCTGCTCGATCTGCTCCTTCGTCGCGGGCCAACCCAGGATGGTCTGGATGTTCTCGACGATCTGGGGATCGACCTCGCTGGCCTTCGCGATGTGCGGCTGTTGGGCCAGGTACTGGGTCAGCAGCATCTTCGCGCCGCGGATGGCCTCGGCGCGGTCTTCGTGGACGGAGCAGACGATGAGCTGCGGACGATCGATCTCGTCCAGGCTGCGTCCGGCCCGTTGGGCGCCCTTCTCCAACTGCTCCAGCGCCATGTCGTTGTACTCGGGAGGGACACAGTAGTTGAGAACGACGCCGTCGGCGATCTCCCCGGCCAGGGCCATCATCTGGGGGCCCGTCGCGCCGATCATGATGGGAACGTTGCGGGGCTCCTTGCGTCCGTGGACGACGTCCAGCTCCACCCCCTCGACCTGGTGGAACTCGCCGTGGAAGGTGACCCGCTCCAGGTTGAGCAGGCGGCGGAGCACCTCGACGGTCTCTCGCATGGCGGTGAGAGGCTTGCGGCGATCGATGCCCACGTTCTTCGCCAGGGGATCCCACCAGGCACCGATACCGCAGATGATGCGGTCGGGCGCCAGGTCGTCGAGGGTGAGGAAGGTCGCTGCGAGGAGCCCGATGTTGCGCGTCCAGTTGTTGATGACCCCCGAGCCCACCTTGAGCTTCTTGGTGACGGCTGCGTAGGCCGACATGGGGACGATGGCGTCCCGCACCAGCCGGCTTTCGGCTTGCCAGACGGCCTCGAAGCCCCGCTCCTCGGCGTACTGAGCGTATTCCATCCCATCCCGGATGGGGTGGGCATCCTGCAAATAGAGCGCTACTCTGGATATCTTCTTCTGAGGCATGTCCTCTCCTTTCGCTGGTCCAACGGTCTCGTATCTCGGTCGTGATATCGTAGAGCCTCTACCCTGTTAGCGGAAGAGGTCCTTTTCCGGCGGGCGCTGCATCTCCACGGCGCGCCCCTCGCCCCGGGGGTAGTCGGCACCGCGGATGACGACGACGGGCAGCCCCTCGGCTGCCTGTCCGGTGATGAGCCCCGAGGCGGCTGCCAGTTCGTCCGCCCGGGCGACGGTCGTCACCTGCAGGGTGTAGCCGAACATGTCCGGCAGGCCCCGTAGATCGGCAATGGGGCGCATCCCTGCCACCCCCAGGGCTACGTTGACCGTGCCCTCCCGCCAGGGGCGCCCGTGGGTGTCGGTGACGATCACGGCAACGTCAACGCCCGCCAGCTCTCGCAGCCCCTGCCGGATGCGCTCTGCGGAGCCGTCGGGATCCTCGGGGAGCACGAGTGCTATCTCGCCCTCGGGGCCGGCCACGTTGGAGCGGTCCACGCCGGCGTTGGCGCAGATCCAACCGTGTTGAGTCTCCATGATAAGCACGGGGCCGCGTTGCCGGATCACCTGCCGCGACCCCTGGAGGATGACCTCGACGAGGCGCGGATCCTTCCCGGTGACCTCCGCCAGTTGCCGGGCCTCCGCGGAAGGTTCTACCTCCGCCAGATCGACGGCCCGTCCCTCGGCCTTGGAGACGATCTTCTGGGTGACGACGAGAACATCCCCATCTTGCAGGGTGATCCCGGCCTTGCCCAGAGCCGTCCGGATGAGTTGGACGAGGTCGTCGCCGGGCCGGACGTCAGGAATGCCGGGCACGCCCCAGAGTGTGATCCGTGGGATGCTCATCACCCTTCGTCATCCTCTCTCATTATATCCTGACTTCAGGGAGTTTCGAGTCCCGTGATCCGAATCCCCGAGCCCGGTACCTTGTAACGCATGTTGATGCCGATGAGGATGGAGGTCAGCCCCTCGACGACCCGGGCGTTGATCAGGGGGCCGGCATCGATGCCGCGGGTGCCGGTGTCCTCGGCGAGCCCGATGGCTACCTGCTTGGCCTCTTTGTCATTACCGCAGACCAGCACGTCGCACGCCACCGGGTGGTCCAAAGGCTCGAGGTTGTGCGCCCCTACGTTCTGAAAGGCCGCCACGACGCGGACGTCGGGTCCCAGGATCTCCTGGGCCTGCTCCGACGCCGACCCCTCGGGCGGGATATAGACTCGCGAGACCTTGGGCGGGTTCATCGCTACGGTGACATTGACCAGAATCTTGCCCTGGAGCTCTTCCTTCAGACTCTCCAGCAGGGGATTCTGAGCGCTGTAGGGAACGGTGAGAACGGCGATCTCGGCGGCGCGGGCGGCGTCGTGGTTCTCCAGTCCCTCGACGACGGGTTCCCCCAACTTCTCGTTGACCTCCCCGGCGACCCGTTGGGCCTTCTCCGCTTGCCGGGAGCCGATGATGATCTTGTGCCCGGCGTCGGCCCAACGGAGGGCCAGCCCGGGACCCTCGTTTCCCGTGCCGCCGAGGATGGCGATGGTGTAGGTAGGTCGTGTCATGGATACTCCTTTCGGTGGTTCAGTTCTTGAGAATCAGCGGGAGGTACAGATCGTACTCCTCCTGGATTGTACGATAGTCCTGCTTTTTTTCCAACTCTCGATGTGCAATGACTGTTTGTCTTCTATCAAGGTCAGATCTAACGCGGGAGGGTGCGGGTGGAGGATATAAAGCGCCCCGCAGCAGGCTGCGGGGCGCTGGCACATCGAGGGGTCACTGTCTGAGTGTCAGGGGCAGGTAGACCCTGGTGATCTCCTGTGCGATCTGGCGATACCCGCCCTTGGCCGCAGCCATGGAGACGTTGCCGGCTTTGTCCACGGCCTGGATGAGGTAGCCGACGTCGGGCCAGCCTATCTCCTCCTGGGTGAAGGTGGCCGACCACTTCTGCTTGCTGGCGTCGCTGGGAGAGCGCTGCAGCGGCTCGCTCCACATGCGGTCCTCCGTGATAAAGGTCACGTAGACGCTCTGAACACGGTCTTCCAGGTCCTTCACGCGGGTGCTGATGAGCACCTCATCGCCGCTCAGGGTTCCGTCCACCTCGAGGATGTGCGGGGGGCCGTAGTCGTCGAAGTTCTTGGGGGAGTAGAAGATCTGGACGGTGGACCGTTCCAGAAGGCGGAGCTCGCGGGTCTCGGCGTGGAGCAGCGCAAAGGTCGCCGCCAGGTGGGGCTCCTGTCCCGTGCCGTTGACCATGAAGAGCCGACCGGGGGTCCAGCCCAGCGCGGGGTTGAGGGGCGGTTCTGCCAGAGCCGTGTCGGTGACCGGACGGGCGACGATGGGATCGAAGTTGGGGTGTGAGCTCAGCGTTGCGGTCAGCAGCAGGGCGCCGTGCGGTCGCATGGGCGGGGGAACGGAGGGATCGTCGAGGGGGTAGGCGGCGGTGGGGAGGAGGGGACGACCGACAGGCGCGTGGGAGGCCTCACCCGAAACGGAGTAGTAGGAGCCGGAGGGGCTGGAGTGCTCCTGCAGCTCGGGCTCCAGCAGCCAGGTCTGGCCGTAGAGGTTCTCTATTATCAGCTCCGCGTTGATCATCTGAGCCTGGACGGGGTTGCCGGACTCCTCCAACGTGACGGTGTTGGGAACCGAGACGGCGTACATGGGAAGGCCATAGAGCGTCGCCTCCATGATCGACTTGGTATCGTAGACGGAGAGCCCTCCGGGGGGCAGACTGGTGAGGTAGTGAAGCTTGGCCTCGCGCAGCGCCTCGCCGATGGTGGTGGGGGAGCTCTTGCCCAGGGCCCTCGTGAAGAAGAGCATCAGCCTCTCGGAGCCGGCGACGCTGTCATCCATCCCGTATCCGTATCCGGTGTTGGCAATCCAGGCCGCCTGGCGCTGGGCCATGGCCTGGGGGAAGTCGGGCGTGGTCTGTGGAGCGCTGACATCCTCGTCGGGCACGCTGTACCCGGCGTGGCAGCCCATCGACCAGCCGACGCTTCCGCTCAGGGACGCCGTCGCGCTGACGATGTCGAGGTTGTAGAAAAAGTCGCTGTTGTAATCGGCCGGTTGGGCTCGCCAGTGCTGGAAGTGGGCGTTGACGGAGACGAGGTCGGGCGCATTGACAGGCTCTGTCCACGCAGCGCGCAGCTCCTGCTCCGTCCAGTCCTCACCGATCAGCGTCGCGATGGGGTTGGGGGCCAATGCGGCAGCCAGGGTCGCGGAGATCATCTCGGCGGCGTCGGAGAGGAAGTCGTATCCCGTGACGAGGGCGTCCTCGGCCTCCAGCAGGGGATCACTGATGAAGTGATCGATCATGCCCACGATCTCGTCGGGGTTCTCTACGAGCCGCCCCGTCGCCAGGTTGGGACGCCAGAGATAGCGTCCCCGCCACCCTAACTCGTGGCCCGGTGCGGTGCCGTAGGCATCGTCGGTGGCATAGAAGCCCGCTGCCGTCGCCGCCCGGAGGGGGGAGGGGTAGCTGGACGTCTGCATCGTGAAGTCGCTCTCGTGGGCGATGGAGGCCAGGTCCCACTCGCGATAGAAAGGAATCTGGGTGTCGCTGCCGACCAGCACCACGTACTGAATCGACGGATATGCTTCGAGGGTCGGGGAGATGATCTGTTGCCGAATTGCTTCCACGACGTCGTTGGCTGCCAGGGGGTTGCAGTAGTTGTAGTCGGCGTTCCAGCCAGCGTAGGCCTGGGCCACGTCGGGCTCGTGCTCCACGGGATAGAGATAGCCCTCGACGTCGGGGTGGTCGGCAAGCCGGTGGAGCGCCTCACTCAACGTCGTCGTCGCCGTGGGGCCGTAGGTCTGGGCCATGCGGGTGGGGTTGTAGAGGATGAGGCTCTTAGGCGTGCCGGGCGCTTCATAGGGCTGTGGGGAGAGGGTCACGGTGTAGTTGGGCGTCCACTGGCAAGAATATTCTAGGGGCAGGGGAGCGTGCTCCACCTGCAGGGTGTAGGGGCTGTCGGCGTGCTGCTCCTCGTCGGCGCCCAGAACGAGCACGTAGTGCGGACCGGGCTTCAGGGCCGCCAAGCGTGTGACCTCCGTCTGGGTGTAGGGATTGGTAGAGGTGGCCTCCCATACCTGCGTGGCCTCCCACACTTGGGTGGCCTCCCAGACCTGAGTGGCTTCCCAAACCTGGGTGGCTTCCCAGACCTGAATGGATTCGATCTCGCCCTCCTCATTGCTCTCCGCAAAGTCGATCAGATCGCCCATACCATGTCCTTGTGTCAGGGGGGGGAGCAAATCCGGGTGGGGCATGACGACCAGGTCATAGTCGGCCGCCAAATCACTCAGCGTGACGGTAACCAGGGAGGGTTGGGTCAGCGTGAGCACGTACCAGTCCAGATCTTCGGGCCACTCGATGTAGCCGTTGAGCGTCATCTGAGAGGCGAGCAGCGGGGTCGCTTCGAAGGGGGTGTCATTCGGTTCGTGAGGGTCCAGTATCTCCGAGGGGACCCCAGTGTCGGGCGTGTAATCGTACCCGACCACGGCGACGGAGCCGCCGGCGGTGATCTTTCCGCTGCCGTCGAAGTTCCAGCCCAGCGATGACGTCTCCCTCTGGTCCCACAGCAGACTCTCGTGCGCTGCCAGGGTCTCTCTCTTGGTGTAGCGGAGATTGCCCTTCGTGTCGTGGATCTGCAGGGTGACGGTCACGGGTTCTGTCTCCAGATTGCGGACCCAGTAAGCCGTAGCTGAATGGTGGTGTCGGTGAATGAGGGGTAGATAGTGCTCCAGTGCCCCTGCTCCACTGATGTGCGCCGCGTAGGCCCCCAGGTCGCTGCCCGTCAGATTGTCCCGGATGACATCCAACACCACCCCGCTGAACGCGACGTCCGCACCTCCTCCCGTGGTCGTCAGAAGGGCGCTGCCCTCCCACTCACTGTTCAGGTTGGAGAGAGGCACCAGAGCAGGTACGGGGATGTGGTGCGGTACGGTGATCTCCTCATCAAATGCAGCCGCAGTACCATCGGGATTATAGAAGTCGATCGCGACGCCCGTTGCCTCGGCAGAGGAGCTGAAGGCCATCAGGTGAGCGCTGCTGTGCACACCGTCGGGGTGGTAGTTCAGGGCGGGGAGGGGGAGCTCGCCTGTGAGTCCGGTTTCCACCGCGACCCAGGTCTCCACAGGGCCGGAACCTGTATGCGGATACCAGGCCAGATGTCCGGAGATGGGTTTATCTTCCGTCTGGATGAGGAGGCTCCCGCTCTCGTTGGGTGCCAGATGGCCCTCTGCCTGGGGATTGTAGACCATGACCGCGTGGGATTCTAAGTTAAAGGGACGGGTGATCGTCACGACCTCCCCGCTCATCATCTTCCGCAGCAGGATCTCACCGCTCACCGGATCGGTATTGAGATTCTGGACGTAGACGACGGGGTAGAGGTCGCCGCGGGGGCTGCTCACCCAGGGGAAAAGGAGTTGCCCCGTCGCAGGTCGGGGAGCGTACGCAGCAAGATACCCCTCACCCGCTCCCTGGGGGGCGTGCTTGACGAAGCAGGCGATGTTCTCGTCCTGAGTCTGGACGACACCGCTACCGCTTACGACACCCTGCGTGGAGAGTACCGCGTGGATGCTATCGGAGGAGAAGGTGAGCCTTGCGTAGGGGGCGATCTCCCGGCTGAGGGTGATGGCCTCGCTCAGCATTCCACCTTCTGCGGCCCACAGCCGTAGCTCGACCACGGTGGGGTCCTCACCCGGATTCATAACGTAGACGTCGGGTGGGGTGTGATCGGCAGAGAAGTCGAAGTAGTTTACGGGACACTCCTCCGTCAGGGTCGAGTTAAGAGTAAACGCCGTAAGCAGAGGGTGCTCGTTCTCCTCCGGGGGGGTCATTCTAGGATGAGATGCCGACTCCAAAGGCTGGGGCGGGAGCGCTGCTCCCCCAAGCAGCAGGACTCCCATCAGTACCAGGGCGAATGCCCATAGCTTGCTCTTCATGATGTTACCTCCACTTTCTGAACTTCATACTATATAAGGCGGACCGATACAACCAATTAATGGCTGACCGGTGTACCATGCCACGCTTCCATAAGAGCCTGAACTTGTGCCAACTCTAGCCTTGCTCCTAATCTAGCGAATTGGTCGCGGGCTTCTGCTAGGGTAAGTTCTGCCTCTGAATCGTTGCCCTGGGCTTGCTGAATCTGTGCCAACAACATCTGGGCGACGGCCACGCCGTAACGGTCCTCGGCCTCTGTCAGCATGGGAAAGGCCTGGATGAGGTGGCGCTGGGCTCTCTCGGGGTTGCCCGTTTTGAGATAGACCTCGGCGAGAAAGGCCTGGGCCCGTCCCATCTCCTGACGATCGGCCCGCTCCTGGGTGAGTTGCAGACACTGCTCTGCATACGCAAGCGCCTCTTCTTCCTTACCGTAGGCCAGCGCAACCTCACCGCGGTGGCGGTAGATCTCCGGAAAGGTGGTGCCCGAGCCGATCTGTTCTAGAACCTTGTTGGCCCTGTCCAATCTCCGCTCTGCCTCCTCCCAATCCTCCTCTTTGATGGCTACAGCAGCTAAATTATTCTCCATAACCGCTTCCCCATAGACAATCCCCAGTTGCCTGACAATGCGTAGAACGGTGCTGTAAGCTTCCCGAGCATCCTCTAAGCGTCCCTGATAGCGATAGATCTCGCCCAGATTGCCGGCAGCCCGCATCTCACCCTCGGTGTAGTGAATGCGACGGGCGGTATGCAAAGCCTTCTCACCCTGTTCTGCGGCCGCTGTCCACTTACCCAGCAGTAGGTAAATGACCAGAAGATTTGTACGCGCGTCCACTTGGCCTACGAGATCGTGGACGGCTTCGTAGATCTCCAGGCTTCTTCGACCGAGGTCCAGGGCACGTTGTAGATTGCTCTGCTTGTAGTTGACGAGGGCCATAAGGTAGAGGGCGCGCCCTTGCAGCCGGCCGGCCTCGCCGCTTAGGAGCGTCTTGGTCAGGTTGGCCACCTTTATGGCAGAGGCTAGGACCTCCTCGTAGTTGCCCTGGTGGTAGTGCATGCCGGCGCCTGTGAGATAGAGCTTGGCTCCCTCCAGAGTGGAGCGCATGCCCGGAAGCTCGAGTCCGCGCTCGATGGCCTTGAAGGCCTCTTCGTACTTGCCCTGCGCTTTGAGAGCGGTGGCGATGTGGTACTCAAGGTTGGCGAGTCGGGTAGCATCCTCTGCCGGGAGGGTGCGCTGGGCAATCTGCCTTCGAGCGCTTGCGAGATGCTCGAGCGCTTCCTCATACTGCCCGATGATCGTCAGGGCCTCCCCTAAGGCTTGATGGGCTTCGAAAGAGACCTCCAGAGTCTGAATCTGACCCACGTCTACCGCCCGCAATACCCTCTCGAAGGCCTGAATCGCCTGCTCGGTCAGATAGTTATCCAGGGCGCGACGCCCGAGGGTCAGATTGATCTCCGCCGCCATCTCCCACATCTGGCCTTCAAAGGTGTGGTGGGCTAACAACGTCAGCCAGTTGGAGGTGGCCCCCTCCCGCTGGCTGTCGAGGTAGGAGGCCAACCGCCGGTGAATTTGCTGTCGAATACGATAGGGCAGCCCGCGAAAGGCAACCTCGCGGACCAGGGGCTGGTGAAAGACGAGCGTCTCGTGGGTGGGGTCACCATAGACCAGGCCCAGCGGGGCCAAGCTCGGCAGACGACGTTCCACGACGCCCTGGGGCTCCTCCCCATACCCGTGCACGAGCATCGGCACCGTCATCTGCTCCCCTACGACGGTTGCCGAGCGCAGGAGGTGGCGGCTGGGAGGCTCGAGCTGGTCGATCCGGCTTTGGATCATGTCGTAGGTCGTCTCAGGCAGTGGCGTGGCTTCCAGGGAGCGGGTGAGATACCATTCTTCCCCCCGCTGTTGCAGCGTGCCCGAGGTGAGGAGCACCCGTATGGCCTCAATGGTGAAGAGCGGGTTGCCGCCTCCCCGCTTGACCAGCCACCTTTCCAGGCCTCGGGGTAGGTGGTGAGCACCGACGACTTCGTGGGCGAGATCTAGGATCTGTTGACGTGACAGGGGGCCCAGTTGGAGATCGCGCTCTAGATGCGGTTGTAGATCGATCTCAATCTCCTCGTCATCCCGCATGGTGAGCACCAACATCAGGGGCGCTTCAGGAGGACTCTTCAGCAGGCTGAGGACCAAGTCCAGCGAAGCCGGGGGCATCCACTGCACGTTTTCCAAGATCAGAAGTCGTGGTTTCTCGCGTGCCAGTGCCGTGAGCAGCTGGTGGAGGGCTACCTGGCGCTGCTGCTCCCGTATCTCTGGCGGCAGACCGGCAACCTCCGGTGAGGGGGCAATGCTCAGTCCAATGAGAGGGGCCAACAGCGCTCCCCATTCCCCTTGTCCCGCTTCCTCAAGTCGTTGCTTGAAGCACTCCGCGCGGAGATCCGGTGCACAATCATTGAGTCCCAGGGCTTCGCGCAGCGGATGTTCCCAGGCTGCATAGGGTAGATGAGCACCATAGGAAGGGGCCACACCGGTGTGGATAGCGAGACTCTCGGAACTTGCCAGGTCGATCAACTCGTGGACCAGCCGGCTCTTCCCCATGCCGGCTGCACTGCGCACCAGAACTCGCTGTGCTTTCCCCTCGAGGGTAGTGTGGAGAGCGGTTGTGAGTTGCTCCAACTCTCTCTGACGCCCTACGAAGGGCAGGTCTTCTGTCTCCACACCGGCATATGATTCTCGCACTGCGTGTACAATGAAGGGGGTCACAGAGACGCTCTTGCCCTTGAGTCTCTGAGGGCCACCTTCCTGTCCGTCGATACGCTGACTGATGGTCGGATGCCTGGACGTGTTAGGTCCCAACCACACCTCTCCGGGTGGGCAGTGGGTCATGAGACGATAGGCGACGTTGACCTCGTCTCCCATGACCGTGTACTCCCGGCGCTCGTTCGTCCCTACATCGCCGGCGAAGACGAAACCGGTATTGATGGCGATTCTCAGCGGTGAGCCCC
Organism: Anaerolineae bacterium; assembly: GCA_034437215.1. GTDB lineage: Bacteria > Chloroflexota > Anaerolineae > B4-G1 > SLSP01 > DAOTVC01. Next base: position 69,429 of record DAOTVC010000129.1, on the reverse strand, counting down.
AGCGCTCCTGAAGGTCGAGAGCCGCGAGGACGGCACGTAGCGGATCATCCTCGTGGGCCACGGGAGCCCCAAAGACCGCCATAAGATAGGCGCCCTCCGGCCCCAGTCCAATCTTGTTGACCATGCCATCGTACTGTTCGATGATCTCGTAGGCGGTGCGGAAGAGTTGGTTGGGCTGTTTAACGGCTTCACGTAGCTCGAGGGGTTTATCCCATGCAGCGGTAAGGGGAGGAAAACCGGTAAAAGCTAACATGAGGATGGTCACATTGCGGTGCTCACTCCACAGGTGCGAGCGGTCTGGGGTGGTGACGGTAAGCAACCGCTTGAGGAGGCCTGCGCTCAGATAGGGAGTCAGCTGATCCAGTCGTGACAGGAGCCAGGGAATCTGTTGCGCCTCCTCGGGTCGGGGTAGGGGAGGGAGTGGGGGCATTGTGGAGAGGGAGGGTTGTCGCCGGACTCCCCTCACGACGTAGAGCTGATCCCGGAGCGGTGTCATCTCGATGTCGATCTGCTCCAGGTCGAGGTTCGTGGCATCGAGCACGATCTCGTTGGCGAGGGCCTGGGTCTGGGCTAACCCGACCCGTGTGACAGTGGCACCGGAGAGCAGCCACTCCCGTCTCTCTCCGTCACCAAGCCCCACGCCTACCGTCGGGCCTGCGCTCAGCCCAATGGCGATGTTCAAGGGGAAGGTGCCCAGGGAGGTCTTGACCTCTTGCAGCTGTTCGGCGATGACTCTACGCACGTCGAGGGCGGCTGCGCTGGCGCGCAAAGTATGCTCTTCTCCTGTGAAGACGACCAGTCCGGAGTCTCCTCCAAACTTGTGGATGTCGCCCCCATAGGCTACGGTCGTGGTGATAAGCAGCTCCAGAAACCGGTTGACGAAGGTCGTCAACTCCTCCGCACCCTGTTGGGAGGCGACGCGCGAAAAGTTCTCCGCCATCGCGGTAAAGCCGTCGATATCGGCATACATGAGGGTGCAGTCGAGGGGGGAGATGAGTGACGAGGAGAGCGGTGGTGTCAGCAGCCGGTGGGCAAGATGGCGGGGTAGATAGGCGGAGACCGTCGTGAGGAGATTGTACAGACGCGTCAACAGATCGGGATCATAATGCAGCAGACGTTGTATGACCCCCCTGTCTACGGCGTGTCCCTTATTGCCGCCTGATGATCTGATCGGCAACCGTCCTCTCCTTTCGTACCAACATTATATGTCCTTCCCCCCACTATAACATCGTTGCAGGGGCGCTTAGGGTAACTTCGACTTGGAAAAGGATAGTGAAGTGAGCGGGTTAAGACCTGGCTGTTCATCTGGGTGCCATGGAGGGGTGTGAAACAGGGGGAAAGTGTTGTCTTGAGGTCTGTTCATGGTACAATAGCCGAACATGTAGGAGTTGGAGGTTGAAATGATGAAGGACAAACCAGTCTACGTCACCGAAGAGGGCCTGGAGGCCCTGAAGGCGGAGCTGGAGGAGCTCGTCAAGGTCAAGCGCCCGGCCTTAGCGGAGCGCTTACACTTTGCTATCAAACAGGGCGATCTTTCGGAGAACGCCGACTACATCGCGGCGAAGGAGGAGCAGGGCTTTCTCGAGGGGCGAATTCGCCAACTGGAGGCGTCGATTCGCCATGCGCGGATCATTGAAAAGGTCGGCGGCGGGGATGGTAAGGTTACTCTCGGCTCCCACGTCACCGTCCGCGAAGAGGGTCTGGATGAGACCGAGACTTACCATGTTGTGGGCCCCACCGAGGCGAATCCGCGGGAGGGAAAGATCTCCCACGAATCTCCCCTAGGCCGCGCGCTCTTGGGACACAAGGTGGGAGATGAGGTCACCGTGCGGGCGCCCGCAGGAACGATCCATTTCAAGATTCTGAAGGTCGAGTAATATTTCGTTTCGTGCATCCATGTCAAAGCGGGCGCTACTAGCGCCCGCTTTGTCTAGCAGACTGCTGAGAATAAGTTCAACAACGTTGAGCGCGCAGGCGATCGATCTCCCCACGAATGGCTTCCAGGTCCGGCAGCCCTAAGTAGACGATGGCGTAGCGGATATAGGCTACCTCGTCCAGCTGACGTAGTTCGTCGACGATCAGGTCCCCGATGGTGCGGCTGGACACCTCCGCCCGCCCGCTCTGGCGCAGCTGGTACTCCACCCGGTCGACAATGTGTTCGACCTGCTCGGCGGAGATGGGACGCCGCGCGCAGGCGATCTTCAACCCCGAGATGATCTTGTCGCGATCGTACTCCTCGCGCCGTTTGTCACGCTTGATGACCAGCGGGTTGGTGAGAATGGGGCGTTCGATAGTGGAGAAGCGCTCCTCGCAGCTCTTGCACTCCCGGCGGCGGCGCATGTTCCCCTGCGAATCACGCCGTGTATCCACGACGCGGGTTTTGAAGGAGTCACAGTATGGGCACTTCATGAGGTCTCCTTTCCAGGATGCCCCGAACTTTCGGGGACGCCGCACTGTTCGTTGCAGATGTGCTGATGGGGATTATAGCACGACGTCGGAAGGGCGCAAATATGCCCCGCTCTGCGGGGCCGCTATCCGGACTACCTCTCCGACCGCAGTGGTTTGTCTGTCGGTTCTTCGCTTAGGGCGAGGGCTAGCGCACTTAGAAAATTTTTCCATCGCATTACCTGGTGTGCCGCTCAAGCGGCGTTTTTATCCCCGGCCTTTAGGCCGTATTTCTGCGACCAGAGGTCAAAGGCGCTAGCCCTACGCTTAGAGTGCTCTTGACTAAAAAACAAATTAATATATGATAAAAGCAACTTATTGTTGGAGGAGGAAGAGATGAACAGAGACGAGCGGAAGACAAGGGAGCATCAGCCGCGGGTGATCGTTTTTTCGACGCCGACCTGTCCTCACTGCCGGTCGGCGAAGCGCTATCTGCGCCAGAAGGGGATTCGCTTTCGGGACGTCGACGTCTCACGTGATCCCAGCGCTGCCCGGGATATGATCCGCCGCACCGGTCAGCAGGGCGTGCCCCAGATCGAGATCGGGGGGCAGATGGTCGTCGGTTTTGATCGCGCCAAGATTGATCAGCTCTTAGGACTTTAGAAGCAGGCATTGACCAACAGATAGTCGGGGTGCGGGCGCAGGATGTGGCCATGCAGTCACGGATTTATGGCGCTCTCACCCTTCCCTGGAGTGTCGTCAGTTACATAGAGAGGGAGGCGCCGCAACCGCGGCGCCTCCCTTGACGTGTAGCCCCTAGCGTCGAAATCTGCTCCCGTGGCGGGGGATAGCGCCGAGTAGGGGAAGGTCGAGCTCCTGTCGCTCGCGCACCAGAGGGTCCAGGTAGTGGGCGAGGAAGGCCAGGCCCGCACCCACCCCGCCGGCCAGGAGAATCTTCAACCCCGGGCCCAGAAGCTGAGCACGCAGCGAGGGAGCCAGCGGCACGGGCACCGGTTCGTCGAGGCGGCGGGCGGCGATGCCGACATCCGCCAGCTGGGGATAGTAGGTCGCGCCCCCCAGCTCCAGCTCTGCCGTGACGGCGTCGGCAAGGGGGACGATCTGCTCGGGGTCGGGCCACGTGAGATAGACGACGATGATGGACTGGGCGTTGTCGGTGACGATGGCACCCCGGATGCTCGTGGGGGGAATGGCTACTCCCTCTGCAGCGAGGCGCTCGGCGACGGTCTGGGCGAAGGCACCCGTCTCGGCGACGTCGGCGAGGCCATTGGCGATGTACTCCGACGTGAGCCACGGATAGTAGCGGTCGTAGTCGAGAGAGAGGCCTGCCGGTGCCGTGCCTGCGGCAAAGCGCATGACCACCTGGTAGCTGACCCCCGGAGGCCTGTAGGTCAGGGCTACGTAACCCAGCGCTACCACCACCGGGATGGCAATCAGCCATGCCCACCTGAAGCTGACTTTAAGCATCTGGCGTAGTTCCATCCTCTCCCCTCTTCAAGATCTGATCTTTCTCTCAAGAGATGAGGCTCTCCAGGATTTCGCCGGGTACAAAGGGCCGTTTGCCACGCGTTTCCTGCCACAACGCAGGAAAGGTCTGGTACGCCCCACCGCAGCAGCCATTCTGGCTAGTTTTAGAGCCTCTCACCCCACCACCCGGCGAAACTCAAAAGACCCAGGGACGATTGACTTCCACCGGAGTCTACCAGGAAATCCGAAACTCAGCAACAGACCCACTGGATAGCCCGTTGCCTTGAGATAGTTCAGTATTTGCGATTCCACCTCCGGACCGTTTCTTCTCACGGCCTGAAGGTTTACGACTAGCAGGTCTTGGACCACGAAGTGCGGGGTGTAACCCTGCTGCAAGATACAGCCCTTGTAGTGGAGGGAGAGGGGTTGCTCCTGCTGGTAGGGGATGCACCGCAGCTCAAACTCGATGGCCAGTGCCTCTCGATACGCAGCCTCGAGAAGGCCGTTCCCCAGCTCTTCGTGTACCTCCGTGGCGGCGGCAATGACTTCGTAGGTGACGTTGCTGTATACTTGCTTGTCCATCTCTCTCCCCTCTCGATCCAGCCTCTTGAATCGAACCCCTGCCTATTCGCGATTGATGAAGGTCTCCCACCAGCTGCGGAGCCGTTCGGTATGGTTGCCGGGAACAAGCAGCAGGTGGTTACCGAGCGGATTGTGAAGCAGGTCGACCACGCTTCTATCTTCCAATCGCACCTGAGCCTGCGTACGGCAGAGGTCCTCGGCGTCACCGGACTTGAGGAGCACACCCTCTGCCAGCCAGAGTTGGCGTAGATCCCGTCCCCCCATGCGCAGGAGGGTGATGGGGCCGGGGGGCAGTGTGCCCTGAATGCCCACGCCCAATCCTGATTCGAAGTGAGAACGCAGCGTGTAGTCGCCCACGAGGGTGCGGGGCACGGTGCAGTGGCCCAACCAGAGGGTGTTCTCGGTTTCGTTGAGACGCGACGGGTTCGCCATCCAGGGCAGCCGGTGGAGCAGCTCGTGGACCCACAGCATGCCCAGGGTAGAGACGACGTCCCCCTCACAGCCGGCGATGATGCCCTCGTCGTTGAGCTGCGCCAGGGCGAAGCAGCCCGTCGTGGAGAGCTTCAACACCAGGTCGAAGCAGCGCACGCTCACGGCAGCCAGGGCATATCTCTTCACCACCTTGCGCAGCGCGAGGTAGACGCGCACCACCTCTGCGATCTCCTGCTGCGAGGGTTCACCCTTTTCACGAGCGCCTTTTCGGAGATCCCGGAGGGGCTCCCCGATTTCGGTGTCCGCGACCCCCTCCAGGGCCTCGTAGAGTTCGTCGAGGGACAGGGGGAGTACCTCAGGTCCCCAGACCTCCCGCACCGTCTGGGCGTCGGGCCGGCTGGCGACGAGCCAGTCGGAGGGTGCGCCCACCAGGCCGATGCGGGCAGCCTGTAGGGCGCGTTGTACCTCCAGATCACTGACCGCGTCATCCAACCTCTGCAGGGCTGCGGGATCTCGGGGGCCCGGCAGGTAGAGGATGCGTCCCGGAATCCCTGCCTCTCTGAGGCGGGCCAGGGTCTCGAGAGCCGCAGGCAGGGAGTTGTGGCCCGGGTGGGCGAGGAGGTAGACCGGTTCGTCGGGCCGTCGAGTACGCCGGTGCTCCTGGATCTCGAGTGCCCTCTGCTCTGTGCCCCCTGTGACGACGAAGATGAGCTGGGGTAGTTCGCCTCCGAGCTCTGCGGGGGACATTCTCTTGCCGCCTAAGGTGGCAAGAGCGGGGACGTACGCTTCGATGAGGCGGCTGAGGGTCTCTTCGGTGTGCAGCCCCGAAGCGACGGGAATGTAGGTAAAACGTGCCATCTCTCCTCTATCCTTGGTAGGGGATCAGGTTCCAAAGTGCATTGTACCTTGTGCCGGTAGAATGACAACAAATGTTGGAGAAGAGTTGTTGAGTAGATGCCCGCCGGGATTCAGGACTTGTAGCTTGAGGAGGGAGTGATTACAATGGGTGTAGTGTAGTAACGAATGACCCATCTAGGAGGGGATTCCATGGTTGACGAGATTCAAAGGATCGGTGTTCTCACGGGCGGCGGGGATGCACCGGGGCTGAACGCAGTCATTCGAGCGGTGGTCAAGACGGCCCTCAACGAGTATGGCTGGAAGGTGTTGGGAATCGAGGACGGGTTCGAGGGCTTCATCCAGCCGGGGAAGGTGCGTACCCTGGAGATGGCATCGGTGCGCGGAATTCTCTCCCGTGGTGGGACCATCCTGGGAACGACCAACCGGGCCGATCCCTTCAACTACATCATCGAGGTCGATGGGGAGGAGCAGGTCGTCGACGTCTCGGACCGGGTGGTGGAGATGGCACGGGTGCTGGACCTGGACGCCGTCGTCGTCATCGGCGGCGACGGCTCGATGCGGATCACCCAGGAGCTCATCGAGAAGGGTTTCAAGGCGGTAGGGGTCCCCAAGACCATCGACAACGACATCCTCATTACCCAGGTGACCTTCGGCTTCGATACCGCCATCAACACGGCCATCGAGGCGCTGGACAAGCTCCACACGACCGCCGAGAGCCACCACCGCGTCATCATCATGGAGGTGATGGGCCGGGACGCCGGGTGGATTGCGCTGGAGGCCGGGATAGCCGGTGACGCCGACATCATCCTCATCCCCGAGATCCGCTACGATCCCGATTGTGTGGCCGCGAAAATTCGCCAGCGCTACACCGGGGGTGCTAACTACAGCATCGTCGTCGCCGCCGAGGGGGCGCAGCCGGAGGGTGGGAAGCGGGTCTACGAGCAGAAGGAGCGGCCCGGGGCTATGCCCCGCCTGGGCGGGATCGGTGAGCAGGTGGCCCGCGAGATCCGTGAGCGGACCGAGACGGCGGTGCGTACCATGGTTCTCGGCTATCTGCAGCGGGGCGGTTCCCCTTCGGCTTTCGACCGCCTCCTGGCCAGTCGCTTCGGTGTGATGGCGGTACACCTTATCGCTGAGGGGAAGTTGGGGCACATGGTGGCCTTGAGAGGCGACGATATCGTCTCCGTATCCATCGAGGAGGCCATCTCCAAGCAGAAGCTCGTCCCTGTGGAGAGCGATCTCATCGACACCGCACTGGCCCTCGACATCTGCCTGGGGGCCTGGCGGGAGACCATCGTGGAGCTGCGGCAGCGCTCCGGGGAGGCGTAAGATGCCGCGTCCTCCGATTGATCTCTTCGATCTGCTCTCCCCCATCTACGAGCGGGTCATCCACTCGCCCGACATCGAGCGGTTGAAGGTGCTCCTCGATCTGCAAGCGGGTCAGCGCCTTCTGGACGTCGGGGGGGGGACCGGGCGGGTGACCCGCCTGCTGACGGAGCAGGGCGCGCGCCTCTTCATCGTCGATCCTTCGTCGGGGATGTTGCGCCAGGCGCAGGAGAAGGGCTGCTGCGGCACCCTGCTGGCGCCCTCGGAGCGACTGCCCCTTGCCTCGGGAAGTTTTGAGCGGGTCATCGCCGTCGATGCCTTTCACCACTTCTGGCGTCACGGGGCTGCTGCCGCGGAGCTGTTGCGGGTGCTGGCTCCGGGTGGGCGTATCGTCATCGAGGAGCCTGACGTGCGCCGCTTTATCGTGAAGCTGGTGGCGTTGGCGGAACGGCTGGCGCTGATGCGCAGCCGCTTCTATCCCCCGATAGAGCTCGCCCGGCTCTTCCAGGAGGCAGGGGGACGGGTCACCCTGCACGAAGGGGGGATCAACTTCTGGGTTGTGGTGGAGAAGTGATGGGGGGCGGACTGTCCCGCTTCCCCCTCCCCGGTTCCGGCTCGCTAGAAGCGCCGTTTCTGGAGACCGCTCTCCCGATCCATGAAGATCGCGGGCTGCAGGTCGAAGCCGTGGGCCTTGAGCCGGGGCATGAAGCTGGGGCGAATCCCCTGGGGACGGAAGCGCCCTATGACCTTCCCATCCTCCTCTCCCTGCTCTTCGAAGGAGAAGATCTCCTGCATCACGACGGTGTCCCCCTCCAACCCCTGGACCTCGGTGATGCTCGTCACCTTGCGGGAGCCGTCGCGCAGGCGTGCCTGCTGCACGATGAGATTGATGGCAGAGGTGATCTGCTTGCGGACGACCAAGAGGGGGAGGTCCATCCCCGCCATGAGCACCAGGGTCTCGAGACGGGAGATGGTGTCGCGGGGCGTGTTGGCGTGCACGGTGGTGAGGCTGCCGTCGTGGCCCGTGTTCATCGCCTGGAGCATGTCCAGGGCCTCTCCACCACGGCACTCGCCTACGATGATTCGTTCGGGGCGCATGCGCAGGGAGTTGATGACGAGATCCCGAATGGCCACTGGCCGTCCTTGGGTATCTTCGGGTTCGGGAGGCTTGGTCTCCAGACGCACGACGTGGCTCTGGTTCAGACGCAGCTCGGCGGCGTCCTCGATGGTCACGATGCGCTCGTCGTCGGGGATGAAGCTCGAGAGCACGTTGAGCAGGGTCGTCTTTCCCGAGCCCGTTCCCCCCGAGACCAGGATGTTGAGCTTGGAGATGACACAGACGCGCAGGAACTCTGCCATCTCGGACGACAGAGAGCCGTAGTTGAGAAGATCCTCGACGGTGAGTTTCTCCTTGCCGAATTTGCGGATGGTGATGGAGGGGCCATCGATGGCGCAGGGTGGGATTACGGCGTTGACGCGGGAGCCGTCGGGAAGGCGGGCATCCACGAGGGGCCAGCGGCGATCGATATTCCGGCCCAGGGGCCGGATGATCTTCTCGATGATGCGCCGCACGTGGTCGTTGTTGGTGAAGCGCACGTCCGTGAGCGTCACCTTGCCGTTGCGCTCCACGTAGATCTGTTGGGGACCGTTGACCATCACCTCGGTGACCGAGTCGTCGTTGAGCAGCTCCTCTAAGGGACCGTATCCCAGGAGGTCGGCGACGATCTCGTCGAAGAGTGCTTGGCGACGCTCCGGGGGGAGGGACAGACGTAGGTAGCGGTAGAGGGCGTCGAAGCCCTCGCGAATACGCTGCTTGATCTGCTCCGTGGGCAGCAACTCCCCGTCACCGTTGAGGGACTGTTGTAGCTTCTCGATAATCCACATTTTGTGCAACGCCAGCTCCTCGCTCGGGCTGACCTCTTCACTCGGTGCCAATTTTTTGATAGCCATCGGGTTTCCTCCTGTGAGTTAACCATAATTATACCAATGTGTTGAAATAAGTAAATCTATAGTTTGTAGAAGGCTTGGGTATCGCGCCGCACGCACTTCTTGTGATTGGCGATCATTCCATAATCTCATGTTCATCGTCCCCCTCGTCATCGTCTTCATTCTCGTCTACTTCGGCACGACCTCCAAGGACCTGACCGCCTTCCTGCAGCGCCGTGCGGCTGCCGTGAAGTTGGGAATGACCGCTCTCTTCGGCCTGCTCACCGTCTGGCTGCTGACGCTCATCATCTAGGGGTGTAGGGGGCACTGGAGCACCAAGCTGTAGGAGAGAGCACGAGACTTGGTAAGGGCCTGATCCCTGGTTTCTGGTCCCTGATCCCTTATCCTGTGGATGCTATTGCATAGATTCTTCTCAAACCATTCACCTTTCGCCGGTCTCAACAAAGGGGGGAGTATGAAGAAAAATCGTGGGTGGCTTCTGTTGTTGCTGATCCCGCTGCTTCTCGTGGGCTTTGTAATCTGGGCGTCCGCCGCTGCCGAACCTTTGCCCCAGGCTCTCGCCGCCTTGGAGTCGGGGGAGGCAGTTGAGGTGGAGTCCGACCCCTGGCTGACCTTCCGGCCCCGGGAGGGGGAGCCCGACGTGGGCCTCATCCTCTATCCCGGCGGGCGGGTGGACCCCCGCGCCTACGCTCCGGCTGCCCGGGCCATCGCTGTGGAGGGCTATCTCGTTGTTATCGTGCCCATGCCCCTGAACCTGGCCGTGCTGGCGCCCGAGAGGGCCGGCGAGGTGATCGCGGCTCATCCTGCTATCGACGCCTGGGCGGTAGGCGGGCACTCCCTCGGCGGCTCCATGGCGGCGCGTTTCGCGTACCGCAACCCATCCCGTGTGGATGGGCTGGTTCTGTGGGCCTCCTATCCCCCGGAGAGCGCCGACCTGTCGGAGCAGTCGCTCGTCGTGGCCTCCATCTACGGCACCCGGGACGGTCTCGCCTCACCCGAGGAGGTGGAGGCGGCGCGTCCTCTGCTGCCCCCGGATACCACCTGGATTGCCATTGAAGGGGGTAACCACGCCCAATTCGGTGGGTACGGGGAACAGGCGGGGGACAATCCGGCGACCATCTCGCGGGAGGAGCAGCAGCGACGGGTCATTGAGGCAACCCTCGAGGTGCTGAGTTCCCTGGAGTGAAGCGTTCCACTCTTCGTGGTACTTCCCCCTTGAGAATCACGATCGCGACGTGCGCTGCCCCTTGGGCGTTCTCGAGGAGCGGGAGAGGGCGCGTAAGGATCGCACGTTGGGGCAAGCACGGGCGCAGTTTGACGTCGTCCACGCCGGCAAGATCTACGATATGGAGGTCGACACCTCTCTGTGGAGCGCCATGGAGTGCGCACAACAGACCAAGGAGCGCGTCGAGGGGGGCGGAGCCGGCGGCGCTGCGGCGATTGCACAAGCTGCAAGCCCCGCCGGCGTCTGATGGGTTAGGCGGTAACCTCCCTAACGGCAGATTAGGACCGGCTGCCGGGCCTGGCGCAGGACCTGATCGACGGTGCTCCCCAGCACCGCCTCCAAGAGTGGGTTGAAGCCGTAGCTCCCCATCAGGATCAGGTTGCTCGCGTAGGTCTCTGCCGTACGCAGGATAGCCTCACCCACGGGACCCTGTTCCTCGATGCCCGTGACCTCGAGCTTCCGCTCCCGCAGGTAGCGCAGGGCGCGCACCAGGGCTCGGGGAATGGCCCCTACCTCGGAGACCGTGACCACCCGTAGCTCGATCTCCCAGTGCTCCGCGAGGTGGGCCGCTACGAAGAGGGCCTCGTCGGCCTTGGGACTGCCGTCGTAAGCCAACAGGACGCGATCCAGGGGTGAGGGCTCTCTGTGGCTGGGCACCGCCAAAAGAGGGCGCGAGATCTTCTGGATCAGGGTGCGGAAGCCCGACCCCAGTTTTTCCAGAGGACGAGAGCCCGGCGGGTACTCCAGGCTGACGACGACGAGATCGTTCCAGCGGGCGCGGGCAGCGAGTTGGGTGACCACTTCGCCCGTCTCGACGAAGAGCTCCCCCGGCACGTTGGCCTCCCGGCAGCGGAGGTCGAAGGTCTCCTTGATCTCCTTGATGGACTCGCTTCTGCGCTCTTCAGCCTCCGGGATGACGTGCACACCGTGCAGGAAGCTGCCCTCCCGCCAGGCAATGCGCAGCGCTTGCTCTTGAGCGCGCCAGCCGCCCGCCTCACCGTTGATGGCGACCAGGACGTCACCGAAGAGCCGCTCCCCTCCGTGCCGCTCCCACCGCTCCTGCCGCCACTTCCCAGGTTCGGGGCCGCCCTCCAGCTCTTTGGGGGTCACCGCGCGCTGCACCTTTTGCCGGAAGCGGCGCACCTTATCCTGGGTGCGGGGGCTGAAACGATCTCTAAGATCGTCCAGGGCGGAGAGAGGATCAACCTTCCGTCCCAGCGCTTGCGCGAGCTCCTCCCGGTGTTGCGAGACCCAGAGGTAGATATCGGTCTCCGTACGATCGGGAAAGGCGTCCAGGACGTTCTCCTGCCGGATCACCTCCACCAGAGGGAGGTAGACGTTGGCCACCCAAGAGGCCACCGCCTCTTGGTACGGCACCTCGTACCCCCGCTCCTCGCTGAGATACCAGCGGTGTACAGCGATGTGCTCGAGGAGTTGCTCGTACTTGCCCGGCTCCGTAACCCGGACGTCGACGTGAGGGCGGATCTCTTGCAGCCTGGTCTTGTGCAAGAAGGCTGCCCGCTCCTGCTCTCGGATGAGCTCATCGATGTCCGTCTCCTCGGTTATGGGGACGGGTACATCGATCTCGGTGACGTAGGCATCGATAAACTCCTGCCCATGCGATTTGGCGACGGAGACCCGGTGGTTGCCGTCCTTGACGAAGTAGGCGTCGCCGGCTTTATAAACCTCGATGGGGGGCAGGATGGCGCCGTGCTCCCGGGCCTGGTCGATGCTCTGCCAGCGGTAGCGGGTCTCCTCCTGTTTGGGGAGGAAGGCCCGGTCGAAGTCACGGTAGCGCCCCACGCTGCCGATGATCTTCTTCAAAGGGATGGTCTGCAGTCCGAGATAGTGCTCTCCCTCGAAGGGGAGACGCCTGCGGACCTCCTCGAAGGGCAGGAGCTCGTTGCTCTTGCCGGTGACCCAATGGGCCACTTCGTTCCAGAAACTCTTGCGTTTAGCTTGGTTGAATTCTTCTGCTGCGACGGGACTGCCATGCATGCTACCTTTACTCCTCGGCTAGCTCTTCTCTCTTCAGCGCTTCGTACTCTTCCGCGGTGATGAACTCGCCTCCTTGGATCTCCCGCTCCACGATGTTGTGGTTCTCGTCGAGGTGGACGGTGAAGTGGAAGAGGTTGTAGCACTCGTTATCGAGCACGTCCTTGTTCAGCGTGTAGCCCCCGCGGTCGTAGTCCCGCTGGAGGTCGTGACGCTTGTCGGCCCGCACCTCTACGGGCGTGCCGCACTTGCCGCACTTGACGTAGAAGTAAAGGCCCTCGGGGTCGCGGGGGCGACCTGAGGAGCCTTTCTCAGAGCCTCTGGAGAAGATCTGACGAATTTTGTCAAAGACCATCGCTCTCCCTCCTTCGATTTCTAAAATCACAACCTGAGTTATTATACCTGTAATGGGGAAGGGCTACAACATCTGAGGAGGTGTTTCAATGCGCCATCTGATACTCGTTCGTCACTCAATACCGGAGATCAGGGCCGACCTGCCGGCTGCCGAGTGGCAGCTCTCGGAAGCGGGGCGTCAGCGTTGCCTGACCCTGGCAGAGGAGTTGCGGGCACTCGATCCCGCGTTCATGGTAACCAGCCGGGAGCCCAAGGCTCTCGAAACGGGGCGCCTGGTCGCTAGGGAACTGCACCTGCCCGTTGAAGAGCATGCCGATCTTCACGAGCACGACCGGCGGGACGTGCCGCTCATGCCGAGCCGGGAGGCCTTCGAGGTGTTGGTCACCCGCCTCTTCCGGGAGCCCGATCTTCTGGTCTTCGGTAGGGAGACGGCGGTGGAGGCGCGGGAGCGTTTCACGGCTGCCGTACAGGCGGTCATGGAGCAGCACCGCGAGGGCAACGTCGCCATCGTCTCCCACGGCACCGTTATCACCCTCTACGTTGCAGAGGCCACGGGGCTCGATCCCGTGCCCTTCTGGCGCTCCCTGGGCCTGCCCGCGCTCGTCGTGCTCTCCTGGCCTGCTTGTGAGCTGCAGCGAGTCGTGAGGCGGGTGTAGGATTTACTTGACCTCGATCTCCCGGTGGAGAAGACGCCAGGCCAGGACGCAGAGCACGATCCCGATGCCCACCAGCCCGGCGATCAAGAGGGACTCGATGGGGCGCCCGAGGAGCATGGTATCCCGCAGGAGCCGGATTCCGTAGGTCGTGGGTAGTAGCCACGAGAGCACCCGCACGGGTTCCCAGAGCACGCTCACTTGCATTATAAAGCCGCTGAAGAAGACGCTGGTGAGCAGCAGGATCATCGTGTACTGGACGGCTTGGCTGTCCGTCTCGGAGATCAAGGAGATGACGAAGCCGTAGCTCAATGAAGTGAAGATCAGGGCCAGGAGCACGAGGGCGTAGTCGAGGAAGGAGCCGAGCATGGGAATGTCGATGCCGAAGAGGAGGAGCAGCGTAAGAATGGCCGCGATGACCGTCCCGAAGATGAGGTAACTCACATACTTCCCGATCAGGGTCTCGCCCGCCGAGAGGGGGGCGACGCGGAACAGCTCCATCGTTCCCACGCTCTGCTCGCGGACGATGGAGAGGGCCGCGATGGTGACAGCGAGGTGTTGCATCAACAGCGCGATGACCGAGGGGGCGTAGAAGTCGACCACGCCCGGCTGGAGGACGGTGGCGCTCTCTACCTCGATGGTAAAGGGCTTGATGAGCACGTAACTGTTGAGGCTGGTGAAGAGGGAGAGCTGGGACCTTAGATTGGCCAGATCCTGCTCGATGCGGTCGAGCAGCTCCACATCGATCTCGCTGTAGGGCTGGCTCTCCAGCGCATCGTCGAACGCCGAGACGTCCTGGCGTGCGCGCAACAACATGTTCAGAGCCGTCTCGGCCTGCCGTTGCTCTTCGGGTGCCAGGGCGCGCTCTACGTTGCTCCACATGCCCAAGCCGGGACTCGCCAAGAGGGCCAGGTTACGCAAAGCGCGATCCAGTTCGTCGATGCGCGCCTCTACCTCCTCGACCTCTCCGGCAGCCAGGGCTTCCCGGATCATGGGTAGTTGCGACTCCGCCGTCTCCAGATCCTTCTCAATGACCTCGGCCTCACTCTGGGTCTCCTGAGCCATCTGCTGCACGACCCGCCGGTTCACCTCCTGGACGTAGATCTCGCTGAAGTAGTTGACGTAGTCCACCTGGACGGGATCGATCTCGTTGTGGTAGAGGGTGAAGACGGCCTGCTCTCCGGATTGGATGGTCTCCTGAGGGTTCTCGGGGCTGATGGCGACGAGATCCACCTTGTCCTGGCGCAGGAGGGTCAGGGCTTGTACCCGGTCGTGGACCACCCCCTGGTAGTCGAGGCTCGGGCCCAGCGTGGTGGCGTACTGCTCGATCTCGGCGGCGGTCAGATTGCTGTTCTCCGGAAGCACGAAGATGGTGCGCACGGGCGGGGGCTCGTTTCGATAGCCGATGCCGAAGATCAACAGGATGAGGAAGGGCCCCAGAACGAGGGTGACGAGCAGGCGGGGCTGGCGGAGGATCTCGGCGATCTCCTTGCGTACAAATGCGGACGTTCGTATGAGTCGTCGCCCTAGCTTACTCACGTTCTTCCTCCGCCTGAATGATCTGCACGAAGACCTCCTCGTAGGGGGGCTGGTACTCCTCGAGGGACTCGACCTCACAATGGCTCCCCCGGCACCAGGTCATCAACTTGGGGATGGCGGTGCTGGCCTCGTCGACCACCAGGCGGAGAGCGCCGTCGGTCTGGCGGAAGACCCTCCCGTGCACGAAGGGCAGATCGCGGAGACGGGACTGCTGCTCGTATCCCATGGGCTCTGCCGTCTGCATGTCCACGACGTCACCCCCATAGGCCCGCCGACGGAGCCCCTCGGGAGTGTCGACGGTCAGCAGCACGCCGTGGTTGATGATGCCCACGAGATCGCAGTAGGCCGCCTCGTTCACGTACTGAGTGGTGACGAAGAGCGTGCGGCCCTCTTCGCGGAGGGCGCGGAAGTGATCCCAGAACTTCTGGCGTAACACGGGATCGATGCTGGCGGTGGGTTCGTCGAGAAAGATGAGCTGCGGCGCGTGAACGAGGGTCGCTGCCAGACTCAGGCGCCTCTGCATGCCGCCTGAGATGTTGTGAGCTAACTTCTTCCGGTGCTCGAAGAGCTCGACGAACTCCAGCACCTCCTGTAGCCGTTCCTTGCGCCGCAGGGGCATGCCGTATATCGAAGCCGCGAAGTTCAGATTCTCCCACACCGAGAGGTGGGGATAGAAGACAAAGAGCTGGGGCATGTAGCCGATGCGCGCCCGCTGTTCGCGGGTGAAGTGCGTGGGCGGATACCCGAAGACGCTGGCGTTACCGCTCGTCGGGGCATAGTAGCCCGTGAGCATGCGGATAGTGGTGGTCTTGCCGGAGCCGCTGGGGCCGATAAAGCCGAAGATCTGTCCTCGAGGTACCTCCAAGCTGACGTCCCGTACGGCGACGTCAGCGCCAAACTTCTTGGCCAGCTCCTGAGCGCGGATGACGACGGCCTCTACTTCCTCAACCATCTTGTCTCTTCCCCCTTTTCTTGTCACCCACCGAGTTTGTCAAATTTTGCCCTTGGAGGCAGCCTCCGACAGTCCCCCCTCTCCTTACAGTGCTACGGGAGCTCTCTGGGGCTCTCTCTCTTCTGAGAGCAGAAGGTCTTCATCTCCATTGTAGCCCGCTTTGGAACAGTTTCAACTACAGGGTATGGTAACTTAAAAACTTGGCGCCCGTCCGACCTGCGGTCGGCGGCGTCTTGGCGGTAAACCTGGCCTTTTGTCAGCGGAGCCAACTCTTGTATCCTCTCGTCCCCCCGGTATAATGAGAGCCATCGGATATCTTTGACTTCGAGGAGGGTGTGATGGGAGATACAGTTCTATGGATCGTGCTGCTGGGCCTGGGAGTTCTCTTTCTCTTTCTGCCCCAGTGGTTGGCGCGCCGCCGCCAGTCGCAGAAAGTCATGACCTTCGAGTCGGGTGATCACGTCATCACCGTGGGGGGATTCGTCGGGACCCTTACCTACATCAACCCCGACGAAAATGTTGCCCGCCTGCTCTTGACGGAGGGGGTCGAGGTGGAGATCGTGCCCGGTGCCCTGGCGCGGAAGCTGGTGGTGGAGGTCGAGCCGGAGCGCTGACGATGCACCTCTCGGCCGCGGTCGCCAAGATCAACAAGTGGGCCGTCCGAAAGGGCGGCGACACCCTGGAGGCCATCGAGCGGCCCGATGGGGGCATCTCCCTGGTCCTCGTGGACGGGCAGAGCTCCGGGGTCGCGGCCAAGCAGATCAGCATCTGGGTGGTGCGCAAGGTGGTGACGGAGCTCGCCGAAGGGGTCCGGGATGGGGCCGCCGCCCGGGCCGCGAACGATATGCTCTACGTTCTCCGCGGGGGCAAGGTCTCGGCTACGCTCGTCATTCTCACCGCCGATCTCGCCGCCCGCGAGTTGGTGATCACCCGCTTCGGCGCGCCCCCCGTCTTCGTGATGACCGCCGAGGAGGGGCTGCGGCTCCTGCCGGGTGAGACGCCTCCCCTGGGACACCACCGCCACGCACGCCCCGCCGTCGAGGTCCTGCCCCTGCAGCCCGGTGCGCTCGTCTGTGGTTTTACCGACGGTCTCGTGCACGCCGGGAGCCGGACGGGAAGGCGTCTGGATCTTCTCCCCGCTATTTCGGATCTCTGGGAGCGCTCGCCTGTGGCCCAGGACCTGGCGGATGGGCTCCTGGAACGCGCCATGGCTCTCGACGCGGGGCGCCCGACGGACGATACGAGCATCGCTGTGCTTCAGGTGCTGGCGGGCGAGGGTACCGGTCCGCGCTACATGGGCATCGAGATGCCGGTGCCCGACGTCTAGCTGCCCTTCGGTGATCTGCTGCTGACAGCATTCTTGGTGGGAGTCTCCCGATGACAGAGGAGATGTTGATCGGTATCGTGGGCCCCTGCTCCTCAGGGAAGTCGGAGCTGGCTCGTCGTCTGCGCGCCCGGGGATACCGCGTCAAGGAGATTCGCCAGGAGCATTCCGGAGTTCCGACGATGTGGCAGCGTCTTACCGATCCGGACCTGTTGATCTACCTGGACGTAAGTCAGGAGGTCGCTGCCCGGCGCGAGGGTCTATCCAAGCCCTCTTCCTGGTGGGTGGAGGAGCGGGAGTTCCGGCTCGCTCACGCCCGCAAGCACGCCGATCTCTACGTGGACACCACCGATCTCACCCCCGAGGAGGTTTTCGAGCGCGTGATCGCGCAGCTGGTGTGACCCGGATCATGGCGTGATTCTGCAACTTCGTACATAACTGAAGAAAGACTAGCTAACCGCAGTGAGCGCAAAGAACGCAAAGTTGAGATAAAGATTATTAACTCATCGAGGCGTAAACCTTAGAAATATTAAGTTATCTTTGCGACCTCTGCGTCCATTGCGGTTCATCCCCCCTTCTTTCAGGGAAGATAGTACTAGGTCACTTCTCCGATCAGACCCGCTCACTTGGGTGTGTTTTATCCCCGTCATGAGCTATCCATGGCTGAAATGTGAGGGTTCACGGTTTACGTTTCACGCCTCGGTCTAACTTAAGTGCAACACACCCATCTCACTTGACCTCAAGTGGAACTGCCTATACTGGAGCTGACACATCTGCTTATCAATTTGGTGAATGCTAGGGCTTGTATCGAGTCCCGATCTCTTCTCTCAACTCACCACTCACTGCTCACATTACCTTTGCGGGAGGTTTTTATGCTCGGCACCTTGGAACGCCACGCTGACTTTCCCTCGGAGTTCGTTATCTCACGCAACGTCGAGGTGTGGTTACCGCCGCAGTACGAGGTAGAGCCCGAACGCCGCTTCCCGGTGCTCTATATGCACGATGGTCAGAACCTCTTCGAGCCCGCCACCTCGACCCTAGGGATCGATTGGGGCGTGGACGAGGCTCTCGTGCGCCTGACTGACGCCGGGAAGGTCCCCCCGACGATTGTGGTCGGCCTCTGGAGCACCGCACGCCGCTGGCTGGAGTACCTGCCCCAAAAGCCTCTGGTGGGGCACGAGCAACTCCGGGCATCCCTGCAAGAGGAGTACGGCGGTGAGATCGTCTCCGATGC
This sequence comes from Anaerolineae bacterium, assembly GCA_034437215.1. Lineage (GTDB taxonomy): Bacteria > Chloroflexota > Anaerolineae > B4-G1 > SLSP01 > DAOTVC01. The sequence continues at coordinate 51,138 of DAOTVC010000129.1, read as the reverse complement.
CTATCTGCGTTGCCTCGTGGAAGAGGTGAAGCCCTTCATCGACGACCGCTACCGCACACTGTCCGACCGCGATCATACCGTCGTCATGGGCTCGAGCATGGGCGGGCTGATCTCCCTCTACGCTCTCTGTGAGTACCCCGAGACTTTCGCGGGAGCGGGCTGTCTCTCCTCCCACTGGCCCGTGGTGGGCGCCGGGGTGATGGTGAGCTATCTTCGCGATCACCTGCCGCGACCGGGCACGCACAGGGTCTACTTCGACTACGGCACCGAGACCCTTGACGCGAACTACGAGCCTCACCAGCGGCAGGTAGACGCTCTCATGCGGGAGTTAGGGTACGAGGAGGAGGCGGATTGGGTGACGTTGAAGTTTCCGGGAGCCGGGCACTCCGAGCGGGCGTGGCGGGCGCGCGCGGAGATCCCGCTGGAGTTCTTGCTCGGTGATTTACGGTAAGAGGAGCCAGGTTAGGTAGAGGTCGATGGCGAGGAGCAGCAGGACGAAGCTCAACAGCAAGGCGTTGACGATGCGGGTCGCGACCCCCCGCTTTTCCGGGTGCAGCAGCGCGCCTGCCCACCCGGCAGCTAGAGCAGGCAGAGCGAAGAGGGCCGGCAGCAGGAAGTTCACAGTCTTGTCTGTCCTCAGAAGGCCCAGGAGCAGATAGTAGAGGGTTCCCAGGCTCACGGCAAGACCTACAATCCCGAAACCCCGGCGTCGCCCTCGACGGGCGACGAGGGTCTGCTTGCCCCCTGCCCGGTCCGCCTCCAGGTCGGGGATCTGGACCGCGACGATGAAGGCGAGGCCGAAGAGGAGGATGGGGGCTGTGAAGAGCAGGAAGGCGGAGGTGAAGTCACCCCACAGCGAGAGGAAGCCCAACCCCGGGATGAGCAAGCCGATGGTCAGGGTCGTCGCTACCTCTCCCCATCCCCGGTAAGCGAGGCGCAGAGGTGGGGCAGTGTAGAACCAGCCCAGGAGATTCCCCAGCAACATGTAGAGCAGATACCAGGCGGACATTCGGTAGCGGACAAGGAAGAGAACGCCCAGCGTCAGGGAGAGGGCACTGAGGCCCAGGGCCAGCCTGCGGGCGACCGGTCGCAGCTCAGGATAGGTGACCAGAATCCCGCTCCCCCCTGTGAAGGGCGTTCCCTGCGCCAGGGCGTCGACCGCCACGTCGAAGTAGTCGTTGCTGTAGGAGACGGAGAGGTGTGCCGGAAAGAAGACGAGATAGCCGGTGACCAAACGTAGGAGATCCCAAGCGGCGCCCTGGTGCAGGGCCCAGAGCGCCCCCGCGAGATAGAGCAGCAGCCCCGCGCCGAGGAAGTGCAGGCGTCCGAGACGCAGCAGTCGTACGAGCACGCTCCTCTTCAAATACCCCCCTTGCACCTCGATCTAGGCCCATCATACAGCATTCGGAGGGCAGGACAAGAATTCTCAATCGGGGCTCCTCCGAAGAAATATATCCCTAGCTGTACCCTTCTTCTATATCCTGATACGTTGACAGAAGAAACACGCTTCCTGTAAACTTGGAGTGAGGGTAACCGTTGTGCGGACTCCGTGTCCGTTATGTTTCGCTACACAACCTTCTGGTTTCTATCGCCGAGAAGGAGGTGCGTCTCCTCCTTCTCGACATTGGTACTATCCCACACACACCGGTCCATCTGTCCGTTTCGTTGGAAGTGACCGGTTAGAATAGGGGAGAAGAAAGGAGGGGCGGAGAGAGGAGCGCTGTCAGTTGTACCGATCACCTACCGATTTCCACAAGGAGGAGTAACTATGAAATCCCTAAAGACGCTGTGGCATCTGCTAGCGGTGTTGTTGATTGTCACCCTCGTCCTCGGGGCCTGTCAGCCGGAGGAGGCGACGGAAACCCCTGCCGTGGAGGTCGAGAGGGAGGAGCCCACCGAGACCGAGATGGAGGAGGGCGAAGAGGTCGCCGTCGAGGAGATGGACTTACAGGGGGCCGCGGCCCCTCTCAACGCCGACGTCTCCGGTGAGGTCGAGTTCTGGCACTTTTGGGGCTCACCCGTGCGTCGTACGGCCATCCGCCGGGCTATCGCCATCTGCACTGAGAAGCTGCCTAACATTACTGTCGAAGAGGTCTTCAAGCCCTGGGGCGATATCTGGACGGCGAACATCGCCGCCGTCGCCGCCGGTTCAGGCATGCCCGACGTAATCGTCGAGGACCGTCCCAAGTTGCAGCAGCGCGCGCGCGATGAGGTGGTTGAGAATTTGCAGCCCTACATCGATCGCGACAATCTCGATCCGGAGCAGTTCTGGGACTTCACCTGGGAGGAGACTCTCTACGAAGAGAATTCCTACGGCGTCCCCTTCGAGACCGATGTGCGCGTTCTCTTCTGGAACAAGCAGCTCTTCGAGCAGGCGGGCCTCGACCCCGAACAGCCGCCCGAGACCTGGGACGATCTCCTGGAGTACGCCGATGCTCTCGACGTGCAGAACGAGGACGGCTCCTACGAGCGTATCGCCTTTTTCCCCCTCTGGTCCGTCGGTCCCGACCTCTGGGCTCTCACCAACGGTCACGACATGGTCCAGGATGGGCAGCCGGTGGTCGATGACCCGCAGATGGTCGAGACCTTGCGCTGGACGAAGGATTGGATCGATCGCTACGGCGGCTGGCAGGAGCTGCAGAACTACCGCGCCCGCTATAGCGCGCCTCCCAACGACCTCTTCATGTCGGGGGCCGTGGCTATGCTGGTCGATATCTCCGGATACCACTCGGTGCTCAGTTTCTACCGTCCCAGTGTGGAGTTGGAGAACGGCGAGACTCCCCGCATGGAATGGGGCATCGCGCCCATTCCCTATCGTGAGGAGCACGCCGACTGGAGCGGGGGTTTCGCCCTCTCCGTCCCCCGCGGAGCGGAGAACCCCGATGCGGCCTGGGAGCTCATCAAGTGTCTGACGGGACCTGAGGCACAGATGTCCTGGACACGGGATACGTCCTCCATCCCCACCAATGAGGAGGCCGCACGCCACCCCGTGCTCATGGCCGATCCCTACTGGGAGGCCATCATCGAGAACATGCAGTGGAGCCAGGGGAGCGAGTACGTGTCTGAGTATCCCAACTGGGGCGAGCAGCTCTGGCAGCGTTACGAGGCCATCTGGACGGGGGAGATGAAGCCTGCAGAGGCGATGGAGGAGGCTCAGGAGGCCATCAACGAGGTCATGGCTCAGAACGAGTAGCTGTGGACGTGGGGAGGGAGCAAGTTTGCTCCCTCCCCTACACGAAGGGAAGGTATGCTCATGGCCGACCAACGAATGGTACGGGCGGTAAAGATCAAGGGAAAGCGGAGACGCTGGTTCACGCCGGCGCGGAAGGAGGCCCTCACCGGCTGGCTCTTTGCGTTGCCCTGGATCCTGGGCTTCCTCGTCTTCACCGCCGGTCCCATGATCTTCTCCCTCTACACTAGCTTCACCCGCTACAACATCACGACGGCGCCTCAGTGGGTGGGGTTGCAGAATTATCGAAATCTATTTTTCAACGACGACTACTTCTACAAGTCCCTCTACAACACCTTCTGGATGGTGGTTGTGAAGCTGCCCATCGTGACCGTGGCCTCCATCGCCGTCGCCTTGCTGCTCTCCATGGACCTGCCGGGGGGACGCTTCTTCCGCACCACCATCTACCTGCCCAACGTCCTCTCCGGAATTGCTGCCATCTTCCTGTGGCAGTGGATCCTGGCGCCTAACGGCCTCTTCAACCGCTTTCTGGAGCTCTTCGGCATCAATGGACCCGGGTGGTTTGTAGACCCGGCCTGGACGAAGCCCGGCATGGTGGTCATGGGTATGTGGTGGATTGGCAGCAACGTCATGATCTACCTGGCGGGAATCAAGGGTATTCCCACGGCCCTTCACGAGGCCGCCATCATCGACGGCGCCAGCGGCTGGCAGCGCATCTGGAACATCACCCTGCCGATGCTCACCCCGACTATCTTCTTCCAGATCGTGACGGGCATCATCGGGACCTTCCAAATTTTCACCACCGCCTACGTTCTCACGAGCGGCAGCGAAGGATTAGGAGGCCCCGGACGCTCGCTGCTCTTCTACGTCCTCTACCTCTACAATCGGGCCTTCGGACGGGTGGGACCGGCAGGCTTCCAGATGGGGTACGCCTCAGCACTGGCCTGGATCCTCTTCATCATCATCCTCCTCATCACCCTCCTACAAATCTGGCTGGCGAAACGGTGGGTCTACTACGAGTTAGAGACCTAGGAGGTCTTACATGGCTACGACAACGGCGAAGCAGACAGGACAGATCAAGAACGTCCCGCGGATCATGGGCGTTCCTCTCTCTCTGGAGACGCTCGGCAAGGCCCTGGCCTGGCTCATCCTCGTCGGGCTGACCATCCTCTGGATCGTGCCCTTCCTCTGGATGGTGTCCACCTCCTTGAAAGCGCCTTTGGATCTGATGAGCGACAGTTGGATTCCCGATCCCATCGCCTGGGAGAACTACAAGCTGGCCTTCAGTTTCGGGATGTGGAGACGGTGGACCCTCAACACCATCATCATTACTCTCATCGCCGTCGTCGGGACGGTCTTCTCCTCCTCCCTCGTCGCCTACGCCTTCTCACGTCTGCGCTGGCCCGGTCGGAGTTTTGTCTTCAATCTCGTCCTGGCGACGATGATGCTGCCGGGGGTGGTGACGCTCATTCCCCAGTTCATCCTCTTCGCCAAACTGCCCGCCTTCGGCTTCCAGGGCTCTCAGTCCTGGGTGAACACCTTCCTGCCCCTCACTATTCCGGCCTTCACCGGCAGCTCCTTCTACATCTTCATGCTCCGGCAGTTCCTACGCTCGATCCCGATAGAATTGAGCGAGGTGGCCAAGATCGACGGGGCCTCCGAGTTTCGTATCTGGTGGAATATCATGCTCCCCCTCTCCAAGCCGGCCCTGGCGGCCGTCGCCATCTTCACCTTTCAGGGAGCGTGGCAGGATTTCATGGGCCCTCTCATCTACCTGCAGAGCGAGCGCCTCTACACCCTCCAGCTGGGGCTGCGCCAGTTCGAGAAGGCCGCCGGAGGGGCGCCCGCTTGGAATTGGCTCATGGCCTCCAGCCTCGTTGTGATGCTGCCTGTGTTGACCCTCTTCGTCCTCTTCCAGAACTACTTCATCGAAGGGATCCAACTGCAGGGCAGTCTCAAGGGCTAGACCCTGCCCCATAACAAAAGGGCCTCCCCTAGGGGAGGCCCTTTTTCGTTAGCGGGAAACTTAACTCACCGCCTTCTTTACCTCTTGCCCGAGACGTTTCCAGTCGAGGCTCGCGCTCGAAAGCAGCGTGTCGGCCCGGAAGAAGCGGGCCGCGACGAGGACGAAGCCGTAGGTCGTCACTCCCAGGAGCAGCACGCTTACCAGAAGCTGCCACAGGGGAACGGCGGTCGCTGCCAGCCGGGCCATCATGGAGACGGGCGCGGTGAGGGGGAAGAGGCTCAGGATGACCGGCAGCAGGCCGTTGGGCGCCTCGGTAAAGGCCACGTTGAACCACAAGGGAATCATCAACGGCAGCAGCACCATAAAGGTGAACTGGCTGCCCTCCCGGGCCGAGGGGGCCAACGCTCCGATGGCGCCCAGGGCCGAGGAGAACATCAGGAAGCCCAACAGGAAGTAGATCAACCCCCAGGCGAAGAAGCTGACCGGCAACGAGAGGGAGGCTGCAGCGCCGAAGAAACGGGAGAGGGGGGAGTTGCTGCCCAGCAGTAGCATTCCGGCACCCAACCAGAGGACGATCTGTACCAGGGCCACGATGCCCAGGCCGAGCACCTTGCCCAGCATCAATTCGCGCGGGCGCAGGCTCAGGAGCAGCACCTCGACGACGCGGTTCTCCTTCTCGTTGGAGACGCTGCGCAGCATGAAGCCGCTGCTCATGGTGAGGGAGATGAAGAAGATGAAGATCACGAAAAAGGGTACTATACCGGCTGCTTCTCCCGCTTCGTCCGCCGGTTCTATATCCTCAGGGGCTAGCCTCTCTGCGGTAATCCAGGGCGTGGGATCGCTGATCAACTGCGCCACCTCCGCGCTGCCCGTCAGGTTGTAGAGCACTACGTACTGGAAGAGGTCCTCCTGATCCAGCTGCTGCAGGGGTGAGAATTGCTGCTGCACGAGGATGAGTTCGTGACTTTGGGCGAAGTCCTCGGGCACGACGTAGTAGACCATGATCTCATCGGCCTGCAGCGCCGCCCGCGCCGCCTCACGACTGGGATAGGCCTGCATCAGATCCGCGATGAAGTCATAGGGGAAACCTGTAACGATCCCCGCCTCGTCCACGTAGCCGATGATCGGTTCGCTCTCGGCAGATTCGTCATCTGCACTCCTCAAAGCTTGGAATGCCAGATCCATCGCCGAGGGCGGTTCCTCAGCATCCTCCGCTATCCGCTGGGCCATAAACTGGGATCCGAAGGTGATGGCAAAGATGACGATGGGGAAGACGAAGGTGGTGATCCAGAAAGAGCGTTTGCCCAGGGTGGTCTTTATCTCATGTTTGATGACTAGAAAGACGTTGTGCATCCTTTCAACTCCTTAAGCAGCGCGTTCGGAGCCGAAGAGGCCCGCGAGAACTGCCTGCAACTTCAGCCGTTGACCGTAGCGGAGCATCCCCATGCGGAAGACGCGCGCTGCTACCCAGACACTGCCCGCCGCGACGAGCACCAGCAGGATCCAACTGGCAACCATCTGCCACAGGGGAATGGAGGACAGCCCCCAGCGCAGCATGATGGTGGTGAAGGCTGTCGTCGGAAAGAGGGTCAGAAAGACCAGGAAGGGGCTGTTGGGATTGGCGAAGATGAGGGCGGAGAAGAAGACGGGGAAGATAAAGAGCATGTTGACGATGCCGGTGATCTGCTGGCCCTGCTGCTGCTCGGCGACCGCGGCCCCGAGGGCCGTCATGAAACCCGCCATGAGGGCGAAGGTGGGCAGAAAGTAGAGCAGCGCCACCAGAATGGCCTCCCAGGGGAAGGAGACGACCGAGATCTGGGGGATGAAGTAACTGCCGACCAGCGCCAATAGGGTAAGGGTGGCTACCCAGGCCGTCAGCTGGGTCAAAGAGACGGCGATCAGCCCCAGGGCCTTCCCGCCCATGATCTGGAAGGGTGAGATAGAGGTCGTCAGGATCTCGACCATGCGGTTCTCCTTCTCCTCCGTCACCGCCTGGAGCATGTAGCCCCCCGCGACGGTGATACTGAAGAAGAGGAAGAAGGCCATGAAGAAGGGGAGCAGGAAACTGAGGATATTCCCGCTGCTGACGGACTTGCGCCCGTCGGCGGACTGAATGGTGAGATCGAGCCCCTCAGAGAGGATGGCAGCGACCTCCTCAGATTGCATCTCGACCAGATTGGCGCGCATAAAACGGTCGAAGTCGCTCAGGACCGCGGAATCGGGTTCCTCGTCCCAGTAGTAGAGCAGGACCTCCTGGCTCTCCAGATAGTCCTCGGGCACGACGTAGTAGGCCTGGATCTCCTCGACCTCCAGGGCCTCCTGCGCTGCATCCTCGCTCGAGAAAGGGCGGATATCTACCGTCAGGGTGGTCTGCTCCCGCAGACGATCCATCACTGCAGGGTCCAGGAATCCCACCCCATCCACGTAACCGAGAGGACGATCGTCGATCCCCCCCAGGGTCACCAGGATGGAGACGCCCATCACCGCTACCATGAGCAGGGGCAGGCCGAAGGTCGTGAAGAGGAAGGAGCGCGTGCGCACCCGCTCCCGGTAGGTGTGCTTGGCGACCAACCAGAGCTTACGCATCTGCGACCTCCTCTGGACCTTCCTTTACCGTGATAATGAAGATGTCGTCCAGTGAGGGTTCGGCGATCTCGAAGCGCTCGACCTTGACCTCACGCTCCGCCAACGTTCGGAAGAGCGCCTGCGGAGAGGTGCCCGGCTCCAGCGCCAGGTGCCAGACACCGTCTCGTCGCCGCGCCTCCAGCACGCCCGGCAGCGTCTCGAGGTCCCCCTCTCCCTCCAGGATCACGGCGTTGCCCGCGAACTCCCGCTTGATCTTATCCACGTCCCCGTAGAGCACCCTCTCACCCCGGTGAATGAGCACGATGCGGCTGCAGAGGGCCTCCACCTGGTGCATCTGGTGGGTGGACATGATGATGCCCCGCCCCGCCGCCTGCTGCTCCTCCATGATATCCTTGACCAGCCGGGTATTGACGGGGTCGAGGCCCGAGAAGGGCTCGTCGATGACGAGCAGATCGGGCTCGTGTACGAGGGTGCTGATAATCTGCGCCTTCTGCTGCATGCCCTTGCTCAGCTCCTGTACCTTCTTCTCGCGGTGCTCGTAGAGCTCCAGCCGCTTGAACCAGCGCTCCAGGCGCTTCCGTGCCTCGCCCTCCTCGAGCCCCTTCAGCGTCGCCAGGTAGACGAGCACCTGCTCCAGTTTCTGGTCCTGGTAGAGTCCGCGCTCCTCGGGTAGATAGCCGATCCGGCTCTTCTTCTCCTCGGTCATCGGACCGCCCAGGACGCTCACCGTGCCGCCATCGGGTTTGAAGATGTCCAGCAGCATACGGATGGTGGTCGTCTTGCCGGCGCCGTTGGGACCGAGGAGCCCCAGGATCTCACCCGGGTAGACCTCGAAGCTCACGTCCTTCACCGCCTCTACCTGACCGAAGGACTTGCTGACGTGGGATACGCTCGCCATAGGTTCCATCTTCACGCTCCTTATAGGACTTCTCACATAATTGCTCTAGCTCACCACGATGATTATAACAGAAAGTCTGCAAAGCGCGTGGTTCTCCGGTGGGGTTTGGCACTGAACTTGAGACGTAGGCTCTACCTAGCCCTACGACCAGGCGCAAGCAAAAGAGCGGAGGTCACAGGACCTCCGCTCTGGTATGGAAGGGTTCTCATGCCGCCAACGCTTCTGCCTCGGGTGGGGAGGGCCGTCTTCGATAGCGGGGGCCTCAGCTCACCGCCCTCTTCACCTCCTGCCTCAGCCGCTTCCAACTGAGGCGCGTGCTCGACAGCAGCGTGTCGGCCCGGAAGAAGCGGCCCGCGACGAGGACGAAGCCGTAGGTCGTCGTCGCAAGCAGCGCCACGCTCACCAGGAGCTGCCAGAGAGGGACCGAGGTCGCTGCCAACCGGGCCATCATGGAGACGGGCGCGGTGAGGGGGAAGAGGCTCAGGAGCACGAGCAGCAGCCCGTTGGGCGCATCGCTGAAGACCGCGTTCAATCCCATCGCGATCATCAGCGGCAACAGCACCATAGAGGTGAACTGGCTGCCCTCCCGGGCCGAGGGGGCCAACGCGCCGATGGCGCCCAGGATCGAAGAGAACATCAGGAAGCTTAGCAGGAAATAGATCAATCCCCAGGCGAAGAAGCCGGGCGGCAGGGCGAGGGAGGAGGCGGCTCTGATGAAGCGGAAGAGGGGCGAGTCGCTCCCCAGGACGAGCGCGCCTGCGCCCAGCCAGAGGAGGATCTGCACCAGGGCTACGATGCTCAGGCCGAGCAGCTTGCCCAACATCAGCTCCCGCGGGTGCAGGCTCAGGAGCAGCACCTCGACCATACGGTTCTCCTTCTCCTTGGAGACGCTCCGCAGCAAGAATTCGCTGCTCATGGTGAGGGAGAGGAAGAAGATGAAACCTACGAAAAAGGGTACCAGAACGGATGCTTCACGACTTCCACTCGCCGGGACGGTCTCCGGAGGTGCCACTCTCTCTAACCTGACGGGGAGGTAGGAGGTGTTGATTATGCGTGCTACCTCAACACTGCCCGTCAGATTGTAGAGCACCAGATGGTGAAAGTTATTTTCTTCCCGATCCCGCAGCTGTATGGGGGAGAACTGACGCTGTACGAGGATGAGTTCAGGACTCCGGGCAAAGTCTGCGGGCACCACGTAGTAGGAGGTGAGATCGCCGGCTTGCAGCGCCGCCTGCGCCGCCTCCCGGTCGGGGTAGGCCCCCATCAGATCCTCGGGAAAGTCCTCCGGGAAGGCCGCGATGATCCCTGCCTCGTCCACGTAGCCCGTGGTGGGCTCGATTGCCACAGGCTCTTCCTCTTCTTCCTCCTTGAGCCGGTGGCGGCTCACCGGCGGCGCTCGCTTCACCGAGCTATCTTCTATCAACAGCCCCTCTGTCACCGTCTCCTCCGCTAATGTCTCCTCCACGACCGCCTTCATCGCCATCCGCAGGGCTAGAAACTGAGAGCCAAAGATGAAGGCGAAGAAGACGACGGGCAGGACAAAGGTGGTGATCCAGAAGGAGCGCTTCCCCAAAGTCGTCCTTATCTCTCGCTGGAGGACCAGTAAGACGTTGTGCATCTTTCTTCTCCCCTAAGCAGCCCGTTCGGAGCCGAAGAGATCCGTGAGTGCTCTCGGCAACTTCAGTCGTTGACCGTAGCGGAGCATCCCCACCCGGAAGACGCGCGCCGCCATCCAGAGACTGCCGCCCGTGACCAGGATGAGAAGGAGCCAACTGCAGATCAACTGCCACAGGGGAATGGAGGTCAGACTCCAGCGTAGCATGATGGTGGTGAAGGCCGTCGTCGGGAAGAGGGATAAGAAGACCAGGAAGGGGCTGTCCGGATCGGCAAAGACGAGAATGACGAAGAAGATGGGGACGCTGGAGAGCATGTTTATGAACACTTTAATTAAGTAAGCCTGCCGTTTTTCACCAAACACCGCCCCAATGGCGCTCATAAGACTCGCCATAAGGGCGAAGGTGGGCAAGAAGTAGAGCAGCGCCACCAGAAGGATCCTCCACGGAATGGCGACGAACGAGCTCTGGGGGATGAAGTGGCCGGCGACCAACGCCAGGATGGTGGGTGTTCCCAGCCATATGGCCAGCTGGGTCAGGGAGACGGCGACCAGCCCGAGGGCCTTGCCCCCCATCAGCTGGAGGGGGGAGATGGAGGTCACCAGGATCTCGATCGTGCGGCTCACCTTCTCCTCCATGATTGCATAGAACATGTAGTTACCGGAGTTGTTGATGCTGAAGAAGAAGGAGGTGGCCAACAGGAAGGGGAGCAGGAAACTCAGGATGTTTCCGCTGCTGAAGGATTTGCTCCCATCGGCCGATCGGACGGTCAGGTCGATGCCCTCGGTGAGGGTGGCAGCGACCTCCTGAGGCTGCATCGCGATCAGGCTGGCGCGCAGGAAGCGGTTGAAGTTGAATAGGATCGTGACGGCCGGTTCTTCGTCCCAGTAGTAGAGCCGGAGATCCTGTGTCTCCAGGTAGTCCTCGGGTACGACGTAGTAGGCTTGAATCTTCTCGGCCTTCAGGGCCTCCTGCGCGGCATCCTCCGTGTCAAAGGCTTGCATCTCCACCGTCCTGGTGTTCGTCGCGTTCAGGCGTTGCGACACCTTGGGGTCGAGAAGTCCTGCCCGATCCACGTAGCCGAGAGGGCGATCGTCGATTCCTGACATGATGATCAAGAAGAAGACGACCATCACTGCCACCATGAGCAGGGGCAGGCCGAAGGTCGTAAAGAGGAAGGAGCGCGTGCGCACCCGCTCCCCGTAGGTGTGCTGGGCGACCAGCCAGAGTTCACGCATCCCTACCCTCCTCCTTGCCTCCCTTTACCATGATGATGAAGATGTCGTCCAGGGAGGGCGCGGCAATCTCGAAACGCTCGATCTCTGCCTGGCGCTCGGCCAAAGTTTGGAAGAGTGCCTGCGGGGCGGTGCCCGGCTCCAGCGCCAGGTGCCAGGTGCCGTTCCGGCGCCGCGCCTCCAACACGCCCGGCAGCGCCTCGAAGTCCCCCTCTCCCTCCAGGATCACGGCGTTGCCCGCGAACTCCCGCTTGAGCTGGGCCACGTCCCCGTAGAGCACGACCTCGCCCCGGTTGATGAGCACGATGCGGCTGCAGAGGGCCTCCACCTGGTGCATCTGGTGGGTGGACATGATGATGCCCCGGCCCGCCGCCTGCTGCTCTTCCATGATATCCTTGACCAGCCGGGTGTTGACGGGGTCGAGGCCCGAGAAGGGCTCGTCGATAACGAGCAGCTCGGGTTCGTGCACGAGGGTGCTGATGATCTGCGCCTTCTGCTGCATGCCCTTGCTCAGCTCCTGCACCTTCTTCTCGCGGTGCTCGTAGAGCTCCAGTCGCTTGAACCAGCGCTCCAGGCGCTCCCGCGCTTCGCCCTCCTCGAGCCCCTTCAACTTCGCCAGGTAGACGAGCACCTGCTCCAGCTTCTGTTCCTGGTAGAGGCCGCGCTCCTCGGGTAGATAGCCAATCCGGCTCTTCTTCTCCTCCGTCATCGGGCCGCCGAGGACGCTCGCCGTACCGCTGTCGGGCTTGAAGATGTCCAGCAGCATGCGGATGATGGTGGTCTTGCCGGCGCCGTTGGGGCCGAGAAGGCCAAAGATCTCGCCGGGATAGATCTCGAAGCTCACGTCCTTCACCGCTTGCAATTGACCGAAGGATTTGCTGGCGTGGGATACGCTCGCCATAGGTTCCATGTTCACACTCCTGCTCCTACTGCATAGCTGCACTGACTTCCCATCAGGTTGATTACAGACTGAATTATAACAGAGAGGTCGGAAAACGAGAGGTGCTACGGCGGGGTTTCGTACTGATCTCTAACTATAAGCTCTGCCTGCTCCTAGGAACAGGTAGATACAAGAGAGCGGAGGCTGACGGCCCTCCGCTCTTCTATGGGATGACTTCCCTGAAAGAAGGTGGGGACTAACGGCAGAAGACGCAGAGGTCGCAGAGATAACTTAATGACTCTGCTGAAAAAAGCCTTTTTACCACAGAGGGCACGGAGATTTTTTAAATTGGACTTCATAAAATCAGGCAAAAGAGCGCTTTTTATAAGGATATTTCACTATCTCCTTGGTTTTCTCGGTGTTCTCCGTGTTGGAAGAAGTTTTTTCAGGGCAGTCACTTAATATTTCTGAGGTTTACACCTCGCTGGATTAACAATCTGTATCCTTATTTTGCGCTCTCTGCGGTTGGCTGGCCTTTCTTCAGTGGAGTCATGTGATAGGTTTCACGCCTCCAGGGCTGCCTTCTCCTCGGACGGCAGGAAGGCGATGGTGAGGGCGTTGCGTTGGGCCCGGTGGGCCATCTCCGGCGTCAGCCCCGCCCGTGGAGCGGCTACCCGGTATTCGTGGAGGAGATCGATGCCGCTGATGCCGGGGTCGTCGGTGTTGATGGTGGCCAGGATGCCCTGCTCCAGGAAGGTGCGCAGGGGATGGCTCTCGTAGTCGGGCACCGTGCTCGTCTGGACGTTGCTCGTGAGGCTGGTCTCCACGCCGATGAGATGCTCCGCCAGGTAGCCGAGGAGCTCGGGGTCCTCGACGGCGTGGACGGCGTGCCCCAGCCGTGAGGCCTCCAACTCGCAGACCGCCTGCCAGATGCTCTCGGGGCCGGCGGCTTCGCCCGCGTGGATGGTGATTCCCAGCCCCGCCTCCTGGGCCCGGCGGATGTGGGCGACGAAGAGCGTACCCGGGTAGTTCTCCTCGTCCCCCGCCAGGTCCAGGGCCACCAGATCGCCGGCGAAGGCCAGGAGAGCCTCCAGCTCCTGCCACGCTACCTCGGGACCGTAGGTACGGGTGAGGATGCCGATGAGGTTGGCGCGGATGCCGAAATCACGTACTCCGCTCGCTACGCCCTCCACCACCGCAGCGACCACGCCCCGGGGATCGAGGCGGTGGGGCTCCGCCATAAACCAGGGGCTGAAGCGCAGCTCGAGGTAGGCGATGCCCTCCTCGCGGGCGTCCTCGACGTTCTCGTAGGCGACCCGGCGCACGGCGTCGTAGTCCACGAGGATCTCCCGCATCCACTTGAACTTCTCGATGAAGGCCATGAGCCCCGGCTGGGGCTGCGTGACCTGCACGTGGGGACGGAGCCCCTCCACCGTCGATGCGGGCAGGTCGAGGTCGTGCTGCTGTCCCAGGTCGAGAATCGTCTCCAGGCGCACGTTGCCGTCGAGGTGGCGGTGCAGGTCGATCAACGGCCAAGCGGGGTCCATCATCTTCTCTTCTGCGTTCATGGTTCCTCCTCCATAGAGCGAGTATAGCACCGGGCGCTCCCACTGCAAAACCTGGTTAGGGCTATCGCATTTGACCTCGGGTCGCAGAAATGCGGCCTAAAGGCCACGAAAATCCCCCTAAAGAATGCCGCTTCAGCGGCGCACCAGGTAACGCGCTGGAGAAAGTGTGCTAAGTGCGATAGCCTTGAAAATCTGCGTTAATCTGCGTCCAAATTCCCTGATCGTGTGACCGAAACCCTATTATGACTCTGCTGAAAAAGCCTTTTTACCACAGAGGGCACGGAGATTTTTTAAATTGGACTTCATAAAATCAGGCACAAGAGCGCTTTTTATAAAGATATGTCACTATCTCCTTGGTTTTCTCGGTGTTCTCCGTGTTGGAAGAAGTTTTTTTCAGGGCAGTCTATTATGCAATGGATCTAATATGGGTGTGTTTCAGTTAAGCCGAGGCGTGAAACGTGAAACGTAAACCGTGAGCCCCTCACGTTTCAGCCTGAGTTGAAACACACCCATCCAATATCCGTTGGACCGGGTAACTTGATTTAGAGCGCCGTTGCGCTATACTACCTCCACTGGATCGAAAGGATGAGAGGGCATCTCCGTTGACGGGTGCCCTTTTTTGTCGAAAGGGGGAGCGTGGCGTGACTCACCAGGAGGGTAACGGACAGGTGCAGGGGGCGCCCCGCGGGGGCAGCGCCCACGTCGCCCGTTCCGCGCTGCTCGTCGCCCTCTTCTTCGGCTTCGACAAGCTCCTGGCCCTCGTACGTGACATGCTCATCAGCCGTACCTTCGGCGCCTCCGCCGAGCTCGACGCCTACTACGCCGCCTTCGAGCTCCCCGACGGGCTCTTCACCGTCGTCGCCGGCAGCGCTCTCGTCACCTCTTTCATTCCGATACTCTCCGCGCAGATTGCGAAGCGGGACCGGGAGGAGGTGGGGCGGCTCGTCTCTGCGGTCCTCAACCTCGTGCTGCTCGTCGTGGCGGGGGTGAGCGTTCTTGCGGCCCTCTTCGCGCCGCAGATCATCGCCGTCGTCGCCCCCGGCTTCGACGCCTACCGGACGACGCTGGCGACGCAGTTGATGCGCCTGGTGCTCCTGCAGACCCTCGTCTCCAGCGCCAGCGGCATCGCCATGAGCGTGCTCCAGGCCCACCAGCACTTCTTGCTCCCTGCCGTGGCCCCCCTCTCCTACACCCTCGGACGGATCGCCGGGGTGCTCTTCCTGGCACCGACGCTCGGGATCTTCGGGCTGGCGGTGGGGGGCCTGCTGGGCACGGTGGGCCACTTTCTGATCCAGGTGCCCGGTCTCCTCCACTACCGCATTCGCTGGATCCCCATCCTGCGCCACCCCGATCTGCGCCGCGTGCTGGTTCTCATGGGGCCGCGGATGTTGGGCTTGGGCGCCACCTACCTCAACTTCGTCTTGCCCACCTTTCTGGGCTCCCGTCTGGCTCCGGGGGCCATCGCCGCCTACGAGTACGGCTGGCGCCTCATGCAGTTTCCGGAGACTATCATCGGCACGGCGCTGGGCCTCACCATCTTTCCCCTGTTGGCGGAGCGGGCCAACGCGGGCGATCTCGCCGGTCTCCGCCGGGCGGCGGGCTGGGCGCTGCGCCTGGTGCTCTCCCTCGCCATCCCTGCGGCCGCGGGTATCCTCCTGCTGGGTCGCCCCGTCACCGCGCTGCTGTTGGAGGGGCGGGCCTTTGACGCTGCAGCGACGGCCCGCGTCGTCTACGCCCTCCACTTCCTCTCACTGGCCCTCGTAGGGCACGCCGCCCTCGAGGTCGTCAGCCGTGCCTTCTTCGCCCGGCGCGACATGTGGACCCCTTTCTACGCGGCCGTGATAGGGCTGCTGATCAACGCCGGCTTGGGCTGGGCGCTCCTGGGCACCCTGGAGCAGGGGGCCATCGCCCTGGCGAACGGAGTGGGGGTCTCTGCCCAGGTTCTGATCCTGCTGGGGGTGGCCCGTGCCCGGTGGGGCGGGATGGACGAGCGGGCCCTGCTCCTCTCCCTGGGACGTACTCTGGGAGCGACCCTCGTCATGACCGCTGCCATTTGGGGCGTCCGCGCCCTCTTCCCCTCCGGGAGAGGTATTATTGAGATGTTGACGGCCCTGGTGGTCGGAACCGGGGCCTATCTTCTGGCAGCCTTCCTGCTCAAGAACGATACCTTGTTGGAGCTGCCACGCTTACTGTTTGGAAGATCGGCAGGTGGCGAACCGCCTGCCGGCTTGAGGGAGAGACTATGACTACCCAATCCGTCAACCGGACCATACGCATACTGTTGTTGATCGCTCTGGGGCTCCTCGTGGTGATCTTCGGCCTGCTGGCCCTGCGCGGCGTCGTGCGGGCCTTGCCCGGACGCTACGCCTACTACCTGCCCGACCCCCTGCTCGAACTCCGCCACGTGCCTCACGCCCAGACCCTCGCCACGCCCGAGAGTTCGACGGCGGTCGACGTCTCGCGGCTGCTGTCCACCGCTACGCCGACGTCCACACCGGTGCCTCCCACCTCCACCGCAGCGCCGTCGCCCTCGACGCCCGCAGTGACGTCCACGCCCCAGGCGACGATGACCCCCGAGCCTTTACCCACACCGACGCTTCCCGCCAGCTGTCGCGTTCCCGGTGGGCGGATGGAGCGCCAGGGGTGGAATAATTGCGGCCCTACGACGCTGGCGATGCAGCTCTCTTTCTGGGATCGTCTGGAGACCCAGGCCGAGATCGCCCCGTTCCTCAAGCCCGACCCCGAGGACAAGAACGTGGGCCCCTACGAGATGGCGGACTACGCCCGCTCCCTGGGTCTGGAGGCCATCGTGCGGCCCGCCGGGACGCTGGAGCGTCTGAAGCGCCTCCTCGCCGCCGACTTCCCCGTCGTCATCGAGACCTGGTACATCGATCACGACACCGAGGAACAGATGGGACACTACCGGTTGTTGGTGGGGTACGACGACGCCTTGCAACAGTTCACCGCCTACGACTCCCTCCATACCCCGGAGATCATCCTCGACTACCAGGCGCTGGACGAGCTCTGGCGGGGCTTCAACCGCCTCTACCTGGTCGTCTACTCCTCCGAGCGGGCGGAGGAGCTGGCGGCGATTCTGGGCCCCCACATGGACGAGAGCTACGCCTTCCGGCAGGCGCTGGAGAGGGCCCAGGCCGAGGCCCTCAACCCGCCGGAGAGCTGTGTGGCCTACGCCGAGTGCGACGACGCCGAGGCCTTCGCCTGGTTTAACGTCGGCTCCAGTCTCCTGGCGCTCGGAGACTACGAGGGGGCCGCGGTCGCCTACGACCAGGCCCGCGCTCTGGGCGTCCACTACCGCATGATCTGGTACCAGTTCGGTCCCTACGAGGCCTACTACACCGTGGGCCGCTACCAGGACGTCATCACCCTGGCGGACCAGATCCTGGAGGTGACCCCCAACCTGGAGGAGTCCTACTACTGGCGGGGGCGGGCGCGTCTCGCCCTGGGGAACGTGGACGGCGCCCGGGCCGACTTCAAGTCGGCGCTGAAGTACCACGAGGGCTGGCAGCCCGCCGTCGATGCCCTGACGGCGCTGGAACAGTAGTCATTGGGCGTGCTAGAGAGAGGGACCGGTCAGGCGACCGGTCCCTCTCTCGGTGCGAAGGTGATCTACTCCACGGCGTCCAGGAGCTTCTCTATCTGATAGTCGGAGGCCTCCTGGGCCTCCAGCAGGCGCTCGAAGAAGGCGTAGCGCTCCGCGATCCTCTCGAGGGCGTCCTCCTCACCGTCGGCGAGGAGCTGCACCGTCTCGCGGATCATCAACCACCAGAGCAGCCGCTCGAAGGACTCCTTGTTGAACCACAGCGTCTCCTGGTAGCGGTTGACGCCGATGAAGGTCTGCACCGTCTGGTCGCGCAGCAGCATCCGCAGGTAGCTGCGGGCCTCTTCAGCCTCCATCTCACCGTAGTCACCCAGGAGGATCTTGACCACGCTGACTGCCCGCCAAGCGCCCGCCTCGTCCACGCCCATCTCCTGGAGCGCGTTCGCCGTCACCTTCCCCAGCAGCCACTCGTCGACCCAGCTGCGGCTGATCTCCCGGTAGCTCTCCCCGTCGACCACCTTGCCCAGGGGGTGGATGAAGAGCCAGGCCAGGAGGGTGCCCCAGATGGCCGGGTGTCGGGACTGCAGGTTCTCCAGAACGTAGTCGATGACCTCTTCGTAGTCGCCCGCCGTGTCGGGGTCCAGCGCCTCGAGGCGGGTTGCCAGGGAGAGGGCCACGTCCAGCTCCTCCATCACGCGGGAGGCGATGGCCTTCTTGCTCTGACCGTTGCTCTCGCGGATGGTGGCGTTCTCGGCGGCCTCCAGAAGGTCTATCATCTTCTGCCGCACCTGAGCGAGCAGGGTCTCCGCGACGGCCTCACCGGGCTCCTCGGTACGGGCGTCCATCAGCCACTCGAAGGCCTCGGCGCTGATCAACATGCGCAGGGGCTGGAGCACCGGTTCGAGGAAGAGCTCCTTCATCGCCTCGTCGATGTTGGGCACCCCCCGCCCCTCGAGGTAGGCGGTGAGCTGCCCGTACTGGCCCCACTCGTTCTCCTGCACCTGCCGGAAGTCGAGGAAGACGTGTGCCTTGTAGGCGTCCAGCTGAGCGTAGAGCCCCTTCTCCGCCAGCTCGCGGCAGTTGCGGATGTACTCCATGTTGTCGACGGCGTCACGAAAGATGAGATAAGTATTGGGGTCATCGGGGATGCCCAATCCCGCCGCCAGGCTCTTCTGCTCCAGACGCTTCTCTCCCTCCGGTCCCTTGACGGCGTAGGCGACGGAGGAGCGCACCCAACCCGCGGTCTCGGCGTAGCGGTTGTGATAGAGGACGAGAGAGTGCGCGTTACCGGCCCGATTAGAGTAGGCGAAGACGTTCTCGTCCACGGAGCCGTCAGGGGTGTAGAAGTCGTAGAGATAGAAGCCCTGGACGTTGGCGAAGAGGTAGCGTTGGTGCAGCAGGGGGAAGATCTCGCGCTCGTGGCGCTGAACCAGATAGGGTTCGGGCTGCTCGTCCCAGTAGGCGCGCCGGAACTCCATCCCATACTTCTCGGCGTAGCCCTCGACCTGGCCGTGCCCGAACATGGGGAGGCCGGGCATGGTGGCCAGCAGCGTCGCGATGCCGAAGTACTTGTCTCCCTTGCCGAACTGGTCGACGGCCGTGCGCTCGTCGGGGTTGTTCATGAAGTTGACGTAGCGCTTCAGGATCTCGGGGTTGAACTCCAGGGTGTTCTTGATAAGCTGGCGATACTCGGCGTTCTTCTCGTCCCGCAGCATGTTCATGAAGGCGCTATTGTAGACCCGGTGCATGCCCAGCGTGCGGACAAAGTAGCCCTCCATGAGCCAGAAGGCCTCCGCCAGCAGGAGGGTGTCGGGCACCTCCTCGGCGACCCGGTCGACGACCTCGCGCCAGAACTCCTTGGGGAAGGCCTCGTTGAAGGCCTCCTTCGTCATGGAGAATTGGGCCCGCGAGGGGATGTCCCCGCCGCTGCCCGGCTGGGGGAACCAGAGGCGCTGGTAGTGCTTCTTCGCCAGCGTCATGGCCGCGTCGAAGCGGATGACGGACGAGCGGCGCGCGACGTGGAGGATGGTCTGGATGACGGCCTCCCGTACCTCCGGCAGGAGGTAGTTGAGCTGCGCCGTGTCGTTCCAGGGCATCGACGTCCCGTCGTTGCCGTGGTAGATGAAGCGGGTATCCCCCGTCCAGTGATCTACCCGCTTGAAGACGACGGCGGCATCGCTGCGGTCGTAGTAGTGGTCCTCGATGTAGACGCCCACCCGAGCCTCATCGCAGAGGTCAGGGCCGTTGAAGGTGTAGGAGGGGAAGGGGCTGTAGTCGAGTTGGACGAACCAGTCGGGGTGCTCGATGACCCACCGGGAGTCGATGGCGACGTGGTTGGGAACCATGTCGCTCGCCATGCGGATGCCCCGCTCTTGAGCCCGGGCCTTCAGGTCGTTGTAGGCCTCCTCGCCCCCCAGGTCGTTAGCGATGACGTAGTCGTAGAGGGAGTAGGCAGAGGCGACCGCATCGGGGTTGCCCATGATCTGCTTGATCCGTTTGGAGGCCTCGCTGCGCTCCCAGAGGCCGATGAGCCAGAGACCGGTGATGCCCCAGCGGGCGAGCTTGTCCAGCTCCGCATTGGGTACCTGGTCCAGGTGCCGGATCTCCCGCCCGTACTGCTTGGAGAGCTGGTCCAGCCAGACGAAGACGTTCTTGGCGATGAGGACGATCTTCGGCATCCAGTCGAGGTCGGCACTGAAGCGCTCCGCCTCCCCCTCCATCCCGCCGAACTCGTAGACACGGGAGGGGCCGGGGCCGAAGCCGAAGAACATCTTCTCCTCCTCGGCCAGGAAGTCGAGGCTGCTGAGCAGGCGGTAGAGGTAGCGCCCCAGCAGCGGGCCCCAGCGCTTCCGGATGTACTCCAGCTGCCCTTCCAGGGAGTGGGGCTCCTCGATGGCGGGCTCCCGCAGCATCTCCACCAGGTTGCGGTCGTCGGGGCCGAAGTGGGGCTGTTCCTCGAAGAAGTCCCGCATCTCCTCTACGACCTGCAGATAGCGGGTGTGCTTCTCCAAATGCTCGTCGTCAAAGAGCTCCATGAAGGGCGAAAAGGCCGGATTGGCGTTGGCTAAC
This sequence comes from Anaerolineae bacterium, assembly GCA_034437215.1. GTDB lineage: Bacteria > Chloroflexota > Anaerolineae > B4-G1 > SLSP01 > DAOTVC01. The sequence continues at coordinate 30,574 of DAOTVC010000129.1, read as the reverse complement.
CAGAGCATGAGCATCTCTTCCAGGGCGACGCGGCGGTGGGGTGTCCCATCCGTCTCACCCTCCAGATACTCGTCCACCGTCATCTCCCCCTGGTAGACGGCGACGGTCGGGAACTCCTCCACGAAGGCGTGGAGGGCCTTGTCCACCTGCTCCTCCCCCAGCGTCTCCTCGAGGTGCTCCAGGGCGGCCTCCATGGCCTCGGCGTTGCGCTGCGTCTGGTAGAGGCCCACGACGTAGTGTAGAATCTCGTCGATGAGCCCCATGGCGTTGATCTGTCCGGCGCGTACGGCCTTCTCGGGGTAGTTCACGAGATCCCGCTTGTCGTTCATCTTCTTGGCGAAGACGCGAGCGGCGTGGAAGTTGGCAAAGAGGACGTTGCCGTTGAGGGAGAAGAGGGGCTTCTCGAAGTTGTAGCGATCCCGCGCTTCACGAGAGACGTGGAACTCGCGTTGAGCAGTATCCCGGTTACCGTGATTAGGCATAGCTAGTCTCCTTTCGCTTTGTGGTCTGGTAGGTTTAGATCCGATTAAGCGCTCTTAAAAGAATAACTTCCGGTGTGATGGCGAGGTGTTTGATTCACGGCTGCTTACCTCATGACTCTGCTGAAAAAAGCCTTTTTACCACAGAGGGCACGGAGATTTTTTAAATTGGACTTCATAAAATCAGGCAAAAGAGCGCTTTTTATAAAGATATTTCACTATCTCCTTGGTTTTCTCGGTGTTCTCCGTGTTGGAAGGAGTTTTTTCAGGGCAGTCACCTCATTGAAACTGGCGAGCCTCAAACGTCTGAGGACGCTCCTTCCCTACGACTTCGATGGTACCATCGGGAAGTTGTTTCTTTACAGACCCCTAAGGGCGGAGTTCAGACTTTGAGTCGTCGGCGGGGTCGATGGTGACCGCCGGTGGGTCGCCTAACGATTTCTGGCGCTCCGCCTTCCGGTCCTCGCGCAGCTCCTCCACCTCGAGCCGCAGTTTCTCCAGCTCCAGCAGCTCCCGCCGGGCCTCCCGTTCGGCCTCCTGGGCCTCGCGTAGCTCCCGGCGCCACTCGAGCGCGATGGTGGAGAAGAAACCGATGAGAGAGGTGAGGGAGGTGATCAGCGAGATGATGGTGACTCTTTCGTTCTCGTCACCTGCGGACCCGAGAACCGGGCCGCTGGAGATGGAGACGAAGATGGACAGCAGAAAGAGAACGCCAAAGATGGTGCGGACAATCCGGTAGGGGGACCGGCTGGGCGATTCGGACATCTCTCCTCCGGAACTTAACTGAGATTTACTACGTCCTTAGGGTTCGTAACAGTATAACTTCCCGATGTCTCTGGAGTCAGGATGAAAGAGCTCCTCCTGACTCGTTTGAGGGCTGTGCGTCTCCAGCCCTTCCAGCAGTTCGCTACGTTCCCCGAGCACCACCGTCGGGAAGTTATTTTCTTACAGACGCTTAGGCACGTGAATTAATACTTGAGCGAGAGCAAACTGAAAGCGCTCCTGAAAGAGACTCACGAGGTCCAAGCTATTGCGCCTTCAGTCCCTACTAGCGTGCCGGCGGCTTGCTCTTCAACCGGCCGGGGGTAGGATGGTGACGATCATGCCCAGCACCATGCTGAGGACCAGAATGATGCTGAGGATGATAAAGAGCGTCTGGGTCCAATTACTGTTGCGTCTTGGGCTCATTCTTTATCTCCAGTTCGTTAAGCGGTATATGCACAATAGTACGATACTATTATAGCATACTTCAACCTCGGCACAGGTACGAGCAGGTAGGGCTATCGCATTTGACCTCTGGTCGCAGAAATACGGCCTCAAGGCCGGGGATAAGGGGTTTTTTGTGGCGGGGCTGCGACCCGCCACAAAAAACCCTCCAAAAAATGCCGCTTCAGCGGCGCACCAGATAACGCGCTGGAGAAAGTGTGCTAAGTGCGATAGCCCTGTACGAGCAGGAGGGCGTCTGGACGTCCATCGCAAACTGTATGCAGAGGTGAGTAACGACATGCGTTTGGAATCGTTGATTTTTCGCTGTTGCATGGTATCATAAACCGGTGCGCTATTAGGTCTAATGGATCAGGATTGCATTGAAGATAAAATTGAGGCCTGAGTCGGGGTGTTATGAGTCGCAGCATTCGTTTTCTTGAGTGGGCCATCGTTGTGGGCCTGTTGGTGCTCGTCGTCCTGGGCGCTGAAGCCGCTCAGGAGGGCAATCGGGAGCGAGCCGCGCTCCTGATTGTGACGGCTACCTCCACGAGCACGCCCCTGCCGCCGTCGCCTACGCCCGAGATGACCGCCACTCTCCCTCCCACGTGGACGCCGACCCCCGTCACCACGCCTACCGCGCTGCCCACCCCTACACCGACGGCTACCCCCGTACCGACGGAGACCCCCGTCCCCGGTCCCATCGCACTGCCCCAACCTCCGCCCGTGATCGACGGCACGCCTGTCGTCAGCTCGACGCTGCCCCAGCCGACGCCCATGCCTCTCATGCCCCAGCCGGCGGGAACGATCAACATCCTGCTCCTGGGGATGGATCGTGAGGGGGGAGCGGGCTACGCACGTACCGACGTGATGATGATCGCCTCCGTCTACCCGGACATGCCCGCCGTAAGCCTCATCTCCATCCCCCGAGACTACTACGCCTGGATCCCCACCTGGGGGTTGGACAAGATCAATACCGCTTTCCTCCGCGGATACAAGCAGAACTATCCGGGTGGAGGTCCGGGGTTGGTCAAGGCGACCGTCCAGTATAACTTCGGCATCCCCATCCACTACTACGCCCTCGTCGATTTCGACAGCTACCGCAGCATCGTCGATGCCGTGGGGGGGGTGGATGTCGTCGTCGAGTGCCCGTTCCACGACACTTACCCCGATCCCGAGTCGCCCACCGGGCAGACCGACATCGACATGGAGCCGGGTGTCCACCATCTCGGTGGCAAGCACGCCCTCTGGTACGTCCGCTCGCGCTGGAACACCTCCGACTTCGACCGCCACCGGCGCCAGCAGCAGGTGCTGCGCGCCGTCTTCCGCAAGGCGCTTTCCCAGAACATGATCCCCCGGATCCCGGAATTCTGGAGCGTCTACAAGGAGGACGTGGAGACCGATCTGGGATTGGCGGACATGATCTCCTTGGGGGCGGTGGGGGCTCGTATGGACATGGGGAACATCAAGAGCCGCTTTATCCGCGGCACCCACCTCGTCCAATCGTGGACGGCGCCCAACGGCGGCTACGTCCTCGTGCCGCAGCCCGAGGCGCTGTACAACTTCATGCTGGAGGCGGCTCAACCTCCGGTGACGAGCCGGGCCCAGCAGCGGGCCTACACCGTCCACATCCTCAACGGGACGGGCAACGTCGGCTGGGGGGACGTGGCAGCCTACCGGCTCGATCTGGAGGGCTTCCAGGTGGTGGGGCTGGAGAGTGTGGCGGCAGTGCCGCGCACCACGCTCACCGACCTCACGACGACGAGCAAGGGCTCACCCTTGACCGCGCTCCTGAACCTCTTCAAGCTCCAGCAGGGCGATGTCGTAAGCCAGCCCACAGAGGGCAGCGGGGTCGACTTCCAGCTGTCCCTGGGCTGGAACTACAACCCCTGTGACGCAACCGTCACCGGTCGCTGGTCGCCCACCGCGACGCCCGCGCCTACACCCTCGTCTACACCTTGAGCGGCGCTCTTATGAAGCGGCAGGTCGCCCCGGAGCAGCCGACCCTCTCCCGCCGGCGTTTTCTGCGTATCGGCTGCCGCACCCTCTTGGGCCTGACCCTGATGGCGGCGCTGCCTCCCCTCTATGCTGCACAGGTGGAGCCCGACTGGCTGGATCTGGAGCGGGTGCGCCTCCCGCTTGCCGGTTGGCCCGCCGCTCTGGACGGCTTCACCCTTGCGCAACTCACCGACCTCCACGTCGGAGGGGCGGCTGCCCTGGAACGCGTGGAAAGGGCGGTCTCTCTCGTCAACGAGGTTCGCCCCGACCTCGTCGTGCTCACCGGCGACTACGTCACCTCCACCACTGCCTACGCGCCCCAGATGGCGGCACGGCTGTCCCGGCTCCGGGCTCCCTACGGCGTCTACGCCGTCCTGGGCAATCACGACGTCTGGACGGATCTCGATCCCGGCATCCTGGAGGGGGAGGGGATCACCGTGCTGCGGGATGAGGGGGTGGAGATCGCTGTCGAGGGGATCTCACTCTCTCTGGTGGGCGTCGAAGACGTAGGCTATACTGGTTTTTCGGGCCTCTTCGGGACGGACTCCTTCCCTACCTTCCGTCGCCACTGGGAGCCGGCCCGGGAGCGTCTGGCGGCGCTGCTCGCTGACCTGCCCCAGGACGCGCCACGCATCCTGCTCGTTCACAACCCCGACTTCACAGAGATGCTGGCGTCCGGCTGGGCGGATCTTGCCCTCTGCGGACACACCCACGGCGGTCAGGTGCGTCTTCCCCTGCTGGGCGCGCCCTTCGTCCCCTCCTGCTTGGGGCAGACCTTCGTCAGCGGTCTGGTAGAGGGAACTTACGTCCCCGTCTACGTCAGCCGTGGGGTGGGGAGCATCAGCCCGGCGGTGCGCTTCAACTGCCGCCCCGAGGTTACACTGCTCTCCCTGGAAGGGTCGGCGTGAAGCGGCGTGTTTCACGGGGGGCGCTCCTGCCCCTCATGGCGGTGGTCCTGGTGGGGCTCTTCGCGGCGACCCCTCTGCTCGACCCCCGGCTGCCCGAGGCCCACGATGTCGGATATCATCTCTTCCGCCTGGTGCAGATCGACAGCCTCCTCCGGCGCGGCGTCCTCTTCTCCCGTTGGGCGCCGGAGATGGCCTACGGCTACGGCTACCCCCTCTTCAACTACTATGCCCCCGCCGTCTACTATCTCGCCGAGCTCTTCCACCTGCTGGGGCTTGCCTTTCCCGCGGCGCTGCGCGCGACCTTTGCCCTGACTCTCTTGGGAGCCGCTCTGGGGATGTACCTCTGGGTACGGGATCTCTTCGGGTGCAGAGCGGGCCTGGTCGCCGCTGCGGCCTACGCCTTCGCCCCCTACCTCACGATCACGCTGCTCTACCGCGGCTCCCTGGCGGAGCTCGCCGCGCTGGCGCTGCTGCCCTTCACCCTCTGGGCTCTGCAGCGCTTCCTTCTGCGGGGGAGTTGGGGGTACGGCGTCGCTGCCCTGCTTCTCTACGCTCTGCTCATCCTCACCCACAACATCACCGCTCTGCTCTTCACCGCCGTGATGCTCGCCTACGTCCTCGTGCTGGCAGCAACCGCGGTCGTCGGGGATGCGGATGGCCCGCGACGCGCCTTCTGGCGGGTCATGGGAAGGGCGCTGCCCCTCCTGCTGCTCGGTCTGGGTCTGACGGCCTTCTTCTGGCTGCCTGCCCTGGCGGAGAGAGGTCTGGTGAAGATTCACCAACTCTATCTTCCGTCAGCTTACCGCTATGCGGATAATTTTCTCTCCTTGCGCGACATCTTTACTCCACCAGCAGCTGCCGATCCTCGGATGGTCTATCAACCTCGACCGATGAGTTTGGGACTGGTTGCCCTGCTGATTGCTTTGCTGTCCGTTCTCCTGGGCTGGCGCCGGCGGGACGGGCTGCGCGCCGGAGTTGTGATCCTGGCTTCACTCGGTACCCTTGTGACAATTGTCCTTATGTTGCCTCTGTCCCAGCCTCTCTGGGAGCGGCTGCCCCTCATCCACTTTCTCCAGTTCCCGTGGCGCTTTCTGGGGTTTAGCAACCTCTTCGTCGCCCTTCTGGCGGGGGCGGGCACCGCCCAACTGCTCCGGCTGCTTCCCGAGCGTTTGCGGCTGCGCTCTCTGCTGCCCGCCCTGCTCGTGACGACCCTCGCCCTCTACCTCATCCCCTTACAGTACATGCTCCGCTATCCGCCCTTCGGCGAGCTGACCATGCGGGAGAGCGTGCACTTCGAGCGCTCCACCGGCTCCCTGGGGACGACGGCAATGGGGGAGTTTCTTCCCAAGGCAGTTCAGGCCCTCCCAGAGGAGAGCAGCCCTGCGCTGGAGAGCGGCGAGCGCCTCGACGTCGCCTCCCTGCCTGAGGAGGCGCGGGTGGTCGCGGCACACTACGCCCCTCTGCGCTACACTCTGGAACTCGAAAGTCCTGTACCCTTCACCGCCCGCTTCCACACCTTCGACTTCCCCGGCTGGCGGGCCGCGATTGACGGCCAACCGCTTCCCATCACCCCCAGCGAGCCCCACGGCTTGATCACCGTCCAGGTGCCCGCGGGACGCCACACCCTGACGGTACGCTTCGGCACGACCCCCATCCGCACGTCGGCGACGCTGATCTCCGGAGCAAGCCTCCTGCTGCTCCTGGCTCTCATCGTCCGTGTGGGGCTCCGCCGTCGCGCCCTCTCACCTCCGCAGGTGTCCCGCGCGCCGGAGCCCCGTGGACGTAGGGCGTCGGCCCTCGTCCTGCTGGCGCTGGCGGTCCTCCTGCCCTTCAAGCTCCTCTACGTGGATGCCGAGGGACGGCAGACCCCCTTCCGCCGCACACGCTTCGACGGCGAGAGCGTCGCCGGGGTCGACGTCCCTCTCCGGGCTAACTTCGGGCAGCAGCTGCACCTGCTGGGCGTGGACCGCTCCACAGCCGTCCCCTCGGGGGATTCCGCCGCCGTGGCCCTCTACTGGAGGGTGCCCGCCCCCGTCGACCGGGAGTACAGCGTCGCCCTGGCCCTCGTCGACGAGCGGGGCTTTCGCTATGGGCAGAGCGATCACCAGCACCCGGGCGGCTACCCACCCACGACGCGCTGGGACCCTGCGGGCTATGCCCGGGACCCGCACGAGCTTTCCGTATTCCCTGGAACGCCCCCCGGCACCTACACTCTACAGGTGAGCGTCTACCCCTACGGAGAGCCGGAGCACACCCTCGACGTGCTGAACGAGGCGGGCGCTCCGGTGGGACGTCTCCTTCCGGCCGCTGAGCTCGTCGTCCTGCGGCCCCCAGCGCCCCCCTCCCTGGCGGCGCTGGCCCCCATGACTGTCACGCTTGCTCCCCTGAACGACGCTCTCATCCTCCTCGGTTACGACCTTCCCGACCGCCATCTCCAGACGGGGGAGATGCTGCCCCTGCTCCTCTATTGGGAGGCGACGGAGGGCTCTCTTGGGGATCTGGAGATGCGCCTCGATCTGCACGCGCACTCCGGTGAGATCGTCGCCTCCCAGGTCGCGCCCCCCGTGGCCGGTTACCCGACCTCCCGGTGGCAAATTGGTGATCGTTGGCGGGGTGCCCACCGCCTGCTCCTGCCCCCGGGCCTCGAATCCGGCACCTACACTCTCACCGTCGGCCCCGCCGCCGGGGGAGAGACGCTCGATCTCGGCCACCTGGCGGTCACGGCACCCGATCACCTGATGGAGCCGCCGGAAGTGACGCAGGAGGTGGGCATCACGCTGGGTGGGCTGGCGACGCTCTACGGCTACGACCTCGGTCGCGCAGAACTGCACCCGGGTGAAGTGCTCAGCACCACCCTCGTCTGGCAGGTCGAGGACGAGACGCGGAAGAGCTACAAGAGCTTCGTGCACCTCCTGCGGGCCGACGGCTCCCGCGCCGCCGGGAGCGACGCTGTGCCTGCCGGTTGGCAGCGTCCGACCACGGGCTGGGTGGAGGGCGAGTACGTCGTTGATCGTCACACCTTCAACGTGCCCGCCGATCTACCGCCCGGGACCTATCGCCTCCAGGCGGGGCTCTACGACGAGGGCCGCGGCACGCGCCTCCGCACCGAGGAGGGCGCCGACACCCTTCTGTTGCCTACCTCGCTGACCGTGCTGCCCTAGCACGCCTCCCGCCCGCTCCCCGGCGTGTCAGTGCGCTCCACGCGCGGAGCGGGCGATCTTTAGGTGATTTTTGTGGGCCGCTGAAAGCGGCCCGCAAAAATCACAACTAAAAACCCTGCCTCGCACAGAACTTGCCATGAAATGCGATGTCAACCAACTATGCGGGGAAGGGGGGGTGGGACACGTGTCCAGGCTACACAAAAATGCGAAACTCTGACGCCCCCTGCCTTGGGGAGATTTGGCATACGGAGCTTGCCGGGATATACTTCTAGATAGTGAAGCCAACGATACCAGGAGGGATGACATGGTAGTCAATCGTGTTGATGCCACACTCAGCAAGGCCGACCAGCAGGCAATCCTAGACGCCATACGCAGCATTCGTGAACGCCTCCCCTTCCTCACGGAATTGACCACCGGTGAACGCCAGGCGCTGCCGCGGATGGGCGAGAAGAGCCGGGCGTTTGTCGATAAGGCGCTGGAGCTGGCACGGGAGGACCCCGACCTGCTGCCGGAGGACTTCGACGTGGAGGGGATGGAGCGGGATCTCGAGCTCTACGACGCTCTGCAGCCCCTGATCTTCTCCGTCATGCAGCTGCAGGACCTTATGTTCGACACCTCCATCGCCGTCAGCGGGGACGTCTACAGCGCTGCCCTCGCCGTCCACGAGCAGGCGAAGGAGGTGGGCCAGGCCGAGGCTCTCGACGAGATCGTCGCGGAGATGGAGGATCGCTTCCAGGAGGAGGCGAGCGACGAGGAAGAGGCGTAGTACGCCCCTTTTTCCCAGTAGTGGGGACCGGGCTTCCCGTGTGCACGGGAGGCCCGGTCCCATCGATTGCTCTGCTAGGAGGGTGCGCGTTATGTCTTTCCGTTACGATACCTACTGTGGCCTCTACTGTGGCGCCTGTCCCGTGCTCCTGGCCGGCCAGCGCGGTGAACTTGAGGCCCTTGCCGCAGCGTGGGGGAGAGAGCCCGAGGATCTGCGCTGCGAGGGATGCAAGAGCCACGTCCTGTCCCTCTTCTGTGCCAAATGTGACCTCAAGGCTTGTGCCGTCGGACATGGCATCGAGTTCTGCTATGAGTGCGAGGACTACCCCTGTACACGCCTCGTCGCCTTCAGCCGCGACCGCTACCCTCACCACCACGTCGTCCTGCACAACCTCGGTGCTCTGGCAGAGGAGGGCCTGGAGCGCTGGCTGGAGGATCAGGCGACACGCTGGCGCTGTCCTACCTGCCAGCGGCGGTTTGCCTGGTACTCCGAGCGCTGTGAGGTCTGCGGGAGCCGTCTCTACGACGCTCGTGCCGAGGATCGCGACCTTCACCAGGGCGAGCGCGCATGAAGCTCGCTGAGCGCCTCGCCGCCTGGGCCGACCGGCTGCGGGACGTCTCGGCCCGCGGCCTGCACTTCGCCGACAATCCCTACGATCGCGAGAACTACCGCGTCGTCCAGGACGTCGCGCTGGATCTCCTGGCGACGGCCGTGGACGAGGCCCCCGAGTCCTTGGAGCCCCTGCGGGCCACCGTCTTCTCCTGCCCGACCCCCTTCGCCGTGGGGGACGCCGCTATCATCGATGCGCACGGTCGTATTCTCCTCATCCGCCGGGCCGACAATGGCCTCTGGGCCATGCCCGGTGGCGCGCTGGAGGTGGGCGAGACGCCCGCGCAGGGCGTGGAGCGGGAGGCCCTGGAGGAGACGGGCCTGCGCTGCCGGGCGCAGACCCTGGTCGGTGTCTACGACTCCCGTTACTGCGGCAGCCTCACCCGCCACCACCTCTACCACTTTACCTTCCTCTGCGTTCCCCTCGAGGGTGAGGAGCCGGGGGAGGGCTCCCACGCCCTCGAGGTGCTCGATGTTCGCTGGTTTCCCGAAGCGGCCCTGCCCGGGGATCTGGATCCCGGGCACGTCACCCGCATTCCGACCGCCTTCCGCGCTTGGCACCAGGAGGGCCCGGCCTTCTTTGACGGTTCGACGGACCCATCCCTTGCCCCATAACGGAGTTTGCGGTTTGAGAGAGCTCTCACACGAGGTTCCCTCATCCCTTGTCCCTAATCCCTTCTACGTTGACACGAGGAGGTAGTCGATGGAAGCCATCGGTGAGTTTCTGGAACGTGCAGGTGAGGTCAACCTCAAGACCTTGCAGAAGGAGTTCGCGCCCATTCTGGTGGAGGGTGAGGCGATCGAGAAGGCCTTCCGGGTCATCCGCGATCTCTTTATCTTCACCAACAAGCGCCTGATCCTGGTGGACCGGCAGGGGCTTACGGGCCGAAAGAAGGTGGAGTACCACTCCTTTCCCTACGCCTCCATCACCCACTTCTCCGTGGAGACGCCGGGACGCCTTGACCTGGACGCCGATCTGAAGATCTGGATCAGGGGGAACACGGTCCCTATCGAGAGGACGCTCAAGCGAGGGGTGGATATCACCGAGGTGCAGAGGACGCTGGCTCGTTACGTTCTGGGATAGCGGCTGCGCCTGGAGAAGCAAAACCTTTGGGCCCGCCCCTGGGGCTATCGCATTTGGGTGTGTTTCACTTGAGTTAAACCGAGGCGTGAAACGTGAGGGCTTCACGTTTCACGCTTTACGTTTCAGCCATGGATAGCTCACAACTGGATTGAAACACACCCATCGCATTTAACGCGGGCAAAAAACCGGCTTTTGCCCCAGGCTTCACGTCAGATTCGCCCCCGAGACGGGGGGCTACGAACACTTTTTAGCCAAGTGCGATAGCCCTACCCGCAGCCCTTGACGCGGCTTAAATGACCGTGCTACAATAGTTTTGGGGGCACGCTGCCGGAGAGTACGCCAAGGAACTCCGCTGCTAACGCTGCTGTCTCAATCTCTGTCACCCAACTGTGATGCTGGGCTTCTTCCCCGTCCTCCGAACCGGCCCGCTTTGAGTTCTCTCTGCCCGCGCCCCATGGCGGAGGTATCTTTTTTGCAGAAAGGAGTCTCAGATGGAGTACGTGGATAGAGCCCTGCTCGATATTGCCGATGCGGCCGAGGCGATCACGCTCTTCGTGAGAGGGATGTCCAGGGAGGACTTCTTGAGGGATTTGAAGACCCAGAGCGCTGTCCTGTACCAGCTCTCCCTTCTCTGTGAGGCGACGCAACATCTGAACCAGCAGTACCGTGCTCTTCCCTGGTCCTGTATCGTTGGGTTGAAGTATCCGGGGTGCCGATATGGGGACGTGGAGCCGCAGCGGATCTGGAGGACCGTAACTCGCGAGGTGCCCGACGTTCTGACGTGGGTGCAGCCTCTCCTGACCGTCGTTGAGGATGCGAGCGCGCTCTGACCGCACGGAATCTGAAAGGATGTGGCTCGGTGGACCGGCACCTCAAGGTGCCGCGCCTACTCCCCCGGGCTCACCCCCCCGCAGGCGTTGAAGTTCGCCAGGTGCTCGGCTTCCGTCTCGGCGAAGACGTGGCTCCCATCCCCCGTGACGCAGTCCACCATGAAGTAGTAGTAGTCGGTCTCTTGGGGGGCAGCTGCCGCTTGGATGGAACCTATCCCCGGGCTGGCGATGGGTGCGGGGGGCAGCCCTAGGGTCCGGTAGGTGTTGTAGGGGGACTGGACCTCCAGGTCATCGAAGGTGAGCCCTTTCTTCCACCAGGTGCCCTGGTCAGGACGATACCCCAGCGCATACTGCACCGTGGGATCGGCACCGAGATACCAGCCATCGCGCCAGCGGTTGTAGAAGACGCCCGCGATCAGCGTTCGCTCGTCGGCGACCACCGCCTCCCGCTCGATGATGGAGGCCAGTGTGATTCCCTCGAGGAGGGTCAGATCGTGCTCCGCGAAGCCCTGACGAATCTCCGGTGTCACCTGGCGCTCGAAGTTCTCGAGCATCCGATCGACCAGATCGTAGGCCGAGGCCTCGGCGGGCAGGCGGTAGGTGTCGGGAAAAAGGAAGCCCTCCAGCGTGGCGGTCACAGGCACCTGAGCCAGGAAGGTGTGCGTCTGCGGTAGATCGCTCTGAGGCCAACCCGTACGCACCAGTTCGAGGAAGGCATCGGGAGGCACGTCCGTCTCCATGGCGAGGAGGTCGGCGACCTGCTCCATGCGCCAGCCCTCCGGGATGGTGACCTGCTGCTCGCCGGCGCTGGCTTCCTGGAGGGCCAGGGCGATGGCGGGGATGGTCAGCGTCTCCTTCAAGGTGTAGGTCCCCGCCTGGATGCCGCCATCGAGCCCCTTGTACTGCACGTAGCGGCGGAAGAGCTCGGCGTCGTTGATCAGACCCTGCACCTGCAGGCGGTTGGCGATGGAGGTGACGCTCTCGCCCTGCTCCACCACGAAGGTGATGGGGGTGTCGTCGGTGCCCGCCGGTTCGGAGAGGGCACTCTGGTTGGCCTCGATGTACGCTCCCAAAAAGAGCTCCTCGGCGGAGCAGGCCAGCATCAGCAGGGCAGTCAACACTATCCACAGCAGTCGCACGTAGCGCTTCTTCATCTTTCCCTCCACGTAGAGCGGGGCGCCCTCTCCGTCACGTCGCAGTGACGGCGCACCCCGCTATACGAACTTTCTCTGTGCATCGAGATAACTCTGCAGGATCACCGCAGCGGCGATGGCGTCGATCCAATCCTTGTACTCCATAGGTCGCTTACCCTGGGCGCGCAGGATCTCCGCGGCCTCCTCGGTGCTGAGGCGCTCATCCCACAGTTCCACGGGCACTCCCACCGTCTCGGCCAGCTCGGCCCCGTAGTCGCGGGCCCAGGCGGCACGCGAACCCTCGCTCCCATCCATGTTGAGGGGCAGGCCCACGACGACGAGCTCGACATCGTGCTCCCGCACGAGTTCGGCGATGTGGGCGTAGTCGGCAGCGCGAGACGTGCGCTCCATGACCTCGAGGGGACGGGCAAACATACCAATCTGGTCGCTGATGGCGAGACCGATGCGACGATCGCCGAGATCCAGGGCTAGATAGCGCATGCTCTTAGGGGTAGGTGTCGCGTGATCCGGGCACGCCTGCTGGTCATTGCAGATCTGTCACTCTCCCTGCCAGGAGCCGGGCATGACCTGAATCTCAGTGCGCAGGGCCAGGCGGGGGATGAACGGGAACCAGGCGGGCTGTACCTCGATCTCCGGGGGGCGCACGAGGGGTAGAGACTCCGCAAGATAGGCCTCGACTTCGTCGATAGGTTGGCCCTGGATCTCCGCCCAGACGGTGTCCTCCTCTATCTCCGCCGTAGCATAGCCGTAGGTGGTGACGTAGAAGGTGAAGAGGCCCGGCCCGACGTCCTCCTCGGCGGACTCCCCGATTTCGAAGCGGGCATCGGTCAGCGTATACCCTGCGGGTAGCTGGGCTGCCAGTTGTCGATAAGCGACCGCTTGTGCGTCGGCGGCATCGACGGCTTGACCGGTGATGAGCAGGCGCAGCGCCAGCCCCAGCACCTCGGCCCGCTCACCGACGACGTGGGTGTAGGCTTCCTTGGGCACCGCCTGGATCACCAGGGTCTGCCGGGGCAGAAGCTCGTTGGGCTCCAGGTAGGCGTCGCTCTGCAGCGCCTCGTAGGCGGTCCCCAGCACCCTCTGCGCGGCCAGCTCCCACGCTCGCTCCCGGTCGATCTCAGAGACGATGGCGACCTCCTGGCTCTCGGCGCCCCCAATGGGATCGGGGTTGGTGACCTTGAGGGCGAAGCCCGCGACCCCCTCGACGAAGTTGATCTGGTAGGCCCCCACGTTTCCCCGCGGCCCCTCCTCTAAGGCTTCCACGGATACCGCGGCTTGTCCGAAGGCGGGCACGATGACCTCCTGGGTGGTTTCGAAGCGCACGGGATAGGAGCCGGCGGAGGTGCGGACCAGGGTGCCGTCGGGCACACGATAGTCCTGCCCCAGGAGGTTGGTGAAGACCACACTGCCTCGGGAGCGCCCCTCGAAGGAGACGCCCAGACCCGTGGTCGCTACTTCTGCCTGGGCTTCAAACTCGTCGCCCACGCGGTGGGAGGGGATGAGGTTGCGCTGCATATCGACGCCCCCCTCCAACTGCGGATCGACGGAGATAGGGACGACGACCGCGTAGGTTGCGCCCGCGGGATAGAGACGGATGGTCGCCGACGGGATGGCGAAGAAGGCCACCGTGCCCACCGCCACCAAGGTGATCAGCAGGACGACGATCTGGAGGGGGAGCAGCCACACCGGGCGAGCCTTGGGCAGGAGGACGGGACGGGGTTGGGGCTCCTCGGCCCAGGGAGGGCGCTCCCGCGGCTCGGGTGTACGCGGTGGCTTCAGGGGCGGGAAGTGCCCGTGGGTCTCCAGGTAGGTCTGCGCCTCCTCCTCACTGGAGAAGACGGGAAAGCCTGCCGCAGCGGGGAGGCCCCGCCGAAAGGGGTCCTGCACGACCCAGGCGACGTTCAGTGACTCCCGCTGTGCCGCCCGCCTCAGGATCTCGTACTCGAGGGGCCGGTTCCAGCCGTTCTCGAGCTCCCAGGGGTGCACGAGCAGAACCCGCTCCGCCGTCGTCTGGCGCAGCATCTCCCGAACCGTATAGCGATTGTCGGCGGCGCTCAGCCGCAACGTCTTGACGTCCAATCTCCCTCCGTGCCGTCGGTCTGCGACCTGACGGCAGCCCACTGCGGGGGCAGTATGCCATAAAAAGGGCGATTTGCCAAGCCTGAAGCGCAACGCGTCTCTCTTCTGCGCTTTTTGGCACCCGAACACGCAGCAGCAAGCCCGCCGTCTCATGATACAATAGCCCTACTGAGAGGGCATCAGTGGCTTCCCTGACGGCTCACAGGGGTTTTTGCCGTCTGGCTGAGTAGTAATGAGGGTGATTGGATTAGATGAGTACACTGTATAGGGCCCCCTGATCCCTGGTTACTAATCCCTGATCCCTTCCACAACATCACAGGAGGGTTACGAAGATGACCAACGGATTTCACAACCGGATCTTGCGCGTCGATCTCACGGCGGGTAAAACCTGGGTGGAGGAGCCCGGTGAGGACTTCTTCCGCACCTACTTCGGCGGGTGGGGCCTCATCGCCTACTACCTCCTCCGGGAGCTGGAGCCCGGGATCGATCCCCTGGGGCCCGAGAACCTGCTGATCTTCGCTCCGGGCGTGCTGACGGGGGCGCCGGCCGGGGGAAGCGGGCGGAACGCGGTGGGCGCCAAGTCGCCGCTGACGGGCGGCTTCGGCGAGGGCGACGTCGGGGGCTTCTGGGGCGCGGAGCTGAAGCGTGCCGGGTGGGATGCCATCATCGTCTCCGGACAGGCCGAGAACCCCGTCTACCTCTGGATCAAGGACGATGAAGTGGAGATCCGCGACGCCGAGCACCTCTGGGGGCGGGAGACCGCCGAGGTGGACGCGCAGCTCAAGGAGGAGCTGGGCAGCAAACGGGTGCGGGTCGCACAGTGCGGTCCCGCGGGCGAGCGCGGGGTGCGCTTCGCCTGCGTCATCAACGACGTGAACCGCGCGGCGGGACGGACGGGGCTGGGAGCCGTGATGGGCTCCAAGCAGCTGAAGGCGATCGCCGTGCAGGGGACGGGCAGGGTCACGGTGGCAGACAAGGAGCAGGTGCGCGAGGTCGCCACTTGGCTGCGGGACAACCATCCCGACATGTGGACCTGGCAGATGCACCTTCACGGCACCGACAACGGCTTGGAGACCTTCAGCCGGCTCGGGGGGCTTCCCACACGCAACTTCCAGGAGGGAAGCTTCGAGGGGGCGGAGGCCATCACCGGGCAGACGATGACGGAGACCATCCTGGTCGATACCGACACCTGCTACGCCTGTCCGGTGGCCTGCAAGCGTGTGGTGGAGGTCACCGAGGGCCCCTACCGGGTGGAGCCGCGGTACGGCGGCCCCGAGTACGAGACGGTGGGCGCCTTTGGCTCCAGCTGCGGCATCGACGACCTGGAGGCCATCGCCTACGCTAACCAGCTCTGCAACGCTCACGGGGTCGACACCATCTCGGCGGGGATGACCATCGCGTGGGCCATGGAGTGCTTCGAACGCGGTCTGCTGACCACAGAGGAGACCGGCGGGTTGGAGCTGCGCTTCGGCAACGTGGAGGCCATGACGACGCTGGTGGAGCAGATCGCCAAACGGGAGGGCTTCGGCGATCTCCTGGCGGAGGGCTCGCTGCGCGCCGCCGCGGAGATCGGGCGGGGCACGGAGCGCTACGCCATGCAGGTCAAGGGGCAGGAGTTCCCCATGCACGAACCGCGGATCAAGTTTGCCCTCAATCTGGGCTACGCCACTTCGCCCACCGGAGCCGACCACATGCACAACATCCACGACACGAGCTACACGCAGAGTGTGGAGAGCGTGAAGGCGTTGGGGGTCCTCGAACCGCTGCCCGCCGACAGCCTGGCACCCGAGAAGGTGCGCCTGGCGAAGTACGTCATCGACTGGCAGACCTTCTGGAACTGCGTCGGGCTCTGCATGTTTATGCCCTACAGCAAGCTGCAGACCCTCGATCTGGTGGAGGGGGTCACCGGTTGGCACTCCTCCCTCTTCGAACTGCTGAAGGTGGGGGAGCGGGCGCTGGCGCTGGCGCGGCTCTTCAACTACCGTGAGGGCTTCACGATGGAGGACGACCTGGCTCACTGGCGCTTCGCGACCCCCTTCGAGTCGGGACCCACAGAGGGCGTCCGCATCCCCGAAGAGGAGATGCAGGAGGCCCTGCGCCTCTACTACGAGATGCGGGGTTACGATCCCCAGACGGGCGCGCCCACGACTGCCAAGCTGCAGGAGCTGGGTCTGGGGTGGGCGCTGGAACTCCTGGAGGAGGGCTGCAGACCCAGTTGCGCTGCGGGGGCAGGGGTAGGGGATGGGGGTATGTAAATGGGCACCTCACTTGCCAGGTGAAAGAACACTAGCTTACCTCTCCAGGGGCGTGCTCGCCGCCGCGTCCCGCGCGACGATGACGAACTCGAGGTAGTCGGTCGTGGCCTCACCGTCGGTGGCCCCTTCGATGAAGTAGATGGCCTCATCGAAGGGAGAATCCTCGCCCGTGAGGCGGAAGAGGGTGAGGGCGCCCGGAGCGAAGGGGCGCAGGGTGAGAATCCACCGCCGGCTGTCTGAAAATCGCTCTACCCTATAGCGCCCTTCATCGTCCTTCGTAAGGCGCCTGCTGTTGTCGTAGAGCAGCAGCAGGCTCACCACCTCCTGCTCGGAGAGTCGTGCCGCGAAATCCTGCAGCCCTCCGTGCTCTCCCTGAAGGACGTGATTGCGTCCCAGCATCCCATAGTACGGTCCCGGATGCTCTTCGGCGACGTGTTGGAAGTTCTCCGCCATCCTCTCCACCCGGAAGACCTGCCGCGCCGACGGCTCCTCGGTCGTCCAGTAGATGAAGAGCGCTTCCAGGCTCCGGGTCGCCCGCTCGAAGTCGGGCCAGGCCTCCCCCAGATAGGTGCTGTAGAGGTGGGGATGGGCCTCGATATCGGCCTGCAGCTCCTCCAGAAGGGCGTGGACGGCGTTGTCGTCTGCCTCCTCCACGGCGGCGAGGGTCTCAAAGGTGGGTGCAATCTCGGCAGGAGGTCCGCCCTCGGGCTGGAGGGCGCGCAGGTGCCGGACGACGTGCGCCGTCTGGAAGGGGAGATCCAGGCCGGCGACTGCCACCCGCTCCTCCTGGGGAAGGGAGGCGTTGAAGGCGTGCAGCGCCTGCCAGAAGGCGTACCGCTCCTCCGTCCAGGAGAAGGTGCCCTTCAGCGGCTCGAAGATCTGTTGCAGGAGCGCCTCGTCCCCCGTCTCCAGATAGCGGTTGAGGAGGTAGGCCTGGCTGGGGCTGACCTCCGCGAGATAGGTGCGGACCCCCGCCTGTTCGTGGAGGTGGCGCAGCAGGGCCAGGTTCAGCTCCTCGTTGACGGCAACGCCGTGGTGCTCCCCCAGGAGTATGACCCGTGCATCCCGCGCCTCCTCGTCGAGCAGAGGTAGTTGGGCAGGAAGACCCGCCTGCAGGTCCAGGGTCTGGCGGTGCCGTGCGAGGAAGTTCCCGACGTCGGGCGTGGTCACGGCGCAGCCTGTGAGCAGCGTCGCGATCAGCAGCGCAAACAGGAAAAAGCGTTTCATCGAGATAGTGACCTCCGTGTGGTTCGAGTGTGACTGTGCGCGCCTATTGTACGTCGACTTGGGGAAAATGTTGTAGCAAGGACCGCCGCCGGAACCCTCCGGCGGCGGTGAACGTCGGGCGCTCAAGGGGTCCTCTGCAGCTCCCTTTCAGACGCCCTGTGCCTGCTGCACAACGGGCTCCGGAAGGGCGCAGAGCTCCGCCGCCTCCAGGGGGAGGGGGGCGGTGAGATCCAGGGTCAGCGGGGTGACCGAGACGACGTGATCGACGAGGATGGCCCAGATGTCCGAATCCTCCTCCGTCTCCAGGGGGTCGGCGATGATGGAGTAGCCCGGACGCCCCTTGCCGTTCAGACGATCGGGGACTTGCGGGGTGAAGTAGCGATGGCGCGAGAGGCGCGTATAACGCCACGGGGTCTCGGGTACGGCCACGGCGGGGATGTTGATGTTGAGCACGTCGGTGAACCGGGGAAGGCCCTCGGTGAGCACCTGCTCGGCGAATTTGGCGGTGTAGGCCTGCGTCGCCGCGTAGCTTGTCGCCGGATTGCTGCTGAGGTGATAGGCGCTGTCCATCTGCAGGGAGACGGCGAGCGCGGGGACGTTGAAAGCGCTCGCCTCCAGCGCCGCACCGACCGTCCCCGAGATAGTCACCTCGATGCTGAGGTTGGCTCCCATGTTGACCCCCGAGACGACCAGATCGGGCCGGCGGGGCAGGAGCTCGAGGATGGCATGGGCGACGCAGAGGGCCGGACTGGCGTCCACCGCCCAGGCGGTCACCTCGGTACCGCGAACCGACCGGGTCGCAGGGGAGAGGTGTCCCGTTACGTCGTGGGGCATGGCCCGTCCCGAGCCCGACCACTGCCGGTCGGGAGCGACCACCCGTATCTCGCCGAGGGGCAGCAGCGCTTCGACCACGGACCAGAGGCCCCGGGAGGCGATGCCGTCGTCATTCGTTACCAGTATCAAAGGTCGTATCATCGTTCCTACTCCTGACATTTCTAACTTCTAGCTTTACCCACCTGGATAGAGTGAAGGCCCATTCTACCACGAACAGTGGCGCTCACGGCTCCGATACCGTGACCCAACCGCTGGCGGCGACGATCTCCTGACCCGCCGGGCTCTGCGCAAAGTCAACGAAGGTCTGAGCCAGAGGTTGGGTGAGCGGGCCCGTGAGCAGAAAGAGCGGGCGGGTGAGCCGGTAAGCACCCGAGCGCGCCGTCTCCTCCGAGGGTACCACACCGTCGATGGTGACGACCTGCAGCCCCGCTTCGATGTTTCCGAAGCCCACATAGCCGATGGCTTGTGGGTTTTCACTGACGAGCGCCGCCATGTCCCCGGCTGTCAGAGCTTTCGCTATCTGGGGGACGTTGGGCTCCTGCTTATCCAGCACAATCTCATCGAAAGCGCCCCGGGTGCCCGAGTTCACGTCCCGGACCACGACCAGAATACCCTGATCGGGTCCGCCCACGTCACCCCAATTCGTGATCTCGCCTAGGTAGATGGCCTGCAGCTCCTCGGAGGTGAGTGCCTTGACGGGGTTGTTCTGGTGGACGACGACGGCGATCACATCGACGGCGATCTGGTGGGATGTCAGCCCCTCGGCCTCCTCCGGCTTGAGGTTGCGCGAGGCCATGCCGATGTCGACGGTCCCGTCGTGGATGGCCTTGATCCCCACCGAGCTGCCCCCGGCCGCGATCTCCAGCTGCGCGTCGGGGTGCCGGGCGTTGAAGGCCTGTCCCAGCTCGCCGGCTAACGGCTGGACGGTCGTGCTGCCTGCAAAGGTGATGCGCCCTGTCAGACGGGCCGTCGAGGGGGGTGCAGGAGCCGCGGGGGCGGAGACGCAGGCCGTCAACACCAGAGCTACGGCTATGGCGAGGGGAAAAGCTCTCTTCCTAAGCTGCACAACGCACTCCTTGGGTCTGGGTTGCAAAGACCTCTTTCTCGGCGGGACGGGCTGTCTTTCGGGGTCCTCCCATGGGCATGATGAGGCAAAAGGTCGAGCCCTCACCGGGTCTGCTCTCGACCCAGATGCGCCCTCCGTGGAGCTCCACCAACTTCTTCGTGATGGGGAGGCCCAGGCCGGTGCCGCCGGCACGTCGGGTGGGTGAGCCGTCGATCTGGACGAACTCCTCGAAGATGTCCCTCAGCTTTTCGGGAGGGATGCCGATACCGGTGTCCTCTACGCTCGCCTCCACGTAGGTTTCAAGGCGTTCGGTGTGGGGGTTGAGCGCCTCCACCTGGCGCATGCGCAGGATGATCTGGCCGCGCTCGGTGAACTTCACGGCGTTGGAGAGGAGATTGAGCAAGATCTGGCGGATGCGCCGCTTATCCCCGTAGAGCGGAGAGAGACCTGCTTCGATCTCCTCACGGATCTCCACGGGCTTCTCCTTGACCAGGGCCGAGGTCGTATCGAGGGCCTCCTGGGCTACGGTCTTCAGATCGACCTTTTCGAAGATCAGTTTCATCTTCCCGGCGTTCATCTGGGAGATATCGAGGATGTCCGTGATAAGGGCCAGAAGATGCTGTCCGGAGTCGTGAACGATGCGCAGATCCTCCGCCTGGGTCTCGTTGATGGGGCCGTCGATGCCCTTCAACAACACCTTGGAAAAGCCGATGATGGAGTTGAGAGGCGTGCGCAGCTCGTGGCTCATGGTTGCCAGGAACTCCGTCTTGATCCTGTCCAACTCTGCCAGATGCTCCGCCGTCTGGCGTTGACGGGTGTAGAGTCGAGCATTCTGGACACCTGTGGCGATCTGATCCGCCAGGGTGACGAGAAGGTTGAGCAGCTCCTGGGTGAAGGGGCCCTGTTCGGGGTGGTGCAGGTAAAGGATCCCGATGGTCCCCTCATTGTTGAGCAGGGGGATGGCGGCTGCAGCGCCCTCGCGGGGACGTTCGGGCAGTCGTGTGAGGAGCATGCAGGAGGGTTCGATCTCCTGGACGATGCGCGGACTGCCCGTCACTGCGGCCAATCCCACGAGAGAGCGGGTGTCGAGAGGGAGCTGGAAGTCGCTCTCCGGTTCTCGTGCCCCTTCCACGTTCGCCGTCATCCTCAGGGTGATGAGATTCGCGCCCGGCTCCACGAGGTAGAGAGCAACACGCTGAAAGTCGCAGTGGCGCTGGATGAGCGCTGCGGACTTACCCAAGATGATCTCGAGATTCAGACTGGAGGAGACCGCGCGGGCGACATCGGCGACGACCGCCAGCTCCTGAGTGCGATCGCTGACCTTGGCCTCCAGGCTGCCGTAGAGATCGCGCAGCTGGCTGACCATCTCGTCAAAACTGGCGGCAAGCAGACCGATCTCATCGTCCTGTCCAATATTGAGCACCCCGGTGGCGCTTTCCAGCGCTACGGTGGACTCCAGGTCGCCCTCGGCGATCCCTTTCGCCCTCGCTGCCAGATCGTGAATGGGGCGGGCAATGGCGCGGGTTACGACGATACTCATCCCTGCCAGGAGAAGGGTGGTCAAGAGGGTACTGGTGACCATGACGGTGATGCCCGCCGTGGCAACCCTGTGGACGTCACGGGTGGGGTGGATGAGGATGAGGGTGAGCTCTGAGGCTCCCAGCTGCAGGGAGCGGTGCCGTGCGTAGACGTCCCGGAGCTGACCGTCGTTCGCGTCGAAGGGGAAATCCTCCCGGGTGGCCGCGGTGGCGCCTTGCAGGTTCAGGCCCAGATCGCCCATCAGGCGATAATCCTTGACGATGCGCTCCAGCTCCGTGGTGAGATCGAGCCCGATGACGACGGTGCCCTTGCCCTCGGGCATGGCGATCTGGCGCAGCAGGAGCAACCGATCGTCCAGAGGGACGACGGAGGCCGCGTCCTCGCCTACCCCATCGAGCAGAGAGGACTCGCGGTAGAGGCTGGAGAGGACGAGGTTCGTGCGCGGCACGTCCTCGGCGTCGTAGATCTGGATGAGGTCCAGGTCGAAGCGGTTGCGCAAGACGACGGCTCGCGCATTCAGGGCGTCCAACGCCTCCTCCGTGTCGGCACCGATGATCTTCAAAACCTCGGGGTCGCGGGCGAGAAGGGTGGCGGCGGCGTTGACGTTGGTCAAGCGCAGATCCAGGGCTTCGACCACCCGTTTTGCTTCCAACTCTACCTGCTGTTCCAGAAGCTCCCTCTGGGTGAGGGCCGTGCTGATGACGAAGGCCAGCGTGCTTCCCAACAGGGAGAGGAGCATCAGCCCCAGGATGGGGAGGAGCAGCTTGCGGCTGAGGGGCCTCGACCGACCGGCAGAGCCGGGATGCGCTCTCAATCGAGCCATAGGTGTCCCGCCGGGTGGGAGGTGTCCGCGCGCGACTTGAAGGCAGGGGTGGAGGGGTGTGACGCGCGGCCCTCACCGAGGAGGATGCGAAAGTTGTCCAGCAGCAGATCGTTGACGACGTCCCAGCGCTGGGTCTCGGCGTAGGTGCGGGCGTTGCGGGCCAGCCTCCGGGTCGCTTGCACATCGCTCAGGCAGCGCCGGGTCAGGGCCAGAAGCGATTCTTGCCGATGGGCATCGAAGAGGTAGCCGTTGTGGCCGTCTCGGACCAGATCGACGGGGCCTCCGGCTCCGGCAGCGACCACGGGTAGCCCGGAAGCCATGGCCTCGAGGACGACGTTGCCGAAGGTCTCACTGTCGGAGGGAAAGACGAAGAGATCCGCGGAGGCGTAGGCGTGGGAGAGATCCTGGCCCTGAAGGTAACCCGTAAAGACGGTAGGGCTTTCGGCGAAGAGTGTCTCCAGCTCGTCCCGTGTGGGACCGTCGCCGACGAGCGCCAGGCGCGTTCCCGGCAGGGCGTCGAGCAGCGGACGCAGCCAGTCCAGCCGCTTCTCGGGAGCCAGGCGCCCCACGTAGAGGAGCAGGGGCGCATCGGGATGGCCTTCGGTAAGGTGCCGGCGCCAGGCCGCACTACGATGGCGAGGATGGAAGCGCTCGGTATCGACGCCGTGGCTCCAGACCTTCACTCTCTGGAAGCCGTGGGCTTCGATCTGGCGCTTGGTGAAGTTGGAGGGGGCGAAGTTGAGGTCGGCCTGATTGTGGAGCCAGCGGAAGTAGGACCAGACGGTCTCTTTGAGAAGCCCGACGCCGTAGGTTGTGGTGTATCCCGGCAGGTCGGTGTGGTAGGAGGCGACCGTGGGGAGGCCCAGTGCTCTGGCCTGACGGAGCCCGACCAGACCCAGGAGGGCCGGGTTGACGACGTGGACCAGGTCGGGCGCGAAGGCGCGCAACTCCCGCTCGACGTTGAAGACGGGAGGGACGAGGCGCAGGTCGGGATAGAAGGGGAAGGCCAGGCTGGGGAGGCCCCGAATGGGGGTCGCCGCGTAGCGCTCCGGGGCACCTTCGGGCGCAAACATCAAGCTCTCGTGCCCCCGGTCGGCGAGGTGCTCTAAGAGGCGACAGACGGTGTTGGCGACACCGTCCCACTTGGGGAGAAAGGTCTCCGAGAAGATGGCGATGCGCATTCAACGGCCTCCCACGAGGGCGATGAGCCCCATGCAGACGCTCAAACTCAACAGCGTGCCGGCGATGGTCTGCGGAACTGTGTGGCGGTGGAGGTAGACACGGGACCAGCCGATGAGGGGCACGGCGATCAGCAGGGGGAGGGAGGTCCCGGTCACCCAGAGGGTGATGAGGGCCGCCGCTGTGGCCATGGCGCAATGGACGCTGATCTTCCAGCGCAGGGTGATAAGGAAGATCAGCAGTAGGATGACGTCCAATCCCCAGACAACAACAAGCAGGGTCTCTGGGACCCCGCCTAGCAGGACGAGGAGGAGTGTCGCAGCGGCGTTGCAGAGCAGGGTGAAGAGCATAGGGCCCAGACGCTCTTTGCGCAGCTGAACGTCGAGATCGGTGATCCAACCACGGTGTACCTGCCAGGCCAGCCGCAGGACGGGTACGAGCACCGCCAGCGAGATGTAGAGCACAAACCAGGGCCAGGCACCCGAGCCGGTGTGCAGGGTGACGAGGAGCATCGTCGCTGTAATGACCAGAGGCGGGCTTCCCACTGCCGAGATGGCAGAAGCTAGGCAGGTGATCCCCCCGCCTTCCTCTCGGGTACGCAGGCGCTCTACGAGGTCGTCCCCCGTCAAGCGGTGTTCGGTGCAGGCGCTCTTCCCTAAGGCCAACTTTCCCTCCTTGCATTTCGTTATGGATACGGAAAGACCTGCCAGGACTTCCGGTCACGGACTCTCCTCTGCTCTACCGAAATCCAACTCTGACGGTCCGTGCCCACCTGCCAGGTCTCCCGCGACGGCGATGTACTTTGTATCTTACGCCGGTCGAGCATTCCAGAAGTAAGTATGCCGCAGAAGCTTTAAGCGCTCTTTAGACGAACGTTAAGGTTTGTATAACAACGTGTAAAAAGACCGGCGGCCTTTTAAAGGCCGCCGGTCCTGGGGCGTTCGAGGGGTCAGAGTCGGGAGCCCCTCCGCCGTCCCACTTCGATGCGCTCCCAGGCGGCGACGACGGCGAGGGTGATGACGGCGGAGAGCCCCGCCTCCGGCAGCCCGTTGGCGAGGATGATGGGGGGCAGGGCTTGCCAGGGCAGAACGCCCAGAACCCCAATCATTCCCAGGACGAGGAGGGTGTTGGTGAGGCTGCCGGCGATACCGGCCGCGATCAAGCCCGGGGCGGGCCAGCGCTTCAGGGCCCGCCAGACGAGCCAGGCCACCGGGCCGATGAAGAGGCGGGGCAGGATGGAGATGAGGGGGTTGGTGAAGAGGGCGTCCGCCGGTCCCGTGGGGGCGATGGCGCCCTGGAGCAGGCTGTAGATTCCGAAGATGAGGCCGATGGCCAACCCCACGACAGGGCCCTCGATCACGGCCCCGATGATGACGGGAACGTGCATGATGGTCAGCGCCGCCCCTGTGAACCAGGTGATGAAGCCCCAATGGGTCCAACCCAGGAGAGCGGCAATAGATCCTAGGGCACCTGCGACGATGATCTTGCGAATGTAGTCTCTCGACATAGATATCACCTCTTCCTTTCTTTACGAGTGCGGCGTTTCAACCCCGTTGGAAGCTCACCATGGCTGCAATGTGCAGCGTGACGATCACGCTTTACTTTCATCTTTCACGCCGCGGCTTGACTCAACTGGAACGCACCCTTTACGATTAGCTCCCGATAGCTTGATTATACATGAAGTCGGAGAGTCAGGCTGGGGCGTTGTTTGGAAGTCATCCGGCGGGGTTATTTTGACGTTCCTCCATTGACCCGTAGAGGGGAGCCTTTATACTGGACGGTGATCATGAACGCTTTCATCGAAGTCCAGAATGTCGGCTACGCCTACCCCGCCCCCGGCGGCGAGAGCATCCCCGCCCTGCGGGGGATCTCGCTGCACATCGCGGCGGGGGAGTACGTGACGTTGATCGGGGCCAACGGCTCTGGCAAGTCGACGCTGGCCCGGCACCTCAACGCCCTGCTGCTCCCCGATGCCGGTGAGGTGCGCGTCGCGGGCCTGGATACCCGCGAGCGCTCTCACCATCCGACCCTTCACCGCACCGTGGGCATGGTCTTTCAGCGCCCCGAGGATCAGCTCGTTGCCACCGTCGTGGAGGAGGACGTCGCCTTCGGCCCCGAGAACATGGGGGTGCCCTCCCGGGAGATCCGAGTGCGGGTGCGCGCGGCCCTGGAGGCGGTGGATCTCTGGGAGGAGCGCCACCGCCCGCCCCACATGCTCTCCGCCGGGCAGATGCAGCGGGTGGCGCTGGCAGGCGTGCTCGCCATGCACCCGCGCTGCATCGTCTTCGACGAGGCGACGGCGATGTTGGATCCCGCGGGGCGCCGGGCGGTGCAGGGGATGATGGCCCGCCTGCACGCCGAGGGGCTGACGGTGATCGCGATCACCCACTTTATGGAGGAGGCCGCGCTGGCGGAGCGGGTCATCGCTCTCGCCGAGGGCCAGGTGGCCCTCGACGGGACGCCGGAGGCGGTCTTCTCGGACGCTGCGACTCTCCGGCGTCTGGATCTGGAGCCCCCGCCCGCGGCTCTCCTGGCCCAGAAGGTGCGGGCGCACGTGCCCGCGCTGCCCCGGGGGATTCTCGACGTCCCCGCGCTGGTCGAGGCCCTCGACGGGCTCCCCCACGTTGAGGAGGCGCCACCCTCTCCGCCTCAGCCCGCCGCTCCCCCCGATCGCCCCCTCATCGAGGTCCACGATCTGGGCCACGTCTACATGCGGGGCACTCCCCTGGCCCGCCGGTCTCTGGAGGAGGTCGAGCTCTCGGTGGCGGCGGCTGGGGGCCACGGCCTTCTGGGCCCGACCGGCTCCGGCAAATCGACGCTGATGCAGCACCTCAACGGGCTGCTGCGCCCCCAGGAGGGCCGGGTGAGGGTGGGGGAGCACGACCTCGCCGCTCCCCAGACCGACGTGCGGGCGGTGCGTCGCATGGTGGGCCTCGTCTTCCAGCTGCCCGAGGTCCAGATCTTCGAGCAGTACGTGGGCGACGAGATCGCCTTCGGTCCCCGGCTGCTGGGGCTGGAGGGCGAGGCGCTGCGGGAACGGGTGCGGTGGGCGATGACGCTGGTGGGTTTGGACTTCGAGACCTACAAGGATCGCCCCACCTTCGCCCTCAGCGGCGGGGAGCGCCGGAAGGTGGCGCTGGCCTCGACCCTCGCGCTGCGCCCCCGGGTGCTTCTGCTCGATGAGCCCACCGCCGGTCTCGATCCCGCCTCCCGCCGGGAGCTCCTGGGACACCTGGCGGAGTTCAAAGCGCTGGGGATGACGCTGCTGCTGGCCTCGCACCGGATGGAGGATCTGATCCGCCTGGTCGAGAGGCTCACCGTCCTGCAGGACGGCAGGAGCGTTCTCTCCGGAACGACGGCCGAGGTCTTCTCGCGGGGGGATCTGCTGCGGGCTCAGGGGCTGGGGGTACCGGTCGCCGTGGAGCTCGCCGAGGAGCTGCGGACCCGGGGCTGGCCCCTGCCTGAGGGGCTCGTCCACGAGGAGGATCTCGTCCGGGCGCTTGTCGGGCTCGTACGGGAGAGCCGTGGAGTGGAGCGCCCGGCATGAGCAGCGACTTCGAGTTCCAGAGGCTCATCACCGTGGGGCAGTACCTGCCCACCGGGTCGCCCGTGCACCGTCTGGATCCGCGGACGCGCCTCCTCGCCGGCCTCTTCATCCTCGCCGGGTTGACGGTCGCCCCGCGGGCGCAGGGTGTGGGGATCGTTCTGCTGGGGCTGGTGGGGCTCCTGCTCCTGGCGCGCGTTCCCCTCGGCTACGCACTGCGGGGTCTTCTCCCTCCGCTGCCCTTCATCCTCTTGTTGGCACTGCTGCAGGTGCTCCTCAACGATCTGGGCACGGAGGTGCTGCTGCAGGTGGGTCCCGTGGCGGTGACGCTGGGGGATCTGGAGTTCGCCCTGCTGCTCCTGGTGCGCTTCGCCGGGCTGATTCTCATCATCAGCCTCATCTCCTTCACGATATCGACGCCTGAGATCGTACGGGGGTTGGCGTCCCTGCTGCACCCGCTCGCCGTCCTGGGTCTGCCCACCCACGAATTTGTGCTCATGGTGCAGGTCTCCCTCCGCTTCCTGCCCCTCCTCGCCCAGGAGGCCGAGCGCATCGCGAAAGCCCAGGCCTCCCGGGGGGCAGAGTGGGGGACAGGGCGGGGAGGGCTCCTGCGGCGGGCGCGCCGGGCCCTGCCCCTCATCGTGCCCCTCTTCCTCACCGCCCTGCGCCGCGCCGAACGGCTGGCGGAGGCGATGGAGGCTCGCGGCTATCACGGGGGGCAGGGGCGGACCTCCATGGTCACCCTGCGCTGGCGCGCTGCCGACACGCTGGCGCTCCTCGTCGGGGCGGGGCTGGGTGCGGCGGCGCTCCTGCTTTAGGAGGAGAAGGGGGCGCAGGTAAGTGGGGAGAAACAAGAACGCGGTGCTGGGGTATGCGATCCCGGTATGTGAAAGTGACTCGCGACTTAACCCGTTGGCGCCCTTGACTTTCGACTTTTGACTTTGAACTTTCGACCTGTTCTCGAAGGAGGCTTATGTTCCTGGCTGTGGATATCGGTAACTCAAACATCGTCTTTGGCGTTCACGACGGCGAGCGCTGGCTGCGTCACTGGCGGGCGCGCACGGAGCCCTCGAAGATGCCCGACGAATACGGCGTGCTCTTCAGATCCTTCCTGCAGGAGGCGGGGCTCTCCCTGGACGGCTTCCATGGGATGGCGCTCAGCAGCGTGGTGCCCCTTCTGACGGGCCGCTTGAGCGAGATGCTCGAGGAGCACACGGGGCGCGAGCCCCTGATTATCGGGCACACCATCGATACGGGCCTCACCTTCGCCGTGGACAATCCGGCGGAGGTGGGCGCCGACCTGATCGCCAACGCCGTGGCGGCCTACGACCGTTTCCACGACGCCTGCATCGTGGTCGACTTCGGCACGGCGACCACCTTCACCGCCGTGGGCGCCGGCGCGACCTTTCGGGGCGTCGCCATCGCTCCCGGCCTGAACCTCACCGCCTCGGCGCTGGCAGGGGGGACGGCCCAGCTGCCCCAGGTCTATCTCTCCTCCCCGCCACAGGTCATCGGTACGAACACCGTCGCTTCCATCCAGGCCGGGTTGGTGCTCGGCTACGTGGGGTTGGTCGAGGGGCTCATCGACCGCATCGAGGCGGAGATGGGGCAGACGGTG
Source organism: Anaerolineae bacterium (assembly GCA_034437215.1). Lineage (GTDB taxonomy): Bacteria > Chloroflexota > Anaerolineae > B4-G1 > SLSP01 > DAOTVC01. Next base: position 2,218 of record DAOTVC010000129.1, on the reverse strand, counting down.
CCGGTGTTGGCGACGGGGGGGCTCTCGCGTCTCATCGCACCCCTCACCGAGCGCTTCACCGAGCGCGATCCCTGGCTGACCCTCGAGGGATTACGGCTACTGGGCCTGCGCAACGGGTAGGAGCGCTATAAACTGTGCTCTGCTGAAAGGGCCAGAAACCTCACACCAAGGCGCCAAGAACGCAAAGGAAATTCGCAGACAAGCCAACTTGCTTGCTACAGAAGTCCTTCTTGTTCATGAAAGTCATAAGCACCCTTAGAAAACTTGGCGACCGTCCGCCTGTGGTCGGCGGCGAAGTCCGACGCTCAACAACGGATTTGCGCCCGCGCAGGCCTGGGGGGGGGAGTTCCCGTCAAGTGCGGCATCAGCAATACTCGTCCGGATCAGTCAACCGGTTTGATCCGGGTGAGTGCGGTTATCGCAGATGCAGAGCCTGCGCCACCAGCGTCAGCGCCGCGTCGATGACCTCCTCGAGAGCCGCGGCTCCTGCGACCTCGAGTTCTGTTTCGCGGATCTCGTCGTTGACGTTGACCGCCAGGTAGACGGTCTCCCTTTCGTCATCCTCACCGATGAGCCCCTCACCCCAGACGACAATGCAGACGTGGACGCCCAACAGGGTCCGCCCTTTCCGGGCCGCCGCCCGGGCTGCCTTGGCGGAGAAGGCGCCCGCCTTCTGTAGTTGGGGCCAGGGCAGTTCGAGGATTTCGACCACCTCCTCGGGGGCCTCGACGATCACGCTGCTCCCCAGCACCCGCGGCCCTTGCGATGTATCGAAGATGACGTGGCTGACCCGGCCGTCGGTCCCGCTCTCGATGGTGCCGAGGATCTCCCCCCGTGCGGCAAGCAGCTCCGTGATCCTCTCGGCGATAGCATGTTCCTCCATGGTTCCTCCTCTGCGAGTTAGTCGCTTAGGGTTCGTAAAAGTATAACTTCCCGCACTCCCCGGAGTCGGGGTGAAAGGGTTCCTCCGGGCGCGTTTGAGGTCTGCATGCCTCAAGCACTGCCAGAGGATCACTGCGGCACACGCGTATCCGACGTCGGGAAGTGGTTTTCTTACAGACGCTTACCCGGCGGCTTCCTCCTCCTTTGCCAGGAGGGCGTGGGCCTTCTCCAGCCACTCGCTGATCTCGATCCCCTGGGGGCACTGGGTCTGGCACTGTCCGCAGTCGACGCACATGTTGGCGCGCTGCGCCTCGTCGATCCACTGGTAGGACCAGCGGGCCCTCTCGACGTCGCCGTACATCATGGCGCTGTTGTAGGTGCGGAAGATGCGGGGGATGTCCACCCCGTTGGGGCAGGGCATGCAGTAGCCGCAGCCGGTGCAGGGGATGGCGCTGAGATCCTGGTAGGCCTTCCGGGCCTGCTCGACGAGGGCCAACTCTTCCTCGGAGAGCTTCCCCACGCCGGAGCGTGAGGCGCTGTTGACGTTGTCCACGACGTGCTGCATGGTGCTCATCCCGCTGAGGACGACGGAGATCTCCGGCTGATTCCAGAGCCACTGCAGCGCCCACTCCACGGCCGTCCGTTTCTTCGCCGCCTGCGCCCAGACCTCCGCCACCGACTCGGGCGGTTTGAGGGCGAGCTGTCCACCCCGTAGGGGCTCCATGATGACCACGGCGAGACCGCGGTCGGCGGCGTATTGCACGCCCTTCGTTCCTGCCTGATAGTCCACATCCATGAAATTGTACTGGACTTGACAGAACGTCCAGCCGTCGTAGCCGTCGACGATCCTCTCGAAGACCTCGTATTCGTCGTGGAAGGAGAAGCCCAGGTAGCCGATGCGCCCGTCGGCGAGGGCCTTCTCCGCCCAATCGAAGACGTGCAGCGAGGTGAGGTTCTCCCAGCGCTGCTGGTTCATGGCGTGCAGCAGGTAGAAGTCGATGCGGTCGGTCTGCAGGCGCTCCAGCTGCTCGTCCAGATAGCGGTCGTAGTCCTCCTCCTGCTTGATGAGCCAGGTGGGCATCTTGGTCGCCAGGCGGACCTTCTCCCGGTAGCCGTCCTGCAGTGCTCGCCCCAGGAAGGGCTCGCTCTCGCCTTCGTGGTAGGGGTAGGCCGTATCCACGTAGTTGACCCCGTGATCGATGGCGTAGCGAAGCATGCGCGTGGCCTTCTGTTCGTCGATCTGTTTCTTGTCGTTCCCCGTCGTCGGCAGGCGCATGGCGCCGAAGCCGAGGGCCGAGGGTTGCCAGTCAAGTTTGCCGAAGGTGCGGTATTTCAT
>DAOTVC010000128.1:0-16706 GCA_034437215.1 Anaerolineae bacterium | reverse complement strand
GGCGCCTGCCAGCCATCCTGCCTCGAGGGCCAGCATGCCGAGCGGGAGGGAGATCATCATGATCGATCCGGTAAGCAGAAGGGAGAGAACGCCGGCTGAGAGGGCCGTCCGGCGCTCGTGACCGCGCAAGGCGTAGATGAGCCCCAGTTGCAGCACCATGAGCCCCGCGCCCACTCGGGAGCCGGCAACCGCCATGTAGCACTGCAGGGGGTGAAGACGTCCGCGCTGAGGAGGCTCATCGCCGCCGCCGCGACAGGTGATCCGCTCTGGATAAGGTAGGCCATGAGCCAGCCGAAGCCCAGGGAGTCGACGGCGTTCTCCACTTGGAAAAGGTGTGATCCGCACGATAGGCAGCGTGAAGCGGACGACCTGGATCGTCGCCGTGTGTCTGTTCCATTGAGGGCCCACCCTCAGCACAAGGGCTTAACGTGAAGGGAAGACCGAGTGACGATCTTTGCCCTCGCCCGTCTTTGGGTGTATCATAGTTGTGACGGGGGTAACTGACGCTCAACCCTGAGTCGGCAGCTGCCGACCAATCACTATCAGCCATTTAGAGTCACTTAGTCAAAGGAGGATTACGCATGTCAATCATTCAAGATATTCTCGCGCGGGAAATTCTAGACTCCCGTGGGAATCCGACCGTGGAGGTGGAAGTCATTCTCACCGACGGGTCGTGGGGCCGGGCTGCCGTGCCTTCCGGTGCCTCGACGGGCGTGCACGAAGCGCTGGAGCTCCGCGACCAGGATAAGGACCGCTACAAGGGGAAGGGCGTCCTCAAGGCCGTCGAGAACGTCAACACCAAGATCGCCCCGGAGCTGGTCGGCTGGGATGCCATCGATCAGAAGGGCATCGACGAGATGATGCTCGCCCTCGACGGGACGCCGAACAAGTCCAATCTCGGTGCGAATGCCATTCTGGGTGTCTCCCTGGCGGTCGCCAAGGCAGCCGCCAACTATCTCGTCCTGCCCCTCTACCGTTACCTGGGCGGCGTCTACGCCCACGTGCTGCCCGTCCCGATGATGAACATCCTCAACGGCGGCAAGCACGCGGAGAACGGCCCCGACCTGCAGGAGTTCATGGCCATGCCTATCGGCGCCCCCTCCTTCGCCGAAGCCCTGCGGTGGGGTACGGAGACCTACCATACGCTCAAGGGCGTGCTCAAGGAACGCGGTTACAACGTCGGCATCGGAGATGAGGGCGGCTTTGCCCCCAGCATCAAGAGCAACGAGGAGGCCATCCAGGTTATCGTTGAGGCCATCGAGAAGGCGGGGTACGAACCCGGCAAGGACATCTGGGTTGCTATGGACCCTGCCGCTTCCGAGGTCTACAAGGACGGCAAGTATCATCTCGAGCGGGAGGGGCGGGTACTCACCAGCGAGGAGATGGTGGACTTCTATGCCACCCTCGTGGACAACTATCCCATCATCAGTATCGAGGATGGGCTGGACGAGGACGACTGGGAGGGCTTCCAGCTGATGATGGAGCGGCTGGGGGACCGGCTGCAGATCGTCGGTGACGACCTGCTGGTCACCAACACCGAGCGAATCGCCAAAGCCATCGACCTCAAAGCCGCCAACTCCGTGTTGGTCAAGGTCAATCAGATCGGCTCCCTTACCGAGGCCATCGCCGCCGTGCGCATGGCCCAGCAGCACGGATGGACCGCCGTCACCTCACACCGCTCCGGTGAGACCTCCGATGCGATAATCGCGGATATCGCCGTCGCTCTCAATACCGGTCAGATCAAGACGGGAGCGCCCGCGCGCTCCGACCGGGTCGCCAAATACAATCAGCTGTTGCGCATCGAGCAGGAGCTGGGTGACCGGGGAGAGTTTGCGGGACTGGACGCCTTCACTAACTTGGCGAAGAAGTAGGCCTTGCGGAGAACGAGCCCGGAGGCAGCGCGCCTCCGGGCTTTTGATACCGCTCCTGTCCTGAAAGACAACACCGCCCGCCGATCTAGGATCGACGGGCGGTGCGCTACGTCACTCGCTCAGCCTGGGGGGAGGCGTGGTGAGCGGGTGAAAACGTACGAGATCTGCTCCGACTGCGAACTCTGTCCCTGAAGAATCCGTGCTCGCCGGGCCTCCCGCTCGACGCGGGCGCTCTCGAGCTGGATTCGCTCCCGGTATTCCTTTTCTAGACGTCGCAGTTCGTAAGTCACCATCATTATCTCATCTCCCGAGCAGGTAAGTGCCCACTGACAGATTCAAGACGTACCGGTAGAAGAAAAAGTTCCCCTCTCGGTGAGGAGCCCCCAACAGTATCGCTCCTACTGGGCCCTAACTCTGGCGTCTCTGTGGTGCTGCTCCACCTATAAGTGGTGGTGTCTACCTGTCTATCTACCCACGCTTTAGAATCTGCTCGGGATCGATTGTGACTTACTCACTATCTTAACACAAAAGGGTGAAGCGGAGGGTTACTAAAAGGTTTCGGGACGGTTAAGGGGAAGGACGCCGCAGCGGCGAAGGGGACTCGACTACTGGGGACGTCCGAAATCGGCGATGAAGTAGTAGCTGCCCAGGTGGTTGGGCACGACGGCGACGCCCACCTCGGTGACCCAGGTGCTCAGAAGGGTGCGGCGGTGCCAATCGTTGGGCGGCACCTCGTCCATCCACCAGGCCACGGCTTCCGCAGGTGAACTGCTGTAGACGATGCACTCCGCTGCACCGACGGTGGGGTACCCTGCCCGGGTCACGCGGATCTTGACGGTGGAGCCGTCCGAGCCGGTGTGGTTGCAGGAGCCCCGCTGCCGGCAGTCCTCCCCGTGGCGTTGCGCCGCCAGTGCCAGAGTATCGTTCCAGGTGTAGGGGGGCAGTCCCGCCGCGGCCCGCTGCTCGTTGATGAGCCGGAAGACTTCACCGGACCAACCGGCGATCTCGGCGGGCGCCGAGATCTGGGGGATGGGGGTGGGAGGAGCGGTGGCAGGTGTTTCCGGCGTCGCCTCGGCGACCTCGGCGACGGGCTGGGGGGTGGCGGTTGCAGGCTCAGGGGGCGGCGCTGCGGCGACGGGCTCGGCGGCGCTCGCCAGGACGACCTCGGCCGGAGCATCCAACGGCAGGATAAGGGGTTGGCCCACGCTCAGAGTGTCGGCATCCGTCAGCTCGTTGACGGCGACGAGCCCCATGAAGTCCAACCCGTACCGCTCAGTGATGTCCGTGAGGGTGTCCCCCTCCTGAATCTCGTAGACGATCCAGAAGGGGGAGGCTCCCGTCCACGCTGCGGCGGGAGGGACGGTCAGGGTCTGGTCGGCCCAGAGGTTCGAGGAAGACCCCAGGTCATTGGCCAGCTGGAGGGCCGCCATGGGGACCTCGTACTGCAGGGCGAGCCCCAGCAGTGTCTCTCCGGACTGGACGGTGTGGCTCGTGCTCGCTTCCGGCCCTTCACCTTCTGTTTCCCCTGCCTCTGTCGAAACTTCTGCGACGGGCACGGTAGGTGTGGGCGGGCTCTCCGCGCCCGTCTCGCCGGACGCTTCTGTGAATCCTCGGGTAGGAGAGGGGGTGAGGGTAGGAAAGACGCTGCTCTCCCCGGGCGTCATTGTAGGTAGGAGCGCCTCCGGCGTGGAGGGCGTACACGCCACCAACACCGTAACCAGCATCACTCCGAGGAGCAGCGCACTGCGCACCATGGGTCTCGACAAGGTCATGGCCTCACTATACCCGACTCTCCGCCGAATACAACAACGGATAGAGGGGGGTGTGACGTAGGTCATTGAGAGAGAAGCGCTTGTAGGATATGCTAAAGGCGAAACTGATAGAAGGAGGTGCGCGATGTTACTACCGATGATAGTGGCTCACGTTTTGGGAGACTACCAACTGCAGTTCAACGCTCTGGCCCGTTGGAAGGCACGTTCTCTGTGGGGCGTCGTCGCCCACGGGAGCATCGTCGCTGCTACCCACGTGGGGCTGGCGTTGCTTATCAAGCCCTCCTGGTGGCCCTACGCTCTGTTGATCGGGATCACTCACATCTTCATCGATGTCGTGAGGACGCGCCTTCTGCATCCGCGAGGTGCCCGGGCGGCGCTTCTCTGGTACCTGGCCGATCAGCTGCTCCACCTCACGATCATCGCCAGCGTCGTGATCTATAGCGGTGCGACGTCCGGAGGCCCCTATCGTATCGCAGGGCTACTGCCCATCTCCTGGGAGGTGCTCCTCGTGCTCCTGGCTTACCTCCTGCTGATGCAGCCTGCCTGGGTGCTCCTGCGCTTCATCGTCCGCGGACTCTGGGGGACGGTGGTACCGGACTTGGGGACAGGAGAGAAGTACGAACCCATGTTGGAGCGGGTGCTCATCGCCAGTTTTGTCTTCCTCGGGTTGCCCTACCTCGTGCCTCTGGTGCTCCTGCCCCGACGTATTCAGCTCCAGGAGGTCCGGCAGGATGGTGTGCTCCTTGCAGCGCGGCTCACCATTCACTGGGCGGAGACCCTGCTCAGTGTGGTGTTGGCCATCATGGTCGGTGTGGGTCTGCGCTTGATCGTCACGCTCTACTAGGAGGTTGTGATATGGGCAAGTCAGGATTAGAATTGCAACACGATGAAAAAATACTTCTGCGATGGACCACAGGTCCCAGGGCCGTGACGATGGATGCTCTGGAGCGCGTAAAGTTTCTACGGACCATTCCTCTCTTTGGTGACCTGGACGAGGACCTCCTGAGCTTCCTGGCATCCGAGTCCTGTGAACGCAGTTTCGAGGCCGGGGAGCTGCTTTTTTACCAGGGGGACCCGGGCACGACCTGCTACATTATCACAGAGGGACGCGTGCGTATCTTCCTGGTGGGGGAGGATGGGCGAGAGCTGTCCATGCGGATCATGGGGCCGGGGGAGATCTTCGGGGAGATGGCGCTCTTTGAGGATGAACCGCGTTCGGCCAACATCGAAGCGCTGGGGGAGGTGAAGGTGCTCGAGCTCCATCGGGAGACCTTCCTGCGCTGCCTCCTTCATTCGCCAACGCTCGCTTTGCGTCTGCTCCGCTCTTTGAGTGCGCGATTGCGCATGACAACCGAGGCCGCGGAGAATCTCGTCTCCCTGACGGTCGCCGAGCGCCTGATGCTGCAGCTGCAACGGTTGGCGGAGCGCTCGGGAAGGGCCGTCGAGGGGGGGACGCAGATTATGCTCCCCCTGACCCAGCGGGAGCTCGCCGCGCTCGTGGGGACGAGCCGGGAGAGCGTGAATCGCGCCCTGGTGTGCCTCCGCCGGGAGGGCAAGGTGCGCCTCGAGGGGGGGTGGATCGTCCTCCTGGAGCCGTAGACCTCCTCGGCTATACACGCTCTTATTTCAGCCTCCCTGGTCACTACCAGGGAGGCTTGTGCTTCTATCATCGAACTCGCTTTTTGGAGATACGCGTTGTAGAATATGCAGCAGAGTCCTACAACCCTCGTGCGTCGCGTGGAAAGGAAGAGCAGATGAAGTTTGTCATCATCGGAAGTGGGGTGGCAGGGATGACGGCGGCCCTGGATCTCTCACGCCGGGCGGATGCCGGGGCCGCGATCCACCTCTATACCGACGAACCCTACTCCTACTACTACCGTCCTCAGGTGACCAACTACCTGGCAGGCCTCGTCTCCCTCGAGAAGGTCGTACGCCGGCCCGTGGCGTGGTATGCTGAGCGGGGCATTGAGATGCACCTGGAGGCGCCCGTTGCCGCGATCAGACCGAATGACAGAGTGATTCTTCTGGAGGAGGGCCGGACGGTGAGCTACGACAAGCTCCTGGTCGCGACCGGTAGCCATCCCTTCATCCCTCCCCTCGAGGGCGTCGAGAAGGAAGGGGTCTTCACGCTGCGCACGCTCGAGGACGCCGTCTCCATCAAGGAGTACGCGGAACATCGCAAGCGGGCGGTGGTCATCGGCGGAGGGCTCCTGGGCCTCGAGTCGGCACGGGGAATGCAGGGGATGGGGCTGGAGGTTGCCATCGTGGAGCTCTTCCCCTGGCTGATGCCCACGCAGCTCGACGAGATGGGGGGCGAGATTCTGAAACGCTTCGCCAACGAGCAGGGGTACGAGGTGCGCACGGGCAGCAGTGGCAAGTCCATCCTGGGAGAGGGGGAGGTCGAGGGCCTGCTCCTCTCCGATGGGGAGACGCTCGAGGCGCAGATGGTCATCGTTGCAGCGGGTGTGCGTCCCAATACCCGGCTCGCTGAGGATGCCGGACTGGAGGTGAGCCGGGGTGTGGTCGTCAATGAGCGCCTGGAGACCAGCGCTCCCGACGTCTATGCAGCCGGTGACAACGCCAATTTCCACAAGGTCTGTTGGGCCATCGCCCCGGTAGCGCAGGCTCAGGCCCGCGTCGCGGCGGCGAACATGGCGGGAGAGGAGGCGACCTACGATCCCGTCACCCCCTCCACCTCCTTGAAGGTCGTGGACATCGACGTGAGCTCCGCGGGCAAGGCGACGGTGCGGGATAACGAGGAGGGCTTCACCGAGGTGCGCTTCGCCGATCCCGACACCTTCGTCTACCGCAAGGCGGTGCTGCGGGAGGGCAAGCTCGTGGGGGCCATCGTGATGGGTGACAAGGAGCTGGCGAAGACCCTGATCGGCAAGGTGGAGGAGCGCGCCGCCATGACCCCTGAAGAGGCGGAGAGGCTGCTCTCCGGCTGAGAAGGTGCGATTGTTGAAACCGGTTGTCCCAGGGGACAACCGGTTTTTTGATTGTGGTACGCTCATTGCCGGCTATAATTGTGACTACCTTGGCTTTTTTGACGGACCTAACTTAAGTTTACGGTCAAGGTGGGGGGACAGGTGACGGGTCCCACCAGGGGTCCCTGATCTCTTCTCCCCTCTCTCTACTCACTTTGTTTTCGTAGGAGGTGCTCCATGATCAAGGCATTGGCGATCGAGAATCTGACCGACTTTTTGACCTTCCCTTTCCGTGAAGAGGATTGGCAGCAGACATTTCTTATCGGCAGCTTGGTTATGCTCTCGGGTTACTTCATTCCCGTTCTTCCCTGGTTCGTTCTGGTAGGTTACTATCTGCAGATCAAGCGCCGGTCCATCGCCGGTGAGGCGGAACGCCTTCCGCGTTGGGGAGAGTGGGAGGCGCTCCTGACCGATGGCCTGCAGGGGTTTGGAGCGCAGATGATCTACACTTTACCTGTGATCATGCTCTTCGTGGTGGGCACACTGACGGTCTCGTTGGCGCAACTGCCTCTGGTCGGGCTCTTTTTGGATCCTTACACTCCGGAACTTCGGGGAACCTGGTTGATGATCTCCACAATCCTCTCTCTCCTAGGTATAGGAGCCTTTGGGTTGGCTGCGCTCTTCTCTCTCCCTTTAGGGCTGATTACGCCGCCCGCGATTGCCCATCTCGCCGCCCATCGATCCTTCGGCGCCGCCTTCCGCGTGCGCGAATGGTGGCCCATTTTCCGGGCAAATCTCAGCGGCTTCCTGCTGGCCTATCTGCTTTTGATGGTGGGCTACTTCGCGATGATGCTGGTGATGCAGATCCTCTTCATGACCGTCGTCCTCTGCTGGGCCGCCTTTCTGGTCCTGGCGCCTGTCGGCTTCTACCTCTACGTGATCTCGGCGACGCTCTACGGGCGGGCATATCGTGTGGGGCTGGAGAAGTTGTCGGTCTGACCGGACCGACAGAGGAGCCGCGGAGTTGGGGTATAATAGAGGTCGGTAAACAGTTCTAGGACCTCGGGGTCCTGGTAGATCTGCTTGACAAGGTAAAGAGGCAGCATGACCTTTAACTACGAGCTCCTACAGATACTCTTCGACCGCATGCCGATGGGCATTGCGGTCTTCGATCGCCAGCTGCAGCTGCAGCGGTGTAATCCTACCTGGGCGGAGTTTATCGCCCACTATACCCCCTCGTCTGTCGATAGGGTGCAACCGGGCGTGACCCTTGATGAGTTGACACCGGGTGCTGCGGAGGGGTGGCGGCCCATTCTGGAGAAGGTCCTGGCGGGCGAGACGGTGCAGCTCAACGCCTTCCGCTCGGAGAGCGGGGGCATCGTCTCCTACTGGGACGTCGTCTTTACGCCTCTGATGGAGGAGGGAGAGGTCGTGGGGGTCGTGGACGTCACGCTGGACGCCACGGATCGGGTGCAGACCCACGAGGCGTTGGAGGAGTCCATTACCACGTTGCGGGAGCGTGAGGAGCGTCTCGCACTGGTCATGCGGGGGACCAACGACGGGATCTGGGACTGGAACATCCAGACCGACCATATCTACTTCTCCCCCCGCTGGAAGACGATGCTCGGTTACAGCGAGGACGAGATCTCCTCGGACTTCGAGGCGTGGCGGCGGCTGGTTCACCCAGACGATCTGCAGGGCTCCCTCCAGGCTCTGGAGGAGCACCTGCAAGGGGAGGCGCGCCTCTTTGAGCTGGAACACCGCTTGAAGCACAAGGACGGCTCCTACCGCTGGATCCTGGCGCGGGGAGTTCTTGTACGGGACGCTAACGGCGAACCCTACCGCATGGTAGGCTCCCATACCGACATCACGGCGCGCAAAGAGGCCCAGGATCGCCTGCAGGCCCGGCTCGCCTTCGAGAATATCATCACGGCAATTTCTACCACCTTCATCAACATGGACTTCGAGGAGACCGATGGGGCGATCAACAGTGCGCTGCAGAGCATCGGTGTGTTTGCCGGTGTGGATCGCAGCTACGTCTTTCTCTTCTCGGGGGATCGCAAGACCGTGGATAACACCCACGAGTGGTGTGTTGACGGCGTCGAGTCCCAGATGCAGCGGCTTCGGGGGATTCCCATCGAGACGTGGGCCTGGAGCAACGCCAAGATCCTGAAGGGTGAGGTGCTGCACGTACCGGACGTCTCGGAGCTCCCGGCGGAGGCAGAGGCTGAGAAGCGGGAGTTCGAGGCGCAGGGCATTCGCTCTTTCCTCGTCGTGCCCATGCTCTACCGCGGTGAGGTCATGGGCTTTCTGGGCTTCGACACGGTGCGCAAGCCCAAGATCTGGGCTCAGGAGAGCATCCAGCTCCTCAAGATCGTCGGTGAGATCTTCGTCAATGCCCTGGAGCACATGCGCGCTCAGGCCATCGAGCAGGGGCAGCGGCAGTTCCTGGAGCTCCTGGCTTCGGGGGGGACCCTTGAGGAGACGCTGACGGCGCTGGTGCGCATCATCGAGGAGCAGTCGCCGGGGATGTTGGGGCTCGTTCTGTTGTTGGATGAGGATGGACAGCATCTGCGTCATGGGGCCTCGGTCAGCCTGCCGGCGGACTACGTAGAAAGCGTGGACGGGTTGAGGATCGGGCCTCAGGTGGGCTCCTGCGGCACCGCCTCCTTCCACGGTGAGCGGGTGGTGGTGGAGGACATCGCCACCGATCCCCGTTGGGAGGGGCTGCGTGACCTGGCGCTGCAGCATGGGCTGCGCGCCTGCTGGTCGGAGCCCGTCGTCCGGGCCGACGGGCGGGTGGCAGGCACCTTCGCCATGTACTACCGCTATCCCCGGGTGCCTACCGATGCCGAGCTGCGAACGATCGAGACGGCCGCTCACCTGGTGGGGGTTGCCATCGAGCGCAAGGAGGCGGAGGAGACGCTGCGCCGCTCCGAGGAGCGCTTCCGTATTGCCGCGGAGAGCGCCACCGATCTGATCTACGAGTGGGACCTGGTCACCGACAAGATGGAGTGGTTTGGCGATATTGACGAGCGTCTCGGTTACGAGCCCGGAGAGCTACCCCGGATGAGGGTCACCTGGGAGCGTCTTATCCATCCCGAGGACCGCGATCGGGTGCTGCGGGCAGTGGAGCGGCACGTGGAGTCGGGTGGCGCCTACTTTGAAGAGTACCGGGTCTTGCAGAAGGACGGCACCATTCTCTACTGGAAGGACCGCGGGCGGGTGCTGCGCAGTGAGAGTGGAGAGGCCCAGCGTTGGATTGGGGCCACCACCGACATCACGGAGCGGGTGTTGGCCCAACAGAACCTGGAGCAGCGCATCACCGAACGTACCGACGAGCTTGCCACCCTCATCTCGGTACAGCAGGCTATCACCAGCGATCTGGACCTCGACGCCGTGCTGCAGATGATCGCCGAGGAGGCCCTACGTCTGACGGGCGTGCAGCGCTCGGTGGTGCTCTTGCTCGACAAGAAGCGCGAACGGCTCGTCGTCTCCTTCGTTGCCGGCGAGGAGCCCTCCAATCTTATCGGGGAGTCCTTGCCGGTGTACGACTCCCTCAGCGGGCAGCACATGCTCGACGCAGAGCCCCTGCTGATCACCGACATGAGGAACGACGAGCGGGTCGAGGTCGCACAGCGGTCCCGCTTTCGCTCTCAGGTCAGCGTGCCCCTCATGACCCCGTCGGGCCCGCTGGGGGTCATCGCCGTCAGCGACCCCGAGCCTCACCGCCTGGGCCAGAACGACGTCCGCGTCCTGACCATGTTGGCCTCCAGCGCCGTCATCGGTCTTGAGAACGCACGACTCTACGCCGAGGAGCAGGAACGGCGCGCGGAGGCGGAGCGCCGTCGCCGGGTCGCCGAAGGCCTAAGGGATATCCTGACCTTTCTCAACGCCAATCGCTCCTTCGAACAGGAGTTGGACTATATCGTCTACCAGGCGAGCCAGCTGCTGGGAGCGAGCGCGGGGGTCATCTACAGAGCCGATATGGAGGAGGAGACCATCGCTGTGGAAGCCGCCAGCGGTGCGCCACCTGCCCTTCTGGAACTGGGGGCACTTCCCAGCATCGGTGAGCGGGTCAACCAGACCATTCTGCAGCGCCAGCCCGTCGCCATGGCGAAGATCGATCCGGAGGTCAGTACCGATCTGGCTGAGGGGCTCGAAGCTCTCGATCCCCGGCTCATTGAATGGAAGACGATCATCCGGACGCACTATCGAGCCTATCTCGCCGTTCCCCTGATCATCAAGGACGAACTCTACGGGGCTCTGGTGCTCTACTACCTCGAGCCGCGCGAGTTTTCGGAGGAGGACATCGGTCTGGGGATGGCCCTGGGGGGGCAGGTCGCTCTGGCTATCGAGAATGCGCGACTGCGGGCGAACGCCGAGCAGATGGCGGTCGCCGCCGAGCGCAACCGCCTGGCGCGGGATCTGCACGACGCCGTCACCCAGACGCTCTTCTCCGCCAGCCTCATCGCCGAGGTTCTGCCGGTGCTCTGGGAGCGTAACCCTGAGGAGGGACACCGGCGGCTGCAGGAGCTGCGGGAGTTGACGCGCGGCGCTCTCGCCGAGATGCGCACCCTCCTTTTGGAGCTGCGTCCGGCAACCCTGGTCGAGGCGGAGATGGGAGAGCTCCTGCGCCAGCTCGCCGAGGCGATCACGGGGCGAGCCCGTCTGCCCGTTGATCTGCAGGTCTCAGGCGGGGACGCTCCTCTGCCTGCCGAGGTCAAGGTGGCCTTCTATCGCATCGCTCAAGAGGCGCTGAACAATGTCGTCAAGCACGCCGGCGCGAGTCAGGTCTCGATCGCCTACGAGGCTGACGGCGATGGGCGGGGTGTACGCCTCGCTATTCGGGACGACGGGCAGGGTTTCGACCCCGCTGCGATCCCGCCCGACCATCTGGGCGTGAGCATCATGAACGAGCGGGCCGAGAACGTAGGGGCCCGGTTGAACATTGTCAGTGAAACCGGAGAGGGGACGGAGGTTGCCGTCGTCTGGCCCCTGGATCTACAAAAGGAGATTGTTTGATGAACAGTAGCGAACCGATTCGGGTTATCATTGTCGATGATCATGCTGTGGTGCGAAGTGGCCTGGGGGCCTTTCTCTTCGCCTTTGACGATCTCGAGCTCATCGGGGAGGCGAAGAGCGGGTTGGAAGCCCTCGATCTCTGCGCGCGCTTTCATCCGGACGTGGTGCTCATGGACCTGGTGATGACGGGCATGGACGGTGCCGAGGCGACCAAGGCCATTCGGGAGCGCTTCCCTGAGATCCAGGTGATCGCCCTCACCAGCTTCAAGGAGGACGATCTCGTGCAGGGCGCTCTCCAGGCCGGCGCCATCGGCTACTTGCTGAAGAACGTCTCGGCCGACGAGCTGGCGAATGCCATCCGCGCCGCGCACGATGGCAAACCCACCCTGGCCCCCGAGGCAGCCCGGGCGCTCATCACCGCCACCACCAAACCCGCCCGTCCGGGCTTCGACCTGACGGAGCGCGAGCAGGAGGTGCTGGAGCTCATGGTCGAGGGGCTGAGCAATCCCGAGATCGCCGAGCGCCTGGTGGTCAGTCGCTCCACGGTGAAGTTCCACGTCAGCAACGTTCTCTCCAAGTTGGGGGTGAGCAGCCGGACGGAAGCCGTCTCCCTGGCTCTCCGTGAAGGATTGGTCGAGGGCTTGGACTTGTAGTCCTTCCCGGCGTGCGCTCTTCTGAACTCCGAGGCCCCTGATCGGCCTCGGGGTTTTTGTTACCTCGCTCGGCCTCACCTCGACTCCAGACCAGGTCCGATCCTCATCCCTGGGTTAGGGAAAATTCTCTCTCGATGACCTGTTGCTGTGCGGAACGCTTTGCGCGCCGGGTGCGTCATAAGGCGGAATTCACCGCACAGAACACGAGGAGGGTCAGATGTCAGCGCACTATCGGTCAGCGGTATTAATTTCCATTCAGAAAGGAGTCAGGGAGATGAAAGGCAAGTTGTTGATGGGACTGGTGTTGGTTCTCTTGGCACTGCTGTTGGTGGGATGCGGAGCGCCCTCCGATGCAGCCACCCTGCCCGTCCCTGCCGGTCGGGAGATTGGGGCGGTCGAGGGGCCTGAAACCGTGACTGGGAGTATCGATCTCTTCGCGGACGACACCTTCGGTTATCGCTTTGAGATGCCGGCGGGCTGGGGCTTCGAGGAGCCCGACATTCATGATCCCAACCTGCCCCCCGCCGGCGCCATGGAACGCCTGATCCACCTGCGACCCGAGGGTTGGGACGAAGACTTCTACCCCGTGAGCCTCGCGGTCTACACCTCCGAGAGCGCCTACCGTCAGGATCACATGCCCGGTGACGTGGTCGAGGAGCGCGCGGTCAACGGCGGCACTCTAATCCAGGAGCGTTACGACTACGGGGAGCGTTACGCGCTGCAGTACACCTTCGTGGGCCCCGACGACCTCTACGTTCTCTTCTCCGACTACTTCAGGGGCTGGCCCGAGCGGATCGAGGGACGGGAGGAGGTCGCTGCACAGTTGGAACCGCTCCTTGCATCTTTCAAGTTCACCCACTGAGCGTTCCCTGGTTAGTTGACCGGGTTTGGAACAGGCGAATAGTGCAGTCAAGGTCTCTCCGGGTGCAGGGTGTCCCCGGAGAGACCTTGTGTTATCTTTAAAAGAGTGAGTTTACTGTGCTAAGGATATCCCGGCATAGGGTTGGACGGGAAGGGAGTTCATGGAGCCGATGCGAATTTTGATTGCCGATGACCAGCCTGAGGTGCGCTCTGCCGTACGGTTGATCTTGGGGCAGGAGCCGTACGTGAATATCGTCGGAGAGGCGGGGGACATACTGGGAGTGCTGGAGTTGGTGGCTCGCCAGCACCCGGATCTGGTCTTGTTGGATTGGGAGCTTACCGGCAGGCAGAGCGCTCTGGCCCTACGGGACATCCGAAAGGCACACCCCGATGCCATGGTGGTGGCTCTGAGCGGTCGCCCCGAAGCGAGGCCAAAGGCGCTGGCTGCGGGCGTTAACGCCTTCGTGAGCAAGGGGGAACCGCCTGAGCGTCTCTTGGAGACGTTGGCGCGTTGCTACGAGAAGGTTGCCATTGCTGTATCGGCTCTGGAGCAAATTTCTCTTGACGTATCATAGCCTTGGTGACTGCTTCCTTTCGTGTGGCCCTACCTAAATTAGATCGGTTAGCGAGGCGAGCGATGAAAGATAAGGTGCTCTATGCGTTGCTGGTGGGGCGCGCCGAAACGCCCGAGAGAGCTGTACGCTTTGCCTCGGAGTCCCGTCACTGCCCCTACGTGGCGCTCTACGAGGCGACGGGCTGCACGGTGATCGGTCTCTTTGTCATGCCGCCCGAGAAACGTTGGTGGATCGAGATCGGCGAGCAGCCCGACCTTCTGGGGATGGAGCAGCTCGAGGTCTACTTCCCACAGAGCGCGGAGGCGACGAGCGCCTGGTCGCGGGGAGAAGTGACCCCCGATGCGGAGAAGACGCCCTGCAAAACGGACTGCCTGCGCTGCTCTCAGTACAGAGAGCGCTGCCGCGGCTGTCCTGCCTCCCGCCACTGCCTGGATGACTGAACCTCCCCTCTTTCGTTCTGCAGAATTTATTATATACTCCTAGTAGTATCTCTGTTATACCCAAGGAGTAGTCCTATGGAAGATCGTAAGTCGAGCATCTTGCTGGGTATCGTGCTTCTCGTCGCAGGCATTATCTTCCTACTCATGAGCCTGAATGTTATCGCCGTCAACCAGCTCCTCCTCTGGATGACGCTCTTCCTCACCGGAGGTCTGGCTTTCCTCGTCGTCTTTTTCCTCAACCGCGAGCACTGGTGGCCCATCATTCCGGGTCTGACCCTTCTGGGGTTGGCGGCCCTGCTGGGGCTCAACGAACTGGTGCCGGCTGTGGCGGACACCTGGGGGCCGGCTTTCTTCATGGCCTTCATCAGCTTGGCCTTTTGGTTCATCTACATCTACTCCCGGGGCGATGAGTGGTGGGCGATCATTCCGGGTGGGGTGCTCTTTACCATCGCTCTGATCATCGGACTCTCCGAGAGTGTGGGAGGTGAGACCATCGGGGGCATCTTCATGGTGGGGTTGGCCCTGACCTTTCTCTTGGTCTTCCTGCTGCCCAGTCCCGGTGGGCGGCCCAAGTGGGCGCTGATCCCGGCCGGTATTCTCTTCATCATCGGCTTCTTCATCATTGCTACCGCAGCAGCGCTGTTGATCTACATCTGGCCCCTCATCTTCCTGTTGGGAGGTCTCCTGTTGATCCTGCGGGCTCTGATGGCGCGTTGAGTGCAACTTATACTCTTACTTCTCGTATTAGGTACCGGCAGCCGGAGGTTTTGCCGATATTCCAGAAGGAGGAGTTATTGATGCGTACACAACTCTATCGCAGTCGTCGGGACTCCATGATCGCCGGTGTGGCTGGAGGTCTGGCCCGCTACCTGGGCCTTGATTCCACCATCGTGCGGCTCTTCTTCGTGCTTTTGGCCTTCGCCGACGGCATCGGCGTCCTGCTCTACGTCATTCTCTGGTTGACCATGCCCTCGGCAGAAGCTGCCGGCGCGACGGAGGTCGTGGAAGCGGAGGCCCCCCGCCGGGCGCGCTTCTCCGATCGCAACACCGGGGTCATCGTCGGGGCGGCACTGGTCATTGCGGGCGTCATCTTTCTCATCGAGAGTCTCGATATCCCCTGGTTATGGTGGTTTGACTTCGACATCCTCTGGCCTGCCCTGCTGGTCGTAGGTGGCGTGGTCATCCTGCTGCGTGCAGTGCAAGGAGGTAAGTGATGGCTGAGCGTGAACGTCGTCGAGGAGGACTCGTGGGTCCCGTGGTTCTGGTGACCCTGGGACTTGTCCTGCTCCTCAACAACCTGGGTGTCCTGGACTGGAACGTCTGGGCCGTGCTCTTGCGCATGTGGCCTGTGTTGCTCATTGCCGCCGGCATCGACCTGCTCATCGGGCGCCGTTCGACGATGGGATCGCTGTTGGCGCTCGTACTCATCGCGGCGGTCATCGGGCTGGGCGTCTGGTTTGCCGTAGAAAGCACCGACGCCTTTGACGACCGCGCGGTGGTGGAGATCACCCAGGAGCTGGAAGATGCAGCCCGGGCCGAGATCTTGCTGGCTCCCGCCGCTGCCGGTCTGCACGTCGAGGCGCTGGAGGACGATCTGCTGCTGGCGGGCACGGTGCGTCTGCAGAGCGGCGAGCGGTTGGATCCCGAGCTGGCTGTGGGCCCGGATGAGATCCGATATGAATTGCGCAGCGAGGGCTTCTGGTTCTTCCCGCGGGTGGGGTGGGGAGATGAGGCCTGGACCTGGGATCTGGCTCTCAATGGGGCTATCCCCATCTTTCTCGAGGTGGACTCCGGGGTGGGAGAGACCTATCTGGATCTGACCGGGCTGGAGGTGGACGACCTGGACGTCGAGATGGCTGTGGGAAAGGTCACGGTGGAGCTGCCCCGAGAGGGGCGTTTCACCGGGAGGATCGACGGCGCCATCGGTGAGATCATTCTCATCGTGCCTGAGGACGTCGGGCTGCGTCTGGATGGTGGTGTCGGGCTGGGCACCACCGAGGTGCCCGAGGGTTACGGGCGCGAGAATGGGGACTACGTCTCACCCAACTACCGCCGCGCCGATGCGCGCGTGGATCTGGACGTCGATCTGGCAATCGGAGCCATTCGGGTGGTCGAAAGGTAATCTCAAGTAATCATCGTTAGGACCGGATAAGTGCGGGTGCTCTGCCCGCGCCTGCCCGGTTTTGTTAGGAGGGTGAGGTGAAATCCTGGTTCTGGAATTCGGAAGAGGGACGTCTGCGCGCCTTCTGGCGCATCGTGATCTTTTTGATCTTGTACATCGTGGGCATGCTGGCGCTCTCCTGCGTGGGCTCTCTGGTCTTCACGCTGTTGATGATGGTCGGGCGGGGGGACATCTCAAACCTGCAGAACCTCGATCCCGCACAGATCACAGCGCAGAGTCCTTACCTCTTCGCGCTCAATGCCGTGATCTCCCTGGTCGTTCTTGCGATGGCTCTCCCCTTGGCTGCTGCCTTCCTGGACCGGCGCCCCTTGGCCGACTACGGCTTTCACCTGGGAATGAAGTGGTGGCTCGATCTCCTCTTTGGCCTCTTTCTGGGAGCGGTGTTGATGCTGGGGATCTT